>NZ_JBFNGQ010000001.1:0-847959 GCF_040784015.1 Lentilitoribacter sp. EG35
AGCTTGATACAATGAAAAAGACATAAACCAAGATCAAAACGGGCTAATACCCTGACAATACTACTCGCGATCCAAAACCGCGCTAGACAATCCAAATCAACTCAAACACTTTATCAACAATATCGGCCAGAAGCAGTCATTTTTCGATTTTATACACATAGCAATCAATAATTCATTGAAATATCACGAACTGATTCTCTTACCATCAATTCAGACTCAATTTTAATTCGTGTGATACCGCTCTTTGAAGTGACTGATAAACCGCCACATAGTAAATCCGCAGCGGTCTCAGCTATGCGTTGCGCTGGCATTCGGACTGTTGTTAGACTCGGTTCCATGTGTGATGAGCCCCTAAAGTCGCCGATACCAATTATCGAAATATCATCTGGAATAGCAATATTGATAGATTGGCAGGCATAAACAGCACCTTGCGCAATCACATCATTGCCACAAATAATAGCGGATGGTCGCTCTTTCATAAGAATTTCCATAATCGCCCGCTTGGCTTCACCGATATCATAACGTGTTTGAATGAAACGATGATGGGCAAGTTCATCAGGCGAAATTCCTAATGCAGACATGACACCATTAAGACGGTCCTCTGCGCGATCATTTGCCTTCGTCGGCGGAAATACTAAGGCGATATCATGATGACCCATCTTGGTCAGATGTTTTGCCGCCCTATATCCAACTTCGAAATTATCTGCACCCACACAAGGGATGGATGAGTTTTTACGATAGTTCCATGCAGCCAGTACTGGAACTCCACGCGCAGCCAACATTTCTAGAGGCGCTTTTTCATGTTCAACACCAATGAGCGCCACACCATCAATGCGTCGATCTAAGAGCGATTTAACAATCCCCACCTCCAGCGATGGGTTATAGCCATGAGCTGCAATCAACATAGTTCTGTCGTGGGTTAACAGCCGCGATGAAAAGGCTTGGATCAACTCGGCAAAAATTGCATTGTCGATTGTCGGGACGATTAAGCCAATTGTACCTGAGAAACCATGGTGTACGCCGCCTTCCATGCGGGTTTTATAATAGCCAAGGTCTTTTGCCGCTTGCTCAATCAGCTTGCGGGTTTTACCCTTTACGATCTCTGGTTCATTGAAAAAACGCGACACCGTGGCTGGTGATACACCCGACCTTTTCGCAACTTCAATAATGCCTGGGGCACCTTTCCTCGACCGCGCGCGCATATCATTTTCCCTGATTTTATTGCGTTATTTTAAGTAAATGAAAACATTTGCATTTTTAATTTCATAAACTAACCTGACGTATGAAGCAAATCACAAAGAATTTGCAGTAAATTGGATATATCTATTTTTATATTCTGGGGAGGATATTAGAGATATGGAGTTTTTGGGATATTTCGGGGGCGTATTTGAGCCTTTGTCATTTTTACTTTTGCTGGTCGGCACAATCGGTGGGTTGATACTTGGCGCAACGCCGGGTCTATCTCCCACTATGGCAGTAGCACTTTTAATCCCCTTCACATTTCAGCTTAGCCCTACCCAAGGCCTCATCCTACTTGGCGCTGCCTACACATCGACAGTTGCTGGCGGTGCGGTTAGCGCGATCTTACTCAAAATTCCCGGCGCTCCAGCTAATATAGCAACAGCGCTCGACGGTAATGAAATGGCAAAACGCGGAGAAGGTGCACGCGCGCTTCATTTATCTTTTATCTCCTCCGGTATCGGTGGCATTATTGGGGTGTTACTGCTCATCTTCCTCACACCCGTTCTTGCTCAATGGGCACTCAGTTTTGGTCCTTCGCATCTGTTTTGGATTGCGATACTGGGTGTCACTGTGATCGGTTCGCTGGATTCCAAGAGTTTTGTGAAAGGGCTGTTATCAGGTTGTATTGGTCTTTGGCTTTCACAAATCGGCTACGATGAGATTTTGGGTAATGAACGCTTCATCTTCACTGACGCACTGACAGGCGGCATCCATATCATCCCAGCCCTCATTGGCCTTTTCGCGATCCCACAAATCATGGAAATGCTGGCCAAGGGCCGTAAAAAACTGACGATTGATGCATTGGAAGTGCCTAAACATCCGATCTCAGCGTCATTTAAAGAAGTAGTCAGCTCAAAACGTGCTTTGACGATTGGCACGGTGGTAGGCTCAATTATCGGGTTAATACCGGGTGTGGGGGGGCAGATTGCGGGTTTGGTCGCTTATGATCAAACTCGCAATTTCTCACCACACAAAAAGAAGTTTGGTACAGGTCATAGTGAAGGCGTGATCGCTGCTGAAAGCGCCAATAACGCGATGGTTGGCCCTTCTCTTGTACCACTGCTTACCCTTTCAATCCCCGGCAGCCCAACGGCTGCGGTGTTGCTCGGCGGGCTTTTGATTCATGGTATTTTCCCCGGATCTGATATTTTTGATAATCATCCAGAAGTAATATGGACCTTTATCAACTCGATGTTGCTTGGCCAAATCCTCATGGTGATCTTTGGTATCTACACTGCGGCATGGGCAGCCAAAATTGCTAAAGTTCCTATGCCAATCATGGCTGCAGCCGTTACCGTGCTTGCTCTCTTTGGTTCATATTCAGTGCAGCAAAGCATGGGTGATGTGCACATCATGTTGGTGCTAGGTCTTGGAATGTGGGTGTTAGAGAAGTTCGGCTTCTCCGCAGCACCCTTAGTACTTGGCCTTATCTTAGGACCAATTGCTGCTGATTACTTTGTCAACGGCTCGATGATTGCAGCAGCACAAGATGGCCCTTGGGTTTATTTTTTCAAAGGTCCGCTCAATCTAGTGCTAGTCGCGCTGGTGATCGCATCCATCGCTTACTCATTCTGGAACAACATGCTGAAAGCTTCGTTCAACAAGGCCGAAACTTCGCGGAAGGCTGGAGAATAATGACACAAAACCGACTTCAGCATATCATTCCCGGCGGGCTAATTTTAGCGCTTGCTCTGACCGTCGCTTGGCTTAGTTTCACGCAAGAACCGGCAGAAAGCTTTCTGTTCCCGCGCCTCATTTCAAGCGCTTTTGTTGGGCTTGCCATATGGAACTTTTTGCGCGCTGTTCTTGGCCTTGCTAAAGTTGGTCGTGGCATTTCGCTGGAAGTAGCAAAAAACATTACACCCGGCGTTGTGCTTATTTTCATTTATGCGTTTTGGGCCGCCAAAGGGCTTGGTTTTTACACCGCCTCCACACTCGCATTCTTTGTTCTTTATTCATTATATGATCCAGCGCCATTGGGAAGCGTTAAAGATTGGATCAAAAGAGCAATTGTAACAGTCGCATTCATGCTGGTCATGTATGGGCTATTTTCCATACTGCTACAGGTGCAAACACCTCGCGGTATTAATTTCTAACGTTTTCAATTGGGAGGAAAACACATGAAGACTTTACTAAAGACAATAATGATTGCAGCGGCGGCAACGACGCTTTCATCCATAGCTATTGCAGAAGATTTTCCAGATCGTCCAATTGGTGTCGCCGTATCCTACGGTGCTGGTGGTGCGACTGATTTCCAAGCGCGTATCGTCACCATGGTTGCCGGAAACGAAGATCTATTTGGCCAGCCAATGTATATCCTCAATAAACCGGGTGCAGGTGGCCGAAAAGGTTGGAACTGGTTTGCAACAGACGCTGATGCCGATGGTTACACACTTTCCGCTTACAACATTCCTCACTTCATCGCTCAATCTATTAAGGGTGGTGTGAAATACTCAGCGGATTCATTTGAACCTATCGCTAACTGGGGTGCTGATCCTGCCGTTGTAGTTGTGGGTAAAGATAGCAAGTTCAACACGATGGAAGAGCTAATCGCATTTGCGAAAGAAAATCCGGGGAAAACAACAACATCAGGCGCGGGCCTTTTTGTGGGTCATCACATTGCGGCGCTACAGATTGAAAAAGCTTGCGAATGCAAAATCGCTTACATACCTACAAAGGGTGGAGGTGCAGCGGCTATGAAGGCTGTGATTGCTGGCGAGGTTATGGCCGGCGTGAACAATTTGTCTGATGCTTTCCGCGCACAACAAGCAGGCAATGTAAAAATTCTTGGCGTTGCTGATCTTGAGCGGAATGAGTTTTTGCCGGATGTGCCGACATTAAAAGAAGCTGGTCTAGATGTTGATAATTCATCCGTGAACTTCCGTGGTTTGATGGCGAAAAAAGGTACACCACCGGAAGTGATTGAAGCACTTGCGGCAAAAGTGCCTGAGATGTTCAAGCATTCTCGTGTTGCATCTCGCATGAAAGCTGGCGGTTCGCCAATGCACATCATGACACGCGATGAAGTGAAAGCCATGTGGGCTAAGCGCGAAGAGACGCTTAAAGAGCTTCTAGCTGGCCTATAAGCAGACTTAAAGATGATCAAAGGCGCGATGTTTGTGCCTTTGATCTCAAATTGATAAAGGAAGATAGCATGAATGCCATAGATGAGCTTGCAAGCGTTGAAGCAATTGTCGCAAGCGCACGCAAAGCACAGTTGGACTTCGAGAAAAATGGCTCTCAATCCCGCTATGATATGGCAGCGAGTGCCGCCGCTTGGGCAATTATGGAACCTACTCGCAACAAAGAACTTGCAGAACTTGCTGTCCAAACGACGGGGTTAGGCAATGTGGCTGATAAAATCACAAAAAACCACCGTAAGACCTTAGGACTCATGCGGGACATTATGCCAGTTAAAACATTTGGCATTATCTCAGATGACGCAGCGTCTGGCATAACAGAAATCGCACGACCAATCGGCGTAATTGGTGCTGTCGTACCCTCAACCAATCCAGCTGCAACACCTGCGAACAACATTATCAACGCACTTAAATGCGGCAATGCAATCGTGATTTCACCATCACCAAAAGGCGTGATTTGCTGTGAACGTTTGCTTGGATATATCCATGCAGAATTTGACAAAATCGGAGAAGACAAAAACCTTGTGCAGATGGTTTCTGCTCCTGGCTCAAAAGAAAAGACGCAACGTCTTCTGGAAATTTCTGACTTGGTTGTTGTCACTGGGTCACAAAATAACGTCAAACGTGCTTATACATGCGGCACACCAGCCGTGGCCGTTGGCGCGGGCAATGTGACAGTGATCATAGATGAGACTGCAGATTTGAAGTCCGCAGCGGCCAAAATTGCCGCATCAAAAACCTTTGACAATGCCACCTCTTGTTCGTCCGAAAATGCCATAGTTGTTGTAGATGCTATCTTTGATGACTTCATGAAGGAGCTTGATGCTGCAGGTGGACGCTACACCCAAGATGATCAATCTGTTGTCGCAAAACTTTGGCCAGATGGGCATCTCAATAAAGATGTGATCGCGCAAGATGCAGACAAGATGTTGGCGGCGCTTGATCTTGATAACATCGACACAGATGGAGCAGAATTTGTCGTTGTGGAAACCAATGGCATTGGCCCATCTCATCCGCTTTCAGGTGAAAAACTAAGCCGTGTATTGTCTCTCTATCGCGCGTCTGATTTTTCTGAAGCGATTGAGATTACAGCCAAAATTCAGTCTCACCAAGGTGCGGGGCATTCCGTTGGTCTTCACAGCAAACTCGACGAACGCGCCCACGCCTTAGCGATAAAAATCCCGTCTTGCCGTATCATCGTCAATCAAGCGCATTGCTTTGCAACGGGCGGTGCATTTAATAATGGAATGCCGTTCTCGCTCTCAATGGGGTGCGGCTCATGGGGTGGTAATTCAATCGATGATAATTTGCATTGGAAGCACTTCATGCAAACGACAAAAATCGTGCGCGAAATCCCAAGCAACGAGCCAAAAGTCGACACTGTTTTTGAGAATTATTGGGCAAAGGTCGGCAAGTGATGTTTGCAACAAATACGCCGCCTCAAGGCACAATAAGGACCTGGCTTAATCATCGCGCAAATTCTGATGGGGTTGCATTTACCTTCCCTGATGGTGAGGATGATCTAACTTGGTCAGAGCTGCAATCAGCCGCTATTAGCATCGCCTCAGATTTAACTACAAACGGCGTGCAAAAAGGTGAAAGCGTTGCAATCATCTACCCAAATTGCCGTGATGCAGTTTTGGCCATATACGGCACATTCTATGGCGGGTTTCGCGCCACGATGATCAATCTCGTTGCGGGAAATGACGCAATTTCCTATGCACTTGAACATTCAGAAGCGCGCATTGCTTTCGTCCATGATAACGCGTTAGGGCTGTTTGAAGCGACAAAAACAGATAATTTGACATACCTTGATCTCAACCCAAATGCGAACCAGATCGATTTATATGACTTAACGACTGAAGACGATGCTTTGTTGATGTACACATCAGGTACAACAGGCCGCCCAAAAGGCGTGGTGCATAGCCAATCAAGCCTACTTGCTGGTGGTTGGACTACCGCCGTGGCACACGAGCTTAACGCACAGGATCGCGGCTTTTGTGTACTGCCGATATACCACATCAATGGGCTATGCGTTTCCATGATGGGTGCACTTGTGTCAGGCGGCTCGATCTCAATGTGCTCGAAGTTTTCCGCAAGTCGGTTTTGGCAAAATTCTGAACAAACAAAAGTAACATGGTTTTCAGTTGTACCAACCATTGTCAGCCATTTATTACATGGCAAAAATGAACCAACTGATGAGACTAAAGCCCGCATTCGGTTTGGTCGTTCAGCCTCATCTGCACTCGCACCAGATGTGCAATCAGCATTTGAACACAGATTTGGTATCCCCATTATTGAGACAATGGGATTAACTGAAACCGCAGCACAAATCTTATCAAACCCGTTGCCGCCAGCGACGCGCAAAATCGGTTCCCCAGGTATCGCGTTTGGGAATGAGATCAACATCTTCAATACAAATTTTGAACCATGTGAGCCGAATATCGAGGGCGAAATTGTCGTTAAAGGCCCCAATATTATGCGTGAATATTTGAAAAATCCTGATGCTACGCGAAACAGCTTCGTACGAGAATGGTTGCGCACAGGCGATCTTGGTCGCATGGATGAAGATGGTTATGTTTTCGTGACTGGCCGCCTTAAAGAACTGATCATCAAAGGTGGTGAAAACATCGCACCGCGTGAAATTGATGAGGCGTTATATAGCCATCCTGATGTAGTAGAAGCCGCTGCTTTTTCGGTTAAATGCGAGCGTTATGGTGAGACCGTAGAAGCAGCAGTCAAGCTCTCAGAAGGTTCAAAAATTGATGCGGATATGTTGCAAGATATCTGTCAGCAGAAACTCGGCAACTTTAAACGCCCTGATAAGGTACATATCATGCAAGACCTTCCCAAAGGACCATCAGGTAAAATACAAAGAGCAAAAATTAGTGCACTATTATAATCAGTGATATGTCTGCACCTGGCACTCAGTTTCCTACCAGAATTGACGATTTTACTTCGGCTGACATATCAACAGCAGACATCGTGAAGTTGCGATAAATCAGAAGACTACTCATATACAAGTTGGTAAAGTTATGAGGACATGGGAGTTATGTCTAACTTTTTCTTGGGGCACATGGACGTCGGAATGGGATGCAAAGTGTAGTCCATCAAGTTTATACTATCTTTAATGGCCTCTGTTCAACAATTGCTTCCATTGAAAAATATGATGTTACGGAATCGAGCTCAACAGCTGTAATAAGGCGTTGGTAAACTACATCGTAGGAGCTCATGTCTTCGGTGATAACTTTGATCATGTAGTCATATTCTCCGCCAATTCGAAAAAAATCCACCACATCAGGTATTAGTAAAACGGATCGTCGAAACGTAGCCAGCCACTCAGCAGAGTGGTGCCGTGTCTTGACCATCATGAAAACAACGAGACCCAGACCAAGTTTTTCACGGTCTAACAAAACAGTCGATCCAACAATGACACCAGTCTCATTTAATTTTTGCAATCGTCTCCAGCAGGCATTTTGAGATAGATTGACCTTATCCGCCAATTGTCTTTGGGATAACGAACTATCTTTCTGCAATGTTTCGACTATATTTCGATCTATTTTATCCATGATTAATCGCAGTCTCGCTCATATGACCCAATAATTAGTGAATAAACATATGTTTGATCTAATTACAAGGTTGCTTGCTTGACGGGATTTCACTGCTGTGTAATTGCCTACGCAAAGTTGTTAACATGTGGTCATATTCGTCAAAAATGGATAAATCACCGATCAATATTCTGGAAATGGTGACAATATTAGTTGGAATACTTAGTCACACCACTGTACCGTAATAGAAGGAGGAACTATCATGAAAAAACTAATCAAAATAATTATCGTAAATACCGCCATTGTCGCTGCAACGATGTCTTCCGTTGTGGCTGAAGAATGGCGTTTTAATAACTTTCTGCCGGAAACCCGTCCGGAGACAGCAGAATTGGAGAAGTTCGTACAAGACGTTAATAATGCTCTTGGCGAAAAGAGCGAATTGAAAATTTATAGCGGTGGATCGCTTGGTTTGCCCAATACCGATGCGCTGCGCTTTCTTCCAAAAGGTGCCGTCGAGATGAGCTTGTTATGGGCCAACTATCTTGGTCGGGACGCTCCCGCGCTGAGTTCGGTGGTTGTTCAGGGAACTATCGGCTCTATTGAGGAGTTCGAAAAAGCCATCCCTGCGGTTAGAGAAATTTATGAAGAAGAATTCAATGATTGGGGAGTATCTTCAGTTGGCTATGTTGCGATCCCAATGTTGTCTGTGTCGGTATTTTGTCGAGACGAACCAGTCCGAACGATCAATGCACTAAAATCAAAGAAACTGCGCGTTTGGGCGCGGGATCAGGTCGAGACTTTCAAACGCCTAGGCGTTGCAGCTCAGATCATCCCACAAGAAGAGATGTATGTTGCTTTGAAAACTGGGGTCGTTGATTGCGCGCTATATCCGGCGCTCTATGCTCATACGGTATCACTTCAGGAAGTTGCCAAACATGCTTCATTCCTTTATCCGATGGCTTCTGGACCTTATGTGATTGGTGTCGCATCTGATCGCTGGGCCGATACAGATGAAGCGACCAAAGCTGCTATTGCATCGGCCGCAAACGATCTGTGGGACCGCACGAACCAATATGAAGATGACTTTGAGCGCGAGCTTGCTGCGCGTGAAAAATTAGGAACTCAGGGTGTGACATGGGGTGAAGATTTCCCACAGGAAGACCGTGATTTATTTGTAGCTTCCGTGACCGAGATATGGAAAGAGCTTGCCGACGAAGCTGGTGGGAATGCTCCAGCATACCGTGAGCGAGTTCTGACAGCGCTGGGACGGTGAGTCTGCCTTTATGTTTGAGACTATAAGAAAGATCACTGCGAGAGGGCTAAATTATATGGCCCTCTCTTGCGCCGTCGCGTCCGCTTTAGGAATGGTTGCGATCGTCGTTATTATTGTTACGAGCGTGATGATGCGGAAATTTGCAAATACGCCAATTCATATAACCGAAGAAGTAGTCGGTCTGCTTCTCAGCGTCTCACTGTTTCTCGGTCTTCCCATGGTCACAATGAAAGCAAATCATGTTCGAGTGGGATTACTGGTTGATTTGTTCAGTGGGAAACTGCGTCAGATCGTACAAATCGCTGCTTTACTTGTAGGGTTAATCTTCTTTGGGTGGCTTATTATCGAATCCATCCCATGGTTCGAATTCGCATTCAAGCGAAACCTTAAAACTGAAACCTCGCGGATTTTACTCTATCCATGGATGGCATTGATGCCCTTTTCACTTACTCTTACGGGATTAATCTTCTTGGCGCATCTGCTGGGAATAATCAGCGTGGCTAACGATCACGAAATAGATGAACAACCCTCCCTGATCAGTGAGACTTCATAATGTCATTTTGGCTTACGCTTATCGGCGGATTAGTTGCCACTGCAGGAACTGGTGTTGCACTTGGAGCAGCGCTCGGCCTAACAGGGCTGATTATCCTCTACTTCTTCTCAAACGGAGCGACATCTCTTGCTGTGGATGCGATCTGGGGAGTATTCAATTCTTTCACATTAAGTGCTGTTCCTATGTTTATACTTTTGGGTGAGGTACTTTTGCGCAGCGGAATTAGTGAGAAGGCTTATTCTGCGTTTTCTCCTTTGTTTCGAAAAATACCCGGCGGTTTATTACATACCAATATCGCGGTATGCACATTATTTGGTGCGGTTAGCGGGTCCAGCCTTTCAACAGCTGCCGCAGTTGGTTCTGTCGCATACCCGGAAATGTCAAAACGCGGTTATGATAAAGATACCGTTGTCGGTAGTCTTGCCGGCGGCGGTACACTTGGATTGCTGATACCACCCAGCTTATCTTTTTTGATTTTTGGAGCGCTGACCGAGACATCTATCGGACGTCTATTTGCAGCTGGCATCATTCCTGGCTTTTTGGTTGGCGGAATGTTTATGCTGTATCTTCTGATAAAGAGCATACGAAATCCAGAGATCGCACCGCGAGATCAAACAACTGTATCTTTTTGGGAAGCAATTCTGGGATTCAGACAAATCTGGCCTCTTCTGGCATTAATTATTGCTGTCATCGGCAGTATTGTTGGTGGATTAGCTACACCAACGGAAGCGGCAGGTGTGGGTGTTGTTCTTGCTGTTATCATTTCATCAATCTGGGGGGAGTTGACCTGGAACAAACTGATTGAAGCTGTCTACCATTCGGTCCTGCTTTTCTCCTCTGTCGGATTTTTGGTACTTGGCGCGACAATTCTAGCGCAATCGGTAAGTATATTGGGAATACCCCAGCAGATCCTGGCAACCGTGGCTGACAGCGGGCTCGGGACATATAGCGTGTTGCTGATAGTTGTTTTGATCTACCTTATTTTGGGGTGTTTCTTCGATGGATTGTCCCTGATGATTATGACACTTCCAGTCGTATTTCCTCTTCTGACCGGTCTTGGTTTTGATCCTATCTGGGTTGGTGTTCTGATTACTATTGTGATTGAAATCGGTCAGGTGACACCGCCAGTGGGATTAAACCTGTCGGTGCTCACTGCCCTTACAAATAATGAAGTCAGTCTTGGTCGAGTGGCCATTGCCACTACCCCCTACTGGATTATCCATCTGATTATGATTTTAATGCTTACGGTGTTCCCAGTATTGGCGTTGTTTCTACCAAACCTTCTCTTTTAAAAGGAATAAAGTATGATATTGAAAGTAAAACAAAAGCCGTTTGGTCCAGTGTTTGTGACATTTAATGGAGATGATCAGCTTTTGTATTCGTTTGGGGAGACGGGGAAAATCACATCCTATCCGCCAGACGACTCTCCGGTTGATACACTGATCGCATCACTGGGTTCATGCATCGTAAAATCATTGCAATGGGCTGCCAACAGCCAAAAAGTAAGTCTCAATCCATTCCGCGTGAAAGTTACAGCGACAAAATCTGCGGAACTTCCAGGGTGGATTGAAAGTGCTGAAATCATGATTATTGGCGATGTTGTAAATGACAAAACAATGATACCTCGTCTCCTGAAACAAGCGAAAGCAATTTGCACAGTTAGTAATTCTCTTAAAAGCGAGGTTAATCTCTCAGCTGTTGAAAATTAATTGACCATTTGTAAGTGGTCGATGCCTGATCAAGGAAATATATATTGACCAGCTTCTCCTATTCAAACCACGATATACCACTAGACACTTTGACGACCTTGCAAATGCTGGATCATGATCCGGTTAGTGTATACCGGCGCTTGCGTAAAGATGCACCAATTGTACGAATTCAGGCTATTGATCGTATTGTTCTGACTAAAGCAGATGATGTTTATCTGGCGAAAACAGATACTGAACATTTCGGATCTTTCGATACACATTCACCTATGCACCGTGCATTTGGTGGGCATACATTGATGCGAAAAGACGGGCCAGCACATTTGCGAGAACGGGAAGCCATGGCTACAACGTTCCATGAGCATCATTTGTGTAGTACCTGGTCGAAGATATTCGAGAGCGTGGTTGACCAGGTAATCAATCAACTTCCTGAAACTGGAATTGTAGATCTTCTAGCATCCTTGGCGGCTCCGATTTCGGCAAAGTGTCTGAAAAACATTCTAGGTATAAACGTTGCACTTGATGACAAGTTGTTTGAATGGGCAACAGCGCTCATCAACGGTGCAATGAACTCCTGTTCTAATGTCGCGGTGTTCAGATCAAGCGATCAAGCTAACGAAGAAATGAACCAATGTTTTGATCAAATGATTGTGGCTCATCGAGCCAATCCAAATGCATCTATATTATCATCAATGGTCAATCAACCCAACCCAATTCCCCTCAGTCAAATCCGTACGAACATGAAAATTTGTATTGGAGGCGCCGCAATTGAAATGCGAGATGCATTACTAACAACATTACATGGCTTATTACAAAATCCTGCTCAACTTAATTATTGTCTTAAAACCGGGAACTGGAGTTTAGCATGTGAGGAAGCATTGCGATGGGTCGCTCCTATTCAGGTAAGCCCTCGGATTGTCAAGAAATGCATTGAATTGCGTGGAATTACTTTGCCTGCTGGAGAAGCTATTATGGTTATACAAGGCTCAGCTAATCATGATGAGGACTACTGGCTGGATCCGCAAACGTTTGATATTCACCGACCGTCAATTGAGAATCATACTTTTGGTGCTGGTCCACATAGATGTCTTGGAAGCGGCATGTACCGCAGACTGATTTGCAGCACTATCCTTCCTAAGCTCTTTTGTCAGTTTCCCAAACTTCGTCCTGCCATTGATTACAAGGTTGAATTTCGTGGTTTTGCGTTTAGAGGCCTCGCTTCTTTACCAGTTCAATTGGCATAGATAATTCGCAAAACAAATATTGCTATATATCGTGGACACCAAAGAAACATGCATACATATATTGGTTCAATCAAATGATATGAAACTTCGTGTATTTTCGATTGTCTCCACCATTAATATCTTAAGTTCTAGAATGTTTGGGTCATTTTCTGCGCGTGAATGAAGTAAATTATTCGCAGGAGGATACTCATGACACTATCTGCGTTTCGAAAATCTCTAAAAGCCAAAAACATTGTTCAAATGATCCGCGAAGGTGTAATTGGAGATGGTACTCTGATACCAGGACTCTTTGATGATGTGCCTTTGGTATATGCAGATTATGTTGCTTCTGGGCGTGCGCTCAGACAAGTCGAGGATTATATCCTTAAATCCGTCCTGCCGTACTATGCAAATAGTCATACTGAGGCATCTTATTGCGGTTCGTTTATGACGCGACTACGCGCAGAGGCACGTAGTGAAATCTCGAAGTTAACCAATGCAGAATCGTGCAGTGTGGTTTTTGCAGGCTCTGGCGCTACAGCAGGACTAAACAAACTAATTTCTCTATTTGGCATCAATGAAGCTCGCAATGCTGTCGTATTCATTGGTCCCTACGAGCATCACTCCAATTTGCTGCCATGGCGTGAATCTAATGCTCAGGTTGTTGAAATTCCAGAGGCGGATCAAGGCGGCCCTGATCTGGAAGCCTTGGAAAAAGCACTTCAAGAACATCGTGAGGCCGATGTGAAAGTCGGTAGCTTTTCTGCGGCATCTAATGTCACAGGCATTATCACACAACCTGATGATGTAACTCGATTGCTTAAAAAGAACGGCGCACTATCGGTTTGGGATTATGCAGGAGGCGGCCCCTATCTACCTATTGATATGAACCCTGCCGCCGATTGTCAAAAAGATGCGGTTGTTTTGTCTCCCCACAAGTTTCCCGGTGGTCCGGGCGGCAGTGGCATTCTAATTGTTCGAGATAATTCTGTATTGCGCCAAACGCCATCTTGGCCAGGCGGAGGGACCGTTACTTTTGTTTCCCCATGGGATCATAGTTATTCACCCAGCATCGCCGGTCGTGAAGAATCCGGTACACCAAATGTCGTTGGCGATATTCGTGCCGCGCTTGCATTCATTATAAAAGATGAAATTGGGCAATCATTGATTTCTAGCAGGGAAACGGAGATGAACAATATGGCCATAGAGTCTTGGTCACAAAACCCTCACTTAACTTTACTTGGAATTAATCACCCACACCGCTTGCCCATTTTCTCATTTTTGGTATCTCGGTCAGACGGATCACATTTCCACCATCAACTGTTCACGCGGATGTTGAGCGATGTATATGGTATTCAAGCGCGAGGGGGATGTGCGTGTGCAGGAGCTTATGCACATCGCCTTCTGAACATAGATAAAGTGGAATCCGCAGAATTATTCAACAAACTCAACCAAGGAAAAGAATTGTCAAAACCGGGTTGGGTGCGTTTGAATTTCAGTTACCTCATGAGCAACGAAAAAGTTCAATACGTTATAGATAGCGTAAATGACCTAACGGACCGTTTGGAGGAATTAGAAATGAGATATACCGCTGATCCGGAAACCGCGAGATTCATGATTCCCGTCGAGAAGGCTGAGATCGCCTAGAAGCTCCGGAATTGACACGGCACTGTCTTTTAAAAGATGGTGAATTATGTCTGTTTTAGAACTTAAAGCAGATATGCTGGGTTTCATTTTGGGATTCAAAATCTCTGGGCTTGAATGAATTGGGTTGATAGAGATTAGTTGAGATTGAGGACAAAAACTCTAGTCTTACCAATCAGTTGATGCGTTAAGTTGGTTAGGTTTAGGGCAGGGTGGTTAGAGAACTAGCCTGCATCATAATCCGCGTGTCGGGGGTTTAAGTCTCTCTCCCGTTACCAAAATTCCTATATTATATAATGGGTTAGGATGATATCGGAAGTGTCTTCTCAATCGGTTTATTTAGTATGTAATGAAACACGTTTGTTGATCTCAGCCATATGAGCCACAGTATGGCATGCTCGGTTCAGTTGTCTTGTTGTTAAGGGTGAACCTAGAACACGACCTGGAAATAACCATCCCCCACTTAGCCCATTGTTTGGTTTGTATGCCTTCCAGTAATCACGCAGTAATATCAACAACTGTGGAGATAACATCACGTATCGATCTTTACGTCCTTTGCCTTGTTCAACACGGATGAGCATGCGGGTGCTATCAATATCGGATGGTTTTAATGAAAGAACCTCAGATGCGCGAAGATCTGCTCCATAGGTAATTGATAAAGCCGCTTTGTATTTTAGATTAGGTGTAGCATCCAGAAACCGTACCACTTCATCGGGACTAAGTACTAAAGGTAGCTTTCTTGGTTGGCGTACAAATGGCAAAACTTTAATGGCGTCACCCCGGTCAAGCACAGTGACAAACAAAAACCGCAAGGCTGACATTGTTGCATTGATCTTTGTGGGGGATGAATCATTCTTGGTCATGTGAAGATGGTAACTACGCAGATCTTCATTGCTGGCCTTATCCGGTGAACGCCCTAAAAATGTAACCAGTCGTTCCACACAACGCAGATAATCTGTTTGCGTCTTCTTAACAAACGAGCGCAATTGCATGCCTTCTACCATTCGCTGGCGAAGTGGGCTGTCCTTGAGGTCACCCGCTGGATTAACGGCAATAGTGTGTTTTGTGATCTTGGTATGCATGACAATACTCCTGTCTGATATGAGGTTAAACACCTCAATCATCAGGAAAATCTCACGCCATATGACCAAAATCAGAAAACATGGTTATTGCGCACTGTCTAAGTACCTGGAAGTAAAGTCTACACGCCGCAACTATATCGCGGAGCGGTTTAGTCCTTTTGCACGAAGGAGACAATTCTACCAACAAACCAAATTTCATCTAAATACGTTAGATATTGGCCTCAGCTTTCTAAATCTATATCTTTTACCTGTTTAAAAGTACCCGCATTAAAGCGAAAGGCATCTTCGCACACTGATGCGAGTGCCGCGATACTGACTAAAAATCCAGAGATGGGCACTATTGAGATGGCATATTTTTTTGGCATATAGTTTGGCTTAAAAACAAAACCTTCATCTTCCCATGCGAAATACCACATCTCCCAATACTTACCGCCCATTGTATCCACGGCTTCCAAACCATAAATAATCATCACAAGACCGAGACAGAAAATGACCAATGACCAACATTGTTGAACAAGAAATGCTCCCCGTAGGGATAAGCGAGAGTATATTAAATCCAAGGCAATATGATCTTTATCGCGAACAGTCAGTGCAAGCGCAAAAAAAACTAACCAAATATTACTAAGGACTGTGAGAAGATCACCCCAAACTGGGGGGGCCTCAAACACATATCGCATGACAACATTGTAGACAGCAAAGACCACCATTAACAGAAGAAGAATAGCGCAGAATGCGGTTAGAGTTTTCTTAACTGCACCATCAATGAATTTGATTGTCGTAAACATTACGAAAACCTCCTCTAGTTTTTGGGATTGCATCTACTTGCCCACTAGTGAGTTTATACTGGTATAGCGCGCCCATCATTTTACAAACCCAAATAATGTTGGAAGTAACATTGTAAATTCCGGCACAACAATTAGTACAAACAATAGTGCGAACAACGCGATTAGATATGGCAGCATTGCAACAGCCACCTTTTCAAGCCTAACCTTGGCAATTGCACCAGCAGTGAAAAATGCCACTCCGACCGGCGGTGTAACAGAGCCAATTAGGAAGCCTACAACCACGATCAATGCAGCTTGAACATCTGGATAACCTGCTTTGACCATCACATCTACCAGAACGGGACCAGCAATAATTATGTTAGCTGCAGAATCCATGACCATCCCCAGCAAACAGATAAACGCGACCAGAACAATGGCGAACAGAAACTGATTATGCGTGTAACTTAGAAGCCACTGTTCTAAATCGTTGATCGCTCCCAATGATGTTAAAAGCCAACTAAAGGGTCCGGAAGCGGCAATTATAATAAACACCATTGCCGAGTTGCGAAATGCGCGGACAAAGGACCCCTTACAATTCGACCACGTGATAGTGCGATAAATAAACAGTCCAACAAACAAGGCTATTGTCGCTGTCAATGCGCCCGCTTCAACCACGCCAGCAATACCAAATACGACTGACCCCACTAATACAATTGGAATAAGCAATGCAAAAGAAGATTTATAACCAACAATTGCAAGTGCTCTGAAACTAAATGCCTCATCATTGCGTTCAAAATTATTTCTTCGAGCTATGATATAATTGATCACCATAAGCAAGATGCCAATCATAACACCAGGCACAATGCCCCCGGCAAATAATGCACCGACCGAAATCCCCCCAGCGTTCGCTAGTACAATCATCATAATGGAAGGAGGAATGATGCCGCCAATTGTTGAGCTAACCGCGGTGATCGCTGCAGCAAAAGCAGGAGGATACCCAGCCTTTTTCATTGCTGGGATCATTAAGGACCCTACGGTTGCTGTGTCTGCAACAACAGATCCATTCATACCTGCAAAGAACATGCTGACCAGAACATTTGCCTGCGCCATGCTCCCGCGCATACGACCGATAAGGCGTTGACTTAAAGCCACGAGCCTGTCTGTTATGGTAGCACTGGTCATGAGCTCGCCTGTTAGCATGAAAAAAGGAATTGCTGTCAGTGGAACAGCGTCAATTGCGCTAAACATTTGGCTGGGAATGAGAATCATCGGAGCTGCATCGGTGATAAGAATATAAACCACCGGAATAAGAATAAGCGTAAAGCCTACTGGTGCACCCAGCATAATAAGCAATACAAGTATGACTAGAAGTATTACGCTTTCCATGGGGCACTTCCTATTATCACCAATTTCAGGAGGTCATCCCAAGTGGCTCTTTTAAAATGATTGGATACAAATTGTGACGCGAAAATTAATCCGCGCCACTCACTTTTTATGCTTACGCTCGAAAGGCGACCTTATAGAGCGCCTGCGTCTTTAAGCTGAGCAATAAAATCGGTCATGCCTTGCTCTTGAAGAACACGTTCAGCGGTGACTGGATCAAAGCTGCCTTTAGCGTTGAGCCATGCATCAATTGCACCTGCACGCCAAAGCTTCAACTCGTCCTCAGAGGGAACATACCATTCGTTGATTGAGGCTTTGATTTCTTTTTCGCCTGCTTCAACCCAATTGCGATCAAGTTCCTGCACACGTTTACCAAAGGCTGTTGCTGCTGTGTGCAACCATTCTCTTTCCTGATCGGATAGTTTATCGTATTGCCCCTTATCCATGGAAAGCTGATTGCCTGACCAGGATCCACCAATTTCGGTGAAGTATTTCGCGACTTCGTGCAGTTTTGCAACATGTTGCCATGGCGTGGCAACATACTGCCCAGAAACAACACCAGTTTGCAGACCTTGATAGAGTTGCGCCCAGTCATAAGGCACAGGGACTGCGCCCCAATTCTTTACAAGTGTATATTCAATCGGACTTTTTGTAACACGCCATTTCAAGCCTTCCATATCGGCAGGAACATGCACAGGACCACTAGAATTAGCAAGTTGTCTGAATCCACCACTGGAATATACAGTTAAACAAATATGTCCGGCTTCTTCAGCAGCAATATCACATTGTTTTTTCGCAAGCCATTCTGTTGAAATACGGTCTGCATCTTCAATGCTTTTAAAGATATATGGTAGATCAAAAATCGACAAAGCTGTGCCGAAATTGCCAAAATTGGCTGTAGAGCTTGTCCAGAGTTGTAATAGACCCTGATTTGCCTGCTCCCCGCAAGATTGCTCGCTACACAAAGATTTCCGGTAGTGAGGCTCAATGGTCAATTCTCCTCCGGACACTTCATTCAGTGTTGGGATCAATGCTTGATCAATTGCGTCACCAATAGGCATTCCTAAAAAGCCAACAGTACCTAATTTGAGAACCTTTTCTGCATTCGCAGCATGCGCCCCTAGCATTAAGGTCGCCGCTGTAACGGCTACCGTCAAAACTGAATTCTTCTTCATTTGTAATCTCCCATTTATCAGGCCAAACGCCTGTACTCTTCCCAGTAAGTTCTTCGACCCATCATTCACACATGGGAAAGCGGAAAAAAGGTACAAATAACCTGATAAACAGGGACAGATAGAATATTTGTTTACATTCAACGACAGACAAAACCACAGTGATAATTCAATTTATCTGATTTTTTTCAGATACTTATCATATAAATTGCCATCACCACAAACTGCCAAAAGCACATACAATTGAGATAAAGAAGTAATAACTGTCCTTATCAAAGCTTTAATCTGCTCCTTACATGTGATCCCAAAACTTAGCTAAGACAGATGTAACGAGGACCATTGGTTATTGAAAATCAATATTTAGTAATTTGGTGATTAAGCGCAATATACGTCGCCAAAACCGTATTTTGGAGAGGCTGACATGAAGTCAATTAGACCATTCAGTGTAGATATTTCAGACGAGGTTATTAAAGGTATTCGCGCACGTGTTGCAGCGTTTCCATGGCACGAAATGCCGGATGATGGGGGGTGGGACTACGGTACAAATCTTGATTACATGAAGGAGTTTTGCGATTATTGGGTTCGCGAATACGACTGGAAAAAACACGAAACTGAGATCAATCGTTTCTCTCATTTCAAAGCGCCAGTCAATGGAATTGACCTACACTTCATTCATGAAAAGGGTAGTGGGAAAAATCCTAGACCATTGATCATTAGCCACGGCTGGCCAGGCACGATCGTAGAGTTTCTGGACTTTATTGATCTTCTTGCTCACCCTGAAAAACACGGTGGGAATATAGAAGATGCGTTTGATGTCGTTGCACCATCGTTACCGGGATTTGGGTTTTCAGGACGTCCTTCTCGCCCCTATGGACCGAGGGAAATGGCAAATGTATTTAACACACTGATGACCGATACATTAGGATATAAATCGTATATGGCCCAAGGTGGAGATTGGGGTGGTGCGATATCTAGTTGGCTTGGCTATGACCATGGACCAGTCTGTGAAGCAATCCACATCAATGTTCTGACAATGCGCCATAAGGACGGACCGCAGGGGCCGCAAGAAGAAGCTTGGGCAGCTCAATTTGAAGCTGATCAGATCATGCAAAATGGTTACCGAACCCAGCAAGCGACCAAACCCCAAACATTGAGCTACGCAATGATGGATAGCCCTGTGGGAGTTGCAGCATGGATACTGGAAAAAATGAATAGTTGGTCAGATACCGAAGGTGATGACATCGAAAGCGTCTACACTAAAGACCAACTTCTCACAAACATCATGGTTTATATCACAACCAGAACCTTCAACACAGCATCATGGATCTATTACGGACGTCGGGAGGAAGGTGGCAGAATTTTGTCGCCAGAAGGCAGGCGAGTAGAGGTGCCAACAGGATGTGCGGTGTTTCCTAAAGAAATGCTGAACTGGCCACCGCGCAGCTACGCAGAGCGCATCTACAACGTAACCCAATGGAGTGAGATGCCTAAAGGTGGTCATTTTGCCGCTATGGAACAACCAGACTTGCTAATTGAAGACATTCGAAAATTTGCACGAAGCCTTAGTTGAATACTGATATAAAGCTCGAAGGATAAATTTATGGAAATGACAAAAGCCGACTTTCACAAAATTCGGGATAACATAAAAATTAACACGCAGGCATTTATAGATGGCAAGTTCTGTGAAGCCGAAGATGGTGCCAAACTTGAGACGATAAACCCTGCCACAGGTGAGTTGATCACATCATTTACTCATTGTGGGCCTGCCGATGTTGATCGAGCAGTTAAAGCTGCAAGACGCGTATTTAATGATGGGACTTGGTCACGTGCTAGTCCAGAATATCGAAAAGAAATCCTGTTTAAGTTGGCTGAGCTAGTTGAACAAAACAATCATGAATTGGCGGTTTTGGAAAGCATTGATGCAGGCAAAACAATCTCCGATTGTCTACAGGAAACGGGCTCCGAAGCAGTAAATTACTTCCGCTGGTATGCTGAATTAGCTGATAAAACTTTTGGTAAGGTTGCCAATACCGGCGAGGATGCTTTGGCGTTGATTGTCAAGGAACCCGTAGGAGTGGTTGGGGCGGTTGTACCATGGAATTTCCCATTTTTGATGACAGTCTGGAAAATAGCCTCAGCTCTTGCAGCAGGTTGTTCAATCGTTATCAAACCAGCTGAACAAACGCCACTGAGTGCAATAAAGCTTGGCGAGCTAATTAGTGAAGCAGGCATTCCAGAAGGTGTTGTTAATATTCTCCCTGGACTTGGGGAAACTGCCGGTCAAGCGATCGGTCTTCACAATGATATTGATGTTGTTACCTTCACTGGTTCAACGGAAGTTGGGCGTATGTTTATGCGTTATTCAGGCGATAGTAATTTAAAAGGTGTGGGATTGGAGCTTGGAGGTAAAAGCCCCTTCATTGTACTTGATGATGCCGACATAACAGATAACTTGATTGAAGATGCTGCAATGGCAGCGTTCTGGAATGGTGGACAAAACTGCTCTGCCAATATGCGCCAGATAATTGCTGCGCCACTTGTCGATGAATTTCTGGATAAAATGACCAAACGTGTCGCTCAGTTTAAACTGGGTGATCCGTTAGATCCAGAAACCACAATAGGGTCTATGATATCCAGTGACCACAAAAACATGGTGTTAGACTACATCAACAAGGGTAGCAGCGAAGGGGCTAGATTAATTACCGGTGGTGACTCTGACAGGACAGGTAGTTTCATCGAACCTGCTATTTTTGATGGGGTGAAGAATGATATGACCATCGCACGTGAGGAGATATTCGGTCCAGTTTTGGGTGTGATGCCGGTCAAATCAGTGGAAGAAGCGTTGACCGTTGCCAACGATACTGTTTATGGGTTGCATGCAACTGTTTTCACCCGTGATATTGATAGGGCTATATCAATGGCGCGACGTCTACCTTGCGGTACAGTCGCCATTAATGGATTTACTGAAGGTGATATTAAAACACCTTTTGGTGGGTATAAACAATCTGGCTCTCTTGCGCGCGAAAATGGTACTGAAGCGTTGGATCAGTATCTTCAAACTAAGACGATTTGGATTGCAACACAGCCAATTTGATGAATCTGTTGCCTGAAGGTAAAGTGCTTCATGTAAGTGTATGAACCAAAAGATGATAATTCCGTGGACCAATCACAAACTAAAAACACGATCGCGCAGCAAATAGGCAAGAAGGATCTTGTTCGAAGGACAGTTTGCTCACGGATTATCGAAGGGATATATCGCAGTGGGGAAAAGGTCCCGTCTTGTCGCGAGATTGCCAAGCAGCTTCAGGTTTCCAAAAACAGTGCATATGAGGCGTATTCTGGCCTTGTTGGAATGGGTATCTTACAATCTCAAGATCGCTCTGGTTTCAAGGTTGGAATGAATATTCCGATACTTCAATTAGATGAGCATATTGGTGATACACCACCCTCAACAGTAAATCGAAAACGAATTATCAATAATAACTTGCCAGATGTAAATGCACGTGCAAACCAACCAAAAAACTGGACAGAATTTGAATTTCCTTTTGTTTACAACCAAATAGATACTGAATTTTTCCCAATTGAAGCATGGCGAGAATGCTCTCGCCTGGCTCTTGGGAGAAATGCACTGCCAATTTGGACAAGTGAAGCCGTTGATATTGATTGCCCGGACCTTATCCAACAATTGCGCCAACGCCTGCTACATTATAGAGGTATTAATGTTGCGGAGAATGAAATTCTGATTACAGTCGGAGCCCAACATGCTTTGTGTATAATTAGCACACTATTTGCAGATGACAATCGACCAATCGCTTTTGAAAATCCGGGCTACCAAGAAGCTCGGCATCTTTTTCATATGTACAGAAACAAAATTGCTCCAGTTCCTGTTGATGAGCGGGGACTAAACCCCGATCAACTGCCAGACGAGTTTAAACTCGCCTATCTTACGCCGGGATGCCAGTTTCCTTCAATGGTAACCATGTGCGATAGTCGTCGAAAAGCAATACTATACAAAGCACAAGCTGCGAATGCATTTATTATCGAAGATGATTATGAAGTAGGTTTGTTGGGACATTTGAAGCCAAAACCTGCTCTTAAATCGTTGGATAAAAATGGAGATGTTATTTATGTGGGAAGCCTTTCCAAGACACTATCACCTAGTATTCGCATGGGCTTCATTGTAGCTCACCAAGATATCATAAAATCTGCCAAAATTGTTCGTTCTCTGACTGTGCGGCATCCGCCAAGTATTGTCCAAGAAACCACCGCACTATTTTTAGCTCATGGCTATCATGATTTTCATCTAAATAAACTGAGAGAAATATATTCACAACGTTGGCATGTCATGCGGGAGGCCATAGAGAACCAACTACCCATGTTTTCACCGGGCGTTGCCACAGGGGGAACTTCTTTCTGGTTAACCGGACCTAAAGATTTTGATGCCGGCGTTTTTGCAAAACGCCTTCAACACCGCGGTGTCTTAATAGAACCAGGCGATATTTTTTATCATAAAGGATCACCCAGGAACTCATTTCGGATGGGTTTTGCCGCCATCTCTACTGACAAAATCAAATCGGGTATTCAGCAAATTAGTGAAGAGGCTAATGTGTTTTTGAAGCAATAAGGTAAGACTTACCATTTCAATAAATGCAGAAAAGTGTTGGATGCCGATTGACCATAATTATATGATGGTGGCAGCTAGAATGCCTGCAAATGAAGCATAGGAGAAGAAAACAGAACCAGCGAGATTAGCAGCCTAAAATGAAACCAAGATCCATCTTGAATTGGCTGTGAACTGGTCCAAAACTAGGACCACCTCTCCATAAGGCGTCGACGGGTTAGATACTCTGCCTTTATGAGTCAATCTAATCTGAGAGACTTTTTCTAAAAGACTTTAGTTTAGAGCATATATCATTTTGTTCTTGATGAGGTAAACGTTTATCTCCACTTGAGAGAGCTTGTATCAATGCGATTACCTCATTCCTAACAAGTTCATTCTCTATTCTTAAGAAGGCATAATTGAGAGCCAAGCCGTCCTTTGGTGAAATAAAGTTGTAAGTTTTTTGTTGTCTAGTTTCATCTTCAAAAAGTAGAGCTATTGGCATACTCAGAGCAGAAGAAAGTCGCTGTATTTCGGCGACCTCAAGTGTTCCAACTCCTCTTTCAAAACTTGCAATCTGACTAATTGGTATTTCGGATCTTTTGGATAGGTCTGATATATCAATATCGAGTTCCTCGCGGCGGCACT
Source organism: Lentilitoribacter sp. EG35 (assembly GCF_040784015.1). NCBI lineage: Bacteria > Pseudomonadati > Pseudomonadota > Alphaproteobacteria > Hyphomicrobiales > Rhizobiaceae > Lentilitoribacter > Lentilitoribacter sp. EG35. The sequence goes on from NZ_JBFNGQ010000001.1 coordinate 23,979, forward strand.
TGATACGTTTACCAAGGCGCACCTCAATTGAATTATGATTGTTATTTGTCAAGGGAACTCCTCAAGGTTTCCAAAGTGTACTCAATCATAAATCTATATGGAATCTATTTGCAACTTCCTAAAGCTATTAGTTTATTTTGGGTAAAATACAAAAACGCCTGAACAAATTGAGTTCAGACGTTTATAGTTAAAGCAATTGCTGCCTAATTAGGCTCTTTTTTTCGTTTTGAGTTTTGATTCAACTTCATGAATACCCATCGAAATAACATACCTGATCATAGGTTCATCAATTTCGGTTGCCAGAACTAAAGCTTTTTGCAGATGAATTTCTATGATTTCTAAAGTGTCAGTGCTAATTTTCTTCACGTTATCACTCATGATTAATCCCGATTTTTATTATGTGTTGTTTGTTAACTTGCTTTTGATAAATTGAGCATCATATCTTGATCCTCAGTTCTTGAAGACAAAACACTATGATCTAGTGAAAGCAGTTCTTGTCCAATGCGTACAGTTTCGACGGTTGGCGCCGCAGTAAAAGCAACCACTTTCTTTCCATCAATACGTTTGATTTTAGAAATTGGAGTGGTGTCCCAACCCATTTCCGATAACCACGTGATATAGATAGGGTGCGTCTCCACTATCAGGTGTCTAATGCCTTTTTGTACGCAATATTCGGCTATCCCATGGAAAATAAACATGGTTTCATCATTTAGTCGCGCCAAATTTCCGAATTCAGGGTCCACTGAAAATCGGGTCCACTCATATATATCCTTTCCTGTTTCGTAATCTTGCCCATCCATAATTTCAGGATAAACATGGGAGAGGAGGTGAGGTCTATTTGTTGGAATAAGGCGCGTGTAGGACACGACACGTCCAGCTTTTAATTTCGCTAGGTGGATTGCGTCGTCGTTATCATAGTCATCTATTTCGCGCCCATCTTCACGGTAGATTGCTTTCCAATCCAATCGGTCAACAAAATACCAATGTCTGTAGCGATAAATGGATTCAAGTTCGCTTTGATATAAATCAAAATTGTATCTATCGATAACTTCTAGCATTTTAAACTCCATGAGAATTTCCCATAGAGGTTACGATGTGAAAGCAATAAATTACTAGGTGCGGAAATCCACACCTAGTAACGGATAAAAATCATCGGATAATACCTGAACGGATTGCTTCAGCTATCAGATGGGTCTTGCCACAAGTGTTCAATTTACTCCCAGCTCGCGCCAAATGCGTCTCAACCATACTCCGAGAAATCGATAGTATCTCAGCGACATCGTCGTTGGTTTTTCCTTCTGAAGCCCATAATAAACATTCTTTTTCGCGCGGTGTTATCCTGCTAACATCTCGTGGCAGCGCCTCGGGAGTAGCTGTTCTTTTAAATTTTCTTAGCTGTGCATGGGCATATATTGCAATCATGTGTAATGCGGCTTCATCTTCCTCCGAGAGGTCGTAATGATCAGTTCCAAACGTAACAATAGCTTGCTGGCCCTTGATCGAATGAATTGGTATCGCAAACCCATAAAGCATATCAAATGCACGGGCTTCATTCATGATTTTTTGAGCATTGGGAGAAAGCTTCCGACCGTTTGTTGCATCGGCCCAACAAAATGGCTCAATCGAATGAGTGCAACGATGAATTACCGGATCGGTATGCACATAACCTTGGTTTATGTAGCGCGCTTGCCACTCAACATCCCAGCCATTCAACATAAAATATGGACGCATATCCTCACCGGGCAAGGGTATACCAGAGATGCCAAAAGAGGTCATGCCAAATATTTGCGCGGTTTGAACCAATACATCGTAAACTGCCGCTTCATTCTCGCAAGATTTTATCTTAGCGACAGCGTCGATAATCGAGTCAACGAAAACTCTTTTATCAAGAAACCCTTCATCAAATATCATTTGCCCGCCCACAGGAGTAGTTAATTATGGAATTATTAAATTTTACTAATGCGAAATCAAGGGTTTTGATGAACGTAGAAAATTTTTCGATGAACATAAGTCTTTCTAATAAAACAAAAAAGAATGCACTGGACGAAGATTTATACAATGCACTTGCTGAAATGATCGAAGTCGCAAACACGTCTCCGGATGTGAAATGCATTTTTATTCAGGGTGACGATGGTATCTTTTCCATCGGGAACTCACTGGATGGGTTAACCGAAACGCAGGAGAAAAATCGACTTGGTCAGTGCACCAGACGCTTTTTACGATCCTTAGTTGAGAATAAGAAACCTTTGTTAGCACTTGTTGACGGCGCAGCTATTGGTATTGGTGCGACGCTTTTATTCCATTGCGATGTTGTAATAGCTACTAAACGCGCATTTTTTCATACGCCATTCGTTGATCTAAATGTCACACCGGAAGCTGCGTCTTCAGTGTTGGGCCCACGACAACTGGGTTATCGTAATGCTTTTAAACTTCTTGTCCTTGGTGACAAATGGCGTGCCACAAAAGCGCTAGAATATGGATTGATTGATGAAGTTGTTGATAGCTATGATGATGCGATCACTGAAATCAATAATGTGAAAACCAAAATCATCAGAAAGCCACTCAATGCGCTTATGGCTTCAAGAGCACTTGTACGGTTACCGGTTGATGATATGAACGCCGCCATGTGCCGCGAAATATTTGAATTTGAACGTTGTATCTCAGCAGCTCCGGCTTAAATGTGCATGAAAATTCTAGTAAATCTCAACAATGAAAAGTTAAAACAGAGTTCAAGAAAATGATTAGATCATGGTCATCTATCTGTATGACGTTAGCGCAGATGCCTCAGATTTAGGTTGGTCTAATTGAGAGTCCATAGTTGATTGTGCGCCATGGATTGGACAATAACTTCTGACCGATGTCAGTGGTTTTTGACAATTGCTTTCTGGGGTGATGAAGTCATATAAATCTATTGAGAACTGGTCGTCTTCATGCCTGGTAACCGCATTAGTTTGTTTCGTTAAGACAAGTTGTCAAGTTTTGACTACAAAATAAAATCAAAGCTGCTGGCAACATATTATCCACCTGGTGCAAATTGATGGCCGAAGATTTTTGTGACGAAGGTTTGAGCCACTGTGAGTTCGTCAAATATTTTGATGAAGCAGAACATATTGATGATCAAGGTTACATGTTGACAGAATTAGAGCGTCTAAGGTGCGATGAGTTGGTTCTGTTATGCAAACAATGACCACGATCAGCATTGTATTTTTTACTCAACGAATGTTGTGAGAGCATTCTGATATAGAGAAGTTCACTGAAGCATGTGGGTCTCAATGTTTTTCAGGCAAGAGCAATATTTCAATAATGGCGGCTTAGGGCCTGTGATTGGCGAGTATATGTAAGACCGCCAATTGAGAAGTGAATAAACAAGGAGAGTGTCTTTGAATGAAAGGAACTCTCCATGACGCATAAAACCATTTCAATTTTGATCGCTGCATCCGCGATATTTTGCTCAGTTAATATTGCCATGGCTGACGACACCATGAATGATATTCAGCTCGATGCACTGATTACTGGTAACACACTTTATGTTGATATTCCCAAAGGTGCCCCCGGAGCGCCAGACGGTGGAACGGCACCAATTTACTATGCCGCAGATGGTATAGCGAAAGCTCAATTGCCCGCAGGTTCATTGCTCGTGGGGACATGGTCAATCAGCGGTGATCAATACTGTATTAATTGGGATAATGGGCCAAAAAATAGCTGCACTAAACTTGTACGTGGCGTTGATGGTTTCACTGTAATTGATACAGCCTTGGCCAAACCGCGTGGCATTGTAAAACGCATCCAAACTGGAAACCCCGAAAAGCTTTAGAGAGGAAAGTTGAAATGATTTTAATTACCGTCGAGGCAACATTTGCGCCAAATGATCTGGGTAACGCAATTGCCTTATTTGATGAACAGGCAAATGAAGTCCGCATGATGGATGGGTGCAAACATTATGCGCTGTTTCGTAACGTTGCTGGTGATGGCATTGCTATTCTTCAGCACTGGGAGACTATTGAGGCGTTTGATACCTATAAGGCAAGTGACATATTTGCAAAACTTGGTCAAAGCCTGCGCCCTCTGATGTCCGCAATTCCTGTGACTCATGTAGCAAGAGTTGATAACATCTAAAGTATGGTCGATTCACCCCATGCTGCATATTGTTTTTTCCAGGATATCGAACCGCGCTCACCCTTGAGCGCGGTTTTCGAGCGTGACTACCTGCTTTATGCTGTTAAAGGTGCGCTGAATATTACTATTGATAAGCAGAGTTGGCTTTTGCCCCCATCTTTTGCGGCCTGGATTCCGGCAAACACGGCTTTTATTGTCGATATTGCAAAGCCTGTTACCAGTTGTTCAGTTCTTATTCGCCCGCAATTTTGCACCAACTTCCCTGAACAACCCTCTGTTTTTCAAATGTCTGAACTTGCGTGCGGCATGATCCAACATTGTAAGCGGTGGGGTGCTGAAGATGTACACCCGCCAGAAGCGGAAGTTTTTTTCCTTGCTTTACTTAACCTATGTGCGGACCTCGTCGACATATCTGTCGATGTCAGACGACCGTATTCGCACGAGCCTTCGATACAAAAAGCTTTGCAGATTTCCGAGGACAGGCTAGAGGAAGCGTTAAAGGCGGCGGATGTAGCGAAAGCTGCAAACTTATCAGAACGAACCATGCAAAGAAGATTTTCAGATAGTCTAGGGATGACCTGGTCGCAGGCACTTTCGCGGTTGCGAATGATTAAAGCAATTGAACTCCTGTCGGATACATCGCTTTCAATAATTCAAGTTGCAGGATATTGCGGTTTTGCCTCTTTAAGTGCGTTCAATCGAGCCTTTTTGAGCTTTGCTGATACAACACCTTCTGAATTTCGTAAAAGACTGCAAGGCTATTAGTTGGCATCATGCTCCCAGCTCCATAAGGTGTTTCCTCATTTGCCTAAAATTTGTATGAATACTGGGTATTATCTTGATGTGCTTGGTTTATCGTTTGAGCAATTTTTACTCATGCAGTAAAACTGGGCCTTTATCACTGAATGAAACACGGACTTCAGCTCCAATTTCATATTTGCTATCCACGTTTGACGAGGTGGCAAAAATTTCGCCGAATGCTGTCTTGATCGTCAATTCAAGATGGTTGCCAACATAAGTTTGGCGAATAATCTCACCTGAAATACCGACTGTATTAACGTCAGCACTAATATGAACTCGGTTTGGGCGTACAGCTAAATATGTATGACCTGGTTTTAGTCCTCTTGATGGGAGTTTAATTTTGTAATCGCCCAGCACAACCTTGGCTACATCGTCTTTGACTGTCTTTATCTGGCATTCTAAGATATTTGCTTCACCGATAAAATCTGCAACGAAGCGGCTGGCGGGCTCTTCATAAAGCTCGCGCGGTGTACCATCTTGTGCAATTACGGCATTATTCATGACGATTATGCGGTCTGACACCGCAAGTGCTTCTTCCTGATCGTGCGTAACATAGACAACCGTGAGGCCAAGTTTTTGCTGAATTTCACGTATTTCTTCGCGGACCTTGCGACGCAGTTTTGCATCAAGATTTGAAAGTGGTTCGTCAAACAATAGAACTTGCGGTTCCAACACGAGTGCTCTTGCCACTGCGACACGCTGTTGCTGACCACCTGATAGTTCACTTGGAAGTCTGTTACCGTATCCAGTTAATCCCACCAATTCCAGTCCCGCTAGTGCGCGCTCTTTAGTTTCGGTTTTTCCAAACCCAGAGAATTTTAATCCATAGGAAACATTTTCCAAAACACTCATGTGTGGGAAGAGCGCATAGGACTGAAAAACCATCGACACATCACGATCCGTTGCCGGAAGCATAGTAACATCTGTGTCGCCGATATGAACGGTTCCTGCGCTCGTCATCTCTAGTCCGGCAATCATTCGCAAAGTGGTAGTTTTACCGCACCCCGAAGGCCCAAGAAGAGTAACAAGTGTTCCAGTCGCAATATCGAGAGAAACATTGTCCACGGCGCGTACGTCGGTGCCATAGATCTTAGTGACACCTTTAAAGGAGACTGAAGCGGCTTTACTATTTGATTTGAGCATGGGGCTACCTTAGTTTTATGTCACATTTGTGCGCGATTGATCTAATCGTCGCCCGACTTTAGTTTTCCCGACTAATATTTGCAGCAAGCCAACAACCGCAAGCATGACAAATATCAAGGTGGTGGAATAGGCAATTGCCAGACCATAGTCGTTGTTTTCTACACGCCCAATAATATAACTTGTTGCCATATTATACTCAGCGCTGACGAGAAAAATGACCGCTGATATGGCTGTCATAGCGCGAACAAACGAATACACTAATGCAGCCAGAATAGCGGGTTTCAGAAGTGGCAAAATTACATGCAAAAATGTCTGCCAGGAATTAGCTCCTAGTGTCAGAGATGATTCATCCAGACTTTTATCGAGTTGTGACATCGATGCAATACCGGCGCGAACACCAACTGGCATGTTCCGGAAAATAAAGCTTACGATGAGTATGATACCGGTGCCCGTGATTTCAATCGGTGGTACGTTAAAGGCAAGAATATAACTCACACCGATGACAGTGCCGGGAATAGCAAAACTCAACATTGTTCCAAATTCGAACGCATTTTTGCCAGCAAAATTCTGCCTTGTCAGTAAGTATGCCGTTATCAGGCCAATAATTGCAGTTAGTGGTGCGGCCAATGCCGCAATTTGGAGTGTGGTCCAAAATGAATCCCATGCAGATCCAGTCAGGCGAATGCCTTCTGCATCAAAGCGAAGTGAGAATGCTGTCACATAGTGCTTGAATGTAAGCGCATTATTGACACCCCAAAGCTCAACGACCGAACCATAGACAATCATGACATAAATGACGATTGTGAAGAATGTCCATGTTCCGACGATCAAGAAAGCAGGCAAAGCAAGCCTGATAGGCAGATGGGGATGAACGCCAGAATCGCCTTTGCCGGTCATAGTCGTATAGCTTTTTTTACCAAGCCAAAAACGCTGAGCCCAAAAAGCACCTAGTGTGAATATGAGAAGCACGAGCGCCAAAATTGCTGCACGACCTTGGTCATATTGAGCGCCAACAATCGCAAAGAAAATTTCGGTTGAGAGAACATCGAAATTTCCTCCCAATACGAGCGGGTTGCCAAAGTCGGCCATGCTTTCGATAAAGCCAAGCAGGAAAGCATTGGCTAGCCCGGGGCGCATTAAAGGAAGTGATACCGTACGGAATGTGTGCCACTTGCTTGCTCGTAATGTCTGTGCAGCTTCTTCCATTGACGGGCTAACACCTTCAACAACACCAATAAGCACCAGAAATGCAATCGGAGTGAACGCCAAGACTTGTGCTATTAGTACGCCCGGCATTCCATAGACCCAGCGCGTTGGCGTAATGCCAAATAGATCTGCAATGAATTGAGTGACACTGCCCGACAAGCCAAATAATAAAATGATTGCAAGACCAATTACAAATGGTGGCGTGATAATTGGTAAGACTGTGAGCGCGCGTAATCCGCGCTTAAGTTTGAACCCTGTTCGCGTTACAACAAGCGCAAATGCAAGTCCAAGTATCGTCGTAATAAATCCAACCAGAATTGCTAAAACAAGTGAGTTCCACGCAGCCCCACACCGACCTCCCGAGAAACAGGCTAATCCCCAGAGTCGGCGATCCGTTAGTTTTTGGAAGAAAACACTCAAAGAATAGCTGTTATCATCTGTGATAAATGCTGAGGCGAGCATGTTAAAAATCGGATAGAATACAAAGGCTGTTACGATCGTGATAACAAACCCTATTGCACCCACTACGAAGATGTCGCCATTAACAGCTCCCCGTGCAGCTATACCCTGTGTGAGGATGAATAAAAGCGCGCTGGCCGCTAGCATGGCACCACTGCCCATGCCGAATTGACGGTCGTTTAAAGGCCCAATTAAGGTTTCAAGAATGGAAAAATTCCACCCCCTGATGCCGATTGAAAACCCTTGTGCGATAAGCCAGCCAAACCCGAGCGCCCCAGCAATAATTAGAATTTTTCCATGCAAAGCATCGCTTTTTAATCCCTTGAGCGCCCATAAAGGGAGAAGGAGAAATGCTATAAGTGGCAGCAGCCAGAGTTTTTTGCCTTGCAGAATGAGAAATAAAGCAGGCGCATAATCTTCATCAAATGGATAGCCGTAAAAAAGCCACTCGAATGAGAAAATTCCCTCTTCCGATCCGTACCAAGGTAAGATGCAAAACCCAACCCACCCAACAATAATCCACAGGACTAATGTCGGATGGGATAGATTTTTCTTATTCGCTGCCTGAGCAGTAATTGTCATAACTTATTGCGGTAATGTTGAGACTTCGTCATCCCATTTTTTCAATAAGCGTTTGCGTTCTGCACTCGATCCATACTTCTTAAAGTCATAATCAATAAGTTTGATAGATGACAAATCAGGTGCAGAAGGAGATGTTTTTGCACCTTTGTTGGAGGGAACTTGGTACGCTTTTACGTCTAATGCCAGTGTTTGCGCATCAGCACTTAATGCCCAATCATAGAACTTTTTAGCTTCGTCCATATTGCGGGCACCCTTAATGATGGACATAGAACCAATTTCATAGCCCGTACCTTCGCATGGTGCGACAACCTTGATTGGGAACCCAGAAACGGCTTGCTTAACCGCATCGTGCATGAAAACGATACCGACAGTATTTTCACCACGTCCAGCCGCCTTGATAGGAGCAGAGCCAGACTTTGTGTACTGGTTGATGTTTTTATGGAGGTCTTTCATAAACTGGAAGCCTTCATCTTCACCGAATAACTGAACCATTGTTGCTAAGGTTGTGTAAGCTGTTCCTGATGAATTTGGGTTAGCCATTTGAACAAAGCCTTTATATTCAGGCTTAGTCAGGTCTTTCCAGCATGATGGCGCGGGCAGGTTGTTGGCTTTGAGAAGATCCTCGTTATATCCATAGCCAAGAGCACCAGAATATATTCCAATTGTTTTGTCACCAGCTGAAGTAGCTTGTGAGATCGCCCAGTCGTTTAATTCACTGCGCATTGGTGAAACATAGGGCTCTGTTAAGTCTTCCTCTGCTGCCTGCAGATGTGGATCACCAGTTCCACCCCACCACACATCACCTTTTGGGTTTGCACTTTCAGCTTTGACTTGAGCAAATGTTTCGCCGGAACTCTTGCGGGTCATATTGACTTTGATACCTGTCGCATCTTGAAACTTGTTTGCCATTAACTGGCACCAGTCTTCTTGTGCGCTACAGTAAAAAGTCAGCTTTGCGGCACTTGCCATTGTTGTCGAAACCGAAAAGATTGCTGCAGCAGCGAATAGCATTTGTGTTGTTTTTTTCATGAAGTCCTCCCAAACTTTGTGACAGTTTTATGACAGTCATCATTAGCTCTTATGTTCTGCAACTTGTCAATGGTGTTCAAAAGCCCGTTCACATAGTGAAACTATTGGTCTGTGCCAGAAAGATAGTTTCATGTTATCGATATCAGCTTGCATCCTCTTGCTTTTCATGAAACGATTTAGTTAGAGCAAATCAACAAATAATTTCATTGACAAAAGGATGTTCAGATGAGTGCTGAATTGAACTCTAGACTTAACTTTGCGAAAGACACAGCGCGAGCAGCCGGGGAAAAAGCTTTAGTCTTTTTCGGTGCCATAGGTGATTTGGTTGTCGAGCAAAAGAGTGCTCAGGATCTGGTCTCCAATGCCGACAAAGATGTAGAAACATTTATTCGTGCCAAGATTTCAGAGCAATTTCCAGATGATGGCATAGTCGGAGAAGAGCATGATAATCTAGCAGGAACGTCGGGATATACGTGGGTCATCGATCCAATTGACGGAACAGCAAATTTTCTAACTGCGATACCGGCATGGTGTGTTGTTTTGGCGTGTGTTCATGAGGATCAGACAAAAATTGGTGTCGTTTTTGAACCCAGCAATAACGAGATGTTTTGGAGTGCCAAAGGTGAAGGTGCATACTTAAATAATACGAAAATGGCAGTTGCTAAAACAAAAGGATTACACGTTGGTAGCACAGGTGTGGGAATGAATGGACGCACAGAAACAGATCTCATTGTAAAATTTATCGAGGCCCTTGTTTCTCGCGGTGGTATTTTCTACCGCAATGCGTCTGGCGCACTCATGTTGTCTTACGTTGCGGCTGGCCGATTAATTGGTTACAGCGAACCTCACATGAATGCTTGGGACTGTCTTGCCGGCCAATTACTTATAGCCGAGGCTGGTGGAAAAAATGAAAACCAAAGTGCTAACGCTATGTTGGATAAAGGTGGTCGTGTTGTAACAGGCTCACCAGATGTTTTCGACGAGCTGGTTGAAATGAGCAATGCTGCATTCGATGGCTAATTAGAGGAAGTACCGTGTAAATTAAAAGGCTGTTTACGGAAGCTGGTTTTGGGTCTAAATAGACCCAAAACCAGTATCTAGTGCTGATATAATGATATCGGTTTCATCTTCATTTATAATCAATGGTGGAGATAGAATAATGTTGTTGCCCGATACTCGTACCATCGCTCCGCTTTCATAGGCAGTTTTTTGAATATTGTTAATCGTGGCCTTGTCAATTGGTGTCTTTGATGTTTTGTCACTTACCAGCTCCAAAGCGCACATTAGACCGTGCCCGCCTCTGATATTACCGATGATGCCGTGTTTCGTTTTAAGCGCATTAATTCCAGCAAAAAGTTGTTCTCCTCTGGCACTTGCATTGTCATTCACTTTTAATGAAACTGTTTCTTTCAAGCAGGCAATTGCAGCTGCAGCACCAACGGGATGGCCTGAATAGGTATATCCTGATCCGATGGCTGCTTTGCCGGTTTTATCACCTTCAAATATCTCGGCGATTTGATCTGAAATTAATACTGCACCAAATGGAAAATATCCATTCGTGATTGCTTTGGCTGTACACATGAAGTCGGGCTTTACACCCCAATGGCGTGATCCTGACCAACTCCCTGTGCGACCAAAAGCTGTGATGACTTCATCTGCGATAAGCAATATACCGTATTTATCGCATAATGCGCGAACACCCGGCATAAATGTTTCGTGTGGTGGAATGACGCCGCCGGCACCCAAAATTGGCTCCATTACCATTGCAGCAATTGTCTCGGCGCCTTGGAATTTAATTTCATCTTCCATTGCAGAAAGGCATGCCTGTGCCAGTTTTTGTGGGTCTGTTTCATTAAATGGGTTGCGATAAGTATAGGGGGCCGGGATATGATAACATCCTGGCATTAGGGGTTCATACTGGGTTCTGAAATTTGCATTGCCGTTTACAGAAGCGCCACCGGTATGTGTGCCGTGATAACCTTTTTTAAGACTTAGATATTTAACACGGCCAGCCTCACCACGAATTTTATGATATTGGCGGGCAAGCCGGAGCGCAATTTCTATACTGTCTGAACCGCCCGATGTATAGAAAGCGCGTGACAGGCCATCTGGTTCAAAAAAGTCACGAAGCATTTCGCTCAATTCGATTATGACATCGTTTGTTGTGCCACGAAAAATCGAGTAATATGGCAACTTATTAAGCTGTTCGCTAATTGCCTGCTTTACGGGTTGGCAGGAATAACCCAAATTGACATTCCACAGACCACCAACAGCATCAACTGTTTGATGTCCATTAATATCCGTAATTTTAACCCCTTCAGCTTTCATGATGATCTCTGGAGGGTTTGCAATACTATCAGCTGGATGAGCCATCGGGTGCCAAAGACTGCGGGCATTGTTTTCTTTCAGGAAGTTTTCGCTTTTCATAAGATCCTCAAATCAGGCCAAGTAGTGACAAGGCTTCTTGGTAACTTTGTCTTGGCTTTTTTACATCAAATTGTACTGTTGGAAGGCCCACAGTTTGTGCGCCGGTAATATTTCGAACTTGATCATCAACAAAAACACATGCTCCTGCCGATAGCCCAAGTTCGTCAAGAATGTTGGTGTAGGCAGTAGGGGATGGTTTCAGGTTTTTTGTGTATGTTGCGTCGTGAATGACATCGATTTCAAATAAGAACGGAAGCTTGTTTCGGAAGCCCGCCCCATAAAATAGGTCGAGTTCATTCGATAAGATTGCGGTTCTAATGCCTGCCTTTTTTACACTGGCAAGTGTTTCCAGAAATTCAGGGCGAATAACTGCTGATGGATCTGCACCCCTTGCTGCTTTGACGAAGTCAGACATTTCAGACCAGTTTTGGTTGGTTAGGTGCGCCACTTCCTGTGTGCGGATTTTCCAGTAATCGCGTTCGGAGATCTCGTCGTTTTGCATGGACAGCCACAATGGATCATTTGCCTGATCAAATGGTCCCATCCAGGTTAGGCTGCCAGATGGCAACCCTAAGGCCTTTTCGGTGATGTCATGTGTTTCAAATAATGTGCGAGAAATCACGCCACCAAAATCTAGAATGAGAGCTTTGTCAGACATTATGCTCCCACCTTGTTGCAAGTTCTGGTGGAACAACACCCCCGATCGCATGTGTCAGTTCATGAACACCTTGCGATAATGCTTTTTTAAGCGCCCCATCTCTGCCCTCGTACATACGTACATTTGGAACGGCGATTGAAAGTGCACCCATTGCTTGTCCATCTGAGCCGAAAATCGGAGCAGCCTGTGAACTGACCTCCACATCGTAGGCGCTTTTGAGGAAGCTGAAGCCTGTTTTCTGAACATCAGAAATCATGGCGTCCAATTGTGCGTGATCTGTGATTGTTTTGTTCGTATAGGTGCGCAGGCTTAACTCTCTCACAGCCCGACGAATATCGCTTTGTCCAAACGCAAGTATTGCTAAACCTGATGACGTCGCATGCAATGGAAAAATTTCCGAAGCGTTATAGTGAACATGCGTGCCATGTATTTGAGGATCGTAAAAACAAACTGACTGGGCACTCATATCTTGCAAAATGGTAAAATGTGCTAATTCTCCAACTTGCTCGGAAATTCTGCGAACAACAGGTTCTGCAACGGAGCGCAGTGGGTGCGTAATTTCTCGAACCGCTGCGAGGCGTAATATTTTGGAACCCAACCTGTATAAACGTGTTTTTTGATCTTGCTCCAAAATCCCGTTTTTGGTCAATTCTACTAAATGACGATGAACTGTTGCCTTATCGCGACCACTCAATGACACAAATTGAGTGAGGCCAATTTCAGGCTGTGAACTTGAAAAATACCCTAACATTTCAAGTGCTTTTGTGATCGTACCCATATCGTTTCTTTCATTGTCATGGCGAAATTGCATGACATTCGCTTTCACCTTGTTGACACAAATAGATTTAAATGGCAACAATAATGATACCAATGGTTCAAATAATGAACCTTAACAAGAGGGAGCTTTGTTAGTCAAATGAAAAAAATACTTTCTTTAGGAGTGTTGTTGGCCGCTGTTGCTATGCCAATTGCCGCTCATGCAGAATACCCTGAAAAGCCGGTTGAATTTGTCGTGCCATTTCCTCCAGGTGACTTGGAGGATGTTCTTACGCGGATGATTGCGGAGGATTTTCAAACGAAATACGGATCGCCTGCTGCCGTTGTAAACAAGCCTGGCGGTGGGGGTGGTCCATTCCCCGGCGCAGCTTCTGTCGCAACTGCACCGGCCGATGGCTACACGATCGGATCGTTCGTTGTTGATGTTCCTACAGTGGGTCCGCTTATAGGTATTCCCGAGTTAGACCCAAATCCGTTTGAGCCGCTTGGTATATTTCTAACCTATCCATTTGTAATTGTTGCAGGTGAAAACGCTCCTTACAGCGACATCGATGGACTTGCAGTTCATGCGAAAAACAATGATGTAGCTTTAGGGCATTTTGGTGCGCCGATGCCGCCAACTCAGGTGACTTTTGCACTGGCTAAGGCCAAGGGTTTCAGTTTTTCTTCTGAGGCCGCTTTTGATGCGCTCGATTGTAATTCTTTGGCATCGGGAGATGTGGATGTCATGAACACAACTCTTCAACTGGTGTTGCCTTGTCTGGACAAAATTAAAATTCTCGCATCAATTGGTAATAAGCGTATTCCGCTAACGCCAGATACGCCAACGGTTGCAGAGTTGGTTCCTGAAATTCCTCTTGCGCTTTGGAATGGTCTTTTCGTGCATAAGGATACGCCTCAGGACGTGCGCGAAAAAATCATAGCTGTTGCAAAAGAGACAGTTCTTTCTGAACGTGCTCAAAAACTTGCCACTGAAACTGGCGCGCAGGTCTATTGGCAGGATGCAGACGCCTCAACCGTTCAAATCGAAGCTGATATTAAAGCTCAGGGTGCTGTTGCAGACCTGTTGAAGTAGGGCTTACTCTGATTGGGCGGTTAAGATCATGCCGCCCAATTTACCAGATCATTCGAAGGGGGAGCGATTTGATGCTTGTTCAGGTCAAAACACTTAAGCAATTATTCCAGCGATATCGTCGGCCAGGTAACTTCGTTTTTGCGTCTCTTTTTCTTGTTTTGTCGCTTTTTCTGCTTAGCCAAATAGATAGTCAAACCGTATGGAAAAGTGGAACGAAGTTCTTATCACAACCGGCTTTTTGGCCAATCATATCCATTTTATGTATGACAGTTTTTGCGGCTTTAAATTGGATTAGCGCATTTGTGTCACCCAAAATTGAAGGACGATGGAAAGAAGTTGCATTCTGGCTGAAGGCGCTTGAATATATCGTTTGGTTCATGGCTTATGTATATTTAGTTCCAACGTTTGGATACCTGCTGTCGACCGTTCTATTTGCAGTGTTGTTGGCGTTTCGAGAAGGTTATCGAACGACTAAAATGCTCAGTCTGTCAGCTGCAATGGCATTCACTGTTGTCTTGGTTTTCAAAACATTTCTTCAAGTTAAATTACCAGGTGGCGAGATTTATGAGCTGCTTCCCGACGCCACCCGCGCATTCATGCTGACCTATTTCTAGGAGAATTTAATATGGAAGACCTCGTTTCCGCTGTCGGACTGTTGGCAAGATGGGATGTATTAGCTGCGTTGTTAGTTGGCTCTGTTGGTGGGGTTGTAATTGGCGCAATACCGGGTGTTGGCGCTGCGGTGGCTATTGCAATTTTATTGCCAGCAACATTTTCTCTTGATCCGCTTGTTGGTCTCACATTGCTTCTAGGGATTTATGGTTCGTCCATGTATGGAGGATCTATCCCTGCAATATTAATCAATACACCTGGTACGGCGGTCAACGCTCTGACGACATATGATGGATATCCTATGACGAAAGCAGGGCAGGCGAAGCGCGCAATTTCACTGGCCTATTCTGCATCTTTTTTTGGTGGCATCTTTGGCATATTGTGCCTCATTTTATTATCTCCTGTTTTGGCATGGATTGCGCCGCATTTTGGTAGTCGTGAGATATTCTTAGCGGCTCTTCTTGGTATTATTCTGGTTGTTCTCGCCCACCGCGGACAGATTTTTGCCGCCGGCATGCTGGCTTCGTTGGGTATTTTCCTAAATACTGTCGGGCTTGAACCGATAAAATATACGCAGCGCTTCACATTTGGTCAGTCCTGGTTATCATCGGGTGTAGATTTGATTGTAGTGGTGCTTGGTCTTTTCGCTCTTTCTCAAGCATTTTTATTGCTTACGGAGAAGGAAGAAAGCCCCAGATTACAGAAAGTTACGGGTTCTCTTTTTTCAGGACTAAAGGAACTGTTTGGCCATAAAAGAGTTGCAGCTGTTGCCTCTGGCTTTGGTGTTTTAATGGGAATGGTGCCTGGTGTTGGAGAATTTACAGCACAATTTATGTCTTACACCTACGCGCAAAAATCGTCAAAAAACCCGGAATTGTTTGGAAAAGGCTCGCCGGAAGGATTAATAGCTGCCGAATCCGCAAACAATGCTGTACCTGCCGCGGCGATGATACCTCTCCTTGCTCTGGGAATACCGGGGGAGGCACTAACAGCAATGATGCTGTCAGTATTTTATGTGCACAATGTTATTCCGGGCCCTCAACTTTTTCAAAACGAATTAGACTTTGTCTATGCGCTTTATATTGCAATGATGTTGCTGAATGTAATTGTGCTGATTTTTCTTCTATTCTCAACCAATCTTTTGACCAAAATTATTCAGATTCCAACCCGTTTTCTGGGTGTGGTTATTTTGATATTGAGCTTTGTAGGCATCTATTCTCTCAGAAATTCTACAACAGATTGCGCCATTGCAGCGGCGTTTGGACTTCTTGGATTAATTCTCAAACGCCAAAATCTACCGATTGTGCCCATAGTGCTTGGTATGGTTTTGGGTGGCATTATGGAAACTAAACTCAGAAGCGCAATGATCCGTGTGAAAGAGCCTCTTGATTTTATAGATCGGCCAATCGCGGCAATTCTATTCGGTTTTATAATCTTGGTAATTGTACTCCACATTAGAACTCTCATCATTGAGCATAGAAATCGCGAGCCTGATGCAGATCACAATTTGCACGACACTCAGATGCGTTAGGAAAAATAATGGAACAATCAGCAATTGATGCCCTAAGTACCAACAAAGTTGCCTCGCAGAAGCATCTTATAGACGGTAATGCCATAGCCTCATTTGATGGCGGTACTATGGATGTGATCTCTCCAATTGATGGATCCAAATTAACGACAATTGCACGCGGTACTGCAGAAGATATGGATCGAGCCATTGCATCGGCTCGAGAAGCCTTTGTTGATGGTCGATGGAAAGATCAACCACCGGCCGCTCGCAAGCGGGTTATGCACAAATGGGCGGATCTTATTGAGCAAAATGCACTGGAACTTGCGGTGCTTGGCGCGAGAGATAACGGCACAGAAATAGCCATGGCGCTGAAGGCTGAACCGATGTCGGCTGCTGCAACAATCCGATATTACGGCGAAGCAATCGATAAAAAATATGGAGAGATTGCACCCACCGCGAAGGACGTTTTAGGAATGGTTACCCAAGAACCAGTTGGTGTTGTGGGCGCAATTATTCCATGGAATTTTCCTTTGATGATTGGCACATGGAAGATTGGGCCTGCATTGGCGGTGGGAAATAGTGTTGTTTTAAAGCCTGCCGAAACAGCTTCACTTACTCTAATACGGCTCGCGGAGTTGGCATTGGAAGCAGGTTTACCGCAAGGTGTTTTAAATGTTGTCACAGGTGAGGGTGGCGTCGTTGGAGAAGCGCTTGGGCTTTCAATGGATGTGGATGTGCTGGCCTTTACCGGATCGGGCGCAACGGGGCGACGTTTGCTTGAATATTCAGCGCGTTCTAATCTTAAGCGAGTTTACTTGGAGTTGGGCGGGAAGTCGCCCCATATCGTCTTTAATGAAGCAGACGACTTAGCGCATATAGCAAAAGCTGTAGCGGGAGGGATTTTTCGAAATTCTGGTCAGGTCTGTGTAGCAGGTTCCCGCTTGCTTGTGCAGGATGACATCAAGGAAGACTTTGTAAATGCTGTCGTTAAGGCGACAACACAGATGACGCCTGGTAATCCGCTACAACTTGAAACTAAAATTGGAGCCGTTAACTCGTCAAACCAGCTGCAGCAAAATTTACAAGCTGTTGCTATTGCTACGGAAGACGGCGGCAATGTTGTTTTTGGTGGCAAACGATGTTTAGCTGATACGGGTGGATTTTACATGGAACCAACAATTGTTGATGGCGTAAAAGTCTCGGATAGGCTTTTTCAAAAAGAGGTATTTGGTCCGGTTTTAAGTGTGACGAGTTTTAAGGATGAGCAAGAGGCCATAATGCTCGCCAATAGCACAGACTACGGTTTGGCCTCCGGTGTTTGGACGTCAAATATTTCTAGGGCGCATCGGATGATTAAATCGATCCGTGCGGGAGTTGTTCATGTGAATACGTATGGTGGAGCAGATGTAACCGTGCCCTTGGGTGGTGTCGGTCAATCTGGCAACGGGGCGGATAAATCGCTGCATGCGATCGAAAAATATACAAACCTCAAAACGGCATGGATACAGCTTTAAATGACTACGAAAACAATTTTGATCATCGGAACTTATGACACGAAAGATGACGAGCTGAATTACATTGCAGATGTCATTCATTCCCAAGGCGGGAATGTGGTGACAATGGATGTTAGCGTTTTGGGTAATCCGACAGACCCGACAGACTATTCTAAACATCAGGTGGCGGAAGAAGGTGGTAGTTCTATACGGAGCGCAATCGATTGTGGTGATGAAAATCAAGCCATGCAGATTATGGGCAAAGGTGCTGCTCTTCTATCATGTCGACTTTTCAATGAGGGCAAATTCGACGGCGCTCTTGTTCTAGGTGGTACAATGGGAACCGATCTCGCACTTGATGTTTGTTCCGCATTGCCGATAGGTGTTCCCAAATATATCGTTTCCACTGTATCATTTTCGCCATTGATCCCTCCTGAACGAATGGCGCCGGATACGCAGATGATACTTTGGGCGGGTGGTCTGTATGGGCTTAACTCAATTTGCAAATCATCGCTAAGCCAGGCCGCAGGTGCCGTTTTGGGAGCCACTCGAGCAGTGGAAGCGCCCAATCGCAAAAAACCACTTGTTGGTATGACATCTCTTGGCAAGACGGCTTTAAAGTATATGGTCACTTTAAAGCCTGCATTGGAAGATAGAGGATTTGAAGTTGCGGTATTTCATGCAACGGGAATGGGAGGTAGAGCATTTGAAAGCCTTGCTGCACAAGGTGCGTTCTCACTTGTGTTGGACTTATGTACGCAAGAACTCGGCAAC
This sequence comes from Lentilitoribacter sp. EG35, assembly GCF_040784015.1. NCBI lineage: Bacteria > Pseudomonadati > Pseudomonadota > Alphaproteobacteria > Hyphomicrobiales > Rhizobiaceae > Lentilitoribacter > Lentilitoribacter sp. EG35. The sequence goes on from NZ_JBFNGQ010000001.1 coordinate 42,641, forward strand.
CATATTCTTGGTTCGAATATTTCGGCTGGTGCGGACAGGTTAACGAATGCGGGTAGTACAGGTACACCACAAATCGTAGCGCCCGGTTGTTATGATCTAGTCGACATTGTTGGTTGGCAAGAGATACCAAAAAAATGGCATGATCACACCACGCATGCTCATAATCGGCTTCTAACATCTATCGTGCTTGATCATGCGGAGCGGTCTCAGGTTGCGCGAGCTCATGCCACGCAGTTAAAACAAGCCAATGGACCAACGGTTTTAATATTGCCAGAAGGTGGTTGCGGGGAATGGGATCGGCCGGGAGAAGGTCTTCATGATGCTGTGGGACTGGATGTTTTTCTTGCAACTCTTGAAAAAGAACACCCGCAAAATGTCGAGCTAGTGAAAACACAAGCTCATATTAATGACGATGAGTTCGCAAACACGGTATTGTTTCAAGTTGATAAATGGTTGACAGATGGAACCATATCTAACCAAGTTGGACAAGCTTGAAACTATTGTTTTGTTTGCGCAGTGTGCGGTTGTTATGGATGCGTCCGCAGAAAGCGTGAGAAGTATAATGCCATTACGAGCGCCGGACTAAGTGCCAATAATCCTATTTGAATGGATGAAAATTCGGCAATTAGGCCAATTACCGGAGGCCCGACTAAAAATCCACAAAGAGTCATTTGTGTTAGTATCGCAACGTTACTTGCGCTTGAGCGCCCTGGTAGGGTGCTTGCCGCGCTAACCGCGAGTGGAAACCCGAGTGAGACTCCCAACCCTAAAAATGCGATTCCGATGAATGAGGCTATAATTGTAGGGCTAAATAGAGCTACGAGTAGTCCGGCCAAAGCTGCGATGACAAAACTTCCAGCAAGTTTTTCGACTCCAAAACGCGCTTTTAGCTTATCACCCTGAAAGCGACCAAATGCGACGAATAGAGAAAAAACTGTAAAACTTGCACCGGCAACACCCGGCGATGCCTCAAAGATATCTGTCATGAAGATTGCAATCCAATCAGCCATGGCACCTTCTGTCATCGCGATACCGAATCCAAATAGTGAGATGAACACGAGCGGTTTTGTAATTGGTTTTTGTTCGCCCTCGGTTGGATCGGGCTTTGGCACCGAAAAGTCGGTGATTTGTCTGGCGGAATAAATAAGCGGTATTAATGAAATGAATGATAGAATACTCAATGAGATATTGGGTGCTAATCGTAATTCGGCAAAAATTGATCCTATGGCACTGCCTATTAAAACGCCGACACTCCAAAATCCATGGCAGCCATTCATGATTAATCGGTCAGCGCGACTTTCTACTTCCGCTGCGGTCACATTCAATCCTAGTTCCGCTATCGCCAGCGCAAGGCCAGCAAGTGCGAGAGCGCAGAATAATAATACACCTGATCCCATAAAGGCCGGCAGCGGCATCAATATTAAGTAGGCAATTAAGCCATAAGTCAGAAGCCGACGTGTACCCAAAGCTTCAGCTAAACGACCGCCAAACGCGAGAGCAGCAAAGAGGCCGACGGGCAATCCCATCAGAGCAAATGCCAGTTGTCCTGCACTTAAATCAAGTGTGGCCTGTATTTGTGGAATGCGGGGAAACCAAGCGCCCAAAACGATCGGCTGCAAGAGAAAAACCAGCCGGATGGCACTTAAATCAGAAATGCGGTTTTTAATTGAATTTACTCCATGCTTAGCTGGATTATTGGTAGTCCATGTTGATGACGGAGTGTTTTTTACACAAAACCCGACATGCAGATTTAATTGGTGGTTTGTCTAAGGAATTTCAAGTAGGTATTTAGCAAACATTTGTGACATTTACTTAGTAATATGAATTTATGAACAGCGCATTTCTATGCAACCGGATGCGCGACAATAATTGATTTTCGATTTTTTACGCGCACTCTCCTTTGTATGAAAACGTGTACGAGATTTATGTGTTTTGCGAGCAAAGAACAGTTCACATGTATGAGCTTGATTATACAGACTTGGATTATTCACATTGCAGTTACAAGCCATAAAGACAGCCATGGGATTGTTATGAGCATCAAAAGACGAACAATATCGGCAAGCCAGAAAGGGAGGACTCCCCGAAATATAGTTCCCAAAGATACGTCCCTTAGAACGGATTTCAAGACAAAAACATTCATGCCGACAGGAGGCGTGATTAAACTTATTTCTGTGACAACGACGACGACAATTGCGAACCAGATCAGAGCAAGTTCCGGGTCTTGCAAAAGTTCATTGGTAAAGGGCAATTCATACATAAGCGGGTAGAAGACTGGTACAGTCAATAAAACCATGGAAAGGCTTTCTAGAACGCACCCGAGGATCATATATATGAGGATGATCATCATTATCACCACCCAAACTGGCATCTCTAAATCAAGCACCAGCATAGCCAAAGCATCTGGTAGACCAGCGAAATTAACAAAATTTGAAAATAACTCAGCGCCAATGATGACTGCGAAGATCATCGCGGTTGCACGTACACTATCAAACGTTGCTGTCAGAAAAGCTCGCCACGACATTGTACGTAAGGCAACGGCTATTAGTACCGATGCGCCTGCGCCCATTCCCGCTGCCTCTGTAGGTGTGAAGAACCCGCCATAAATACCTACCATGATGAAGGTAAAAAGACCAAGAACGCAAAGCACACCGATAAAATCTGTACGCCCCATTGGTGGGCGCTCAGTTTCAATATCTGGCGCTAAATTCGGATTGTGCCAGACTGCAATTTTTACCGCTAGCAGGTAAAGGATCACGCCTAAAATGCCAGGCACAACGCCCGCGATAAAAAGCTTTGCAATATTGGTTTCAGTTAAAAGCCCGTAGATGATTAGAATGACCGAGGGTGGAATTAAAATGCCCAGCGTGCCACCTGCTGCAATGGAACCTGTTGCCAACCGATCATCATATCCAAATTTTCGCATGGATGGCATTGCGACTTTTGACATGGTTGCAGCTGTAGCAAGTGATGAACCGCAGACCGCAGAAAACCCGCCACAGGAGAATACTGACGCCATTGCAAGGCCGCCTCGCGTGCGCCCAAATAGACGATTTGCTGCCGCAAAAAGACCGTGGGCTACGCCTGAACCTGCCAAGACATTACCCATAAAAATGAACAGTGGGATAACTGACAAACTGTAGGATAGGACAGAGTCAAAAGCGACCTGTCCTGTCATTGCCCAAGCTGGCTGCCAACCGCGCAAAAGGGCAAACCCGATACCACCGACGGCTGCCATTGCAAAGGCAATTGGGACGCGGATGAGAATTAGACCAAGGAGAACAGCAAAGCCGATAAGCGATTCAACCATGCTCGTCTCGCTTCTTATCATCTGTTTCATTGGCAGGATATATGCCACGCAGGAATGCAATAAATGCGCTCACGAGGCAAGAGAAGGCCGCCAGATAGCCAAATGGGGCTAACGGAATGCCGAGTGCATTTGTTGTTGCGCCATGTTCGGCTGTTGTAAAAGCGTGCGAAGCGAGACGCCAGGCAAGAGTGGTTAGAAGTGCTGCGGAAAAGAGCCCGGCGAAAGCCGAAAAATATCTTTTTATAGTGTTACTTAGAACAACATTAAGTAGATCAACTTCGATATGTTCTTTTCGTTCGGTGGTCAGGGGCAGGGCTGTGAAGACGAGCGCTGCCAGAAGGATTTCGGTGATTTCAAATGCACCGCTTAATGGGGCGGAAAAGAAATACCGCCCCACAACGTCAACACATGTAACTAGAATTAGGCTGAACAGTAAAAGAGCGGCTCCGACACCTAGCGTGTTTTGCAGAACGGCGCCAATATCCATATCGCCATCTCCACCTCTAAAACGATGTCGAAAACGCTCCATTAATTAATACTCCACGCCTGTTTGCGTACGTAGCTCTTGTAACGCGGCAGCGCCGTCAAATCCATCTTCTGCAATTGCATCTGCCCATGCAGCTTCACGCACGGTTGCGAGTGATTTGATAGATTCTAACAGTTCAGCCGGTGCATCGGTGATCTCAATTCCTGCCTTCTTAATGCCTTCGAGCGCTTTTTCATCTGCGCCATTCCATGCGGTGCCTACGCGTTCGGCAAAGGCTGCACCAGAGATCGCTTCAATAGCGGCATGATCTGCTTCGGAAATGCCCTCCCAAGCTCCCTTGTTCATCACAAGAAACCAAGTTGTGTTATAAAGACCACCCGGTACACGCATGGTGTATTTAAGGTCATCGGTCAATTTAAATGCGGTAAGCGCTTCATAGGTAAAAGTTACACCGTCAATGACGCCGCGAGATAGTTTTTCAAACACCTCTCCAGATGACATAAACAGCGTTTCTGCTCCAAGATCAGACATCAGATCAGAAATGTATCCGCCAGGGACACGAATTTTTAATCCATCCATATCAGCTTTGGTTTCAATCTGTCTGACTTTGTTATGAAGTACGCCTGGTCCATGAACAAACAAGCCTAATAGTTTTACACCTTCATGCTCTGCTTGGGCATCCAAAGAGCCGGAATAGACATTCCAGAACGCCTTTGAGCCAGAGACAGCATCATCGCCCAGAAATGAGAATTGGCCAATACGAGACCGTTCAAAACGATTGTCGGTGGTGAAAGAATGCAAGCCATAGGTAATGTCGGCAATGCCATCGGCTGCCATATCATAATGGGCGGGCGGCGGGCCGAGAGGTTTTGCAAGAATCCGTACTTTGACACGACCTTCCGTGACCTTGGATACTTCTTTCGCCCAAGGTTTTATAGCATTAATGACGATGGGATGGCGCGGTGGCAACCAGCTGGATAAAGCAAGTGTTGTATCTGCAAAGGCCATCGTGGATGTCATGATACTGGAGCCTAATATGGCGGCAGCAACGGCTGACCCAATCGCCAAATTTTTGATTTTCATTATTCTTTCCTCCTGATTGAATGGTGTTTTGAGGTGCAGGGCGCCCCGCGGTACTCCTTAGAACGTCATTAAGAACCACAAGATATTTGCGTAGAAGTTATCGGTGGCAAATGGCAGGTGATTTTATACGTTAAAGATTAGCCTTGAAGTTGCTCCCACATTTCAAGATCACGTTTGTCGGTCCATATGCGGGGAGTGTCGATCCCTCGAGCTTCGTCATAGGCACGCGAAACATTAAAGGGCAAACAATGCTCATAAATTGCATAGTCTTTAAATTTTGGATCGCAAGCCTGTCGAACTGCATCCCATGCTTCTTTCAAGCTGCCACCACACGCTGCGACTTTGGCCGCTGGTTTGTAGGTGCTATCAACGAAATCTCGTGTGCTTTCAATAGCGCGTTCAACCGCATCTTTGCCAACTAAAGCTCCACCTCGTCCTGGTGCAATAGCATCTACATCGTAAGCCTTGATGTTGTCGAGCGTTTGGCCCCAATCGGCAAAATGTCCGTCTCCACAATAACAAGCGGAATGGTCTTCAACGATGTCACCGGTAAACATAACATTTTGATCTGGAACGTGAATAACCGTATCACCTGCAGTGTGGGCGCGACCAATTTGTTTGATATCGATACGACGATTGCCAAGATAAACAGTCATGGAATCGCTGAAAGTCGTCGTCGGCCATGTTAGGCCCGGAATGGATTCATGTCCCTCAAACAAGCGTGGGAACCGTTGGAACTCGCTATCCCAGTCTTCTTGGCCACGCTCGACAACCATGGCGCGGGCCTTGTCTGACATGATAATATTTTCTGCCCCAAATGCACTAGCACCTAACACGCGCACAGCATGATAATGGGTAAGAACCACATGGGAAATTGGCTTGTCTGTGATGCTTCGCACACGGTCGATGACTTTCTGCGCCAGTCGAGGTGTTGCTTGCGCTTCCACGATCATAACGCTGTCATCACCGATAATTACACCCGAATTAGGGTCGCCCTCTGCGGTGAAGGCGTATAGTCCGTCACCGATTTCATCAAAAGTGATTTTCTTCTCTGTCATATCACCTTGAGAAGCAAAAGCTTTAGCCATCATACGTTTCCTTATTTATGTTGCTGCCATGACGGAAGCCAGATCGATAATAAGTTGAAAGTTGGACATGTATCCTTGAGGATATGCCTTGACTACTTTAAGTAGCCGTCAATTCGTTATGTTACAATTTTGTCCACTAGGACCTCCCATCTTATATGTGCAAATGTAATCGTTGCAATTGATATGACTATTCGTTACATTTGCAACAATGTCAATAAAATAATTGCACTTGCAACGACTTTGCTGTTTATATCAGTGTAAAAATTGAAGGTACAAATATGCCTAAATCTCTGCCGGATTTTGATTTGGAACGCTACTTGCCTTACCGTTTTGCGGTACTTGCTGGCCGATTAAGCTCTGAGCTGGCTCGGCAGTACAAGAGCAAATATGATATCTCGATGCCGGAATGGCGAGTGCTTTTAAATGTTGGTTATGCAGAAGATCCATCAGTCAGAGATATTGAAAAACGCGTCAGTTTAGAAAAATCAAAGGTCAGTCGTGCTGTCGCCAAACTTGAGACGAAAGGGCATCTGATCAAGCAAATCGATAGCAGTGATAGAAGGTTGCTTAAGTTAACATTGACCAAACAGGGCGTTGAGTTACTAAGTGAACTTATTCCCATTGCGCAATCCTTTCAATCAGAGCTCAATGTCATTCTGGGTGATCAGGAAGAAACACTTCAACTGGCGTTGGATCGCCTAATGGATCAATCTGAATAATCATCCGGCTTATCTACACTGTCAGATTTTAGCGAATTTTGTGCATGAGCCAGAACCGCTTTTGCGAGGGCTTCTATGCCCTTGTTTAGCGCATTTCGATCGTCGGTACTCATGTTTTCAAGAATTGCATCGGCTCTTGTTTGAACCTTGGGGAATACATCAGAAAACAGATTCTGCCCCGTTTCTGTACAAGTATAAACGCGTAAACGCCTGTCCAATGCTGGCACAGAACGGCTAATATATCCCTTATCTTCCAATTTCTGAGCCGCTCTGCTGACCTGTACTTTATCGAGTGTTGTCCGTTGTTTGAGCTCAAGTGAACTGAGTTGTCCAGCTTCGGCAAGTAGTAATAACAAACGCCACTCCTCACGCGATAATCCATATGTGTGCCCATATACTTCAACAAGTTTACGCGAGAAAGCTTCTGCCGTGGCCGCTAGTTTATAGGGAAAATATGTCTCTAGTTTCACTAAATATCCTTTCGGAAAAATTATTTGTTACAAATGCAACGATTTTATCTGGACCAAATCCAAAAACTGTGATTTAACAATATTCATTGCAAATGCAACAAACTTGGAGGAGATTAACATGAATGTGCAAAATCTGAAACTGGACCAAATCCATCACGTAGCATATCGCTGCAAGGACGCCAAAGAAACGGTAGAGTTTTACACAAAGATGCTCAACATGGATTTCGTGCTGGCAATTGCAGAGGATCATGTACCATCTACTCATGAGCCTGACCCTTACATGCACTTGTTCCTGGATGCTGGCAACGGTAATGTGCTTGCCTTTTTTGAGTTGCCTACAAAACCGGAAATGGGCAGAGATCTTAATACGCCGATCTGGGTGCAGCATATTGCGTTTAAGGTGAAGGATCGCGAAACACTGATGGGCTTTAAAGCACACCTTGAAGCTGAAGGCGTCGATGTACTGGGTGTAACTGATCACTCAATCTTCCACTCAATCTACTTTTTTGACCCCAACGGTCACCGTGTTGAACTTGCGTGTCCCGATCCAGAAGAAGAGGCTATGATCAAGCGTTTGGATGCTGTGAAATGGGATATGCTTGAAGAGTGGTCTCGCACCAAGAAGGCACCGCAACATGCCGATTGGCTACATTCGAAAGAGTTGGGGAAGGACTGATGTTAAATACGTATGATTTCCCTGAATTTGATTACGTTCAATCAATTGAACAAAAAAATGGTGAGGTCTTGCGGCATACAGTCGTTGTTGTTGGTGCAGGCCCTATGGGTCTCACCGCAGCACTGGATTTTGCTGCACGCGGTTTAAAAGTTGTTGTTTTGGACGACAACAATACTGTTTCGGTTGGCTCTCGTGCGGTTTGCTACGCTAAGCGTCCGCTTGAAATATGGGATCGCCTGGGTGTCGCTAAGCCGATGCTTGATAAGGGTATTGAGTGGAAACTGGGTCGTGTATTTTTCCGTGATCAAGAAGTTTATGATTTTGATCTTTTGCCTGAAGATGGACATAATATTCCCGCTTTTATAAATCTTCAGCAGTATTATCTTGAGGAATATTTGGTCGCCGCATGCATGGAAAATCCGCTCGTCGACCTACGTTGGAAACACAAGGTTGTTTCACTGCATTCTCACAATGATCATGTGGAAGTAGCAATTGAAACGCCAGATGGAATTTTCAATATGGAAGCTGATTGGCTGCTTGCTTGTGACGGCGCCAATTCGGATGTTCGCCGGATGGTTGGAGCCGAATTTGTTGGCCAGTTCTTCGAAGATCGTTTTCTGATTGCAGATATTGTTATGAAGGCTGATTTTCCGACGGAACGTTGGTTCTGGTTTGATCCTGATTTTCATAAAGGTCAATCTGCATTACTTCACAAACAATCAGACGATGTTTGGCGGTTGGATTTCCAACTGGGTTGGGACACCGACCCAGAGGTGGAGAAGCTACCTGAAAATATCATCCCGCGTGTCAAAGCTATGCTTGGCGAGGATGTTGAATTTGAGCTTGAATGGGCTTCTGTTTATCAGTTTGCTTGCCGACGCATTGATCAGTTTCGTTATGGCCGTGTTCTTTTTGCTGGTGATGCAGCACACCAAGTATCACCATTTGGTGCGCGTGGTGCAAATACAGGGGTTCAGGATATTGATAATCTATCTTGGAAGCTTGCTGCTGTTGTTCGGGGCGAAGTACCTGAGGCATTGATTGACAGTTATCACGATGAACGTGCATTTGCTGCTGATGATAATCTGCTTAATTCAACACGTTCGACAGATTTCATTTCACCTAAGAATAATGCATCTCGTCGCTATCGGAATGCTGTGCTGACCCTGTCCAAGGATCATGAATTTGCCCGTCCTCTGGTCAATTCGGGCCGCCTTTCCACGCCGACACCTTATGTCGACAGCTCTTTGAATGTAAAAGATGACAGCAAATGGGCAGGTAAGATGCTGCCCGGTACCTGCGCCGCAGATGCGCCTATAAAGGTCGCAGGCAAAGATGCATGGTTACTTCAACAACTCGGCGAAGGTTTTACACTCCTTGTATTTGGGTTAAATCCAGCAGCCGTTGATGCCGGTGTTTTTTCGCCTAAACTGATCGTTGAAGGTAAAGATTTCAATGATGATCACGGCTTTGCTGCTGAACGGTATGATAAGGGTGAGGGTTGTGTTTACCTCATTCGTCCCGATCAACACGTTGTTGCCCGTTGGCGTGAATTTGATGTGAACAAAATTCGAGCTGGTATTGCTCGTGCTACTGCAGGAGCTTCCTCATGAGCCTCAATTTAAAACCGAATATCGAAAATCCGGATCTTTTCTATGAGATGTTAACGGATGCTCAGAGAGAAATGTCTGATGAAGAAGCCAATGATATGAACGCTCGACTTGTACTAATTCTCGCAAATCAAATCGGTAACTTGGAAGATTTAAAAGACGCGATTGAACTTGCCAAGTAAGAAGTTTTGACAGGTTGAGCGTAAAAATCCGATAGTTTATTAATATCGGAATTACGGGTTGCTTTCGAGTTTTAATTTGTAGATTGCTTGATCAGTTTATTGCCAGCTTTGTCTAACACCTCGGGCTCTTTTGTTCGAGGTGTTAGATTTTTATGTGGGTGAGTTTATTTGTATGGAAGTGAAATTTGGTTACTTCTGATTAGAAAATTACATCTTTGCCGAACCAATGATATTGTTGCCTTAAAATGCAAGCTCATCATATGGGGGCAAGTCAACAGCATCTTGAATCGTATCTAATATAGTGTTTCTGTTCTCCCTGTTGAATTTCAACTTCTTTTCTGTTCTTAATTCCATATGGAAGTTGTAAAAACTAAATTCTCGAACTCACAAATTGCTGTACGGCTTCTATCTATTTTGGCCATTTTGGCAATCATGGGTTTTTGTCTGACGATTTCGTATCAATATTCTCACCAATATTTCTTGAAAAGCCAAGCGACAGAAGATGCGGAAACATCCAGATTGGTTGTGTCTGGATTGAGTGACTATTTGGAACGCTATGATTCAGTACCAGCACTGTTGGCGCGTGATAGTACAGTCTTAGAGTTTTTTTCTGTTAAGACAAAAAATGATCGCCCGCTTGAGAAAATGAACATACTTTTGAAGAATGTTACAGTTGAGACCGGAGCGTCGGATATCTATCTGATAGACCTTTCGGGCACGACTGTAGCTTCTAGTAATTATGATAAAGCACATTCATTTATAGGTCGAAATTTAAGTTACAGGCCTTATGTGAAAAAATCTATCAAAGGTGAGAAGGCAATATATTTTGCTTTGGGTACGACTTCTCTGAGGCGTGGTTATTATTTTTCTGCTCCAGTAAAGATTAATGATCAAGTTGTTGGAGTTGTTGCTGTTAAAATCGAAATTGATGAGATTGAAGATGGATGGCAAAAATCTGGAAATGAAATTGTAGCTGTCGATGGCCATGGGATCATTTTTATGTCTAGCCATAAAAACTGGCTTTTTAAGTCGATGAACTCATTACCTCTTGGTGTGATCAATGCAGCCAGCGTAATAGAGAATATAAAAAGATCGCGACAATACCCATTATCAAAATTGGGTATTCTTGATACGCAGTTTGTGAATGCCAGTATTAAAGATGTCGGACTTTTGACAATCTTGGATTCTGAAGACCGGTCCCATAACGAAACATTTTTAGCTACCCCTGCAAATGTTATAAATGCTGGTTGGACTGTTTATGTTTTAAGTCCGATTACCAAAGTAGCTAAACTTTCTTACAGCGTTATGTTTGTCACGTTTTTACTTCTTCTACTTTTGTTCACCTTCGTTGGATTTATCATACATCGCCGAGCGCAGTTTATAAATAATGTACGCCAACAGGAACAAGCGAAGAGAGAGTTAGAAAATCGTGTAGAGGAGCGCACTCGTGATCTGAAAGTCGCAAACAATACACTTTCGATTGAAGTTAACGAGCGCATTCAAACTGAGGAGAAACTACGCGCAACTCAACGAGAGCTTGTGCAAGCCGGCAAATTAGCAGCATTAGGACAAATGTCAGCAGCTCTATCTCATGAACTTAATCAACCACTTGCTGCTATTCGCACTTATGCTGATAATGCCGGGGAATTTTTGAAGCGAAATAATACCACGCAAGCAAAAGAGAATATTGATTATATTTCAATGATGTCTGATCGAATGGCTGAGTTAACAAGACATTTGAGAAACTTTGCGCGCAAACCAAATCAGACAGCTTCATGTGTAGATCTTGAAAAAGTTTTTAAGGCCGTTGAAGTTATTATGAGTGGTCGGATCAAAGACAGTCGTGCAAAGATAAACTTTAATTTCGAGCGTAGACCGATTTACATATTAGGTGGAGAAGGGCGCCTACAGCAAGTGTTTGTAAATTTGTTGAGTAATTCCCTAGATGCAATGAAGGACAAGGATCAGCCCGCCATAGACATCTCTATAGAATATAGAGACCAAAAGTCGGTTGTCGTTTACTTCAGGGATTATGGAACAGGATTAAGCGATGAAATCAAGGACCGGGTATTTGATCCATTTTTCACAACAAAGGGTGTGAATGAAGGTTTAGGTTTAGGTCTATCAATTTCCTACAATGTTTTACAAGATTTTAATGGTGAGCTCAAATCAGAAAACCATGTTGATGGTGGTGCCATTTTTTCCGTGACCCTTCAGTTAGCAAACACAAAAGAGATAGCAGCCGAATGAATAATGAATTCGAAATTTTATTTATTGATGATGAAGAACATTTACGAAATGCGGTTTCCCAAAAATTTCAACTTTCTGGCTTAAATGTAAGAACATTTGAAGATGCAAATTTGGCTTTAGATATTATTGGTGAAGATAGCCCCTTCATAGTAATCTCGGATATTCGAATGCCGTTGATGGACGGATTCCAGTTGCTAAGTTCAGTATTAGATAAAGATCAGGACATACCTGTTATAATGCTTACGGGCCACGGAGATATTAAACTCTCAGTGGATGCCATGCGATCTGGTGCATATGACTTTATTGAAAAACCCTTTGACCCAGACCACCTTGTGGAAGTTGCTAAGAAGGCAATCGCAAAGCGTAAAATAATACTAGAGAACCGCACGCTTCGTTTAAGTCTTACTAAACAAGATAATTTGGAAAGCCAGATTACTGGCCAGTCCGCGTTTGCTACGGAACTTAGAAATTATATAAAAGTAATCTCGCCCATAGATACAGATATTTTGATCACCGGTGCGACCGGAACCGGGAAAGAAGTGGTGGCCCGTTCTATCCATTCATTGAGTAGGCGAAAGGAAAAGCCATTTACTGTGATCAACTGTGGCGCACTTTCCGATGACCAAATGGAAGATACTTTGTTTGGCCATGAACAAGGGGCTTTTTACGGCGCAGTTCGGTCAAGGTTTGGAAAGCTAGAAACGGCGAGAGGAGGCACCGTTTTTCTCGATGGTATAGATGCTTCCTCACCCGAACTTCAATTAAAGCTGCTGCGAGTGGTTGAAGACCGTACTACTCAACGATTAGGCTCTAATGAGATTATTGAACTTGATGTCAGATTTATAGCCGCCGCAAGCGATGGAATAAATTCCTTTATTGAGAATGGAAAGTTCAGAGCAGACCTGTGGCACCGCCTAAATCAGATTGAATTAAAAATGTTACCGTTGGCTGAACGTACAGATGACATTCCGGAACTTTTTATCCAACTGATGAACGAAGCATCAGTGAAGTATGGCAGAGAAATTTCAACCATTCCCAGAGGTTTCATGTCCAAGGTTTTGTCACATGATTGGCCAGGGAATATCAGAGAGTTAAAGCATGAAGCTGATAGATATGTATTGGGCCTATCGAAATTAGGTGAGATAGATGAAAACACAAGTTCATACCTGCCATTAGCAGGCCAGCTTATGATTGTTGAAAAGCAATTAATTATTGCTGAATTGAAATCAGCCAATGGTGTGTTGAAGTCCACACAAGAGGCATTGGGCTTATCTAGGAAGTCACTTTACGAAAAAATGCGAAAGCATGGTTTAGACAAAAATGATTACCGTTGATGTGGTGTTGGTAAAATGTGCGGTTTTCTACCCATCATAATCAACTGATGTTACGAAATTCACCCATCTTATGAAAATATTCGGTAAATTTGGAATGTCGTATGCTGTTTTCAATTTGCACAGAACAAATTTCCTGAGTTCATATGCTGATACTCGTAGTGAGTATTTATATGATCTTCAGGGAGGAACTCATGTTCAGAAGAACACTTATTAAAGCCGCAGCTACAATTGCAGTTCTAACAGCAACCGGTTTTACCGTACAAGCTCAAACAGCCGGCCCGGTAAATTATGTTATTCCATTTGGTCCTGGCGGTGAGTCCGATATCTCGGCCCGCTTACAACAACCATTTTTCAAAGATAAGTTTGGCCAAGATATGGTCATTTCTTATCAACCCGGTGGTGGGGGCGCTGTTGGCTGGGCTTCACTGAATGGTTTGAATGGCGACGGACAGACCATCATGGGAGTTAATCTTCCACATATTATCATTAAGCCAGCGCAAAAGGATGTCGGGTTTAAAACCGAAGATTTGAACACATTTTACATGTTCCATTTTACACCAGATGCAATTGTTGTAAAAGCGGATAGCCCGTATCAAACTCTTCAAGACTTGATTGATGATGCGAAAGAAAACCCAGGAAAGGTTACACTTTCTGGATCAGGGAAGGCTTCTGCAAATCATCTCGCACAAATTAAGTTCGATAAGATGGCAGATGTTAAAACAACATATGTTCCGTTCAAGGGTACAGGTGCCGCCGTTACTGCATTGCTTGGTGGTCAGGTTAAAGCAGAATGGGGTTATTCAACTGTTGGAGCTAAACAAGGCGAAGCCGTGCGGATGCTTGCCGTTGCAATGGAAGGTCGCCATCCATTATTTCCTGATGTCCCGACATTTAAGGAGCTTGGATTTGATATGATTGGCGGCGCATATCGCGGTATTGCATTACCAAATACAGCAAGCGACGAAACCAAAAAGAAATGGTCCGACATCATCGCAGATATCAATAGAGATGAAGCATTCATAAAGAAAATGCTTGATGGCGGTTTTGCCATGCTTGATGTGTCAGCTGATGAAATGGATGATTTCATGAAAGACCGTAGCGCAGAATATTTGAAGGATGCGCGCGAAGCAGGCCTCATAGAATAATAGATTAAGTTAACCTGGGGAGGTATAAATGGACTTCGGAAGCTTAATCTCTGCGTTTACACCAATGAACTTAATGTTGGCGATTTTGGGTGTTGTTGCAGGGACAGTTATTGGATCAATTCCCGGGTTAACAGCAACAATGGCTGTGGCGGTGCTTGTACCTATTACATTCACTATGGAGCCTGCCACAGCGCTCATTCTTTTGGGTGCCATATATACTGGCGCCATATATGGTGGCGCATACGCTGCAATTTTACTTAATACGCCGGGGACACCTTCGGCAATTGCCACAACATTTGATGGTTACCCGATGGCCAAGAAGGGCAAAGGTGATCTTGCTGTTGCAATCGCTTGTTTTGCGTCGGTATGTGGTGGTTTAGTGGGCGCATTGGCATTGCTGTTCATTGCACCACCCTTATCAGATGTTGCATTGGCATTTGGGCCAACCGAATATTTCTGGTTATCCATATTTGGTTTGTCTCTGATTGCATCACTATCGACTGGTAATCTTATCAAGGGACTGGTCGGAGGTGCATTTGGTATGATTTTATCAACCGTTGGTGTTGCGGAAATCTCAGCTGATATTCGCCTGACTTTCGGTAGCCAAACATTGATTGCGGGATTTGGTGTCGTTGGGGCACTTATTGGCCTTTATTGTATACCAGTCCTTATTGACTTAGTCGCCGTTCCTGATCGACATTTGGAACTCAAGGAAGAAGTCAGATCAGTTAAAATTGTAGAAGCCGCCCGAGTAGCCTGGGGATCAAAGTGGAATTTGATCCGATCATCTGTCATCGGGACTCTTGTTGGCATTTTGCCTGGTGCCGGTGGCTCTGTTGCGGGGTTGGTCGCATATTCAGAAGCGAAGCGAAATGCGGGACCTGACCAAAAATTTGGTGAGGGAGAGCCTGATGGTATTATGGCCACGGAAGCGGCCAATAACGCGACAGTGGGTGGAGGTTTTATCCCGACACTTGTTCTTGGTATTCCCGGCACGCCGCCTGATGCCGTGATCTTAGGTGCGCTGTTGGTTCAAGGCGTACGTACTGGTCCTGCATTGTTTCAATCAGATGGTGGTTCGATCGTTTACACATTTATTTACGGCCTGTTGATCGCGACAATTATTATGCTGCCAATTGGTTTACTCATTGGCAGGTATGCATACAAAACGATCGTAACAATTCCAAAAGCTGTTCTCGTTCCCACCGTTGGATTTATGACGATCATTGGAACATTTGCGATACGCAATAGCATCTCAGATGTAGTCTTAATGATCGGACTTGGCATCTTTGGTTGGTTGGTCGGCCGTTTTGGCTTTGCTGCATCTCCAATTGTTCTTGGGCTTATACTAGGGCCAATAGCAGAACAAGGGTTTGTGCAAAGTTGGATAATAGGTGCTGCAACGGAGAATTTATTTGGAATGTTCTTTGGACAACCAATCTCTCAAGCGATCATAGCGTTCACCATTTTGTCGCTAAGCTACCCGATCTACATACAATGGCGCGAACGTCGCGCAAGTCGTCACTCGGAGGAAAAGGTATGAGTACTCGTAATACGACAACACCTTCCAACTTTGGTACGCTTACAATCTCAGCATTTTTCATTCTAGCTGGAGCCGTTACTTTATATGACACAACTGGCTATTCAGATATTGATTCCCAAGTGTTTCCTCGTGCAGTGGCAACCGTTCTCGTAATATGCGCTACAATTTCGTTTATAACTTGTTTTCTAAAACCATCGGCTGATGATGGCTTTGGTAATGGCTCATGGGGGCGGCGCCTCCTTTTGGTTGGAACCATGTTGCTGGCCTGCTTTGCTATGCCGTTTATAGGTTTTCTTCTGGCCGGCGCTATCGGCTTTGCAGGCGGGCTAATTGCTGCGATGCATGATAGATGGTCACCAAAGACAATATTTGTATATTGGTTGTCGGGAGCTGTGATTATGACGGCCTTTTATGTGCTCTTTCGTTATGCACTTTTGGTACCCCTACCATGAGTAGCGATATCACAAGTGAGCACTTGAATGCGTTAAAAAATATGGTTGATAAAAATGGCTGGGATCATGTGGATAATGGTGCTCAGTATTTTGATGATCCAAGAGGGCGTTTTCATGGAAATGGCCAGATAATTTTACGCCCAGTTTCAACAAAAGAAGTCTCTCAAATAGTTGGATATTGCAATGATCAAAGGCTAGCAATTATACCTTATGGGGGAGGTACCGGCGTTGTAGCTGGGCAGCTATCAATTGATAATAAAAATGTGATTATTCTCTCTCTCGAACGCATGAATAAAGTGCGAGAATTGTCTATTGATGATGAGACAATAACCGTGGACGCTGGCTGTATTTTGGAGAATATTCACACGGCTGCAGAAGACAAGAATTTTATATTTCCGCTTTCGATGGCATCAAAAGGTAGTTGCCAAATTGGTGGTAACTTGGCGACAAATGCTGGTGGGTTGCAGGTTTTAAGATATGGTAATGCGCGGGACTTATGTTTAGGAATTGAAGCCGTCTTGCCCGATGGCTCAATCTATAGTGATTTAAACCCTTTGCGCAAAAATAACACAGGTTATGATCTGCGAAATTTACTTATAGGCAGTGAAGGAACACTGGGGATTATTACGGCTGCAACGCTCACGTTAAAGCCGCAACCTACAGAGGTTCTAACAAGTTTTTGCGCGGTTCCAAATGTGAAAGCTGCTTTAGTAGTATTAAAACGACTTCGTGCCAAACTTGGAGATACTGTTTCAGCGATTGAGTTGTTGTCTAATATTGGTTTGAAGATTGTTTCACAACATTTTGACCAATGTAAATCTCCTCTCAACACTCATTCGGATTGGTATCTTTTAATAGAGGTCGCAGGATCAAGAGCATTACAGCCTGATTTAGAGACCGTGCTTGCAGGTCTGTTTGAAGAAGATTATCTGAAGGATGTCGTGATAGCTACGTCGGGCGCGCAGCGTGAAAAATTATGGCAACTTCGCGAACTAATGGCAGAGGCAAATAAGGCCGAAGGCGCCATATGCAGTAGCGATACAGCGGTGCCGCTTTCAAAGATTTCAGATTTTATAGATGATACAGTTAGTGAAGTATCTAAAGTTCATTCAGAGTTGCGGATTAACAGTTATGGTCACATCGGAGATGGTAACATACATCATAACGTATTTCCGCCACTCGGCGAAAGCAAAGTCGATTTCGTTAAAAAAAATTCGGATGTTGTTGTCGATTTACGTATGGCAATCAACGAAGCAACAGCGAGCAATACAGGATCCATTAGTGCTGAACATGGAGTTGGCCGACTTAAGGTCGACGATCTGGAGCGATATGCTGATCCAGTGAAGGTTAAAATTATGCGTCAGATAAAGGATGCATTAGATCCGCATAACATCCTGAATCCAGGTGTTTTATTAAAATAATTTCTGTTTACCTTACTCGTTAAGGTTAAAATAACTATAAATCCACGCTGCTTATTTTTTGAGATATCTATTGAAAAAAATCTTAGCAGGCGGATTAATGAAATGGCAGATTCTCAGCAAAACAATTCGAATAATAGCAACACGAATGAAGATAGAAATCGTACCTATTTAGACGAACGGACTCCCAGTTTAGACCCAATCAATATTGGCGACGAAAGTGTTGATGAGATCCAGCAATTTTTGGATTCAGGTGATCAGCGTACGTTGGATGGATATGGAAATAATGCAAATAATCCATATTTTAGTAATACAGACCAACCGCTCATTCGGCTTACTGATGCAGAATATGGTGAAAATGGGTCTGCGCGTGGGGTCGTTGATGGTCAACAAACATTAGCCAACGAGCGCGTGATATCAAACACAATTGCTGATCAGGATGATGATGGGGACGGGCAGGAGGATGCAACCGTCAGTCTTCACGGTACAAACCAGTTACTGACTTCGTTCGGTCAATATTTTGACCATGGTCTCGACTTTTTACAACGTTCTAGCGATCCAAATGAAAAATATTACATTCCTTTGGATGAGAGCGATCCGTTGTATAAATTCAGCGATGATGGTAATCCTTTTAATGATGTCACTTCAATCGCTATTAAGCGAGGTGAGGGCGCGATCAATCCTGAGACTGGTGAAGTCTATACACCACGCGCTCATATCAACAAAACGTCACCTTTTATTGATCAAAGTCAGGTCTATGGCTCAGACGATGCGATTGGCTACTATCTTCGTCAGAGCGCTACGGATGAAAATGGTAATGTCCTGTATGACGATGATGGTCTGATCATTAAGCATGCGCGTCTCAAAACTGGCGATAAAGATGTCAGTGGGTATGATGATTTACCAACCTATCGCGACATTCTAGTAAATAATGGCATGTCCGAAGCCGTTATTGATGCGGCAATAGCTGCAAATGACTTTGATATGTTACGGGCTGGCGAGCATTTCGTAGATTTCCGAAATGTTATCGATCCTGAGACTGGAAAACCAAGCGGGCATCCTTTGCTTGCTGATGTTGCTCACGATGCAAATCCTGCCGGTCATGGATCCTTCAATTTGGAGAAATTGCTTGATCACCACGTCGCTGGTGACGGCAGATTGAACGAGAATGTTGCCTTGACATCGCTCCATACGGTTTTTTTCAGGGACCATAATTTCTGGATTGAAACATTGCAGGAAAAGGCGCCCCATCTCTCACAAGAGGAGCTTTATCAGTCGGCTAAATTAATTGTCGGTGCTGAGTATCAGCGCATTGTTTATGAAGAATTCATTCCAGCGCTAGCTGGATCGATACCAGGGCAGGGCCCCAACGGATTTAACGGCTATCAATCACGGGTTGACGGTCAAATCTCGGAAGAGTTTGCCCATGCCGTTTATCGTGTAGGGCATTCCATGGTAACGGAAAAAATTCCTTATACCACCGAGGATGGCACGATTAAGGAAATATCTTTGGTTGAGGCATTTCTTAGTCCCGCGAAGTATGAGGAACTGGGTGTAGATTCAATTATCAGTGGATCAACCAAGTTCTCCCATGAACGAATAGATGAAAATATAGTCAATGCCATACGCAATCAATTGCTTGGTAGACCTTCCGATTTGGCGGCCATTAATATTGCACGCGGTCGTGAGGTGGGTATCCAAACACTCAATGATGTGAGAAGGGCACTCTACGATGAAGGTTCAAATGCAGAAGTAAACGGATCCGATGTAACGCGTGCACTAAAGGGTAATGAAGAACTAAAACCATATGAAAATTGGGAGGAATTTGCTGCTAATTTGCGTGACCCAAGTTTAGTTGAGGTTTTCAAGGAAGTTTACGATACAGTTGACGATGTTGACTTGTGGATTGGTGGCCTTGCTGAAAAACCACGTAGCGCTACTGAAGGTCAGATGGGCACCACGTTTACATGGATTTTCTGGGAACAAATGGATCGCCTGCAAGATGGTGATAAATTCTACTACAATGAATATTTTAAAGATACTGAGATTTTAGCTATTCTGGAGCACCAGAATTTTTCAGATATCCTCATGCGAAACACCGGACAAGAGTTCCTTGCTGACGAAGTTTTTGCTCTTTCAAAGCAAGTCAAAATGGGCGCAACAGAAAAGACCGCAAATTTTGACGACATTTCAGAAACCATTGTTGCAAATGATCTAGATAATGTCATTCGAGCTGGTGGTGGTAATGATACCGTCTATGGACAAGATGGTAATGATATCATCTATGGCGAAGCTGGTAATGATGGCCTAAGAGGCGAGGACGGCAATGACTATCTTCTTGGTGGAGAGGGCGATGACCGGCTTGTAGGTGGTAACGGCAATGATTATCTCGACGGTGGTAAAGATAATGATTCATTGCATGGTAATGGTGGTAACGACCGTTTGTTTGGTCGTGCTGG
This sequence comes from Lentilitoribacter sp. EG35, assembly GCF_040784015.1. Classification (NCBI taxonomy): domain Bacteria; kingdom Pseudomonadati; phylum Pseudomonadota; class Alphaproteobacteria; order Hyphomicrobiales; family Rhizobiaceae; genus Lentilitoribacter; species Lentilitoribacter sp. EG35. The sequence goes on from NZ_JBFNGQ010000001.1 coordinate 62,864, forward strand.
TGATGATGTTCTAAACGGTGATGCTGGTAATGACCGCATATATGGCGGTGCCGGAAATGATGAACTTAAGGGCGGCCTTGGTGATGATTTACTAGTTGGTGGCAAGGGTGATGATTTCATCCAAACCAATGGTGGAGATGACAAAGTTTACACCGGTACCGGCAAAGATATTGTTCTAATGTCTGAAAATGAAGGTCAGGTCACGATCAAGGACTTTAATATTAATAAAGATAGAGTTGATCTAACGCTTTTTGATGTGCGTAATATCGATGACTTGTTAGCTACTGTCAGTATCTCATCAGATGGTGGGAGCACGATTTTGGAAGTTGGAGACTCAAAAATCACGCTTAAAAGTGTGAGAATTGAGGACCTGTCTCATGGCAACTTTAAATTTGATCATGATGATCGAAATGTATTGTTGAACGGACGAATGGACGAACAACAAATTGTCGTTGTGGATGGTGAGATAAGCCTACGTGAGTTTGATGAAGACGGGAATGAAAATGAACATTCTGTGGGTTGGCGCAATGAAGCTGGTGATCGCGTTCATTATGGTCTTGATCAGGCAAACCAAGTCTTAATCATTGAAAAAACAGATTCCCAGAATGAAATATATCAGGATGTGCCAACAAGGTCTGGAGAAACCTATCATTTAACGTTTGACGCTGCCAAAGCTACACTAGATGTTGATGGTGCGGTGGAAGTTCTATGGAATGGAGAACTGGTTGGCACAATCGATCCAATTGATATTTGGAAAACATTTGAGATGGAGGTCGTTGGAACTGGTGGTAATGACCGTTTAACTTTCAGGTCAGATAGTTCCGTTTCTAATGACCAAAAAACAAAAATCGATAATGTCGTGTTGGCACCGAATTACACTGATGGAAACAACAACGGTGACGTGAACATCATCGACGGGACAGAATACAGCGACTACTTATCTGGAACCGATGAGAATGATCTTATCAATCTCAAAGGCGGTGTTGATGTTGTAAACGGGTCTGCAGGTGATGATATTATCAACGGTGGAGATTTGGGTTACAATCAGGTTGACTACGATGGATCTTCCTCCGACTACACTTTTGTACGCAATCAGGATCAGACAATTACTGTCACAAAGCCAACTGGAACAGATATATTGACCGATATTCGTGGCATATGGTTCAAAGGTGAAGCCGTATGGAAGCCGATTGAGGAACTTGTTACATCAGGCGGAGACATTATCGGAACTGACGGCGATGATTACATTATTGGAACTTCGGGAGACGACAACATTGATGCTGGTCTTGGAAGAGATACAATTCGTGGCTCTGATGGGAATGATATCATCAATGGTGGTGGATCAGAGTATAACCAAGTAGATTATGCCGGCAGTTCAAGTGATTATGTATTCGTCAAAAATGACGATGGTTCTTATAGCGTGACCAGCGACAACGGCTATGTTGATGTGCTAACAAATATAGACGGCATTTGGTTTGAGGGTGAAGCCGTATGGAAGCCCATTGATGAGCTTGTAACCACTGGTGGAGACATTATCGGAACTGATGGCGATGATTATATTGTGGGCACTTCCGGTGATGATAATATTGATGGTGGATTAGGAAATGATACTATTCGAGGCTCTAGCGGGAACGACATCATCAATGGTGGAGGACCAGAATATAACCAGGTAGATTATGCTGGTAGTTCAGATGATTATACCTTCACCAAAAGTGAGAATGGTTCTTACCAAGTAACCGATGATGAGGGTTATGTTGATGTTTTGACCAACATCGAAGGCATCTGGTTTGAAGAAGAAGAGCAGTGGTATCAGATCGATAGTTTAGTTTAAGATGAAAATCAGAATCTAAATTTTTACATCTAAGTAAGGTTGAGGATCCTCAACAAAATGAAGTAACATGGCTCGATGCGCAAACCGTTGGGCCATGCCTTTAAGTTTGGTGATTATCGATTAACTCGTTAGGTTTTGCCAATGTCTCAAGGGCTGGCAAATCATTGAGGTGAATTTTTGAGCCATCTACCTGCACTCCATAAGGTTTAAGCGTATTAAATGCTCTTGAGAGGTTTTCAGGGGTCATGCCAAGAAGTGATGCTAATTTACGTTTATCATGGTGGAGTTCTATGGAGCCATTAGCACCCTGATTTTTATGGTATCTAAGAAGACGGTTTGCTAACCTTTCGACGGCGGTTCGCAATTTTAGATCTTTGTATTCTTTTACCACACCTCGATAACAGTTCGCTAACTGAACAACGATTGAGCGTGTAAATGCATCGTCGGTTTCAAATGCTTCTCTTACATTTTGGGACGGTATCATCAAGACCCGGGACTTCTCAGAGGTCCTTGCTGACATCAGGTATACTGCGTCTTTCAAAACGGCAGCTAAGATGAATGCTCCGACGGGTCGTACATTGCCCATGGTTGCTTCGCGGCCATTGGATTTGGCGAACAGTTCTACGCTTCCTTCAACAACGATGTAAAGAAAATCAGCCGGATCGCCTTCGCGAATTAATTCCACATGTGCAGGGAAAGTCTGCAAATAAGACGCTTCCATCATAGACTGAAAATTGACCTCTGCCATTTCGGAAAACAGATTTAACTCTCTTACAATCGGCAAATCAGTAGGGCGCATGTGAACTCTGCTTGATATTTATCAATGAATGAATTGATATTTTTACCATGCAATGATGCATACTGCAACTGACTAAATTGACATGCACTTCTCAGGTTCTTGCAATAGTGTGCCACCTCTCTTGTTTCAAGCTCAATCGGTCATTGAGTTGATCTGGATCAAACCGGTGTTTTAATTTCAAGACAATTGTCCCCGCAAACGACCTCAACTGAGAGACCGCAAACTTGAATATCGGGACCTTGTTGATGGTTGGTCAATGTTGTTGCGCAAAGGGGATACTGATGGAACTACAAAACAAAGCAACAAGTCTGTGGGGAAATTTTTTCAAAATTTCCATGGTGCAAATAAGAACATTTCACATGACGTGGTTTGCATTTTTTCTTTGCTTTTTTGCCTGGTTTGGCATCGCGCCATTGATGAAAGTCGTACGTGATGAATTATCTCTTACCAAGGATCAAATTGGTTGGATCATTATTGCGTCTGTTTCTGTTACGATTTTTGCGCGACTACTTATCGGGTGGCTGTGTGATAGGATTGGCCCAAGGCTTACATATACAGGTCTGTTGACGCTTGGAGCGTTTCCAGTGATGGGGATTGGCCTTGCGCAAGATTTTGAAACATTTTTGATATTCCGTCTTATGATCGGTGCAATTGGTGCATCTTTTGTTATTACCCAATATCACACATCAGTCATGTTTGCTCCCAATGTTGTAGGTCAAGCAAATGCAACATCTGCGGGGTGGGGTAACCTTGGCGGCGGCGTTACACAGCTTGCTATGCCGATGATCTTCTCCGTCTTTGTGATTGGATTTGGTTTCAGCGAAGCGCTGGGCTGGCGTTTATCAATGGTTGTTGTCGGGGCCGCAATATTTGTCACGGGTATTGCTTATTATTTCCTGACCCAAGATGCGCCGGACGGAAACTTTAAGGAACTTCGTGCAAAAGGCATGATGCCCGAGAAGAAGAAAGTTACCGGCGACTATTTTGAGGCTCTTAAAGATAGTCGCGTTTGGGTACTCTTCCTGATCTATGGCGCATGCTTTGGTATTGAGTTGACCGTTAACAACGTTGCTGCACTCTATTTTGCCGATTACTTTGACCTTGGATTGATTACAGCAGGTCTTGTTGCTGCATCATTTGGTTTGATGAACATATTTGCTCGTACACTTGGTGGAATCTTCGGTGATAATTATGGTGCGATTTGGGGTCTAAAAGGGCGAGCTTTCTGGTTGTTCATTTGCTTGTTCTGCGAAGGGTTGGCTTTGATGCTCTTCTCTCAGATGCAGGTTTTATTCCTCGCAATTCCTGCACTGATTTTGTTCTCATTGTTTACGCAGATGGCTGAAGGTGCCACCTATTCAGTGGTTCCTTTCATTAACAAGAAAGCGCTTGGCGCGGTCGCCGGCGTGGTTGGCGCAGGTGGTAATGCTGGCGCGGTTGCAGCAGGCTTTTTGTTCAAAGGTACATTGAACTGGTCAGAAGCGTTTTTCATTATTGGCGTGGTCGTGACCATTGCATCCTTCTTAGCCTTCTTCGTGCGCTTTAGCACCAAGCAGGAGGATGAAGAGCGGGCAAACTTTGCAGCTGCCAATATTGATGTGATCAGGGCTAAGGCCGCAAAAGCAAATGCTGATCTTGAATTAGCGATGCAAAGTATCGCGAAGAAAACAACTTAAACTTAATGCAAAATCGGGCGGTCAAATCCGTGGCAGCCTGATTATGGTCCAACTTAAAACATGAATTGGAGAAAAGAGTGGGACAGGATCTTAGAAATTGGAACCCAGAAGACGAAAAATTCTGGAAAGCTGAAGGAAAGGCGATTGCAAATCGTAACCTTTGGATATCCATTCCGAGCCTCTTATGCGGATTTGCCGTATGGTTATATTGGGGCATCATAACGGTTCAGATGTTAAATCTGGGTTTCCCGTTTGAAAAATCACAACTGTTTACACTTGCTGCCATTGCGGGCCTGACAGGTGCTACGCTTCGCATTCCGAGTACGTTTTTCATTCGCATCGCAGGTGGTCGTTATACGATCTTCTTCACAACTGCTTTACTGATGATACCGGCAGCAGGGGCGGGTTTTGCGCTACAAGATCCAAATACACCTTTATGGCAATTTCAAATTCTTGCTTTTTTATCAGGTATTGGCGGAGGTAACTTTGCTTCTTCCATGTCTAATATCAGCTTTTTCTTTCCGAAGAAGATGCAAGGCTATTCATTGGGTATGAATGCGGGTCTGGGTAATTTTGGTGTGACAACCATGCAGATCCTTATTCCTCTTGCCATGACAATGGGCATTTTCGGTGGTGAGTCTCTTACGCTTCAAAACGCAAGTGGTACACTTATCGGCAAAATTCCAGCTGGTGCTGAAACTTACATCCATAACGCGGGTTGGATCTGGCTTGTGTTTCTAATCCCGCTTGCTTTTGCAGGCTGGTTTGGAATGAACAATATTCGCGATGAGCATGTTTCTCCTGATGCAAATAGTCCAATAAGCGCATTTGCTATCATCACTTTCATGTTGATCATCGGCTTCTTCACAGCTGCGTGCGGGCTATGGCTTATGTTGCCAGCAGGTGTTGGCGGATCTGGCTTCATGATCAGCAAATGGATCGTACTTCCGCTTGTCATTGCGTTGACGGTATTGCTGCTAAAGATCATACCTGGTGCAGTTGGGCAGAACCTTAATCGTCAATATAAAATTTTTGGCAACAAACACACATGGGCAATGACCATCATTTACACAATGACCTTTGGTTCATTTATCGGTTTCTCTGCCGCATTTGCACTGGCGATTAAAGTTATCTTTGGTTTTCAGCACATCATGGTCGATGGAGTTTTGACCCATGACACGGTTAATCTGGCTGGCCCAAGCGCTCTTACCTATGCATGGATGGGACCATTCATCGGCGCGCTCATTCGCCCTCTAGGCGGTATGATTTCAGATAAGATGGGTGGCGCAAAGGTTACGCAAATTATTTCAGTTATCATGGTCGCAAGTGCACTAGGTGTCGCCTATTACATGCAGCAGGCTTACGCATCAGCTACACCGGAACAATACTTCGTTCCGTTCTTGTTGTTGTTCCTTGTGTTGTTTGCCGCAACTGGTATCGGAAATGGTTCAACATTCCGTACGATTGCCGTGGTGTTTAATAGAGAACAAGCTGGGCCTGTTCTTGGCTGGACATCAGCGGTGGCGGCCTATGGCGCCTTCATTATCCCCCAAGTGTTGGGTGAGCAGATCAAGGCAGCCACACCTGAGATAGCCCTCTATGGCTTTGCGATCTTCTACACCATCTGCATCGTGATTAACTGGTGGTTCTATCTTCGCAAGAACGCCTACGTTCAAAATCCATAAGAATAATAAAGATCCACTGGCGGGTTTTAGGACCCGCTGGATGGAGTGATCTTCAACAAGGAAATTACCATGAGCCTTTTATTAGATAGATTGAATTTTCTGAAAGCCAAGAATACTGGCACTTTTTCAGATGGTCACGGTGTGACAACAAACGAGAACCGCGATTGGGAGGAAGCCTATCGAAAACGCTGGCAACACGACAAGATTGTAAGATCAACACATGGTGTGAACTGCACGGGTTCTTGCTCTTGGAAGATCTATGTAAAAGGTGGCATTGTGACCTGGGAAACCCAGCAAACAGATTATCCTCGTACACGGCCGGATTTGCCAAATCACGAGCCGCGCGGGTGCGCCCGGGGTGCAAGTTATTCATGGTACATGTACTCAGCCAATAGGGTGAAATATCCTCTCATTCGTTCGCGCTTGATTAAACAATGGCGCAATGAGCGGGTGTTAAAAACGCCTATCGCGGCATGGGAGGCTATTCAAAGCAATCCTGAAAAGCGGCAAGACTATATTCAAGTTCGCGGCCACGGTGGTTTTGTGCGCGCGACGTGGGACGAAGTCAATGAAATTATTGCAGCAGCGAACGCGTACACTGCAAAGAAATATGGCCCCGACCGGGTGATTGGTTTCTCACCAATTCCTGCCATGTCGATGGTTTCTTATGCGGCGGGATCAAGATATCTGTCACTTCTTGGTGGCGTATGCATGTCCTTTTATGATTGGTATTGTGATCTGCCGCCATCATCACCCATGACATGGGGTGAACAAACGGATGTACCGGAATCTGCTGATTGGTATAATGCAGGTTACTTGATGCTTTGGGGATCCAATGTTCCCCAAACGCGAACACCGGATGCGCATTTTTACACCGAGGTTCGGTATAAAGGCACAAAATCTGTTGTTGTGTCACCGGATTATTCTGAGGCTGCTAAATTCTCTGATATGTGGCTCCATCCCAAACAGGGCACGGATGCAGCGCTTGCTATGGCTATTGGTCATGTCATTTTGCGTGAATATCATTTGGACCGACAGGCAGAATATTTTGAAGATTATTGCCGTCGTTATACCGATATGCCGATGCTTGTTCGTCTGGAAGAAAAAGACGGTCAGTTTATTCCTGGTAATCAAATCCGTGCATCTGACATTAAAGGCAAGCTAGGTGAGAAAAATAATCCTGAATGGAAAACAGTCGCTATTGATTCCAAAACTGGCAAGCTAGTGGCGCCTTTAGGTTCCATAGGCTACCGTTGGGGTGAGGAAGGCAAATGGAACCTTCAACAAAAGGATGGCAAAGGCAAAGATGTAGAGCTGGAAATGAGTCTCATTTTAGATGAGAACCATGATGCGATTACACCTGTTGCATTCCCCTATTTTGGTAATCGCGAACATGACCATTTTGAAGGTACTGATCATGAAAGTGTATTGGTAAGAAGTGTTCCAACCAAAAAAGTTCAACTCGCTGATGGTGAAGCGCTTGTTGCAACGGTCTTTGATTTGTTCATCGCAAACTATGGTCTCGATCGTGGTTTGAATGATGCAAATTCCGCAAAATCTTACGACGAAGATTTGCCATACACACCAGCATGGGCTGAAAAAGTTACAGGTGTTCCGCGTGAGAATATTATTACTGTCGCACGTGAATTTGCCACCAATGCCGAGAAAACAAATGGCCGTTCAATGGTCATTTTGGGCGCAGGTCTAAACCATTGGTACCACATGGATATGAACTATCGCGGTATCATGAATATGTTGATCATGTGCGGCTGTATTGGTCAATCCGGCGGTGGCTGGAGCCACTATGTTGGTCAGGAGAAGCTCCGCCCGCAAACGGGTTGGTTGCCGCTCGCCTTTGGTCTGGATTGGAACCGCCCACCGCGCCATATGAACTCAACTTCATTCTTCTATGCGCACACAGATCAGTGGCGATATGAAACGTTGAAAGTCAATGAGATTATGTCGCCAACTGCACCTGACGGGGATTGGGGTGGAACGCTGATTGACTACAATATTCGTGCTGAACGAATGGGGTGGCTACCATCAGCACCACAATTGAAAACAAACCCTCTGGATGTCGCAGCTGCTGCCGCGAAGTCGAAGAAGGAACCAAAGGATTATATTGTTGATCAGCTAAAAGCAGGCAAGTTGGAAATGTCCTGCGAAGACCCTGATGATGAAGCTAACTGGCCACGAAACTTGTTCGTGTGGCGCTCTAACCTTCTTGGTTCTTCAGGTAAGGGGCATGAATATTTCCTCAAACATTTGCTAGGAACATCTCATGGTGTGCTGGGTAAAGATTTGGGCGAAGAAGGTCGTGAGCGAGCTCAAGAGGCCAAATGGCATGATGAGGCGCCAGAAGGTAAACTTGACCTTCTTGTGACACTTGATTTTAGAATGTCAACGACGTGTGTCTACTCAGATATCGTTTTGCCAACCGCAACCTGGTACGAGAAAAATGATCTGAATACATCGGATATGCATCCGTTCATCCACCCGCTAACAAGTGCTGCGGACCCTGCATGGGAGTCTCGGACGGACTGGGATATCTTTAAAGGCATTGCAGAGAAATTCTCTGAAGTTGCACCGGAGGTTTTGGGTGTTGAGAAAGATGTAGTACTTGTTCCAACACTCCACGATACACCGGGTGAACTTGCTCAGCCACTTGACGTAAAAGACTGGAAGAAGGGAGAAACTGAGGCTGTTCCTGGTTTGACGATGCCGAATTTCGTTGTTGTTGAACGGGATTATCCTAACCTTTACAAGCGATTTACGGCTCTTGGTCCTTTAATGGATAAGCTCGGAAATGGTGGTAAAGGCATCGCGTGGAATACAGAACATGAGGTTGAGCTACTTGGAAACTTGAATGGTGTTGTAACTGATGAAGGCGTGACAAAGGGCATGCCCAAGATCGAAACGGACATCGAAGCTACTGAGGTAGTTTTATCTCTTGCACCTGAAACCAATGGTGAAGTTGCCGTTAAGGCGTGGGAAGCACTATCGAAGAAAACAGGGCTTGATCATACGCATCTGGCGCTGCCTAAAGAAGACGAAAAAATCCGCTTTAGAGATATCGTCGCCCAGCCGCGCAAGATTATTTCTTCACCAACCTGGTCAGGTCTTGAATCTGAAAAAGTTTGTTACAATGCCTGCTACACCAATGTGCACGAGCTGATACCGTGGCGAACTGTGTCAGGACGTCAGCAACTTTACCAAGATCATTTATGGATGCGGGCATTTGGCGAAGGCTTCTGTGTGTATCGTCCGCCAATTGATACTAAAACCATCAATCCGGTGATTGAGGCAAAATCTAATGGTGCGCCGCAGATTGTGCTCAACTTTATCACGCCACACCAGAAGTGGGGCATCCATTCAACCTATTCAGATAACTTGATGATGCTCACCCTAAACCGCGGTGGACCTGTTGTTTGGTTGTCTGAGGTGGATGCTGCCAAAGCTGATCTTGTCGATAATGACTGGGTCGAGGTGTTCAACTCAAATGGTGCAATTGTTGCAAGAGCGGTTGTGTCTCAACGAATGAAGGAGGGTACGATTTTCATGTATCACGCACAGGAGAAGATCGTGAACACCCCCGGGTCTCAAGTCACGGGTAATCGCGGCGGAATTCACAATTCAGTGACACGTGCCATCACCAAGCCAACACATATGATTGGTGGCTATGCTCAACTCTCATATGGCTTCAACTACTACGGCACCGTGGGCTCTAACAGAGATGAATTTGTCGTTGTTCATAAAATGGAGAAGGTGGATTGGATGGAAGGCCCGTACAAAGGCAAACAGGAGGCAAAAGTATGAAAATTCGTGCGCAAATAGGCATGGTGCTGAACTTAGATAAATGTATCGGATGTCACACATGCTCTGTTACCTGTAAAAACGTTTGGACCAATCGCGAAGGCGTTGAATATGCCTGGTTCAACAATGTTGAAACTAAACCGGGTGTCGGTTTTCCAAAAGATTGGGAAAATCAAAAGAAATGGAATGGCGGTTGGACACGCAATAAAAACGGTAAAATCCAACCGAAAATGGGTGCGAAATGGCGCATCTTGTCAAAGATTTTTGCCAATCCGGATTTGCCTGAAATTGACGATTATTATGAGCCATTTGATTTTGACTATGGTCATTTGCAAACTGCAAAGGAAGTAGAAGCCACACCAACTGCACGTCCACGTTCGCTCATTAGTGGTGAGCGTATGGAGAAAATAGAATGGGGTCCGAACTGGGAAGAAATTCTCGGTGGGGAATTTTCAAAACGGTCAGTTGATTACAATTTTGAAGGTGTTCAAAAAGAAATTTACGGTGAGTTTGAAAATACATTTATGATGTATTTGCCGCGTCTTTGTGAGCATTGTCTTAATCCAACCTGCGTGGCGGCTTGTCCATCAGGTGCTATCTATAAACGTGATGATGATGGCATTGTTCTTATCGATCAGGAAAAATGTCGTGGTTGGCGCATGTGCGTTTCTGGATGTCCATACAAAAAAATCTACTATAACTGGTCATCTGGTAAATCTGAGAAATGTACATTCTGTTATCCGCGCATTGAATCAGGTCAACCGACTGTTTGCTCTGAAACATGTGTAGGTCGAATCCGATATCTTGGTGTTATTTTATATGATGCAGATCGCATTGAAGAAATGGCTTCGACGGCAAATGAGCAGGATCTATATGAAAAACAACTGGAGATATTCCTAGATCCGAATGATCCGAAAGTCATCGAGCAGGCCCGTAAAGACGGTATCCCTGATGCGTGGCTTGAGGCTGCTAAAAAATCACCAGTTTATAAGATGGCAATTGATTGGAAGGTGGCATTCCCACTTCACCCGGAATATCGCACATTGCCGATGGTTTGGTATGTGCCGCCATTGTCTCCGGTTCAAAATGCTGCGGAGGCAGGTAAGATTGGAACAGAGGGTGGAATGCCAGATGTGCGTTCTCTTCGCATCCCGGTTAAATATCTGGCGAATTTACTGACTGCGGGTAAAGAAGAGCCTGTGATCAACGCTCTTGAGCGGATGATGGCAATGCGGTCTTACATGCGTGCAAAAACCGTTGATGGTGTTATCGATGAACAGATTGCCAAGAGAGTTGGTCTTGATTCCAAATTGATCGAAGACATGTATCAAATCATGGCGATTGCAAATTATGAAGATCGTTTTGTAGTGCCAACCAGCCATCGTGAAATTAGTGAGGATGCTTACGACGTACGCGGTTCTTGTGGTTTCTCCTTCGGCAATGGCTGTTCTGGTGGGTCATCGGATGCCGACTTGTTTGGTTCGAACCGCCCTAAAACGGTTCATACACCTAATGATTTATTCAAGGAGAAAGTGTAATGAATACGACACTTAAAATTATCTCATTACTGCTCACATATCCTAGTCGCGATATACAAAAAGAGGCCGGTGAACTTGCTTCTGCTGTACGAGATGATCAGGGTTTAAAGCCAGAACAAAAAAAATATCTCGTTGAACTTATCGAAGATATTGCTGGCCTTGATCTCTATGAAGCCCAAGAGCGTTACGTTCATTTATTTGATCGTACAAGAACCGTATCTCTTCACTTGTTTGAACATGTTCACGGTGAGAGCCGCGATCGGGGTCAAGCCATGGTTGACCTTATGACAATGTATGAAGACAACGGGTTTGAAATCGACACCAAGGAGTTGCCGGATTACCTACCGCTTTTCCTTGAATTTGTATCCACACGATCCGATGTCGAGATTGAAGATTTGTTAGGGCAAACTTCTCATATCTATGCAGTTCTGAGTGAGCGATTAAAAAAACGCAAATCGATTTATGCAGGAATTTTCGACATTTTGCAGGATGTATCCGAGCAAAAACCGGATGAAAAGCTGGTTGCAGAAATCTTGAGTAATCCAGAAGACGATCCGGATGATTTAGAAGCTATGGACCAGATTTGGGAAGAGGAAGCCGTCACGTTCGGTGGCAATGCGGGTGAAGAGGCCTGTGGGCCTGATCGTATGCGTACGCAAATGCGTGCGTCTAAGCGCAAGCCAGTTGATCCACAATCTGCTCGCTCTCACCCCATGCAGGAGGTGTAATTATGTCTGAATATCTCAACACACTATTTTTTGGAATTTATCCTTATATTGCACTCGTTGTACTCATCCTTGGTAGCATAATACGTTATGACCATGAGCCTTACTCTTGGCGGGCCGGATCTTCACAATTGCTACGGCGTAAACAGCTGGTTTGGGGATCGGTATTATTTCACGTTGGCGTGATCGTAATCTTTTTTGGTCATTTGGTTGGTCTGCTGACACCAATACAGATATTTGATGCTCTCGGTATTAGTCATGGTGCAAAACAGCTCCTCGCTATTATCGCCGGAGGTATAGCCGGTGTTATGGCTATCATTGGTGCAACCATGCTGGTGCACCGCAGATTATTTGATGCAAGGGTGCGCGCTAACTCAAGCACGTCAGATACCTTAATCATTATCTTGCTTTGGCTGCAGTTATTGTTGGGATTGGCCACAATCCCTATTTCGATGCAGCATCTTGATGGACATGAGATGGTGAAATTTATGTCATGGGCGCAAGGTATATTCACGTTTGATTTTTCAGCATCCAGCTATGTGATTGATGCATCGATCTTCTTCAAATTGCATTTGGTTTTAGGACTAACGATTTTGTTGATTTTCCCATTTACTCGGCTTGTTCACATGCTCTCAGTTCCAGTTCGATATTTTTGGAGACCAGGCTATCAGGTGGTTCGTGTGCGGAACTCTCGTAATTCGTCTGCAAAATCTAAAATGGAGGCGAATTAAATGGCAACCGTTATCAATACAAAGACTGACGGTTCGGCTGTGGGGTTAGTCGGTGAAGGTTATTCCACGTATAAAGAACCAGACACCAAAATCCCTCCAAAAGCCAAGCCCGTTCTAAATGAAGTAACTGTCAATGGTGTCGAAATCAAAGAGGCTGACATACTAGCAGAAGCACAAAATCACTCGGCCATAAACCCGGGTGAGGCGCTGCTGGAAGCCGCACGCGCTTTGGTTATTCGAGAGTTGTTGTGGCAGGAAGCCAAAACTCAAAAACTTGATTTCAAGCCTATTCTTGATGAGAATAATCGCATGGAAACTGAGCAGGATGCTGCGATCCGAGTGCTAATTGAAGCTGAGATCGATGTTCCTTACGCAAGCGAAGACGAATGTCGGCGGTATTATGAACAAAACCCGCAGCGTTGCATGTCGGAAACAATTTCCGAGGCACGTCACATCCTAATTCCGGCGGCTCTAGATGATAAGGGCGTGCGGGAAACAGCGCGGGCTAAAGCAGATGAACTGATTTCCATTTTAGAAGATAAACCCGAAGATTTTGGCGACTTAGCTAAAGAGTTTTCTGCCTGTCCATCATCAAAGCAGAGTGGAAATTTGGGTCAGTTAACGAAAGGGTCAACTGTATCAGAATTTGAGAAAGCGATTGATATTATGGATGTCGGTTCGATATCAAAATCACCCATTGAGAGCCGTTTTGGATTCCACATCATCGCACTTGATCGAAAAACACCAGGTGAGGTTTTACCATTTGAAGCAATGCAGGTGCGTTTGAAAGCATGGCTGGAAGCCGCGAGTTGGTCGAAAGCTGTTGCGCAATATATTGCAATTCTTGCAGGAAAATCCAAAGTGACCGGAGTTTCCCTTTCCAGTGCGGATAGTCCGTTGGTTCAATAGGAGTAGAAGGACATGAAAAAGCAGGATGAAGCGAGGCAAATGGCATTGGAGGCGCTTAATGATGCTCCGCCAACTCATTTGCTTCGCCATCCACTGGATTATGTTTTTGCCGATCATTTTCGGCAGCGTGTTTTATGTAGTGTGCTTGATCAAATTTTTGATGCGGACATACTGGATCCGGAACTTACACATGCGGTCTATCGGTTCCTCAAGGATGATTTGAAATATCATATAGCGGATGAGGAAGAAAATCTGTTCCCTATTTTACGCAAGCGAGCGGAGCCTGATGATCAGATTGATGAAATATTGGATCAGCTCAGTGAAGAGCATAAGTCTGATCATATCGACGCAAAACAGATACTTCGTGAGCTTGAGTATCTGCTTGATGGCACGAGCAGTTATCCGATTTCCTTTGAGGTGAACGAGATGGCCCATCGATTTACATCTAATGAACGGCACCACCTCATTTTGGAGAACGCGATTGTAATGCCTTTGGCGAAAGTTAGGTTTACATCCGATGATTTAAGCCAAATGGGTCAAGAAATGGCAACGCGCCGAGGCTTAGATTATCCGGAGGCAAGTGATGTTAACTGACCTACTTGAAACAAACGTAAAATGGGCAAGTGGTAAGCGTGAGCAAGACCCTGAATATTTCAAACGATTGTCCGCACTGCAACACCCGGAATATTTATGGATAGGATGCTCAGATAGCCGCGTGCCAGCCAATGTGATAACCGGTTTAGAGCCCGGTGAGGTGTTTGTTCATCGCAATGTCGCCAACTTGGTGCATCGAGGTGACCTTAATCTTCTGTCCGTGCTGGAATTCGCGGTGGAAGCGCTTGATATCAAACACATCATTGTTTGTGGTCATTACGGATGTGGCGGTGTTAAGGCTGCCATGGATGGTGTTCAGCATGGTGTTGTCGATCATTGGATTCAACCGGTTCGCGATGTGGCTGATCAATATCATCAAGAGTTAGAGGCCATTGAAGAAACCGAGTCTCGTCTGGATCGGTTGTGTGAATTATCTATTGAGGCACAGGTTAAAAGTCTTTCTCGAACGCCGATTATCCAGTCTGCATGGCAACGGGGCAAAAAAATTGAAATTCATGGTTGGGTTTACGGTCTCAGCAATGGCCTCATCCATGATCTGAATTGTGGTTGCAGTGGGCAAACATGTGAAATTCCTAACAACAAAACGTTATATTGAAAGAAGTAGTATGACACAGCGGTCAGATAAAATTTTTGCGGCTATACGTCTAAATGGTGGCATAGATATCAATATTTTGTTGCAGAGCGTGGTTGATCGTTTGCAGTCAAATAAGCTTAGTGTGCAAGGTTATTTGCAGAAGGAAATTATGCTTCCCGACAGGTGTAAATGCGATACTTATCTTGAGAATTTGATGAACGGTGATCAGATAAAAATCTCACAGGATTTAGGCAATGGAGCAAGGGGATGTAAGCTTGATAATTCAATGCTGTTAAAACTCAGTGATATTGCAATGCGAGACTTAGACCTTATTCCGGACCTTCTGATTGTCAACAGATTTGGTCGGAGCGAAGCAGAAGGCGGTGGTTTCCGTGATGTGATAGGTAAGGCTATTTCAATGGGGATCCCAGTTTTAACTGCGGTAAAAGAAGAGCATTATCCTGACTGGAAATTATTCAGTGATGAGCTTGGCTGTGAGTTGCCATCCGATTGCGAGAATGTATTGGACTGGTACGGTGGTATTCTACGAACAACGATTGGTGAGGCTAATAAGCATGTTTCAACTGCGCGCTAGTTCAATTTTTATCATCTGATTTCTGTTAATCTGACAATGCCGATCCACCCATGTCGAGCGGTAGATAACCAATAAATCCTGTGATCTTCCAGATGCTGTCCTCTTTGCGACAAAAATAGAGTGTTTGCCAATGCAGGATGTCTGCACCGCCATCAGTGCGCTGTATCGAGCCGTCAAATTTTTTGTGCGCGACAGCAGAATTTCCATTAATATCAATTTGCTCTAAAGTTGTGGCACGAAAAATACCGTCTGTCCGGTCTTCTGTATATTTGGTCTTAGCACTTTCAGCAGCTTGTCGGAGCCATTCGTCTCGATAGATCGCAAGAGTGGGAAAATTGATTGCCCAATCATCAGGATTGTTTGAGCCTTTCGCATCAATGCCCAAAAAACCTTCCTGTATAAAGTCACAAGCGACCATGTTCCAGTCTTGGGTGACGAACGCCACTATGTCACGCTTAACAAGCATATTCCATATTTGGCTTTTCTCTGCGTTGTTATGAAATGGGTTTACTTGGCTCGACAATTGTAGCTCCTGAGTTTGTTTTTGAAAGAACTCAATATTGAAAACCCTTGATCGCGGTCGAATGTTTAGATCTTGGATTTTCATAATTGTGTCATCTGTTTGTCATCTTTTGTGAATTGGCAGAGAACAAATCACCGAAATGCATGAAAATACCAATTGTGAAAATCATAATGTAATTTGAAGCTGTACTTAACTTATTCTGGTGTTGACATGATTGCTATGTCAAGCGTAACATTGAAAGTAAGTTACATTAATTCAGTTGTTTTGTATGCATATTGAAATTAACTTACATAATTTATTGAATTTAGTTACATATTGAGACTAATAGTCAATTGCTTGTGGAGGAGCTTGTGAAGATTGGTGTTGTGGGGCTTGGGTATAGAATTGGATATTTGTCTCACATATTTTCGGTAGCTAAACCCGATTTATCTTTCGTTGCTTATGTCGATCCTCAACCTGCAGGCTTGCCTTATGCGCAGGAGCATGGGGTTTGTATGGGCACTCAATATACAACGCTTGAGCAGATGCTTGATAGTGAAGAAATCGACCTGTTGATGGTTGGTTCGCCAAACCATATGCATTTAGAACATATTCGTATTGGTCTTGAGCGCGGCAAAAAAATATTTACTGAAAAACCTGTCGTGATCTCTGTTGAAGAAACAATGGAGGTTGCCAAACTGGTTGCGCAATACGGATCTGACAATCTTATGGTCGGCCTGGTTTTACGTTATGCGCCCCTTTATATTGATCTCTTACAAGCTCAAGCTGATGGTTCAATTGGGGATGTGACATCCATTGAAGCATCAGAACATATTCCGCCTTATCATGGTGCTTTTTTTATACGTGATTGGCGTCGTTATGAGCGCTATTCTGGCAGCTTTATGTTGGAAAAATGTTGCCATGATCTGGATCTTTATAACGGTGTGATGGGGTGTCGTCCGCGTTATGTGTCAAGCTTCGGGGGACGTCGCACTTTTGTCCCGGAAAATGCGCCCGCTGTTGATGGTGCGAATGATATGGAAGTCTACCATCGTAAACCAAGTGGTTGGATGGGAAGCGATAAAGTGTTTGATAGCGATGGCGATATCATCGACTTTCAAACTGCCATGGTTCAGTACGAAAACGGTGCGGCACTTAGTTTTCATACCAATCTGAACGTGCCGGATGATTTTCGTCGATTTGCTGTTATGGGCGCCAAGGGAATGGCGGAAGGCGATTTTATTCGTAATTTTTTGCGTATTACAGATTCTCGCACCTCAGATAGACTGGTGGATAAATCCTATGATGTATCTGGTTTATCGCAACATTACGGCGCTGACGAGCAGATGGCAGAAGATATATTAAATCATATGAATGACGGGCAACCGCTTCCGGTTTCCGTAACTGATGCTCTGGAGGCGGGTCTTTTGGCCTTGACAATGGATGAGGCTCGCCGAACAAATAGTGTTATAGATATGAGCCCGATATGGCAGCAATTTGATGCTGCTCTTGGCAAGGCAAGCTGAGGAGAATAAGATGAATAATACGCGTGGCGGTACAATGTTTGCGATAGTGTTACTTGCACCCGCAGTATTGTATATTCTTGGTATTGTCGCTTATCCACTTGTTGATACGATTAATCTGTCTTTTACGAACGCCTCGCTACGCAAGACATATGATTTTGTTGGGTGGGCAAATTATCAGAAGATTTTCAAAGCAAATTTTGATGAAGTTATTGTTCGAACCTTTGTTTGGACGTTCTTCTCAGTCCTGCTTAAAATGACGATTGGCACATGTGGTGCCGTTTTGTTGAACGCTGCCGTGCCTGGCCGAGCTCTCTTTAGATTGCTGACGATGCCGCCGTGGATTGTGCCGATGGCTATTGGTATTTTTATGTGGGGCTGGATGTATAACGGTCAGTTTGGCATGATCTCTGGTCTTCTGCAGAACTTTGGTTTGGTCGACGGACCAGTTGCTTTCCTTGCCTACGGGAATTCCGCATTCTGGGCGACAATCATTACCGATGTATGGATTGGTGTACCGCTTGTAACTATCTATTTTCTTGCGGCTATGCAGTCTATTCCACGTGACCTTTATGAAGCCGCATGGACTGATGGAGCGGGGCGCTTTTATCGCTTTCGACGCATCACACTACCTATGATGTTGCCAGCGATCATAACCATGTCGATGATCTCTCTGATATTTACTTTTAATTCATTCGATATCATCTGGATTCTGACGCGCGGTGGGCCATCAGGCTCGACGACAACGATGATTATCGACACATATCATACAGCGATCGGATCATTCAAATATGGTGAGGGTGCTGCACGAGCAGTGATGATATGTATTTTCTTATCGATCTTTTCTTTCGCTTACTTTCGTGTCGTTAGCAAAATTGGGGCAGGAGACAAATAATGAGCACCAAACCTATGATTGACAGGTATAGTTGGATTGAGCTTATTGCAATTTATGCCGGGATATTCCTGTTTCTGGCATTTATTTTAGCGCCGTTTGCTGAAGGTTTTTTGGTCTCCTTAAAGCCACTGTCGTTGCTCTTCTCTTCGCCATACAGTTTCATTCCAGAAAATGGATCATTTGACGCATATATTTCAATGTTGGAAACAGTGCCCGGCCTGTTTCGGTTCATCTTAAATAGTATCTTCATTTCAAGTGTGTGCACGATTGTTGTGTTGATTTTGGTTGTGCCCGCAGCCTACGCATTTGCGCGTTTTCCGTTTAGTGGTAGCGGTGCATTGTTGGGTATGTTTTTGGCAGTTAATATGTTTTCGGGTGCCGTCCTTCTTATTCCCTTATTCAGATTGATGCGGGCATTGGGACTGCTCAATACTTATTTTGCGATGATCGTACCAGGCGTAGCGTTTTTGATCCCAACCGCAATTTGGCTCTTACGTACATACATGATGCGTATTCCGCGCGAGTTAGACGAAGCTGCATGGGTTGATGGCGCAAGTCGCTTTTACACACTGCGTCGTGTTATTTTACCCTTGGCTATGCCCGGTATCGCGGTTGTCGCCATAACTACTTTCATTGGGGCTTATGCTCAGCAATTCATTTTTGCGCTGACGTTTAACTCCAAAACCGAGTTCATGCCTCTTCCCATCGGACTATTTGCTTATTTTGGTCGTCAGGAAGTGATATGGAACGAACTTATGGCCGCCAGCTTTGTTGGTATAGCGCCTGTGTTCATAATAATTATATTTTTGCAACGCTATCTCGTCGCTGGTTTAACCGCCGGTGCCGTAAAGTAGCACAATTCATCTCTGGATGGGATGATCTCAAGGGAGGACTTTGATGACTAAATACTCAAAAATATTTGGCAGTGCAATGTTTGCACTTCTAACGTCTGCATCATTGGCAAATGCCGCGGACAAAGAAATCAGTTTCATAAATTGTGGTGATGTTTTAACGCAAGGTTATGAGCAATATATCTCCGAGTGGGAAGCAGCTAATCCTGGTTATAAAGTTGCAGTTGAGCTCGTTGGCTGGGGTCAGTGCCAGGATAAAGCAACTACGCTTGCCGTATCTGGCAGTCCGGTTGGGCTTGCCTATGTTGGTTCGCGCACACTCAAATCTTTTGCAGCTAATGATCTGATCGTTTCGATCCCAATGACGGACGAAGAGAAGGCCGGCTATTATAATTATGTGCCGGACACTGTGACATTTGATGGCACGCAATGGGGCATTCCAGTCGCATTCTCTACCAAGTCTCTTTATTGGAACAAGGATCTGTTCAAGGCAGCTGGTCTTGATCCTGAAACACCACCAAAAACTTGGGAAGAAGAAATCGCATTTGCTAAAGCGATTGAAGAAAATACAGATGCAGATGGTTTTGGTGTTGTTGCCAAGACATTCGATAACACTATGCATCAGTTCCTGCACTGGACTTATACGAACAATGGCTCAGTGATTGATGGTGATGGTAATATTACTCTCGATAGTAAGGAAAACCTTGAGGCTTTAACCGCCCTGCGTGATATTACTGCCTATGCTGAGGAAGGTCCGACCGCTTATGAGCAAAACGAAGTGCGCGCCATTTTCCTTGATGGCAAGCTTGGGATGATTCATGCATCGGTTGGTGCGGTGAATCGTCTTGAAGGCACCGATATCAACTGGGGTGTAGCTCCGCTGCCGCTTGGACCAAGCGCTAAGGGCCCAGGTACGCTATTGATTACTGACTCGCTTGCTGTGTTCAGCGGAACAGGCGTTGAAGAGCAGGCAATCAGCCTTGCTAAATATATCACTTCTCCAGATCGTCAGTGGGATGCTGAAATGGCACAGGGTTTGACGCCGTTGCGCCCATTGCAGCCGCGTACTGATGAGCTGGTTGCTGAAAAGTCTTATTGGAAACCATTCCTCGATGGCATCGAGTTTGGTGGTCCTGAACCGCTTTTCTTCGATTATCGCGGTTTGCAAAACGTGATGATTGAGATGGTCCAGTCAGTTGTTACTGGTCAGGCTGAACCCGCAGATGCTTTGAAAAAGGCTGCTGCTGATCTTGAACAGCACAAGTAAGTCTATAGTGGTTGTCGCTGCACATTGCGGCGGCAACCATTTTTGTTAGTTAATCCAAGTCATCGGATTGATCATGGCGGCAAGCGCGCCTTGTATAAAGACAGAGAAACGGAAACATGGCACAACTTCAACTTAAAAATATTCAAAAAAGCTTCGGTGATGTCAGCATCATCAACGGTATTGATCTTGAAATTGAAGAGGGTGAATTTGTCGTTTTCGTCGGCCCTTCCGGGTGTGGTAAATCCACATTGTTGCGTATGATTGCTGGCCTTGAGGATGTGACGGGTGGTGACATTGTTATCGATGATCAGTCCGTGAATAATCTTCCTCCCGTTAAACGTGGTATAGCGATGGTGTTCCAGTCCTATGCTCTATATCCGCACATGTCCGTGTTCGAAAATATGGCCTTCCCACTTCGCGTGGAGCGTCTTCCAAATGATGAAGTTAAGAAACGTGTGGATGTTGCCGCAAAAGTACTACAGTTGGATGCGCGCCTAGAGCAGCGCCCGGGTACTTTGTCTGGTGGCCAGCGACAACGTGTTGCTATTGGTCGTGCGATTGTACGTCACCCTAAAATCTTTCTCTTCGATGAGCCGCTTTCAAATTTGGATGCAGCACTACGGTCCGATATGCGTATTGAATTGATGGAGCTTCATAAAACACTCGGGTCAACTATGATTTATGTAACCCATGATCAGGTTGAAGCCATGACGATGGCGGACAAGATCGTGGTAATGCGATCTGGTAATTTTGAACAAATTGGTTCACCGCTAGATTTGTACAACAGACCGGACAATCAATTTGTTGCAAGTTTCATTGGTAGTCCTAGAATGAATTTTATTAAGGGTGAATGTATTTCTGCCGATGGTAAAACATTGAAAGTTGATTTGGGTGATTTGGGGACGATTACCTTGCCGCGCAAAGCAGATCATTTGGCAGGACAGCAAGTCACCTTGGGTATCCGTCCTGAACATATGTTTTTGGGCGAGGGTGAATTTACTATCGAACTGAAGCCAAATATTGTTGAACATCTCGGCATCCATACGATTACATATTCAGAATTGCCCGGAAATGATACTTTCATTGCTTTGTTTGATGGTAATCCGGATCTTTCGGAAGATAAACCTGCCAAAATGTCATTTACCTTGGATGCTGCACATCTATTTGATGCCGATGAATTGGCTGTTCACTAATTTTTTTTTGGTATCCCTGCAGTTTCGGTTTTTTTACGTAATAGAAGTTGGTTCTGTAACGATCTCGAAGAGATCGGCTTGCATATTACTTGATCAATGACCGTGAAATTTTGAACTTTTATCTTGTCTGATAAGCGCCAAGATTCATTGGAGACAAACATGAAGTACGCACATAACATCTCGCTGGAAACCAAATGGGTGCCGGAAAGTTCTGACACACCTTTATCTTATATTTTGGAGCTAACGAATGATGGTGAACACACCATTAGTGAGTTCAAACTGTGTTTTAGCGGGCCAGCGCGTATTGATCCGCTCGCAAAAATTGACGGCGCTAATTTAGATGTTCGATTGTCTAATCACACGCAATTATCTCCTCCGTCGGGTTTTGAGCTAGCCCCCGGTGACAAATGGACTATTACTGTGCATGGATTGAGCTATCCGCTGCGACATTGGAGCGATGGAGCGAATACAGCCTATCTCGTTTTGGAACATGAAAATATCGTGCCTGTCGATGTTTCTCCCACTCAGGCAGTCGGCAATAATGAAGCTCTGCTTAAGGGTGCCGCACGTTTTCCTGTACCTGAAAAAACACCAGTTGCCGTGTCAATTATTCCATGGCCGAATTCAGTTTCAATAGAAGGTTCTCGTTCAGTACCTCAAGGTTTGGAATTGCAGCCGAATAGCGAAATGTCCGAGGCCGCAGCCCAGAATTTTACCACACTGGCAACGCGTCTTTTTCCGTTAGAGGGATTGGTGCGGGATGCGGCAGAGGGCGGCTTTCCCGTGCGCTTTGTAGATGAAAAAAATCTCGCGCCAGAAGCCTACGTAATTGAATTTTCAGAGAGTGATGTCGAGGTTCGTGCAACAACCCGCACCGGTTTTTTCTACGGGCTAATCACACTTGGTCAAATTCTAAGGGGCGCCCGCCAACACAAGAAAAACTTTGTGTTTCCTACCGCTGGTAAAATCGAGGATGAACCAAGCCATCGTTGGCGTGGAAGTCACCTTGATGTTGCACGGCAATTTTTTAGTACAGCTGAGGTCGGTCAGTTTTTAAGCATTATGGCGTGGAATAAGTTAAACCGGTTTCATTGGCACCTATCAGATGATGAGGCATGGCGTATCGAAATTGATGCCTATCCTGCACTGACCGAAATCGGCGCATGGCGCGGCCATGGATTGGTCATGCCACCTCTTTTGGGATCCGGCCCAGAGCGCTCCGGTGGCTACTATACGAAAAACAACATTCGCGAGCTTGTAGCGCAGGCTGATAATTATGGCATCATGGTTGTGCCTGAGGTGGATATACCCTGCCATAGTTACCCGATATTGCGGTCGGTTCCCGAACTTCTGGACCCCGACGAAACTGGGACCTATTACTCTGTACAGGGCTTTCCCAATAATTGCCTGAATCCTGCTCGTGACGAGACTTTTCAATTTTTGGAAACTGTTTTCGATGAAATTATAGAATTATTTCCATCAAAAATAATACATATTGGGGCTGATGAAGTGCCGATTGCAGCATGGTCGGGTTCCCCGCAAGCATTGGCGATGTTGTGCAAGTTGGCTGGTGATGCGGTTGCAGATGGGCACGCAAAACTAACCAACACAATAAGCAATCATGAGGGGGCAGATGAGATTGATGGGTCCGGTGCTGCTATTTTGCAGGCTGCTTTTTTAGAGCGCATACAAACGTTTTTGGCCTCTCGTGGTTGCGTAACGGGCGGTTGGGAAGAAGCTGCCCATGGGGATGTGATCGAAAAATCGGAATGCTATTTGGTCGGTTGGCGTTCCGTTGAAACTTCTGCTTCCCTCGCAGGTGCCGGATATGATGTTGTCGTATCTCCCGGCCAGCGATATTATCTGGATATGGCCAATAGCACTGCTTGGTCGGAACCTGGTGCGGGGTGGGCTGGTTGGTCTGGTCCTGAAGAAACCTATATGTTCAATCCGACTGAAGGTTGGACAGATGCGCAACGTAAACAATTACTCGGAGTACAAGCGTGTATATGGTGTGAATCCATGACGGACAGGGCAATTTTCGACAGATTGGTTTTTCCAAGATTATCGGCCATTGCTGAAGCAGGCTGGACGCAGCACGAACGAAAGTCATGGCCGCGGTTTAAAGTTCTGGCGGGCATGATGCCTATACTTTATGGAAACTGGGCCAAGTAACTGGGTCAAGTAACTGTTCTGTAAGATGAGATCTTTGGGACTACGCCAATTCAATCGTAATTCATTGAATTATCTGTTGCCGTATTATGCTTAATGTTTAAGCTGGAGGATTGAGCTAATTTAGCATTGGGAATCTATTGTCGTGAAGCTACCCGGTGAGCAAGCCCACCGGGTAGACATATGTTATCTTAGATTAAACCGTCTGTTGAACTCCAGACTTCTTCATCAAGGAACCAGATACCATCGATATCTTCGTATGTATCAGTACCATATTGATCGCTTGATGATGTCATTGTTCCATCGTCGTTTTTGGTAAAGATATAATCTGATTTTGAACCTTGCAAATCAACCTGACTGTAATTCTCCGTCTGGCCAACAAAAGTCTGATCATCCTCTGTACCGATAAATGGGTTATGTTCTCCCTGATCGACTTCATCATTGCTGAATAGATCATTAATCGAGTACCATTTGTCTTCACCAGAGAACCAGATTCCATCAATATTATCTAGCGTATCAGTGCCGTGATCCGGGGTTATTACGGTTATTGTGCCATCATCATTTTCCGTAAACTGGAATTGCGAAGCTTTACCTAAATAGTCCACCTGATTGTAGTCGCCACCTTTGCCATCAATGTAATCATTACCTTTTGATCCGACAAATACATCTAACCCGTCGCCACCTACAAGATAATCATCGTACTTGGTACCGTGTATAGGATCGCAACTGTTGCCATCTGTATCTCCGCTTCCGCTACCAGAACCTTTGCCACTTCCGCTTCCACTACCGGAACCTTTGCCGCTGCCGGAGCCACTACCTGAGCCAGAACCGGAGCCTGAGCCCTTGCCGCTACCAGATCCAGAACCGTTGTTCTGCCATGGATCCTGCCACGGATCGTTGTGTCCGCCGGAACCAGAACCAGAACCTTTGCCACTTCCGCTTCCACTACCGGAACCTTTGCCGCTGCCGGAGCCGCTACCTGATCCAGAACCGGAGCCTGAGCCTTTGCCGCTACCAGATCCAGAACCGGAGCCTGAGCCTTTGCCGCTACCAGATCCAGAACCGTTGTTCTGCCATGGATCCTGCCACGGATCGTTGTGTCCGCCGGAACCAGAACCTTTGCCACTTCCGCTTCCACTACCGGAACCTTTGCCGCTGCCGGAGCCACTACCTGATCCAGAACCGGAGCCTGAGCCCTTGCCGCTACCAGATCCAGAACCGTTGTTCTGCCATGGATCCTGCCACGGGTCGTTGTGTCCGCCGGAACCTTTGCCGCTGCCAGAGCCGCTACCTGAGCCAGAACCGGAGCCTTTGCCACCTTTTGATCCACTGCCATGATTGCTGTCATCATAGCGGGGATGATTACCCCAATTGTACCAGTTAAAAATTTTGTCGCTATTATAGGCCATCGTGACACCTCCAGTTCTTATGAGGTATCTCATCTACATCAAATAAGGGGGTGTGTGGAAATTGACCGATTTTAACCTTAAAGATTAAACTTAACTAGCCGGATTTTATTCAAATTTTAAATTTAACAACGGTCATCTTTGTTGTATAAATTGAAGGTGTTATCTATTCTGATAGATGTAGCTCAAGTTTCTTTGCGATATTATCAATCCAGACACGACAATCTTTTATTCTTTCATTACACCCTATAGAACCATTAGTAAGTCGGATTGCTCTATTTAAGAGCCGTGTTACTTCAGGTGGTGTTACGCCAACTTTATCGCCTGCCAAACATTTTTCGCGATCCCACCATTTACCTTCTTGCATCTTGTACTTTATTGCCAGTCGAAGCCGGAATGCGATTTGTATGAGAGATGCGATGGGAAAATATGTGTAGGCCTGGTCGGTAGACATACCACCAGCAAATTTTGGCAGATATTGTTCAATCAGTTTTGCCTCATTTGGAAAATCAATCATAGTCCATTCATCCATCATGAGGCAGATAAAGTCATCTAGAGCATTGCGTCGACCGCAATCTTCCCAGTCAAACCAGTATATTTTATCATTATACTTAAGTGCATTACCTGGACGTGAGTCCCATTTGACAAAATCCTGATGCTTATTCTGATAGGCGGCTTGCAAAAAATGTGGATCAATTTGAGGTAAAGGAATATCAAGTTTTTGAGATATGGTGGCCATGTTCCCGACTCTACGAGCAAGCCAGTCCGGTTTTGCGCCAATTTTTGGGACACGATGTTGCAAATTTTCCTGATGAGCAAAGTCACGGATTATAAGAAGCGATGTGATAGAGCTCTCTAGCAGTTCAACACGCGCACTCATCTTTGTCTGATTGTTCATTGTTACTGGCACTCGAGCCCCAGATAAGCATTCTTGAATTAACCAGCGGCCAGATCGGGCAATAAATTTGGGTACGTGCCCGCAAGGTGATAATGTTTTAAGAACGATTGCTTCAAGTTGCGCATCTGCTTCCCTTTCACGTTTCGCAAGTACGTATAGCTCATTCGAAATTTCAGCAACAAATGCTGCTCGGTGTGCTCCGCCTGGAAATGCTACACGTGTTGGTGATTGGTCGAACACGTCTTTTGTTAGACGTTCAATCTCTTCAATGCGAGCGTCATCCAAGCGGTCCTTCGCATTCGTATTTGGTTTCGTGTGCGGCAAGAGTTCTAACCTTACTGTATCTCAAAAGAGTTTGCTAAATTGATTCTCAATGACGAGTATAAACAACAGTGTTGCTTTAATCTAAGTTATTGAGAGACTGAAAATCAATAATCAATGCATCGATCGTTATGTTCAACATCACAATATCTGGAGATAAAAGCAGCGAAAACCGCGGCAATAAATCAATATCAAGGGAGCTTGCTGATTTAGAAGGTCACACCGACGAAATAGCGATTGATCTATAAATTATATTCTGTGGTCGACGCAGATGTATTTTGCGATTTTGATATGAAATCATACAACTTTATTGAGCAGGATGCATGTTTCGGCGCTGACAATACCCGGGATTTTATCAATTTTGAACAAAACTTCATCAAAATGCTGCAAGTCGGATGTTTCGGTTTGGGCAACTAATCCCCATTTTCCATTCGTGGTATAAAGGCTGATGACTTCCGGTATTTTTCGCAAATGTCGCTGGACCAGTTCCGATTTTAAGCCTTGAACCTCTATGTTGGTGATGGCGTGAACTATATTCGCTTCGGCCATTGTTGCGATTTGTACTGTGAATTTTTGAATTGCTCCCGATTTCAATAATTTGTCTATTCGCGCTTTTACCGTAAGACGTGAAATGAGAAGCGTTTTTGCAATCGAGGTGATTGGAATCCGACTATCATGTTTTAGCAGGGTGATGATTCTTCGATCCATTTCATCAATTTTTACGGCATCAAACATTATGATAATTTTCTATATAAATTGTATATAATATTAGACTTATTATACAATTTTCTGGCTCGTTTTCCAGCTTTATTCTCAGTAAGGTATGAAAAACAGGAATTATCATGTCGCCAAAACATTATCACATTATCGGCGCCCCTATTCAGGAAGGCGCCAGCCAGGCAGGTTGTCTCATGGGACCGGATGCGCTTCGTACGGCCGGATTGATCGATGTTCTCAAAGAATTGGGTCATCAAGTAACAGATGCTGGAAACGCCCGCTTGGATAGTTTTAAGCAGTACACCCACCCTAATGAAGCAATAAAAAACTTAAGTGAAGTCGCGAATTGGGCGAAAAACTTACAAAATATTGCGCGCTCTGCATGTACTTTTTGTGATGTTCCCATCTTCCTCGGTGGTGACCATTCAATGTCGATTGGAACTGTTTCCGGTGTTACAGAATATGCTAAATCACTAGGGCAGCCGCAATATGTATTATGGTTGGATGCACATCCCGATATGCATAGCCTTTCCTCTACCAAGTCTGGTAACCTCCACGGTACTCCAATTAATTATCTACTTGGGCGAGATGGATTTGATAATATTTATCCGAAGCTAGCTGCGCCGATTGAGCCTGAGAACCTCTGTTTTATAGGGTTGCGATCAGTGGATGTTTCAGAACGTGAACTTATCAATGAGCTACCTATTGAAACTTATGATATGCGGCGTATCGATGAGATCGGAATTAAATCTGCGCTCAAATCGTTTCTTGAACGTGTTCATACAGACAAGGGGCGACTGCATGTCAGTTTTGATGTTGACTTTTTAGACCCCAGCATTGCCCCAGCTGTTGGTACAACTGTGCCAGGCGGTGCGACTTTTCGAGAAGCTCATTTGGTTATGGAAATGCTTTTCGAAAGTGAACTAGTTACGTCCATAGATATGGTTGAGCTTAACCCTTTTTTGGATGAACGTGGGCGGACGGCCCAGCTAATGGTTGATCTTTGCGCTAGCCTGACAGGCCGCAATGTTCTTGATCGACCTACGACTAGATATTAATGGAGTTATAGATGTTTAAGAGACCACCTCAGCCTTCTGAGCTTGCGATGGTGCCATTCGTAAGTGTCGCTGATATGATGCGGATTGTTCACCACATCGGTATTCGTAACGCGATTGCTGGGATAGCATCTTATATTGAAAGTGATTTCAAACGCTGGCCCGATTTTGATAAAACGCCACGTGTGGCAGCCCATTCGTCCGACGGGGTTATCGAACTTATGCCAACATCTGATGGTGAGCTTTATGGGTTTAAGTATGTTAATGGGCACCCTGCGAACATGGCGCGCGGGTTTCAAACCGTTACTGCATTTGGATTACTGGCAAGCGTTGATAATGGTTACCCTGTCATGCTGTCGGAAATGACGGTTCTAACCGCGCTTCGCACAGCTGCAACATCTGTGCTTGCAGCGAAATATCTTGCGCCGGAAAATTCAAAGACAATGGCACTAATTGGCAATGGAGCACAATGCGAATTTCAAGCGTTGGCATTTCAGGAGATTATGGGCATTAACAGTATTCGCCTTTATGATATTGATCCAGCTGCCACTGATAAGGTTGTGCAAAATCTATCTTCAACAGGTTTGAACATCAAGGTTTGCAGGTCTTCAGAAGAAGCAGTACAGGGCGCCGATATTATCACGACGTGCACTGCCGATAAACAATATGCGACCATTCTAACGGATAATATGGTTGGGCGCGGACAGCACATCAACGCTATTGGTGGTGACTGTCCGGGCAAAACGGAGCTGCACAAAGATATTCTATTAAGGTCGGATATTTTTGTTGAATATCCGCCGCAAACCAGAATTGAAGGTGAAATTCAACAGCTAGACGATGATTACCCGGTAACTGAGTTATGGCAAGTTATCACAGGTGAAGTCGTGGGCCGTAAAGATGATAATCAGACCACGCTTTTTGATAGTGTTGGTTTTGCAATCGAGGATTTCTCTGCTCTTCGGTATATCTACGATCAGCTTTCAGAAACCGGCTATTTTTATGATCTGGATATGATTGCTGACCCTGATGATCCAAGGGATTTGTATGGGATGTTAAACCGAGCTAAACTCTAGCAAGTGTTCGGACCAAGTTAGTGATTGTAGCCTAAAAGTTAAGACGATCACGCCATTTGTAAAATAGGACTGATGGCGCCAGAAACCATGGATTGCCGCTATACAGTGTGCGTGTTGGAAATGGGATTTCACTAAAACCTGTTACATTTGGCAAGTTGCCAGCTGCTTGCTGACCGATTTTCATTCCCAAATAACTTGCCATGCCTACACCTGAGCCGCAATAACCCATCGCATAATATAGCCCGTTCTCATTGCCAGCGTGCATCATTGAGTCGAATGTAAAACCGACTAACCCAGACCATGAATGGCTAATGCGGACGTCTGCCAGCTCGGGAAATATGCGAATAAGTTCATCTCGTAGCAATGGTCCGGTTTGTTTTGGGTCGGTCTCACTAAGACAGACCCGCCCGCCGAAAAGAATACGTTTTCTGTCAGGAGATGGCCGATAATAATAGACCAATTTTCGCGTATCCGACAAGATGCGATCTGTTGGCATTAATTGATCTATTGTATGCTTCGGTAATTCCTCTGTTGCAATAATGTATGACCCAATTGGGATAATGCGTCTTTGCTGCCATGGTGTTAACGTGCCTGTGTATCCGTTGGTGGCGATGATTACGTTCCCAGCTCGAACTTGACCCAAACCAGTGGATAATTGAAATCCGTTCTTCTGTCGTTCAATGTTGGTAACTCGGCAATGTGATATGATCTCTGCACCTGCCTTGCGCACCAAATTCAACAGGCCTTTGTGGTAAAGACCGGGATGAATACTTGCATGATGGGGGTAAACAGCACCGCCATGATAGACGTCTGTTCCAAGTTCGCTATGTTGTTCTGCCTTGGTTACAACATAGGCGTCCGTTTTTACAATCCCCGTGACATCCTCGCATTCTTTGGCAAGCCTTTCATAGGCGCGAGGAGTATGAGCGGCGTGAAAGCGCCCCGGTGTTTTGAACTCGCACTCAACATCTTCCTCAACCATAAAGTTTTTCATGTAATCGAGTGAAGCTTGCCCCTCGCGCATGATATTTGTTGCGATCGTCGTTCCATACTTCCTGCGAAGTTTTGAGAATGACGGCTTGATGGATGTTGAAATTTGCCCGCCATTTCGACTGCTTGCACCGAACCCCAAAGCTTCTGCGTCTAGCACAAGCGTTGATTTGCCAGCGCGCGCAACCTGCAATGCGGCTTGTAATCCAGTGTAGCCAGAACCAATAATAACAACATCGGCGGATTGCGGTAGGTTCTGCGTTGTTTGCTGCTCAAGAGATGCAGCATCCCACCAAAAAGGTTGAGGTTTAAAATCATCGGTAAACACATTCATTTATGATCTTCCAATATCAAATCAGCACCCTTTTCACCCACCATGATTGTCGGCGCATTGGTATTTCCTGAAGTCAGTGTCGGGAAAATGGATGCATCCACAACGCGCAAGTTTTGTACGCCGTAAACTCGTAAGCGCTGATCGACGACATCACGTTTAGGATCACTACCCATTTTGCATGTGCTGACTGGATGGAATACTGTTCCAGCCCTTGCTCTTATGTCATCTATAAATTCATTATCGTTTTGTACCTCTGGACCAGGTGAAATTTCTCTTTCAATGATCTCTTTAAGAGCCGGTGCTTCGGAGATTTTTCGTATGAACTTTGACCCTTCCAGCATCTCTTGAATATCGTAGTCTGTGGCAAGGTAATTGGGATAAATTACAGGTGCATCGGATGGATTGATGGATTTGATTTCCAGATGTCCGCGGCTGGTTGGGCGGGTCGGTTGATATCCTAATAAAAAACCTGAGAATGGGTCAGGATTCATCAATGGGCGCTTGCCTGGCGGAGCTTTGGTATAGCTGACTGGCGAAAAGAATAGTTGCATATTCGGTCGGGTTAAATCCGGGCGAGTTCGAACAAAACCGCCACCTTGATTCACGCCTGCCGATAAGGGACCGCCACGCGTTAAAACATAACGCATTCCCTGCCATAATTTGCCATGCCATGAATGTAGTTGGTCATTCAGTGTTGGTACTTTTGAGCGATATATAAAATCCAGACCAAGGTGATCTTGTAGGTTCTGTCCTACGCCCCTAGCGTTGTGAATGACGTCAATGCCCTTGGATTTCAAAAACTTTGCAGGACCAATACCGGACAACTGCAAAATTTGCGGGGAGTTGATTGCACCTGCAGAAAGTATGACTTCATGTTTTGCAAATGCTTGTCTGATCTTACCATTCTGGTTGTATTCCACACCGATTGTGCGCGTGCCATCAAATAAAAGCCGTGATGCCATTGCCTTCTTTATAATGTGCAGGTTTTTCCTTTTGTTTACTGGGCGAATATAAGCGCGCGCTGTTGACATGCGCATGCCGTCTTTCATGGTATTTTGATATGTGCCGATCCCTTCCTGCTCAGCACCATTAAAGTCAGAATTATGCGGGATTTGTATTTGTTGACCCGCTTGAATAAAATTTTGACAAAGCGGATGCAGATGTTTGTCCATTGTTGCAACGTGAAGGGGGCCGGTCTCGCTGCGAAAATCATCCTGTCCCTTATCATTTTGCTCCGACTTTTTAAAATATGGTAGAACATCAGACCAACCCCAGTTGGTATTTCCCATATTTTTCCAGTCTTCGAAATCTTCCCTTTGCCCTCTAATATAGACCATCGCGTTGATGGAACTTGAACCACCCATAACCTTGCCGCGCGGCCAATAGGATACGCGGCCATTTAACGCTGCATCCGGCTCGGTTTCATACATCCAGTTTACACTGCGGCGATAGAAGGTCTTGCCGTAACCTATTGGCATCCAAATCCAAAAATTTAGGTCACTGCCACCGGCTTCGAGCAACAAAATCTTATATTTTCCGTTCTCACTTAAACGATTGGCGAGAACGCACCCAGCTGACCCAGCGCCTACAATTACAAAATCAAATTCCGGCATTTTACTTAGTCCGAAGATTTATCGCGTTGAATGACAACACTGATCAGAGCGAGGAAACCAGAGCCGACAATAAGGAAAAATGATACGGCATTTAGTACTGGCGTCGAGCCAACTTTTGCCATTCGGTCGAACATTGTGATTGTAAGTGGAGATTCTGACCCGACAAGGAATAATGTCGTGTTGAAATTCTCAAATGAAACCAGAAACGCAACTATGCCCGCAGCGATCATTGCCGGTCTTAAATAAGGTAAAGTAACAGAACGCAATACTTGCATTCGGCTGGCACCAAGGTTGAGTGCAGCCTCTTCCATTGTGTAATCAAATTTCTTCAGACGTGCGGTAATTATCAATGAGGTTATCGTCGTAACAAAGGAGAATTGTCCCAGAACGACGAGAATGATGCCAGGTCTGAGAAATTCGAGTTCAAAGTTGAATTTATCTTCAAGGCCATTTGCAATGTTGCTGGCCATGACAAGGATAGAAATACCCAAAATCACACCCGGAATAACCAGTGGTAAAATCATCAGGATATACAGGAAGTTCTTGGCAGGGAAATTTCCTCTTACAAACAAAAATGCATTGCAGGTGCCGACAAAAACAGACAGCGTGGAGACAAAGAAGCCAATGATGGCAGAGTAATACAACCCGCGGAGCAACCGCCTGTCATGAAACATCCCGAGTTTTGGTTCACTGTCATTAAAAAACCAATCCAGCGTAAAGCCTTGCCATGGGAGCGCAGGGAACAAGGAATCGTTAAATGCAAAGCTACCCGCTGCGACTAAAGGCGCTGCAAGGAATATGAAGAAGGCGATGACATAAAGTCGATATCCTAAAAGGAATGCCTCATTTTTTGTTGATGATGCCATTGTTTTGCTCCTCAACTCTTCGCAACTGTGTTGGCAAGTGTTTGCCCAGTAAGTTTAAGGCCAAGCCAAATAACCAGTGATGTGAACGCGAGTAATAAGAAACCAAACGCTGCGCCAGACTCCCAATTAAAGCGTGTGATAAATTGGTCGTAAATTTGTTCAGTAAACCAGCTGGAATTTTTGCCACCCAGAAGAATTGGGGTAAGGTAACTACCTGCTGTCAACATAAACACCACAATGCAGCCGGATACGATACCTGGCATCGCATACGGAATGATAATTTTGCGCAAGACAGTTCGACCATTGCCACCCAAATTATAGCCGGCTTCAATCATAGCGTCATCCATACCGTCTAATGTGGATACGAGTGGAACGATCATAAATAAAATAACCGTATAAACGAGACCAACGACAACGGTGATGTCGTTATAAAGAAATTCAATCGGCCCGCTGACTATCCCACTCCATTGTAAGAAAGTGGAGAAAACGCCAGTTTCACGAAGCAATAGGATCCAGCCAAATGCGCGAATTAGATCGCTCACCCATAAGGGGATCAGACACAACAAAAACAATGCGCCGCGAGATCTTCTACCTGCTATTTTGGCGATGTAATAAGCAATCGGGAAACCGATAATCAATGCGAGAACTGTGACTAAAAGCGACATACTTCCGGTGCGTAACAATGTGTTCCAGTAGATAGGCTCATGAATGAAGTCGATGTAATTGCCTAATCCGAATTCATAAACACGGGGCGCAACTTTCTCACGTAGGGATAATACAACCATACCCATATGCGGCACTATGATCAGAAGAAGAATCCATAAGGCGAATGGTGCAAATAGCAAGATCAGGGAAAGACGTTTTATGTCACTTTGCATGATCGCCTTCCTAAGTCGCAAAACACATGGTTTGCTGACCAGACCAGGTCAGCTTAACATCATCACCCGCGCGTAAATCATCAGTGCCACCTGTGACAACTATATCGGCCTCAATCAATTCTTGCGAGGGTCCGCGAACAAGTGCACGACTATTCGCGCCGTTAAATAGTACGGAATCGACCTTTCCAAGGAGCTTATTTTCAGGAGCAGAATTTGCGTTTGTCTTAGTGTTTTGGACTTTCTGAGCGCCGATAAATTCAGGTCGAACAAATATATCAACGGCATCCCCTTGGGCCAGACCATCATCATCTCGGCGTTTACATGCCATTGTTAAGCCTGCATTTGTTGTTACTTGTGCAAAGTCTTTCCCCAAATCTGTAATTTTGCCGTTCCAGCGATTTGAATCTCCGACAAAGCCTGCGACAAAAGCTGTTTTGGGCGCGTGATATAGTTCCTCAGGTCGTCCAATTTGTTCAAATTTACCATTGTTCATAATAGCCACGTGATCAGACATCACCAACGCTTCAGATTGATCGTGGGTTATGTAAATAAAGGTTGTGTTGAACTGATGTTGTAAAAGCTTAAGTTCGATCTTCATTGCTTCGCGCAATTTTAGATCAAGAGCACCTAATGGCTCATCCAATAGTAAAACATCTGGATCAAGAACCATACAACGTGCAATCGCGATGCGTTGTTTTTGACCGCCTGATAATTGATGAATTTCGCGATTTGCAACATCGGGAAGGGCGATTCGCTCAAGTACATCTTTTACTTTTCGATCAATTTCGGCTTTGTCGGCTCCTTTACATTTCAGACCATATGCAATGTTTTCATAAACATTCATCATGGGAAACAGCGCAAGATGTTGAAAAACCATTTTAACATTGCGCTTGTTGGGCGGCGTGTTCAGCACTGAAGTGCCCTTAATATGAATGTCGCCGGAATTTGGATTTTCAAATCCTGCTATCATACGCATGAGAGTGGTTTTGCCACATCCAGAAGGGCCAAGAATTGAAAAAAACGATCCCTTTGGAATACTAAAGGAAACATTATCGACGGCACGAACAGCTCCAAAAGTCTTTACAATATTTGTGCATTCAAGATCATGTACCTGATCATCGGCATTAGACATCTACAAATCCAGACTGGGGAAATTTGTTCACATAAAATGTTTTAGAAGATAAAACATCGATATAAAAATGCGGTGATTTCTCGAAGAGAGTACAGAAACCACCGCACAAAAAGTCTAACTAGCCACCAGTGGCAGCTTTAATTTTTTCAAGTGTTTTACCTTCCATATCTTCAACACCTGCGGGAATGTTCGCAAAGAATTTAAGATTGGCAATGTCATCAGCTGAGAAGGCTGCAGTTACTGCAGCGCGCTTGTCTTCTGGTAGTAACTCCAAACCACCAGGAACGGCTGCAATTGCACCTGTACTTGCTGACATAAGGCTTACATTTTCTGGTTCAAGCACGAAGTTGATCCATTTATAGGCGGCATCATCGGCCTTTCCCTTACGTGGAATTGTAAAGGTGTCGATCCATGCTAGCGCACCAGTTTCAGGTGGAACAAACACAATATTGCTGTCTTGCGCAAACAGTTTGTAGGCTGTTGAATCCCATGTTTCAGATGCGACAATCTCGCCTGAAAGCATCATAGCTGACAAGTCATCGCCACCTTTCCAATAGGCTTTGATATTGGATTTGCATTCAATCAGTTTATCGGCAACTTGATCGAGGATAGACTGATATTTATCCAGATCAGAATAGGCTGCAAATGGATCATGTCCTAGTGAGAAGGCTGTACCCAAAAGAATAGTGCGCTTTAAACGCATGGATGTGCGGCCAGCATATTGAGGGTCACACAAATCACCCCAACCTTTAAAGTCTGGTGCTTTTGTTTTGTCAGCCATCAAGCCGGATGTACCCCATTGATGCGGCACAGCATAAACTTCACCATCAATTGTCGTATTGGCTTTTACGCCTTCCAGATGGGTGGGGTCCATTACCGATGTGTCAATCTTGGATAGATCTAAAGGCTTATAGATGTCATATTCAAGTTGAGCTGAATAAATACGGTCATGGCTTGGTTGCGCTAGATCAAAACCAGCACCGCCTGTCGCGCGAAGTTTTGCAATCATTTCTTCATTGTTTGAAAATGTAACTTCAACTTCTATATCTGGATAACGCTCCTCGAATTTTTGGACGAGCGCCTCAGGAGCATAGGAACCCCAAGTGAGAAGTCGCAATGTTTCTGCTTGCGCTATCGGTGCTGTAGACAGCATCAATGCGGATACTATTCCCGCTAATTTATACGTTGTTTTCATTATATTCTCCCAATTTTGACCGCTTCATTACATCAACAGTCTGCAAATGCTAGATTTCGAGCTTATGAATAGATTGGACTACGGTTTATATCCATTATGAAATATTTTTCAGACCAATTACTTGTGCAGTGCAGGTAAGGAGCCTAAAATATTCAAGCTCGCTTGAATGTCGCTTGGGTTGGTGCTCCCGAAACCAAGTACAAGTCCATTTTGGGCGATAGGTTGGAGACAATATCGGCTGATCGGCGCAATCGTGACACCTTTTTCAGCGGCTTGTGTGATTACTTCATCAATATTTACCCATTTGTCTAGATAGGCTGTTGTATGAAATCCGCTTGTTGTTTGCTGTACTTTTATGGTCTCTGGTAAGCTTTGACTTGCATCCATAAGCTCTTCATAACGCGTTTTATATAGTTTTCTCATCAACCGAATATGTGTGGCAAACTGACCTTCATCCATAAAGTCAGCGACAATTGCCTGTGTTGATGTGGGCGGCCCGCTTATCCATGAAGAAAATACTTGGTCAAAGATGCTAACAAGGTTTTGTGGAGCCAGAATAAAGCCAAGACGAAGCGAAGGAAATAGCGTTTTGGAGAACGTGCCCACATAGATGACACGGTCATAGGTGTCTATGCTTTTAAGCGGCGGTTGGGCGAGCTCACCGAAATAAAACTCACCGTCATAGTCGTCCTCAACGATGATCGCCTGTGCTTCGTTGGCTGCTTCAAGTAACGCCAGTTTACGGGCAATCGACATCGTATGTCCAAGTGGTTGCTGGTGTGAAGGGGTTACAAATGCAAGCCGGAAATGAGGTTCTTTTGCCAGACCTTCGGCAACGTTCAAGCCTTCGGAATCTACAGGTACAGGCACAAGCTGAGCGCCACTTGCGATAAAGGCATTGCGCACACCCGTTGCACCAGGGTTTTCATACCAAACGCGATCACCTGCATTGAGAAGAATACGTGCTATGAGCGAGAATGCCTGTTGTGCACCTGATGTTATAAATATCTGCTCCGGGTAGGCTTTTATTCCACGAGATGCATTTAGATGGGAGGCTATTGCACGGCGTAGATCTTTATGCCCCTGTGGCTGTCCATACCCCATAACTTCGGCGCGACTGCTGCGAAGATGACGGGCGGAAATACGAGACCAATGTGCCATTGGAAAAGCATCAAGTGCAGGCAATGCCGTTACAAATGCTCGCGGGGTATGTGGTAACCAAGTGCGGGGACCGTAAACGTCGGCCGCGTGACTTATCGCGTGAGAAATGCGCGGTTTCTCAGGTGTTTTACCAGATAATCCACTTGTTGTAAGAATTGGTCTTTTATGCTCTAGAATATCACTGACAAATGTTCCTGCGCCCACCCGTGAGACAAGAATTCCTTCTGCTGTAAGCCGATCAATAGCATCGATCACCGTTGTTCTGGATATCATGAGTTCTTTTGCTAGTGTGCGGGTGGCAGGCAAGCGGTCACCAGCGGATAGACCACCAGACAAGATGATGTCGCGAAGCCCCATATAAAGTTGCACACCAATTTTTCTATTTGACCCACGATCGATATGAATGGACGAGAGCAACGCTCCGGCTTGTTTTTTCATGTCGTTGAGGCTTTCAAAATTGGTCTGACAAAAACGCCGTAATGGATCTTATTAAAAGACCAATATTAAGTATCGTCAAGCATAAATATGTAAGACATTTGTAAGGTTGTACCCGCATGAAAATCAAATCAATTGAGACTTTTACAGACGAATTCATCTGTTTTACACGCGTGACAACAGAAGATGGATCGCAAGGGTGGGGGCAGGTTGCGCCCTATTATGCGGATATTACGGCACAGGTTGTCCAGCGGCAAGTCGCTCCTTATGTATTAGGTATGGATGTTTACGATATAGATTCTATTGTTGATATCGTGCGGGATCGAGAACATAAATTTCCCGGATCATATTTACGCAGAGCTATAGGTGGCATTGATACAGCCCTTTGGGATTTGCGAGGTAAATGCGAGGACAAGCCTGTTTGCTCTATGATCGGTGGTTCGCCCGGCACTTTTAGAGCATATGCGTCGTCTATGAAACGCGATATTACGCCTAATGATGAAGCTGAGCGACTTAAACGTCTGCGAGATGAAAAGGGTTTTGATGCATTCAAATTCCGGATTGGTGCTGAAGTTGGTCGTAACATTGATGAGTGGCCGGGACGTACGGAGGAGATTATCCCAACAATGCGTAAAGCGATGGGCGATGATGTTGCCTTACTTGTGGATGCTAATTCCTGTTATTCACCGGATCGTGCAATCGAGGTGGGTGGTATTTTGCAAGATCATGGGATTTCACATTTTGAAGAGCCATGCCCTTACTGGGAGTTTGAGCAAACCAGAGAGGTTACAGAGGCACTCGATATTGATGTGACTGGCGGTGAGCAAGATTGCATGATGGCCAACTGGAAAAAAATGATTAGTGATGGAGTTGTGAATATTATCCAGCCCGATATTTGTTATCTTGGTGGCATAAATCGTACACTTAGAGTAGCTAAAATGGCGGAAGAAGCAGGTATTCCCGTCACGCCACACTGCGCCAACTTATCTATGGTAACGTTGTTCACTATGCATCTTTTGCGAGCTATACCCAATGTTGGGAAATATTTGGAGTTCTCTATCGAGGGGCTAGATTACTATCCATGGCAAGACAAAATTTTTGTAAACGACCCTTATGAAATTTCGGATGGCAAGGCCACCGTTACAGATGCGCCGGGTTGGGGAGTAGACATCAACCCGGAATGGCTATCAAAATCAACATATCAAATTAGCGAGCTAGACACTTAACATGCAACTTACCATTGCGGACATTTTTTCGGGAAAGCCGGTTGAGGGACTGCCGCATAATCATTTTATCGAAGGTGAATATGTAACTTCGCAAGGCGGTACATCAATGGACAGTTTTGATGCTGGACGAGGTGAAGTGTTTGCTCAGTTTACAAATGGCACTGTTGCTGATGTCAATGACGCTGTTGCGAGTGCGCAACACGCATTTGAAACAAAATGGCGAAAAGTTCCCCCGGCTGAACGCGCTCGAATATTACAGAACGCGGCGAAGCTGATTTTACAGAATGAAGAGCGACTAGCATTTGTTGAATGTCTTGATTGTGGAAAGCCATTGAATGAGGCTTTGGGTGATGTCCGTGGTGCGGCGCGAGCATTTGAATATTATGCTGGTGCCTGCGATAAACTACAAGGTGATACTTTCCCATTAACTCACGGTTATATTGGATTTAGTCTGATTGAGCCTGTGGGTGTCACAGCGCATGTTATTCCTTGGAATTTTCCGATTTCTACGGCCGCTCGTGGAATAGCACCTGCGCTTGCCGCTGGCTGTACTGTGGTCGCCAAACCAGCAGAACAAACTCCTTTTTCTGCTTTGTTGCTTGCTGAGTTATTGGTTGAGGCGGGATTACCTGCGGGAGTATGTAATGTTGTCACTGGCACTGGCGTTGATGTCGGTGCACCATTAGTTGCACATAAAAGTATAGACCAAATCACGTTCACTGGATCAGTGGCGACGGGTAAGTCGGTTATGAAAGTTGCAGCAGATTCTGTAACGCGGGTTGTGCTTGAATTAGGCGGGAAATCTCCTGTCGTCGTTTTAAATGATTGTAATCAAGATAGTGCCCTTGAAGGCGTTTTAGGGGCGATTTTTGAAAATGCGGGGCAAATTTGTTCCGCTGGATCACGCCTTGTTATCGAACGTGGCATACATGATGAATTTGTTGAGAAAATATGTGCGCGTGCGCAAGATTTGACGCTCGGACATGGGTTGCGAAATCCGCAAGTTGGGCCGGTTAATAGTGCTGAGCATCTGCAAAAAGTAGCCGGTTTTGTAGACCGGGCAAAAACACGTGGTGCTGAAATTTTAACAGGTGGTGCAGTCACTTCTGATCCACAAACGGGGAAGGGTTGGTTTTATCAACCCACAATCATTGCAAATCGCCCTGTAGATGATGAACTGGTACAGGACGAAATTTTTGGTCCCGTCCTAACTATTCAAATTGCTGAAAATGCCGAGGATGCACTGTCGTTAGCAAACAATAGTAATTTCGGTCTGGCGGCGGGTGTATATACCAGTGATATATCAACAGCATTGGAATTGGCGCGTGATATTGATGCTGGCCAAGTTTATATTAACGAGTATTTTGCAGGTGGTATTGAGGTACCGTTTGGCGGCAATAAACAATCAGGCTTCGGTCGTGAAAAAGGTCTGGAAGGCCTGAAAAGTTATTGTAAGATAAAGAGTATTGCAGCGAAAATTTAAAGCGCTGTATCTTATGATAACGTGTTTTCATCCAAGGTTTTAGGCATGGCAATTTATGTTTGAGTTAGCCTGGCTCAGGCAGGAAATCATAATAACTTAATAATATTAAAATAATACTTGACTATTTTTATCATGTTTGATTATTTGCTTTTGTAAATATGAGTAAAATACTCATATTAAAAATCGAGCCTTGAACTCGAACATGGAGATCATAATGATATTTAAATTTTCTCGTCCAGATTTTGGGCGAGTCATTTCGCTTTTATTTGCAGCTTTCTTGACAATATCTGCCGTAGAAGTTTCTGCGATGGATAAAAAGACGATATCTGTAACAGATGTCGCGGGACGTACTGTTGAAGTAAAGAAGGGTGTTAAGAGGGTCATTCTGGGTGAGGGGCGTATGATGTACTCCGTTGCTATTCTTGATCGTGAAAACCCGTTTGAACGTATAATCGGATGGAAAGATGATCTTATTAAATATGACCCGGATGCGTTTGAGAAATATAAAGCGAAGTTTCCTGGGAAGACTGAAAATATCAAAAATTTTGGCAGTCCGTATTCAGGTGACTTCAGTATCGAAAGTGCTATTTCCTTGGATGCTGATCTTGTAATCCTTAATTTGGGTAACCTATTCAAAGCAGAAGAAACAGGGTTGATAGAGAAGCTAGAAAAGGTTGGTATTCCAGTTATCTTTGTTGATTTTCGTAAGCGCCCGACACAAAATACTGTGCCCAGTCTTATGTTAATGGGACGTGTATTTGATAAGCAAGACGAAGCGCAAAAGTTTGTAGATTATTACATTATGCAAATGCGCCGAGTAACGAACATTGTAGATAATATGGATAATGACCAGCGACCATTGGTGTTTATAGAAAATGCACCGGGTTGGAATCCTGAATTTTGTTGCAAGACATATGGTGGCGCTAATTTTGGACGCCTTGTTGATGAAGCAGGTGGCGTGAATTGGGGAACGCAAAAATTCCCAGGGTTTTCTGGTGAGGCAAGCTTTGAAGCGGTACTTGCAGATAACCCAGAAATCGTTATTGGAACAGGCGCAAACTGGTCTGTTAACCGCCCGTCTGTGACGTCTGTTCTTCTTGGTTATGATGCGACTGATGCGGCTGTGCAGGAGCGCCTCAAAGGACTTGCTGATCGTAAAGGCTGGTCATCTATGGATGCTGTCACAGGTAAGCGTTTCCACTCAGTTTATCACCAGTTCTATAATAGTCCTTATCACTTTGTTGCATTGCAAGCTTTTGCAAAATGGTTCCATCCGGAAGAGTTTAGTGATCTCGATCCAGAGGAAACTTTTAAGGAATTACACGACCAATTCCTGCCTATCGAAGCTAGCGGCGTTTTTTGGGCTACCCTCCAATAATGCGCAAGTAATGTAACAATGCCGGTCTGCTATGCTGATGCAGACCGGCTCTTTTTAGGGCAGTAAGATGTTAAAACAAGAGAAGTACCTTGTTTGTTTTCATCGGTTGCCAAGCTGCGAAATCAAAAATGACCATACAAATAGCA
The DNA here is from genome assembly GCF_040784015.1 of Lentilitoribacter sp. EG35. Taxonomy (NCBI): domain Bacteria; kingdom Pseudomonadati; phylum Pseudomonadota; class Alphaproteobacteria; order Hyphomicrobiales; family Rhizobiaceae; genus Lentilitoribacter; species Lentilitoribacter sp. EG35. The sequence continues at coordinate 105,065 of NZ_JBFNGQ010000001.1, forward strand.
CCAGATGAACTTGTGGTAGATGATACCGTAACCAAATTTATTATGCGCTCCTATAGGCGTAGAATTTTAATCCTGATAGCAACAGCTTTGCTGTTAACCAGTTTTATTATTGATATAAGCTGGGGGCCAAGCTTCATGCCTGTAGGTGAAGTTTTGGCGACAATTGCCAACCCCTCAAGTGCTGATGTTCAGACTCATGTTATTGTTTGGGATTTACGGTTGCCAATCGCTATAATGGCGGTTCTTGTGGGTGCTATGCTGGGGTGTGCCGGGGCTGAGATGCAAACAATCCTCAACAATCCACTTGCTGATCCGTTCACATTGGGCATTTCATCGGCGGCAAGTTTCGGCGCCGCGCTAGCTATCGTATTTCAAATTAACCTCATTCCAATTGCAGGTCCATTTCTTGTGACTGTCAATGCATTTGTTCTGGCGCTTTCAACTTCGTTTATTATTTATGCATTTACCAAAATGCGAGGTGTTACGACGGAGACAATGGTTCTTGTCGGTATTGCCATGATGTTCACGTTCAACGCGCTTCTAGCTCTTATGCAGTATGCTGCTTCGGAGATACAACTTACGCAAATTGTTTTCTGGATGATGGGCTCTTTATCGCGTGCCAGCTGGCCAAAGGTGGCGATGTGTGTTGGGCTTCTGGCAATATCTATTCCTTATTTTATGTCGCGCAATTGGGCACTAACAGCTTTGCGGATGGGTGATGATAAAGCAGCCAGTTTGGGTGTTAATGTAAAAAGACTTCGTATTGAAATGCTTGTGCTTATCTCATTGCTTGCTGCAACAGCTGTGTCATTTGTCGGCACGATTGCCTTTGTTGGCTTAGTTGGCCCGCATATTGCACGAATGATTGTGGGGGAAGATCAGCGATATTTCCTACCACTGTCAGCTGTTTCAAGCGGCTTAATCATGTCTCTAACATCGATTTTAAGTAAAGCACTAAATCCGGGGGTGGTTTATCCAATCGGGATGATTACATCACTTATTGGGATTCCCTTCTTCATAAGTCTTATCCTCTCAGTAAGAAGAAAGAGCTGGCAATGAATCTGGAAATAAAAAACCTTTCATTTAATTACCCAGGAAAAAATGTTCTTCGTGATGTAAACTTATCGGCTGATACACGAGGCGAAGTCATCGCTGTTATTGGGCCAAATGCAACAGGAAAATCGACACTCTTTCGATGTATCGCAGGATTGCTAAAACCAGCGAAGGGACAAATTTCGTTTAGTGGAAACACTGCGCAAGAGCTCGGTCCAGCTATGTGGAGCAAGCATGTTTGCTTCACGCCACAGTTTTTTTCCAGCAATGCAGCTTTGACTGTTTTTGAGACGGTGTTGCTTGCCAAAAAACATATGAACGGCTGGCGGGTGCGTAATCGGGATATCGAAGCCGTGTCAGATATACTTAGTGAGCTGAACATAGGACACCTTTCTCAGACATACATAAGTGATTTGTCAGGTGGCCAACAGCAAATGGCTTCACTGGCGCAAGCATTTGTTCGTACACCTGATATTTTTCTGCTTGATGAACCAACGAGTGCACTTGATCTTAAGCACCAACTTCAGATCATGCACACAGTGCGCAAGGTAACTCATGAGCGAAATACAACAACATTTGTAGCCCTTCATGATTTGAATTTGGCAGCACGTTATGCTGATAGGCTTATTCTTATGCGCGAAGGAATGATTATCGAAGATGGAGCAGCGTCTCAAGTACTCTCTTCAACTCACCTAGCCGATACCTATGGTGTTAACATTGAGATGTATGAGACGAAAGGGGGCGTAAAGGCCATTTCGGCGAGTTTGTAGAAGATTAGTGAATTCAAAGGATTAAGTGCAATGAGATTTAAGAAAATCGTGCTGGTGATTGGGATTTTATTATCAGCAACATTCTGCTCGGTTGCAGAAACCCATCTTGTTGAGATGCGAAATACTGACCCCAGTGACCCCAATAATATCAACCTGTTTAATCCCCCTATACTTCGTATTGGAAAAGGTGACAGTGTGAAATTTGTCGCAATTGATAAAGGTCACAATAGTGCTTCCAAAAAGGGAATGTTGCCCGAAGGAGGAATGCCTTGGAACAGCAGGCTCGATGAAGAGTTGGAGATTACTTTCGATCACGATGGTACATACGGATATATCTGTATTCCGCATTTACATATGGGAATGGTCGGTTTGATTTTAGTCGGTGATTATCAGGTGAATTATGAAGAGGCAAAGAATGTGCGACAGAGAGGTGGCGCTAGGAAAGCTTTCAGTGCTTTGTTCAAACAGGTGGATACCGCGGCGGTTAACCAGGGGCGGTGATGAATAATCATAAAGCGAAGTCAAGCGACATATCAATTTCAGAATCCGGTTTAGATTTTCATGAGGAAATGATGCTTGCAATATTCAGGCAATTTCTTCTCGCTTACACGGATTCAAAGCAACCACACTGGGAGCGAGCTTTTGAGATATCCATAACAGTTTATGGCGAAGCGAATGGAGCATATGCGGCCTATGGATTGTTACGTATTTTACAGGCTGTACGTTCATCTCGGCGAGCTGTTTTCCGTTTTGTTAATCCATGCTGCGAAAACTGTGCTGTAAATTTGTCCGATCATGAACGCCACCTTATGAGAGCAATCCGTTTTGTAGGATCGGGTGATATGGCTAGCGCTCAGATGGAAGCTCTTATTTTGTGTGACGGATTTGAGACAGGGGCTACGTTAAAAGCTATCAAGGATATTTATAACTCGTCAGCAGAAAAAGATGCTGTTTTTGATGATTAATAAACTTAATTGCGAATAATTTTTATGAAAATTTACTCCAGCCTAGATGAACTGCTCAAGGTCTTATCGAGCAGTTCCATCCTGTAGCACCTTGTCGTCGAATGCGATGACTAATTAATAGTCTTGTTCTGGAACAAGGGTCCGGTTTTCAGCACGCGATTATTATCATCTGTTTGGGCATATCAGCGCAGTGATAAACAAGGCACTCGTTTTGCCGTACATTAACAATTGGAAAGCTCCTCCATGAATTCGCTCCATATGACAGAATGTCCGGAAGTTGCACTTTTTTGAGCGGCCATACCCATGACAACTGCTTTCCAACCATCTTCTAACGTAACATCTGCTTCGCTTCGATTGCCGCGGACCAGCTCTAAAAAACCCTCATGTTGATAAAATGTGGAGCCATTATGATCACCTGCGTCCAGTAGTGTAGGGTCTACCGGGATTTGCTGGGTTTCAGGTCCCTTTGGTTCTCTTTTGCTGATAACAACCTTTGGCACCGGAGGCAATCCAAGATGGTCAGGCCAAAATCTGGCAGGTCCGGGAACATGAGCTTCAATTTTTCCGTCCGGTCCGATCACACTGATTTCTTCTTGGTAGCGAGACCCTTCTGCAAACATGCACAGTTCAAGCATGGATCGTATACCATTTTCAAACTCCACAATGACATAACCATTGTCTAATACATCGGGTTTACCATTGCTGTAGTTCTCATCTAGATGATTTACATCCTGACCTGCGCTTGCAACGATGCGTGTGGGTTCTGACTTGGTGATTAGGCGCATTAAATCAAAAAAATGACAACATTTTTCGACAAATGTTCCGCCGGACATCGCGTTAAATCGATTCCAATCACCAACCTTTGGAAGAAATGGGAAACGATGCTCACGGATTGTCAACATTTTCACATCGCCAATTGCATTGTGAAGAGAGCTACAAAGTGCGGTAATGGGGGGCATGTAACGATATTCCATTGCCACCCAGATAGGCGCTGGATAGTTTTCTTGAAACCTAAGAACTCTTCCAAATGTTTTTGGGTCTGTAAATAAGGGCTTTTCAACTAATATGGGCAATGGGCGAGTTTCAGAGATTGTTTCCAATTGCTCTAAGTGAATGTGGTTTGGGCTAACAATAACCAAGCAATCAAGTTCGCTCAGTGCCAATAGGTCGTCAATACTATTGCAAAGTGTTGCGTCAGGAGCAAATTCTGTGGCTTTTTTCGCCATGCATTCGTCTGGTTCAAATAATCCTATGACTTTCGTGTCTGGCAACAATGCAATATTTCTGAGGTGCTCCTGGCCCATCATACCGCCACCGATTACTCCGTACTTGGTAATTTTTGACATTCTTCTTATTGTTTCCCTATTTTAGACGTGCGATGTAAACTGATTGATCGGTATCAAACCAAGTTCTTGAATATTCGATAGGTTCAGGATCGTTTGCCCAGCTGAACCTTTCAATGAAACCACAAATCTCTCCGGGTTTTTTACCAAATTTGGATGGGCTCCATGCAGGGACCTGACCTATGCTAACCCTGTCTTCTGCTCGGTTGATCCAAAACCCCAGTTGTTTTTTGTAAAATTCATAAAGAGAGTCGGATAGTTTATCTTCAGGTATTTCGCCTGAGTTTCCATCAAGCCAAATTTCTTCTACGGCGATGATTGACTGATCCAGATATCGCAAACGGCGTATCCTTGTGGCATGGTTTGCAGTGCCAAATACTGGTAGATCGGATGGTTTTTCCATCGCGCCAACAGATAAAATATCTGCTTTAGGGAGGCCGCCTCCTTCAGGGAGTTCAAGCCGGAACATAGAGTATACGCTGTTGACCTCGTCGCTATGGCGTATGTAGTTGCCAGAACCTTGAACGCGTTCCAGAAGTTTTTTATCAACCAGTATTGCGAGAGCTTTGCGTAATGTGCGGACGGTCGTGTTGAGTGATTGTGCAAGTTCGCGCTCTGGCGGAAGGCGCTCTCCATCGAGAAGACGTCCGGCACTGATCTCTCTTATTAATAGCTCGCTAATTTGAACATACATGGGGAGCTGGTTTGGACTTGAGTTCAATGTTTTCAAAATGTGACCCCCTTTCATTTTTTAATTTGAAAAAATTGATACACTATTGATACTTTTCAAACAAGATGATAATGTCTTGATAGTAAAAATTATTTTTCGGAGTTTGCGATGACAGTCGTACCCATTTCATCGCCAGATTTAAAAGAAGCTGAAGTGTCGTGGTTTTCAGCGCTTTGCTCTGATGATTATCAGTTTCTGGGCGTTCCCGACGGGAGTTTGCGGTCAAGTTGGGATCATTGTAGCGACATTGTAAAAGTTGCAGAGGCGCAAGGATTTAGAAATATTCTTTGCCCTTCATCCTATCAGGTTGGTCAGGATACATTATCGTTTGTGGCTGGCTGCGCTCCAATCACCAAGGATATCAATTTTCTTGCGGCTGTTCGTTGTGGTGAAATGCAGCCGATCATGTTGGCGCGCACGATTGCTACGCTTGATCATATGCTTGAGGGCCGTCTGACAGTTAATATTATTAGTTCTGATTTTCCCGGGCAGAAAGAAGACAGTCAGTATCGTTATCAGCGTTCGCGTGAAGTTGTCGAGATATTAAAGCAAGCGTGGACGCAAGATGAGATTAATTATAAAGGTGAAATTTATGACTTCTCTAAAGGTCTTACAACTGATCCTGTAAAACCTTATCAAAATGGCGGCCCACTTCTATATTTCGGTGGCTATTCGCCTTCTGCATTGGATCTTTGTGGTGAACATTGTGACGTTTATCTTATGTGGCCGGAAAAGCAGGATGAACTTGCGGGCCGCATGAAGGCAGTGAATGCTGTCGCAGAGAAATATGATCGCACATTAGATTACGGATTGCGTGTTCATATGATTGTTCGCGATACTGAACAGGAAGCCAATGAATATGCCGAATATATTACCTCCAAGCTTGATGACGAATATGGGCGCATGATCCGCGAGCGAGCGCTGGATGCAACTTCTCTTGGTGTTTCACACCAATCAAAAAATCGCGATGTTGCCGATGAGTTTGGCTATATTGAACCTAATCTTTGGACAGGTGTTGGTCGTGCTCGTTCTGGCTGCGGCGCAGCGTTAGTAGGGTCGGCTGATCAGGTTTTATCCAAAATTGATGAATATAAGAAAATGGGCATGCGCGCTTTTATCTTCTCTGGTTATCCTCATATTGATGAAGCAGAATATTTTGGCAAACTTGTTTTACCACACCTTGAAACTTGTTCACTGCCACATGCCTATAATCGTGTTCCTGCTTCTGCACCTTTTACACCACTTGCTGAGGGAGTTCGTCGATAATGAATGACGTGGTTCGATGTAAAAATCAAATACCAATTTTGAGCACCACCGTGCTTAAACGAAAGGGTTGCAATGCTTGTACAGAAAATTGAAAATGAATGTACAGAGAATATACATAATCATCAGCAAGATATTGATCCATCAATATTGAGTAATGTGCACGTTTTGCAGACAGAAAACATTAAACCGAGTCCGGAGACTGAACGAGCTTACCGAGATGCTTTGGGGTGTTTTGGTACTGGCGTTACGTTGATCACAACAAATACAGAACAAGGCCCGATTGGCATGACCGTTAATTCCTTTGCATCTGTATCGCTTGATCCAGCACTTGTGCTTTGGTCTGTTGCTAAGAAATCTGGGCGATATGAGGCATTTAGGAATGCCTCTCACTATGCAATTCATGTTTTGGCAAAGGACCAAAAAGACTTGGCTTTATCCTTCGCAAAACATGCAGATGGTTTTGATAAGCACGACTGGGATATGAAATCGGGTACGGTTCCGCTTGCAAAACGTGTCTTAGCGCGGTTTGAATGTGAGCGTGAGACTGTTCATGATGGAGGTGATCATTCTATTCTTATAGGAAAAGTTGTTCGCTTTTCACAAAGAGCAGGCCAACCGTTAATCTTTACAGCCGGCAAGTTCGGCACATTTTCAGATAATGATACGATCTAGGAGAGATTTAGCATAATCTGGAATTCAAAATAATCTGGGGAGGGTATTTTGAAACTACTATCAGTATTACTGACTATCTTAAGTAGAATAAATGACAAACTACTAAGTTTTGGTCGAAGCATCGCGTGCATCGCGATGGTCTTGATGGTCTTTTGTATTCTACTTCAAATATTTTTCCGGTACGCATTAAACAATGCGCTTCCTTGGCCAGAAGAAGCAGCACGTGCTCTGATGATCTGGATGATGGCTCTTGTTGCGCCTTCTGCATATCGCTACGCGGGGTTTGTAGCCATAGAAATGGTGCCGGATATGATGCCGAGGAAAATCCGTGCTCTACTCATGTTTGCAATATTGGTGCTTGCAACGATGGTGATAGCGGTCATGTTAAGTCACGCTTGGGCGCATTTCTCTGCCCCGCTGTTGTTTGATTCATCCGGCTTGAACCGATTGTTACAAGATAGCGGTATCAACCAGCTTTTGGGGACAAGTCTCGAGTTTAAAACAGCTTATGTTTATTTGGCTATGACGGTTTTACTTGTCGTCATGCTGATTGTGTCGGCAGAGTTAATCTTACGCCAAGTTGGGCAGTTTCTTTGGTCTGAGGAAGAGTTCCCAACGCTGCAAGCACCAGCAATCATGGCAGGGGGGTAATCATGTTAGCACTGTTTCTCCCTCTATTTTTATTGTTCCTACTGGTTGGTGTGCCTGTTTTCTTTGCTATGTTGGCAGCACCGGGATTACTATTATATTTCAATGGTCAAGAGCGCGATGTTGCACTCATGTATCGCAATATTTTTAATGGTATGGACAATGGTGTATTGCTGGCAATCCCATTCTTTATGCTCGCTGGCGAACTGATGAACCGTGGTGGTATTACCGAGCGGTTGGTGGGTTTTTGCCAAGCGATTATTGGTTCAGTGCGCGGCGGTCTGGCGCAGGTTAACATCTTGTCTTCCATGTTGTTTGCCGGAATGTCGGGGTCAGCAGTGGCGGACACGTCTGCGCTGGGTTCCATGCTTATTCCAGCTATGGAAAAAGAAGGATACACACGCAAATTTTCCGCAGCAATTACTGCCGCATCGTCAGTTATTGGCCCAATTATTCCGCCATCGGGTATTATGATTATTTATGCATATGTCATGGAAGTTTCCGTTGCGGCCTTATTCGCTGGTGGGATTATTCCAGGGATTTTGGTTGGCTTGGGTTTAATGATCGTCACACGCGTTATGGCAAATCATTATGAATATCCCGCGGCCAAACGCGTTGTGTTGCGTAATGTCACTATTTCACCAATTGAAAATATCGCAGCACGCATTCTTGCAAGATTAATGCTGGCGGCTGTGCTTTATCCGTTGGTAACGAAACTTGGTGGATTTGGTGACGAGATGTCTGGAGGAGCGACCGCACTTGCTTTTGTTATTGCTCTGTTGGTGGGTGAGGTATTGGTCCAAATTCAACGACGCATGATGTCGCAGGATTTCCGAACTGTTACAAAACGAGCTGTGCTGCCGCTGTTAACACCAGTTATTATTCTTGGTGGTATATTGGGCGGTATAGCGACGCCAACGGAAGCTTCTGCACTTGCGGTTGCCTATGCAGCGATCCTTGGCTTAGTTGTATTGCGCACACTCAAATTCAATGAGTTACCAGGTGTTTTGGTACGTTCTGCGACTACATCTGGTGTTGTGCTATTGTTGGTTGGTGCTGCGATGGCATTTAAGACAGTTGTCAGCTTGTCGCATGCTGCAGAAGATCTGGCGGTGTTTATTGTTTCAATCACGAGCGATCCGCTGTTCCTTTTGCTATTGATTAATATCCTTCTGTTTATTGTTGGTATGTTTTTGGATGCAGGGCCGGCAATTATTATTTTGGGGCCTATTCTGGCTCCGATCTTTATTAATATGGGAATTCATCCCGTTCATTTTGCGATGATCATGTCAGTCAACTTGACCGTTGGTTTAGCCACCCCGCCTATGGGGTTGGTATTGTTCGTTGCATCATCAGTTTCAGGCGTGAAAGTGGAAACAATTTCACGCGCAATCCTACCTTTTCTGGCTGTGGAAGTATTCGTAATTTTCCTGATTACATATTTCCCGATTATATCATTGGGAATTCCTAAATGGCTGGGATTTGTGAAAGATGCAGACCTTATGGGCCCGTTGCTAGGGGCCATATTCTAGGTTTTTGAAAAATTATATCCCTGTTCATGGGGCTATATGTGTTTACTATAACGAACCATGGTGGTTTGATAATTGGAGGAAAAATATGAATAAACTTCTAAACAGTTTGGGTGCTGCTGCCCTTGGTCTGAGTCTTTTTGCAGGTACTGCGGTCTCGTCATTTGCAGCAGACATTAACATCCGCGCGACTGCAAATTCAAATGAAAATGACGAAGATTATGATGGTCTGGTTGTTTTCAAGAACTATGTTGAGGCAGCGTCAAACGGCAAAATCTCTGTTGAGCTTTTCATTGGCACTCAGCTTTGCTCAAAAGGTGCTGAATGTCTTCAAGGTGTCGCAGATGGTACGATTGATGTATACATCTCAACATCTGGTGGCGCTGCAGGTGCCTTCCCATATGTTCAAGTATTGGATCTGCCATATCTAATGGCAAATGACCGTGTTGCGGAAGCGGTTTTGCAAAGTGATTTCACACGCACTGTGCGTGATATGGCTTTAGCTGATTCAGGAGACAAAATTCGTTTGATGACTGTTGGCAATACTGGTGGCTGGCGTAATTTTGCGAATACAAAACGTCGTGTTCAATCACCTGCTGACATGGAAGGTCTAAAAATCCGCACAGTTGTTGCCGATCTTCCTCAGGAGTTGGTTAAAGCGCTCGGTGCTGCGCCTACGCCTATCCCGTGGCCAGAGCTTTTCACATCGTTTCAAACTGGTGTTGTCGAAGGTTCAAAAAATGGTATCACAGACATTATGGGCATGAAGTTTCCAGATGCTGGGCTTCAATATGTGACATTGGATGGTCATGCTTACATGGGCGCCCTCTGGTGGATGAGCAACGACAAATTTAAGTCGATGCCTGAAGATCTTCGTCAAGTTGTTATCGATGGTTTCTCTGCTCTTCAGCAAGCAACGTTTGCATCTCCTAAGCGTAAATCAATTGCAGCTTACGAAGCATTTGTTGCAGGTGGCGGTGACCTGTATGTGCCAACACCGGAAGAAAAAGCAGCCTTTAAGGCAGCGGCATCACCAGTATATGACTGGTTTAAGACAAATGTAAAAGGCGGCGAAGAAGTCTTCAACGCTCTAACATCTGCTGTTGCCGATGCTGAAGCTTCAATTAAAGAAGCGAATATGAAAGATCTCAACTAAGAAGGTCAAACATAACACTGGCCTCGCGATTTTCGCGGGGCTTTTTCGTCCGTCTTGTTGACGAAAAGTATCTTTCTTTTCATAAAATAGCGTAAATTAAATAACGCAGTGATACACTGAATTATCTAAATGGGTATAACCAAACTTTGTAATCATCGATTAAAATATGGGCTTTATCAATTTGTTCCTTGGTCATTTTTTTAACCACTTCTTCTTGCGATATCGCAGCATCAGGATCACCGCCGATGGCCGAGAGAACGTACCACATATAAGCGCGGGTAAGGTCGGGTGCCGGCATGCCCCGACCGACTTCATAATACCAGCCAATGCCGCTTTGCGCCCCTGGATGCCCTTTAAGAGATGCACGCAAATACCATTCAAACGCCCGCTCATCATCGCGTTCAACGCCCAAGCCCAGCGCATACAAAACGCCTATCAATTCTTCCGCGTCTGCATTGCCGGAGCGTGCCAGCGGCAAAAACTCTTCCATCGCGGCTTTGAAGTCGTTTTTCTCCATAAAATTGCGACCTTCTTCAAGTCCGGCAAAAACGGGCTGGCTCATAAAAAGTGCAGATACAAACGCAAGTGTAGCAAATTTATTTTTCAATCGGGTCTCCTGTTGGGCGCTCTGGTTAGTTTTCTTAGTTCCGCGACTGCAGAAGTTCCAGCTCAATTAAGTTCACAAGATTTCATAAAATTTGATCGTCAGCAAGCTGCAATTGGCCAGTTGTTATTCTATGATAAAATCTTATCTGGCAATAGAAATATTGCTTGTTCAACTTGTCATCATCCAGATTTTGGTACAGCGGACGGATTGCCTTTGGGCGTGGGTGAGGGCGGTAAAGGTCTTGGTCCTGAACGGACAACGGGGATGGGCGATAATCGCATAAAAAAGCGTATCCCTCGAAATGCCCCAGCACTTTGGAATTTAGGCGCGAAGTCTATCCATACCATGTTTCATGATGGACGCCTTAGTATAAGCGAGCGCTATGAGAATGGTTTTGATAGTCCTGCGGAGGAATGGTTGCCTAAGGGGTTTAATTCGCTGTTGGCCGCCCAGGCTGTTTTTCCACTTGTTGCGCAGTTTGAAATGGCGGGCAATCCAAAGGAAAATGAAATTGCCGGTGCTGTTCATGATCGAATTGATGCAGCCTGGCCATTACTAGCTAAACGCGTTCGCATCATACCGGAATATGGCAAAGCTTTTGTTCAAGCATTTGATCATATAGAGCGCGCCGATCAAATTACTATTGTCGATATTGCAAATGCGCTGGCGGCTTTCATGGGTACTGAATGGCAAAGTTTTGATAGCCCCTACGATGATTTTTTAGGCGGGAACCAGCTTGCGCTGACGCCCGAACAGAAAAGCGGCATGGATTTGTTTTTTGGTAAGGCAAATTGTGTCGATTGTCATTCTGGAGCGCTTTTAAGCGATCAGAAATTTCATGCGCTTCAATTGCCGGCATTCGGCCCGGGGCGTACGCGCCGGTTTGATCCCATTCCCCGCGATGTTGGGCGAATGGGAAAGTCAGATTTGTTGGAAGATGCATATCGTTTTCGCACACCAATGTTGCGTAATGTTGCGTTGACTGCTCCTTATGGCCACAATGGTGCCTATCCGACACTTGAAGGCATAGTTCGTGCACATGTGGAAGAAACCCCGATGTGGTCGCGAGCTTTGGTCAAATTACCAACTGCACCATGGATCCAATCTGTAGATTTCGCGATACAGGACGATTATCGGGAAATGAAGCGACAATCGAATGTGCGTGATACAGACGTAATCAATCTGAGTGATAATGAAATTGGTGAATTGGTTGCATTTCTCAATGGATTAACGGGTAAAACAGTTGATGCAACGCCATTTGGGATTCCGAAAGCTGTCCCGAGTGGTCTGGATTTAGATTAATCCAATCATGTAATGTTTGTTAAATTCTAAGTGCGCTATGTAAACAACGCATAGATCAACGTTACCATCGAGGTTCGAGATCTATGCGTTGAATGCCGATCTAATCGCGTTGACCTTGAACAATTCTGTTCAAAATCATTGCGCAGAAGAGAATTGCAAAACCTGCCAATATTCCTTGCCCAACGGAAGAGTATTGTAGGGCTTCAAGAACATCTTCGCCCAATCCCTTTGCGCCAATCAATGAGGCAACAACAACCATGGCTAGGCTGAGCATGATGGTCTGATTGATGCCAGCTAGGATCGATGGTGCTGCGAGCGGCAAATCGACCTTAGTAAGCAAATACCACTTGGATGCACCATAGGCTATTGCGGCCTCCCGAACAGCCTCTGGCACACCCCGCATTCCAAGAACGGTAAGACGGACAACTGGGGTGCCACCAAAGATCATTGTTGTAATGACCGCAGCAGGTTTGCCGACGCTGAAGAAAGCAATGACAGGGATCATGAAAACAAATGACGGCATGGTTTGCATGAAATCCATGATGGGTCTGATGATTGCATAAAATCTAGGACGCCTTGCACAGAACAGGCCTAATGGCACACCAAGTGCAATGGATATACATGCTGCTGTTCCTAAAAGAGCCAAGGTCGTCATAGCCTTTTCCCAGAATCCAAACAGACCCATATACGCTAAGAATGCGGATGAAGCGACTGCTCCTGCAATGCCCGCAGAAAGCCATGTTAAGAGGATAATGATACTTGCGATAACTGGCCATGGCGTTTCAACGAATAGAACTTCGAGACCATCAAGAACGACGCGAATTCCATAGCTTACAAAATCGAATAACCATTGTCCTGAAGACCGAATAAACTCGAATAATTGCTCAACAACTTTAATTGCAGTTAGGCGAATATTCACGTCCGTTGGGAAATCCGCAAGCCAAGGCATTATGCCCGGGAAGGCAAAATGAACGATACTGACAGCGAAGATAAGTAATACAAAAACGGAGCTAGTTATCGTTCGAAATGGATTTAGACCAGCTTTTATGGTTCGATCAGAAAGCCAGATGGAGAACCGACCTTCTAATGCGGCGTTCGCAATAATTCCTTCGAAAAATTTGGTGATCAATAGCAATGCTAGGCCAAATAGGGCGATCCAGACGGCGTTTTGTTCGGCAACGAGTATCTCGGTATTAATGTCTACGATGGCTTGTTCCAATGAAGCAATCGCACGCTTGAAAACATCAACGTTGTCAGCACCCTTGTTAATCGCTGCTTCCAACTGCTGATTTCGAAAATCTAAAGTTCCCTCGATTTGCGATATTCTTTCTCGTGCACCTGCGCTTAAATCACCGAAAGTACCACGCGCGATCTGAATGAGGGCAAATGTTTCTACAATGACAAATGGTAGGCCCCAGTTCCAAATTCCCCGCATGCCATACCAGATTGGCCCAAGAAGAGCTGCCATCCAGTTGAAGGTGTAGGTAAATGAAGCTGATGCTCCAATTTTAGCAAAGTTTTTGCTGTAATAATCCGGACTACTTTGCACAAATTCTCGGAGCAACTCATCGCGGTTTTCTGCACGATCAGCAGCGAGCTCTTGTGCGCTTTTGTCTTCGATCACTGAATCCATAACCATTATGATGTCTCCGTACCTTCAATAACTGTTCGTAATAAATCACTTTGATCAATCACGCCCTGTATCTTTCCATCTGCGTCAGTAATTGCCATAGGCTCTTTGTGCTCAATGGCATGTTCAATCAGCACACTGAGCGATGCATCAAGTGGGAATGAATGGCTAGATTTTGAGAGCTCGCCATTATCTTGTTCGTATTGAGCTAAGGGTTGCATGACAGTATGAGCTTTTACCACCTTTAATCGTGATATTCCGGCAACGAAATCAGAAACATATTCATCTGCTGGGTTTAAGACGATGTCTTCCGGTGTTCCGATTTGAACGACGCGGCCATCGCGCATAATTGCAATCCTGTCACCAATCCGAACGGCCTCATCTAAATCGTGTGTGATAAACACAGTTGTCTTATTCATTTGAGAGGCGAGCTTCATAAACTCGTTTTGCAATTGTCTGCGGATTAGTGGATCCAGCGCACTGAATGGTTCATCCATAAGTAATATTTTAGGATCCGCTGCAAGTGCTCTTGCAAGGCCTACCCGTTGTTGCATCCCGCCTGATAGTTCATGGGCAAATTTGTTTCCCCATCCGGTTAGTTCAACCATATCAATGGTGCGTTCTGCAATTTCATTGCGCTCATTCTTGTTAATGCCGCGAATTTCGAGCGGCATAGCGACGTTATCCAGAACAGAACGATGCGGCATCAATCCAAAGTTTTGAAACACCATGGAGATGTGCTCGTTTCGATATTGTCGCAACAGATCAGGGGGCATGGCCATTATGTCTTCGCCATTGACGAGAATTTGACCAGCTGTGGGTTCAAGAAGGCGATTAATATGTCGGACCAATGTTGACTTACCGCTTCCGGATAGGCCCATGACACAGAATATTTCACCGGGATTGATGCTCATGTTCGCATCGGCTACGCCGACGACACATCCGTGTTTTTCGAGGACTTGCTTCTTCGTAAATCCTTCATTCTTGATATCTTTTAGAGCGTTTTCGGCATTTTTGCCGAAAATTTTCCAAACGCCTGATATCTCGATAGAATAGCCTTGCTGTTTCATGTCGATCCTGAGGTGTTATATAAACGGGAATTGGTGCCCAACATTGTGGGCACCATGTCGAGTGTGGACTAATTTAGTCCAAGCCAGCCATCAACGCGGTCAGAATTTTCCGCGACCCATTTTTTGGCAACGTCACTCGCTGATTTTCCACCTTCAATTTCAAAAGCAAAACTGGATACATCTTCACTTGTCAGTTTCATGTTTTTGAGCAATTCGGTGATCGCCGGTGAACGTGATGATAAAGATTTTGAATAGGCAATTTGCACTTGTTTCAAAGCATCTTCGGTCATGACTTTTGAATTTTCATACCAGTTCGGATCTTCAGAAGGCTGTAAAGCCTTATATTTTGCGGCATCAAAAGCAGGTTCTTCAAGTCTCACGACATCGTGCTGGAACCAGATGGCATGTGGTGAATAGCAGTAGAACGCATAACCAATACCTTTTTTGATGGAATCGCCAACTGTTGCGGTCATAACCGACTGATCAGCACGAACAGCATCCATGAACGGCAGTAGACCGTAGTCGCGTACTTTAACTTGGTTGACATTTGCAGATGCCCAGCCCGGAGCGCCTACCCATATTTCACCCTTACCATTGCCATCAGCATCCATAAGTTTTGCAATTTCTGGACGTGCTAGATCAAAGATAGATGTGACACCATTTTTTTCAGAGAAATCTTTTGAAACACAAAAGCTCTGTTTTCCTTCATAGGCATTTTCAGAAAGTGCGACGTTACCTGTGCCGTCAACATATTTATCAGTGAAGCTTTTTTGGTTGGGCAACCAAACGTCTGGATGGACATCAATATCACCTTTCCCAGCGTCCATTGCAGCAAAAATTGCAGCATTGTCGCCTGGGACCAGCTCCGCCTCACTACCCATTTTACTTGTTACAACTTCCTGAATGAGGTGAGCAATTGCCTGCGCGCCGGTCCAAGCAGGTGCACCAATTTTAACGGTTTCCGCCATCAAAGCAGTTGATGACATTGCAAGTGCTGCCACTGCGCCAATAATAGTTTTTTTCATTTTATAGTTCCCTTTTTTATAGCAACCCATCTGTTGTCCGACGGGTATTTCGACATTTTGTTTTAGTTGGATTGTGTTGGCAAAAAATCCTTTATGATTGCGTTGAAAAATATAGGTTTTTCCATGTGCACATTGTGTGCACAGTTTGAAACGACGACCAAACAACTGTTTTCGATACCGTGCCAAAGTGCTTCGGGTTGGCTTTGGTTATAGGATCGATCACTTTCTCCCCAAATGATCAGTGTTTTAGCGCGAATGTTTTTTAATTCCTCTCGGCCATCCCAATTCTCCCATGCGGTGAGACTGGCTAAAGCTGCTTGCATATTTGCTTGCAACCCAAGTTTAACACATTGATCATAGCCTTCTGCATCTTCCCTGTGTAAAAACCAGGTTGCGGCGATACGTTTAACGGTTTTTTCTAACCCATCATTATTCAATCGGTCGCGTGATTGCTCAATGGTTTCAAAGCGATCAGGCAGTACGCCAACAGGTCCAGTTCCGTAACATATCAAATGATCGATGCGATCGGGAGCAATTGCAGCCATTGCTTGAACAATCATTCCACCCATGGAATGTCCCATCAGGTGGAACTTATCAACACCTCTATCCGTAAGCTCTGACAATAACAGATTTGCTATATCAATAATAGAGTTCGGCGCTTTAACTTGCGCGCTATCTGCAAAACCGGGAAGATTAGGTACGATAACTTTAAAATGGTCTTTAAAAAATTCGAGTTGTTCTTGCCAGATATCAGCGCCTGCTAAATATCCGTGAACTAGAACCAGGGGAAACCCTTTTCCGGCAGTTTTAAAGACCAGTTCGTTCATTCAGCCGCCTGTTGTCTTGAAAACAGATGTTCATAAGCAAACAATGCTGCCGAGCCACCGGTATGAAGGAATACGACGTTCTCGTCTTTTTTGAAGTATCCTTTTTGTATGAGGCCTATAAGTCCAGCCATGCCTTTTCCGGAATATACGGGATCGAGGAAGATAGCTTCTTCTGTTGCCAACATGCTTATCGCATCGACCATTTCATCGGTAGGCTGACCATAACCCGGGCCAACATATTCATCATAGGCTTCTACTTTGCTTCGTGCGAGGTCGCCTTTTGCTCCGATCAAATCGGCCGTAGCACAAGCAAGTTTATGAACATTGTCGATTTGTTTTTCTTTGGCAGCTCTCACTGATATCCCGACGATATCGATAGGTGTGTTCATTGCATGAAAACCCGCAACCAGACCAGCCTGCGTTCCTGCGCTACCGGTTGCATGCACCAGCTTGTCGATGCGCAGGCCCTGTTGATCCGCCTGATAAACCAGCTCCGCCGCTGCATTTGCATATCCTAGAGCACCCACTGTGTTAGAGCCGCCGCCTGGTATGAAGTAGGGCTTTAAACCTTTTTCCTGAAGTTTATCTGCGTATTCCTGACCTTCTTTGTTCATATCTAGACCTTCAGGTCGAAATTCATATTCGCACTTAAGTAGATCGTCAAAGAATACATTTCCCGTTTGCGCATATCTATCGCCCTGATTGACCACGCGGTGTTCAAGCAATGCGAAACATTTCATACCCAACTTTCTTGCTGCTGCTGCTGTTTGGCGAACGTGGTTCGATTGCGTTGCACCTTGAGTTACCAGCGTGTCGGCACCCTTTGCTACAGCGTCAGCTACGAGAAATTCGAGTTTTCTTGTTTTGTTGCCGCCAGTGGCTAACCCTGTACAATCATCTCGCTTAATCCATAATTGCGGCCCACCTAGAGCTTTTGTTAAGTTTTCCATTTTTTCTAAAGGCGTTGGGAAGTGCCCAAGAGAAATTCGGTTAAAGCGAGCTAGATGCATGTGTTTTCTTTCTGGGTTATTTTTATTTTCTTTAATATTCTTGATATCTCAAATTTTTACCAATGTTATATTTTCATTTTGTTATTCCAAATTTGCATAACGTATAAAACTCTGTTTTTATAAGGCCTTAAAGGAGAGTAAATGGACACTAAATGGTTGGAAGACTTTGTCAGCTTTGCGCATCATCTCAATTTTACGAAAGCTGCCAATGAGAGAAATATTACACAATCCGCATTTTCACGTCGAATAAGGTCGTTAGAACTTTGGGTGGGTGCAGATTTAGTCGATCGACGCTCATTCCCGGCTTTGCTGTCTCGAGCGGGAAAAGAGTTTTTGCCAATTGCAAAAGAGCTGTTGCAGAATTTACAACGTGGTAGAGAAGAGGTTCGGCAAACGATTGGGATTGAGCTGGATACTCTTCGTTTTGCTGCCCCCCATTCGATCTCCATTCATAACCTCATGCCTTTGCTTTCCGAACTTGGACATATTATTCCAAATTTAAAAACACGTGTTACGTCAGATAACCTTTATAATTGCTGCGATCATCTTTCGGAGCAAAATAGCGATTTTCTTGTTTGCTACAGATCTCCAGATGTTGCATTAACGCTTGATGAAGAGCGTTTTCAATTCATAGAGATAGGTGCAGACCGTCTGGTTCCAGTCCTATCTGCAAGTTTGTATCCGTCATTTGTGGAAGCTGAAAAAAAACCTCTGCCATATCTATGTTACTCTACGGGATCATTTTTGGGGCTCATAGTTGATAAATTGATTGATACTAAACAGCCAAACTTATTTGTTCGCCACACAGATGCATTTTCTGAATCTCTTAAAAGCTTGTGTCTGCAAGGGGCCGGTATTGCATGGCTATCAGAGGCTGCGATTAAGTCAGAGATTGCTAGAAAAGAGTTAATCGTAATTGGTGAGGATGATTGGCAAGTCGATTTAAAATTGGTCATTTATACAGAGCCAACATTGCACACTGCGCAAAGCAAAATCGCATGGAACTTTTTCAGTAAGATTGGACAATAGACCAAGGTTGCATTTATCTGTTTTGATGGAACGATGGGGATGTTTTTTTCTTGATAGACACCTCCTTTATTAAACTTAACTTGGTTTGAAGACGGAAGCTTTCAATAAGACTTCGGCTAAAACTGATATTGCTAGTGTTCTGGAGTCTCGTGTGGACGGAATAAGTCCAATGGGACCTTGTAAATTTGCCAACTCTTTACTCGAGGACCCTTGTAAGGTTAGTTCGTTCAATAATGTTTGTCTTGCTCGCTTACTTCCTTGTGCGCCAATGTAAAATGCTGGTGAAGAAAGAATGTTTTTCAGGATTGGGGGTTCCCAGTCATGGTCGTGGAAAAACAGCAAAATTGCGGTCCATTCATCTATCTCAACAGATTTAGGAAACTCAGGTTTAGTGAGATAGAATGTACCGCAGCCAATATTGTTTGCGTATTCAATCATCTGCCTGTCTGGTGATAATAACAGACTGTCGAATGACGCGGTTCGGACAAGGGACGTGAATGTAAGTGCTTCCGGTCCCTTGCCGAATACTAAAAATCGTAATTCAGGTATGATGCGGGCGTGGAAAAATTCTCCATTTCTCTCTGTTTTGGTTTTATCTGAAAATGACAAACTTCCAGTGTCGCAGTTGATTTGTAATGTGGTGGCGGAGCGGTTACGTGTTTTTGTTATAACCTGGCGCAAGATTGCCTGATCTGGCGCGTAGATTAATGTGATCTCTAATGTTCCCCCGCATGGCAGTTGAATATCGATGAATGGTGAGCCGTTGCCATATCGAACTGTTATTGGCTCTCCTTTAGATTTAGCTTGCTCAGCGTGATGTAGAAGATCAGATTCGATACACCCTGATGACAGGGTGCCGACATTTGAATCATCAGCCAAGATGGCCATCATTGCACCCAAAGACCGATACGATGGCCCTTCGATACTGGTAATGATCGCTAGGGTTCCCGGTTCGTCGGCACTCGATAGTGCTTTGAGCGGATCTATATCTGATACGTAAATCATATGTTGCTTGACCGTAAGAGAATATTGTTTGTTTTAAGAGCTAACTAATTTACCCCAAAAGCCTTTCTTTTCATCTTGGTCATCTTCTGGATCACCGCAAACTACTTTCTCAAAGTTATCAAAGAAGTTTTTAGATAGTTTTTTTGCTGTGCTGGAGACGAGCCGACTGCCCAGTTGAGCTAATTTACCACCAATTTCTGCTTTGGCCATGTATTTTAACATCGTGCCGTCGTCTTGTTCCACCAACTCTACATCGGCCCCACCTTTTGCATAGCCTGCTACCCCGCCATTGCCTTTTCCAACAAGGGAAAATGTGTCTGGCGCGCCGCTACCATCAAGGTTTACTTCGCCGCTGAACTTGGCTTTAACTGGCCCTACCTTTAACACGACTTTAGCTGTAAGTTCGGTATCAGATTCCTTTACAAGTTCCTCGCAGCCAGGAATGCATTGCTTTAAAATCTCTGGATCGTTCAGTGCTGCATACACTACATCTCGGGGTGCATTGATAAAAATTTCGTCTTGAAGTTCCATTTTATTCCTCTAACAACATGGGCCACGCATCAGCAAGAAGGCGTTAATTTCTTCCTGCTCAGGTTGGTCCTCCGTTTCATGATTGGGATTAGTCTTCTGTTTTGTAAATTTGTCAGTTACGAACGATATAAAGTTTTTAGGTTCAGGTTTTTCCGCATCTACAATCGCACTCGTTCCCGGCAAAGGAACACGCTTGGCCGAAGTGGCGCGTTTTTTCATTATGATTTCAGCAATAATGGAAAGGGCGATCTCTTCGGGAGTGACTGCTTTTATATCCAACCCCGCAGGTGCCTTTAACTGAGCGAAGGTGTCTTGTGACATACCAGCACTGATTAATTTTTCGCCTAAACGCGCAGCTTTCTTGCGGCTTCCGACAAAGGATATAAATTCAGCAGGGCCAGATAAGGCGGATTTGAGTGCTGCTTCGTCCCCACTTCCTTGAGTTGAGACAACAATAAATCTTTGACCTTTACGTTCTGGAAGTTCGAACCCTTCAATATGGCGGTCGACATTTGTGAATGCATGGTGATCAGCTTGTTTCGTGCAAATTGTGCATGTGTAGCCCATTGGCTTTGCGAGTTGAGCTAGCGCTATGGCGACGGGGCTTGCACCAAAAATCACAAGTTCAGGCTTAGGGCGAACAGCCTCAACAAAGATATCCATCGAGCCTTCGCTTGGACACATATTGGTTGCAAACTTTACACCATCCTTAATTTCACCAGATGTAATTCCTTGTTCTGAGAGGAGGTCTTCCGGTTGCACTGAAACTAGTCTTGGGTTTCCATCATCTAAGGCTTCGCGCGCTGCCTTTAATACCGCAGAACGTGCGCAACCTCCGCCGATCCAACCTTCTGAGATGGTGCCATCACCCATAATAATTGCTTTTGCGCCGGCCTTGGCAGATGTGACTGAAACAGTTCTAACAACTGTTGCCATGGCAAAAGCTTCACCTTTTGACTTCAGTTCCGATATGACATCAAGAATATCGGTTGGCGCATTTTTCACCATTGTCATATTCTCTCCAATTCAGGTTCAAGAGCGGCCAAATCATTGAGTGTCGTGGCTGCGGCAAAAAGATCGAGATAAGGTAAAGCTGCTGCCATGCCTTTAGCTATGGGTTCGTAATCTTTCCAACCCTTAAGCGGGTTAAGCCATATGATTTTGCAACCACGCTTTTTTAGCCGCTTTAGTTGTTCAGAAATTATATTGGGCGGGTCGGTGTCATACCCATCGGATAAAATGATCACGACAGATCTCCCATTGACCTGATTCGCAGCATATTGTTCGTTAAATCTACGCAGATTTATGCCAATCCTGGTGCCGCCGCCAAAGCCTTGAGCCATCATAGACAGCCGGTTGATTGCGCGGAATGTATCTCCATCACGTAAAGCGTCTGAAATTCGAACAAGTTGAGTATGAAATAGATATGCATCCGTGTTTTGATCGGCACTCATTAGCCCCTTCAGAAAAGCCAGAAACACACGGGAATAAACAGTCATGGAACCGGAAACGTCTAAAAGCGCGACAATATGTTGAGGCCGACTGGGCTTGTTACGTTTTAGCAACCATAAGGGTTCGCCACCTGTGGACACGCTTCTTCGGATGATTTTACGCAGATCGAGGTCAGCACCTTTTTGCGCGGCGCGACGGCGACGTGATCGGCGGTAGCGCATCGCTTTTGCCAAATCTTCAGCTACTTTCTCTGCGTGAATTAAGTCTTTAGGTTTCATAAACTCGCGAAGGTCAGTTTTCTCAATATTGGCAATTTTTGATGAGATTAATTCGCCATTTCCTGATTGACTAGCTTCGCCAGTGCGATCATCATCTGGCAAATCTTGTTCGCCGGTTGAGCTGGTATCACCAACAGGTTCAAATGGGTTTTTGCTAGTTTGACAATTTTTTTTCTCAGGTGCATGTTCAGTCTGTCGATCACGGTCGTGAGTGCGACCTTTGTTCATCCAGTATGCTTTGAAAAGATCGTCAAATTTGGCGAACCGATCAGCATTATTTGCGCAGATTGATTTGAGTGCGAGCCTTGTTTCGTGAATATTGGTAAGATTAATGTGGCGCAGAGCAAGAAGCCCAGCTTCTGTTTCAGCAACACCAACATTGATGCCATTAAAACGCAGATGAGCCATGAAGTCTGTCATGCGTTCAGCTATATTATGCACTCTTTCTGGAAATTGAGTCACTGGCATTATGCTACCTTTCCCAATAGCCGCTCCGCAACCTCTGACGGAATGGCAGCTTGGTCTGATTGTGTTTTTAGCAAGCAAACGAGCGTTGCTTGCAGTGTAGCCGGATCATCAGATAAATCATTAATCCCCAAACCGGAAATAGCTGCTGCCCAATCTAGCATCTCGGCAATGCCAGGCTTTTTTTCCAACTCTTCTTTTCGTATTGCTTGAACAAATCCAACGATCTGATTGGCAAGTTGTGTATTTAATCTTGGATCGCGCTTATTTAAGATGGCTAATTCAGTTTGTAGATCGGGATATTCGACAAATGAGTAAATACAACGACGGCGAAGCGCATCGGATAAATCACGGGCACCATTGGCTGTTAAAACAACAAGTGGCCGACTAGTTGCGTTGATGGTTCCTAGTTCTGGAATGGAGATTTGGAAGTCAGAGAGTACTTCTAGAAGGTAAGCTTCAAACTCTTCGTCTGCACGATCTACCTCATCGATTAGCAGGACGGGAGGTGTTTCTTGAGAGATTGCTTCTAATAAGGGGCGCCGAAGCAGGTACCTTTCAGAAAATATACGCTCCTCAATATTTTTCTTTTTGTCATTTCCAGCATCTGCACGAATGGCTAGTAATTGTCGCTGATAATTCCATTCATAGATTGCCGAAGCTGAATCTAGTCCCTCGTAGCACTGAAGCCTAATCAGGTTTGTGTCTTTTACATCAGCCAGTGTCTTTGCAATTTGCGTTTTGCCGACACCTGCCGAACCTTCAAGCAATAAAGGACGCTCTAACTCAATTGCCAAGTGAAGAGCCATCGCAAGCGCGTCAGAAGCCACATAGTTGTTATCAGCCAACTCGGTTTTTAATTGGGTCCAGGTCATATGTTCACTTTGAAGTTTGCGGCCCAAAAGCTTAGTTTCGGGCCGTTGTCTTTACTAGTCGTGCAAGCCCAATTTATTGGCGGTTTGCCAAATACGCCAATGATCATGAGGCATATTTGTATGTCGCAGTCCAAAGGCTTTGAATGCATCTTGAACAGCATTTGAGAAGCAAGGTACACCGCCAACATGAGGGCTTTCGCCAACACCTTTTGCTCCAATCGGGTGATGAGGGCTAGGTGTTACCGTGTGATCCGTCTCATAATTGGGTGTCTCCCAAGCTGTTGGCAAGAAGAAATCCATCAGTGAGCCAGTCTTCACGTTCCCCATCTCATCATAGGCAATTTCCTGCCCCAGCGCGACGGCAAGCGCCTCAGTTAAGCCACCATGAACCTGCCCTTCAATGATCATTGGATTGATGCGCGTTCCGCAATCATCCAGAGCATAGAACCGGCGAACGTCTGTTACACCAGTATCAACATCAATATCCATGACACAAACATAGGCGCCAAATGGATAGGTCATGTTAGGCGGGTCATAATAACTTACAGCTTCCAACCCCGGCTCTAATCCTGGAATGACTTGGTTATAGGACGCATAGGCAATGTCTTTCATCGTTTTGAAACGTTCTGGTGCACCTTTTACAACAAAGCGGTCTACATCCCATTCAAGGTCACCATCATGAACTTCCAGTAAATAGGCGGCTATCATCTGTGCCTTTGCTCGGATTTTACGGCCAGCCATGGCGGCAGCTGCGCCTGCAACGGGTGTAGAGCGCGACCCATAGGTTCCAAGGCCATAAGGTGCGGTGTCAGTGTCTCCTTCTTCAAGTGTAATATCATCCGCGGATAGGCCAATTTCACTGGCTAGGATCTGAGCGAAGGTGGTTGCATGTCCCTGACCCTGGGAGATCGTTCCAAGTCTCGCAATTGCTGAACCTGTTGGGTGAATTCTGATCTCGCATGAATCAAACATGCCCATGCCCAGAATATCACAATTTTTAACGGGGCCTGCGCCAACAATTTCGGTAAAGAACGATAGTCCTATTCCCATCAATTTACGGGTTTCCCCGCGTTTGAACGCCTCAATGCGTTCTGTTTGTTCTGCACGTAAGCTTTTGTAATCAACCGCATCTAGGGCTTTATCCCATGCGGTGTGATAATCACCAGAATCATATTCCCAGCCAAGCGCAGATTGATATGGAAATTGTTCCTTTTTGATAAAGTTGATCCGGCGTAAGTCAGCGGAGTCCATGCCTAACTCGATTGCCAAAACTTCTATCATTCGTTCAATGAGATATACTGCTTCCGTTACACGGAATGAGCACCGATAGGATACACCGCCAGGTGCTTTGTTGGTGTAGATGCCATCAACAGCTAGATAAGCGGTAGGGATATCATATGACCCAGTACAGATATTCATGAAACCCGCTGGAAACTTGGTTGGGTCAGCACAAGCATCAAATGCACCATGATCAGCAATAACATGAACGTCGAGACCTGTTATTTTCCCCTCTTTTGTGGCGCTAATCTTCCCTTTCATCCAATAATCACGAGCAAATGCGGTTGACGTCAGGTTTTCAATTCTGTCTTCAACCCATTTAACAGGTTTACCCGTCACAATGGACGCGACTATTGAGCAAACATAACCTGGATAAACACCTACTTTGTTTCCAAATCCGCCGCCAATATCTGGCGATATGACTCTGATGTTGCTTTCTGCAATGCCAGATAAAAGCGATGCGACTGTGCGCACGACATGCGGTGCCTGAAAGGTTCCATAAAGCGTGAGTTTTCCATTTACCTTATCCATGCTGGCAACAGAGCCACAGGTTTCAAGCGGGCAGGGGTGGGTGCGGTGATAATACATTGTTTCTTCAGCCGTCACTTCAGCACTATCGATCACGTTTTGTGTTGCTTCTTTCTCACCAACCTCCCAAGTGAAAATATGATTGGGGTGACGGCGCGGCCCGTGGGCACCTGTTTTCTGATCTGCAATATCTTCACGTAATATTGGCGCACCTTCTATCTCTGCCTTGTATGGATCGACCAGTGCAGGCAATTCCTCGTATTCGACTTCAACAAGCTCAACTGCATCCGCCGCTGCATATCGATCATTGGCAACAATGAAGGCAACTTCTTGCCCCTGGAAAAGCACTTTTCCATCAGCAAGCACCATTTGCTTGTCGCCGGCAAGTGTGGGCATCCAGTGGAGATTAAGTGGTCGAAGATCATCTGCAGTTAGCACGGCGACGACACCGGGTACTGCCATAGCAGCATCCGTGTTTATGTTTTTCACATAAGCATGGGGGTAGGGTGAGCGCACAAAGTCGCCAAAGAGCATGCCAGGCAGCTTTATATCATCAATGTAATTGCCTTTGCCTTGTGTAAAACGAGCATCTTCAACGCGTTTGCGTGAGCAGCCGAGACCATTTAGAGCGGCGGAACGTTCTTCTTTTGGAGGTGTCATCTCATTCATTGTGCTGCCTCCTTTGCGGCATTTAACTCAGCTGCTGCTGCCAAAATCGACTTAACGATATTCTGATAACCGGTACACCGACATAGGTTTCCAGCCATTCCAAACCGAACTTCTTCTTCGGTTGGATCAGGGATTTCTTGCAAAAGTCTATGTGCTCTTGTGATCATGCCGGGAGTGCAAAACCCGCACTGAAGGCCATGATGTTCTTTAAACATCTCCTGTAAGATGTGCAGCTTGTCAGGATTTCCAAGACCTTCAATCGTGGTGATGTCGGAACCATTTGCTTGAGCAGCAAACACAGTGCATGACTTAACTGATTTTCCATCCATATCGACTGTGCAGGCACCGCAATGTGATGTTTCGCAACCGATATGCGGGCCTGTTATATCAAGTTTTTCACGTAGTACATGGATAAGAAGTTCACGAGGTTCAGCGAGTGTTTCAACATCTTCGCCATTTATTTTCATTTTGATGTGCATTTTTCCCATAATTATCCTCCGGCAGTTTTCTAAGCGCGTTCAATCGCGCGCTTGATGGCACGGAGAATCACGATTTTTGCTGCATGTTTTTTAAATTCAATTGGACCACGATTGTCCTCGCCAGGGTCACAGGTGTTGACTGCTGCAACTGTGGCAGCTTCCAAGACATCGGCACTTAAATCAGAGCCGTTGAGGATTGCTGTTGCTTCCTCGCAATAAATGGGTGTGTCCCCGAGGTTGGTTAATGCTATCGACGCATGGCTACATGTCGCGCCTTCTTTGGTAATCAAAACACCAGCAGCAGCGGTCGCGTAATCGCCAATTTTACGCTTTTGCTTTTCATAGGCATAACCACCAGATGGTGCTGAGAATGAGATGGATGTTAGAATTTCTTCTTCTTCTCGAGCGGTAAAATATGCAGCCTCGTAGAAGTCGCGTGCAGCCACGGTTCGAGAGCCATTTGGCCCTACGAGTGTATAGGTGGCGTCTAGGCATTGCATGAGGCCTGGCATATCATTTCCCGGGTCACCGTTGGCAACATTGCCGCCGATTGTGCCAACATATCTAACTTGCGGATCTGCAATTTGAAGTGCAGCTTCAACAATGATTGGTGCGGCTTTTGCGAGCTCTTTGCTGGCTATCATTTCATGTTGAGTTGTTGTGGCGCCTACCGTTACAATATTGCCGGCAATGTTGATGCCTTTCAACTCGCTAATCGCCTGTAGATCAACCAGATGTGAAAGATCAGCCATCCGCAATTTCATCATGGGGATCAAACTGTGCCCACCTGCGATAACCCGTGCTTCGTCGCCATGTTCTACGATAATTTTAATCGCGTCATCGATAGAATTTGGCCGATGGTATTCAAATGCTGCTGGTATCATTAGTTCCTCCATCTAATTGATAGAGCAACATAAGATGAGATTTTTATCTATTGCATTCGCATATATTCGAAATGCGGTGCACTGCGCACGAGATGCGAAAAAAATTCATGAGATGCGAATTCTGATTACTATTAGAGCGCCAACTTCTCACGAACTTCCACGAGTTTGGAGCGACTAACTGGAACTTTTTCAAACGAGCTAAAAGCAGCAAAAAGCAGAAACCCATTGTCTTTTGTACGCTCGAAGCTGCTTATGTGAACTGGATTAACCAAATAGCTGCGATGGGTTTGTAAAAAACCTTGATCGGATAGTCGCTTTGTTGTTTGTGAAATGCTCCATGGGCAAAAGTGTTTTTCATTGACTGAATACAAAATTGTGTAGTGACCTTCAGCGCGCACGGCAGCCACGTCTTTAGCATCTATAAAGTAGGTACTGTTGTTTTTTTCATACGGTATTTTAAACGGTTTTGGTGTTGCTAGCTGGTTCGTTTTGATGGCTTTTTGCTCATGTTGGCCTTGTGTGTGAGGAACGTCTTCGTTCGTCTTTTTTTCAATTGTACCAACTTCTTTTGTGACATTCGCAGGGAGTAGGCTAACACTCATGAGTAAGAATGATCCGCTTATTACAAAGCTTGAAATAGCTACTCCCATAGCCAAGAATTCGTTGCTTAGCCATGTGTTTGGTACTGATAAATCTTCGAGACTGCTGAAACTTGTACCCATCATTGCAACAAAATGTACGGTGAAAACCGCAATGCCAAATAAGACCGTACCGGCTATGATGTTCTTGTTACGTCTTTCACTATAGGAGATAAATACCATGCTGACGCTGAGAATAGTTGATGTAACAATAGCTACGAAAATACCGATGATGGAATATTGAGGCTGCACTAACCGAATGCCATACATTCCAAGATAGTGCATGACGAGAATGCCCAAACCAACAATCATACCGGCGGCTAGTTTGGTCTTTGTTGTTCTTGGTATAAAGTGCAAAATAATAAGTGCTATACCAACCACCAAAATAGCAACCAATGCGGATGCAAGGGTAATAAGTGCATCATAAAAAAAAGGTGCGGATAACTTCATTCCTAACATCGCGATGAAATGCATAGACCAAATTCCAGTTCCCATTGAAATTGCGGCCATAACAAGAATACGTTTTCGCTCTAGTATAGCTAGATTTGACGCGCCTTGCATGAGACTAAGACCTGTGAAGCCCGCCATCATAGCAACGAGTAAAGATGCGAAAATTAGTCCGTGATTATGTGTCATTTCGAGCAAATGCTCTTCTCCCAATAAAATAACATCTCCATTATATATTGATGACTTCCCAACTTGGTCAACGTTCTTCGCTCGAATTACGAAATTTGAGGTCGCGGCAATTGAGTTTAGATATCAATAGCGTACTTCACCTGATTGAGAATTTTGTGACAGATAGGTTTGCTGCCTGAATTTGTTCAGACGTAGATGAGAGCTTACATTGGACCGCATAGCTCCAGATAAAACGGAGTGGTTTTTCTGATTCTCTAAATTCATAGATAAGTCATTAATGAGTCACTGCGGTTTTGGACTCAAGCCTAGTCTTCAAATTCCCGGGTTCTTTGTGAAGAAAACATTTATTACTTTGGCAGGCATATTGCTTGCCCGCGCGGCACTAACAGATGATCATATGCTACAAGAAAATTGCGAATGATTTAAAGCTGATCAAACGCTTCTCGCTGAGTAGGATATTATAACTCCCAATCGCGGTGCTCCGATATGCTTGTAAATACATTTAGTGCAATTCCAACATCTACACTAAATGTCTAAATGACCCCTAGGCGAACTGCTTTTGCGATCATCTGCATGCGGTTTACAGCGTTAAGTTTGCGACAAACGGCAGAAACATGTTTATCTACTGTACTTTCCGTAATGGAAAGGATTGCGCCAATCTCATTGCTGGTTTTTCCTTTTGCGACCCACTTTATACATTCAAGCTCGCGCGAAGTCAGTTCGAAATCTGGTTTGCTACACAACATCATAATTCTAACTATTTTTTCCATAAAGTGAGCGGCCATCATAGATTTGCGGACGGCATCATTTGTTGGTGTTGCTCGGATCGGGGTTTCGCCAAATCCGATAAGGCATAAATTGCCGTCTGGCTGAATAGATGGGATCGTAACTTCGAAATCATCCTGCAACGTACTGAATATGTTGAAGATTAAATCGCATAATCCAACTAATTTGATGTTATTACAATCGACCAGAACCCATTTGCTTGGAGCAGTTGCTGAATTCATCTCTTTCAAAACAGTAAAGTAATTGACATTGCTTCCAGTGTTGCTCGCTTCGCGATTTGGGTAGATGCTACCAAATGGAATAAGCGCTGCAATGTTGCTATCATTTCCACTTGTGTCGAATAACTTTATGTTATGAAGTGGATAATCTCGCATCAATTCATGCATGTAGCTATAAATGTCCGATCCGGTTTCAATCAGAAACGGGACGTCACGCTGCAGGTTTGTGTGCACGGGGGAATTCATAATTTATCTCAAATTTTAGGGAGTAGTTTCGAGACGCCTAGCTTTATTTCCTCTATAGTACTAGGTAAAGTTACAGAGTTTACAGTAAAATGGATGCAATATTCGAACTTAATCTGTGACTATTATGTGTTCGTATCCGCAATTTCACCCGGCATAAATTTGGTGTTAGTTGACTCATTTGTTTATGCCTGTGTATTTATTATGAAGTAATTCTTTGAGGTGCCGCTTAATTGCGGTCTAGGCGCATGGAATCGTTTACAGATGATGAAATTGAAGCAGCACTAGAACGAATATTTTCCTCCGGTGTATTCAAATCATCTCCAAAATTGAGGCAATTTCTACGCTATATTGTTACGCAAAAAATCAACGGTCAAGATGACCAGTTAAAAGCATATTCCATTGCGATTGATGTGTACAAATATCCCACTGATTTTGACCCTCAAAATGATCCTATTATTCGCGTTCAGGCGCGCAGACTAAGATCTGCATTGAAGGAATATTATCTACAAGAGGGTGCAAGTGAGCGTCTGAAGATATCAGTTCCGCTTGGTAGCTATCGGCCCGTATTCTCAAAGAACTTGGATCTATATGAAAAAAAACAACTAAAGTTGATTTCGCAGGATAAGGAGAGGTTCACAAAAATAAAACAGCGTTACATATTGGCGGGTTTATTGGTTTGTTTAATGATAATTGGCCTGTGTATTGGTTGGATTTTGGGAGGGGCTGAGGTTCCCAATACCGACGATCATGACCCGGGTACAATTACCGTTGTAATACGAGAAGAAAACGGCAACCTTTCATATGGCAAAGACAAAGAAGATGTGAAGTTTTTTTCGAGAAATATACAATCGTCACTGGTTCGAAATTCGGCATTATCCGTCATTTTACCCGAAGAGTTATCGTCTGATAAAGATGCAAATGGTGCTGATAATGAAGTAGACTTCATTATCAATATAAGAGGCCTGCAATCAGATTTTGTAAGATATATTGCGATTGAGTTGGCAGATGGTCACACGGGCAGGCTTCACTGGACAAAAGCGCATAGAATATTTGATGTAAATGACAATACTATATTACAGATTGTTACTGAACTGAGCTCGCGTATTTTAGGAGCGTCGGTTCAAGCGTTGGATGGACGTGACCCAAGAACGCTTACAGCATCGCAGCTGTTTGTGCTTGCAACATGGATTCCCGGCCCTGCAAAAAGTACATTAACTTGGGAGAAAGAGCGCATTGATCTGGCCCGCTTGGCCTTGGAAAAAGATCCGGATTTCGGTCCAGCTTATTCTGTTTTGGCGGACAAATTGGCTTACCTTGCAGCCGTAGATGGCGCTTCCGATACAAAAGAATTTGTTGATGAAGCCAGGGTAAGTGCGACGCGTGCGCTAGAATTTAGTGCTGGAGATGGAAACGCGCTTTTCAATGTCGCTCAGCACTATTGGCATTTAGGACAACTTGACGATTCTATTGCGATGATGAAGCGGGTTCTCGAAGTTGATCCAAGTCATGGATTTGCGCGTTTTTTCTCTATTGTTCTTCCTTACACATGCTCTATGGCTCCCGATAAGGTTTTGGATGAAGTTGTAGATTTTGATCAGTCTCTTGATTCTGATAACCCTGCTCGTTGGGTTACGCTGACATGGTTGGGTTGGCTACATCTCAACCGGGAAGAATATGAGGCAGCTTTGAGAGCTGAGGAACAGTCTGCGCAAATTTTCCAAATTCCTTATACAATCATGCGTCGCGCCGCCATTTTGAATTTATTGGATCGCCCTGAAGAAGCGATGGATTTGTTAGAAAGTCAGAAGTCTAACTGGCCAAATTTGGATCCAACGCATTTCGCAAAGATAACTTTCCCTAGGCTTTGTTCGGAACGTGAAAACTCCGGGAAGATAATAGGCTTCTACGAAGAGTTGCAGAAGTCAGTGAATAATTATGTGGACAGATAAATGCTGGATAAAGAGTCTACTTCAAGACGGCTCTAATGAAATTTCAGAATTAAGTAAGTGTAATCTGGTTTAAACAAAACTGCGGTTATGAAAATTTCCTAAAAAATCGTGTCTTATCAAACATCGTTTCAAGTTCTTCCATACGACCTTTGGTTTCACCCCAAAAGGTTTCTTGAACCTGCGCTATAATAATTTCTGCAATAAGCATACAGGTTACATTTGAGTCCCAAGCCGAGGGTACAACAATACGGCTGCTAAAGCTAAACTCGGTATGCTGCCCGATGGGAGACTGCCATTGATCTGTAAACAAGATAATCTGCGCGCCTTTCTCTCGTGCCATTTCAGCCAGTTTTAGTGTGCTGTTTTCATATCTGCGAATGTCAAAAATAACGACAATGTCACCTTCATCTATGTCGAGAAGATAGTGCGGCCAGGCATTTGAACTCGAACTGATATGCGTAACGTTTTTCCTGATAACTTGCATATGTAGGAAAAAATAATCCGCCAGCGTACGGGTTACTCGCCCGCCAACGACAAAGATTTTTCTGTTTGGATCGCTTAATAGAGCGCAGGTTGCGTCAAATTTTGCTGTATCGATATCGCCCAGAGATTGGCTTATATTATCGATTACAGCTTCTGTAAAACGATTAAGTACGTGCCCTTCGGGTGCATCATTTGCCCATCGCTCACGTTTCGCGATAGGGCCGGAAATTTTTTCATCCAACTCAATGCGTAAATTGGCCTGAAAATCAGGGAAACCGGAGAAACCGAGTTTTTGAACAAGGCGCGCAACTGTAGGTGTGGAAACCTCGGCGGCATGAGCAACTTTTGTAATGCTCCCAAGACCCGAAACCGGATAATTTTTAAGTATCGAATCTGAGAGCTGGCGCTCCGCACGTGTTAGCCCTCCGGCCATATCACGTAACTTTTCTGCAATTGTTTTTGGTGTCACTGGGTACCTCTTACTCAGTGAGTATAATCATATTAATATGGAATGAGAAGAAAATTTAAGAACAAATATTGACAAACTGATTTGAATTGAAGAGAATTTAACAAAATTGCAATTCTGATATGTGATAAATTTAAGGTAATCCGGTTAATGAGCGAAGAAATTGTTGATCATATCCGTAATAATTCGCAGGCTCCGGTCTTCTTTGTGTGTGAACACGCAAGTTCCTTTATCCCTGAATGCTTCAACGAACTCGGGCTTGTCGATCCAGCGCGTAGCAGTCACATTGCATGGGATCCAGGAGCAGAAGCGGTAACTCGTATACTGGCCGATCGATTTAATGCACCAGCTGTGATTAGTCGTATTTCACGCTTAGTCTATGATTGCAATCGCCCGCCGGATGCGATTGATGCGGTTCCGCAAAAAAGCGAAATATTTGAAGTTCCGGGAAACAAAAATCTTTCTGGCGCTCAAATCACAAATCGCGTTGAGAACTATTATTTACCGTTTAAACGTACTTTAGAAGAGGCCATCGAAGAACATCAAGTCGCTCCGATGTTGGTGACTATTCATAGTTTTACGCCAGTTTATAGGGGGCAGAAACGAGACGTTGAAATTGGCTTACTGCATGATGATGATTCTCGTGTCGTTGATGCGATGTTAAATTCCATTGCAGGCTATCAAGAGTTCAATATTAGGCGAAATGAACCATATGGACCCAGTGACGGTGTAACTCATACCATTCGATTACATGGTGTTGAAAAAGGTTTGCTCAATGTCATGATTGAAGTGCGAAATGATCTGTTGACGTGTCACAAGGATTGCACATCAATAGCTGATACTTTGGAAAGCCTTATATCAGCTGCTCTTGGTCAGCTGGCAAAAGATAAAACGACGGAAGCGGTGGTTTTATGAGTTTTGCAAGATCATATATCCGTGTTGTCGATGCTGTGAACTATCGCATTGGGCGCATTATGATGTATGGCATTTTTGTTATGATCGCCATTTTGATGTGGTCATCAATTTCCAAGACTTTTTTTCTGCCATCTCTCTGGACTCTTGAAATTGCCCAATTTGCTATGGTGACTTACTACATTCTGGGCGGGCCATATTCAATCCAGATGGGCTCTAATGTTAGAATGGATTTGTTCTACGGCGAATGGTCAACAAAGAAGAAAGCTCAAGTTGATGCGATAACGGTTTTATTCCTGATGTTGTATCTGGGTGTGTTGCTTTATGGCGGTTTGGGATCAATGGCCTATTCACTCGGCCATTATAGCGACGAGCCGATGCAATTTTTGGCCGGGCTGTTAACCGGACAGGAAGATGTTGGGCGTTTAGAGCGCTCACCGACGGCTTGGCGACCATATTTATGGCCAATCAAACTGATCATGTGCGTTGGAATTTTTCTAATGCTGCTTCAAGCCATATCAGAATTCTTAAAAGATATAATCAAGCTGCGTGAGGCAAAATCTAATGTCGTATGAGATGATTGCCCTCTTCATGTTTGCATCTATGATGTTGATGCTTTTTACCGGTCAACGCGTGTTTGGTGCAATTGGCGCTGTGGGTGCTATTGCCGCTTTAGCTCTGTGGGGGACTGGCGGTTCTGATATTGCATTCTCATCAGCCATGAAGCTCATGAAATGGTATCCGCTCCTCACTCTGCCGATGTTCATATTCATGGGATATGTTTTATCAGAATCTAAAATCGCTGATGATCTATACAAGATGTTTCATGTCTGGATGGGACCTGTTAGGGGCGGGCTAGCGATTGGCACAATTGGGTTGATGATCCTGATTTCAGCAATGAATGGATTATCGGTTGCAGGCATGGCAATTGGTGCCACGATAGCCCTGCCAGAATTACTTAAGCGCGGATATGATAAACGCATGGTCACAGGTGTCATACAGGCAGGGTCATCACTTGGTATTCTTGTGCCGCCATCTGTCGTGCTTGTTCTTTATGCTATGATCGCTCGCCAACCTGTGGGTCAGCTATGGTTAGCAGGTGTGTTCCCTGGTTTGATGATGGCCGCGATGTTTATGATCTATATTTATATTCGTTGTCGCATACAGCCAGAACTTGGTCCTGCGCTTAGCGAGGATGAACGAGATAATCTGTCTTTTGGCGAAAAAATGAAGCTCCTACGCGCGGGTTTGCTGCCGCTGTTCATTTTTGCGGTGATGATGGTTCCGTTTGTAAAAGGCTGGACTTCGTTGGTCGAAAGCTCCGCAGTGGGCGCAAGTACGGCCTTCTTAGCAGCTGTTTTAAAAGGTCGCATGAACCGAAAAGTCTTTGAGGTTTCTGTTCGTCAAACTCTAGCAATTTCATGCATGTTTATGTGGATTATTTTGGCGGCGCTTGGTTTTGGCGCGGTGTTTGATGGTCTTGGTGCCGTTAAGGCAATTGAGACATTATTCACTGACCAACTTGGATTAAATCCGTGGGTTATTTTAATCCTAATGCAGCTTTCATTCCTGGTGATGGGAACTTTCTTGGATGATACGGCGATGCTGGTAATCGTTGCCCCACTTTATGTGCCTCTGGTTCAGGCATTGGGTTTTGATCTTGTTTGGTATGGTGTGCTTTACACGATCACGAC
This sequence comes from Lentilitoribacter sp. EG35, assembly GCF_040784015.1. Classification (NCBI taxonomy): domain Bacteria; kingdom Pseudomonadati; phylum Pseudomonadota; class Alphaproteobacteria; order Hyphomicrobiales; family Rhizobiaceae; genus Lentilitoribacter; species Lentilitoribacter sp. EG35. The sequence continues at coordinate 140,169 of NZ_JBFNGQ010000001.1, forward strand.
CCAGATCGCGTATATGACGCCACCATTTGGTTACAATTTATTCTTGATGCGTGCCATGGCACCACCAGAAATAACACTTAGAGATATTTATGGCTCCATTGCACCATTTGTTTTGGTTATGCTGTTCGCTTTGACTTTGGTCATCGTGTTTCCGCAAATCGCAATGTGGCTGCCAGAACAGGTTTATGGAAAATAATAAGAACTTCTAAAATGAAGCCAAACCGGTTGGGAACAACCACAACAAGGAGAAATGAAATGACGACTTCAAGACGGACCTTTATTAAGGGAGCTGCCATTGCAGCGCCAGCAGCTGCATTGGCTACGCCAGCCCTTGCGCAATCTAAGATCAAATGGCGATTACAAACTTATGCAGGCGCTGCACTTGCAGAACATGTGATAAAACCTGCGATAGACAGCTTTAACAAAATTGCTGGCGACGAGATGGAAATTGAACTGTTCTATGCAGATCAGCTCGTACCAACAGGTGAATTATTCCGTGCGATGCAAAAGGGCACTATTGATGCGGTGCAATCAGATGATGATTCAATGGCATCGCCAACGGAAGTGACAGTGTTCGGTGGTTATTTTCCATTTGGAAGCCGCTATTCGCTAGATGTTCCAGTTCTGTTTAATCAATATGGTCTGGGCGAGATTTGGGATCAGGAATATTCAGCAGTTGGTGTGAAGCACATTTCAGCTGGTGCTTGGGACCCATGTCACTTTGCTACCAAAAAACCAATTAACTCACTTGAGGATTTGAAAGGGCTGCGTGTCTTTACATTCCCAACGGCGGGTCGGTTCCTGTCCCAATTTGGCGTCATCCCCGTCACGCTACCTTGGGAAGATATTGAAACTGCCGTGCAAACTGGCGAGCTTGATGGTGTTGCATGGTCAGGTATCACCGAAGATTACACGGTCGGCTGGGCTGATGTGACGGACTACTTCCTAACCAACAATATTTCTGGTGCATGGGCTGGCTCGTTCTTTGCAAATATGGATCGTTGGAATGAGTTGCCTCCACATCTTCAAGAACTGTTTAAAGTTTGTACAGATCAGAGCCATTATTATCGTCAGTGGTGGTATTGGGGCGGTGAAGCTGATCTTCGTGTGAATGGCACAAAGATGAAGCTTACAACTATTCCAGATGAAGAATGGGCACCGGTAGAGGCTGCTGCTGTTAAATTCTGGGATGAAATTGCTGCAGAATCTGAAACAAAAGCAAAAGTGGTTGAAATCTTCCGCAAATATAATTCGGATATGCAAAAAGCTGGCCGTCCTTATAGATAGGCAATGTCCTAGCATAAATCAAAAGAAGAACAGCCGCTCGAAAACGGGCGTCTGTTTGCATCAAGTTTTAAAGGATTGACTGAAATGCCCGGAACCATATCATTTGACGAACTCAAAAAATTGGCAGAAGATGGTACAATTGACACCGTTCTGACTTGTCTTGTTGATATGCAGGGCCGGTTAATGGGCAAGCGTTTTCACGTATCCAATTTTTTGGAAAGCGCCTATAAAGAAACCCATTGCTGTAACTATCTATTGGCAACAGATTTGGAAATGGCAACGCCGGATGGTTATGCCTCCACCAGTTGGGAAACTGGTTATGGCGACTATGTCATGAAGCCTGATCTATCATCCATTCGCATTGTTCCATGGTTGGAAGGTACAGCACTTGTGCTGTGTGATGTTCTTGATCATCATACACATGAGGAAATTCCGCATTCACCTCGCGCTGTTTTAAAACGTCAGGTTGAACGACTTTCTGCACTGGGTTTTGAGGCTAAAACTGCAACCGAACTTGAGTTCTTTTTGTTTGAAAAGAGCTTCGATGATATTCGTAAATCGGGATTTAAAGATCTTGAGCCGATCAGCGGATATAATGAGGATTATCATATTCTGCAAACCACGAAGGAAGAGGGCATTATGCGCCCGTTGCGTAATCATCTGGTTGCTGCTGGTATTCCTGTAGAAAACACCAAAGGTGAGGCGGAGGCAGGCCAAGAGGAATTAAACATTCGATATGGGCTTGCAATGGAGTGTGCTGAATATCATACGATAGCAAAACACGCTGTCAAAGAGATCGCCTGGCAGCAGGGTAGGGCAGCCACCTTCTTGCCAAAATGGCACCATGATAAAGTTGGTTCATCTTCTCATATACATCAATCTTTATGGACAAAGGATGGTGAAAGTGCGTTTTTTGACAAAGATAAAAAATACGGAATGTCTGACATCATGCGCCACTATGTTGCTGGACTTTTAACCTACGCAAGCGATGCAACATACTTTTTAGCTCCCTATATTAACTCCTATAAACGTTTTGCGCCTGGCACTTTTGCGCCGACAAAGATCACCTGGTCTGTCGATAACAGAACTTCTGCCTTTCGTCTTTGCGGTGAGGGGACATTAGGAGTTCGGATTGAATGTCGTATTGGTGGTTCGGATTTAAACCCTTATCTTGCGATAGCTGCGCAACTTGCTGCGGGCATAAAGGGTATTGAAGACAAACTCGAACTTGCGCCGCCAAGCGATGGTGATGTGTATAAAAGTGAAAAACTGGAAGATATCCCGACCTCATTACGGGCGGCGGCTGAAACGTTGCGGAATTCCAAAATGTTGCGTGAAGCGATGGGTGATGATGTTATTGATCACTATGTTCGTGCGGCCACTTGGGAGCAAGAAGAATTTGATAGAGTTGTAACTGATTATGAAGTTGCACGTGGTTTTGAAAGGTCCTAACCAACAGTGTCTAAACTACTAAAATGTATATCCCCGATTGATGGGTCCATCTATGCGGAGCGTCCAGTTCTAAACGCATCAGAGGCTTCGCATGCCGTTGCCGTTGCAAAACGAGCGCAAATTGATTGGGCAAAACGCCCGTTACAGGAACGTGTAGATCTCGTGATGGCTGGCGTTGCCGCTATTGGTAAGATGAATGATGAAATCGTAACCGAGCTTGCATGGCAAATGGGACGCCCGGTTCGATATGGTGGAGAGTTTGGCGGCTTTAACGAGCGCGCAAGCTATATGGCTGATATCGCCCATGATGCTCTTGCTGATGTATCAATTTCCAATGACGATAATTTTGCGCGTTACATTAAGAGAGTTCCGCATGGTTTAGTGCTTGTTGTTGCGCCGTGGAATTATCCATATATGACCGCCATAAATACCGTTGCTCCGGCGCTCATTGCGGGCAATGCTGTTTTACTAAAGCATGCAACGCAAACTCTATTGGTGGGTGAGCGCATGGCGAAAGCCTTTCTGGGAGCGGGGCTGCCGCAAGGATTATTTCAAAATGTATTCCTTGATCATCAAACAACAAGTGATCTCATCGCTGCTAAAAATTTTGGTTTTGTAAATTTCACTGGATCTGTCGGTGGTGGCAAAGCTATGGAGCAAGCAGCTGCGGGCACATTTACAGGGCTTGGGTTGGAACTTGGTGGTAAGGACCCGGGCTATGTCATGGAAGATGCTGATCTTGATGCGGCCGTTGAGACGCTGATCGATGGTGCCATGTTTAATTCAGGCCAATGCTGTTGTGGAATTGAGCGTATCTATGTGGCTGAAAGCCTGTTCGATCGTTTCGTAGAAAAAGCTGTTTCGATCGTATCGAATTATAAGCTTGGCAATCCGCTCGAGGCTGAAACTACAATTGGGCCTATGGCACACAAGCGGTTTGCAGATGAAGTACGTGCGCAAATAGATGAAGCGATTTCTGCTGGCGCCAAAGCTCATATCGATAGGTTCGCCGAGGATGATGGTGGTGCTTATCTTTCTCCGCAAATCCTGACCAATGTGAGCCATGACATGCGCGTAATGCGTGATGAGTCATTCGGTCCCGTTGTTGGAATTATGTCGGTTCGTGACGATGATGAAGCTATAAAATTGATGAACGATAGTGATTTCGGTTTGACTGCATCTTTGTGGACAAAGGATGTTGATCGCGCGCAGCGTATCGGTGATCAAATCGAAACTGGTACTATTTTCATGAACAGATGTGATTACCTCGATCCGGCTCTATGTTGGACTGGTTGCAAGGATACCGGACGCGGCGGCGGCCTTTCAATTATCGGTTATCATAATCTAACACGCCCAAAATCATACCACCTTAAGAAAGCTAATTAAATGCAACTCGTTGGAAACTGGTCATACCCTACAGCAATGAAATTTGGCGTTGGTCGAATTTCGGAAATTGCAGATGCTTGTATTCAATCTGGAATGAAGAAGCCACTTCTTGTTACGGATCGCGGATTAGCAAGTATGGATATCACAAAACGTACACTTGATATTCTTGAGGCAAACGGCCTGGGACGGGGGATGTTCTCCGAGGTTGATCCCAATCCGACGGATAACAATGCCGAAGAAGGTGTCCGTATCTATCGTGATGGTGGTTACGATGGCGTGGTCGCATTTGGTGGCGGATCTGGCCTGGATTTAGCTAAAGTTATAGCGCTCATGGCAGGTCAGACACGACCATTATGGGATTTTGAAGATGTGGATGATTGGTGGACGCGAGCCGATGCCGATGCAATTGCTCCAATTGTTGCCGTCCCTACAACAGCTGGTACCGGTTCTGAAGTAGGACGCGCCAGCATCATCACAAAATCTGATAGCCAAGAGAAGAAAATTATCTTTCACCCCAAATTGCTTCCAACTGTTGTGATTTGTGATCCGGAACTTACCGTTGGAATGCCCCAGTTTTTGACTGCTGGAACCGGGCTTGACGCGTTTGCCCATTGCGTGGAGGCTTATTCTAGCCCCCATTACCATCCAATGAGCCAGGGGATAGCGCTTGAAGGAATGCGTCTGGTTAAAGAATATCTACCACGTGCTTATGCTGATGGTACAGACATTGAGGCGCGTGCGCATATGATGTCTGCGGCGGCGATGGGAGCCACAGCCTTTCAAAAGGGTTTGGGTGCTATCCATGCACTAAGTCATCCAATTGGCGCGATCTACCATACACATCATGGCACAACCAATGCAGTTTGCATGCCTGCTGTTTTGCAGTTTAATAAAGGTGCTATCGAAGAACGTTTTAATTCGGCTGCGGCATATCTAGATATTGAAGGCGGGTTTAGTGGTTTCTGCACCTATGTGGATGATCTCAATGCTTCAATGAAAATTCCGAAAACTCTGTCTGAACTTGGAATTGAAAATCCAGATATGGATCGGCTCGTAAAAGGTGCTTTGGCTGACCCAAGTACCGGCGGAAATCCGATCGAAATGAACGAGCAGAATACGCGTAAACTTCTTGAAGAGCTTGTTTGATTAAGCTGTGGTTAACCTTCTAGAGACGCTTCACTTGAGGGCATGGGTTATTATCGTTCTATAGTTCATGCTTCCAAGGAGGATTTGCACCTGCTCGAGAAACAGTAATGCTTGCGACCCTGTTGGCTAGGTGGACTGCTTTTTCTAGATCGTCTTGCCCAATGGATACAAGCTTGTCTTTACGGAGAAGGTTTTCACGTTTAAGCCCTGATAATAAGCCAGCATTAAATGTGTCACCAGCACCGACGGTATCAACTATTGTAGTTTTGATTGCGGGTGAATTGAAATGATAGTTCTTCGTGTAGACGTCTGCGCCATCGCCTCCGCGTGTAATGATCACAATTGAGGCGGAGACAGAAAGCCATTGATCTATTTGAGACCTTTCATTTGAAGTTTCCGCAATCCATGCCAAGTCTTCATCGGAGACTTTTATGATGTCGGAAGCTTCTGCCATGCGTTTTATTCGCGCCCGATGTTTCTCAGCATCCTTTATGAAGCTTATTCGGATATTGGGATCGAGAGAAATGACGTGGGAGGGAGCTTGTTTGAGTAATAATGTTTCGTAAGTAGAACCACATGGTTCGGGGATCAAACTGATGGCTCCGAAATGAAGCGCCTCAACATCAGCACTTATTGTCGGTAAGTCTTGTTGGGAGATGTTGCGCCCTGCGCTTTGTTCATCAAAGAAAGAATATTTGGCATTTCCGTCTGTCAGCTTAACAAATGCAAGTGTGGTAGGCTGGTCATTTCGTATACAATAGCTTTCGGAAACATGGGATGCGTTTAAAGCCTCGACAAGCTGTGTGCCAAACATGTCTGTCGATATTCCGGAGATGAAACCGACGTCTTCGCCCAAACGACCAAGAGCGATGGCTGTATTGAATATGGCACCACCCGGGACAGGAAGGAATACATCCTCGCCAGAGGTTAACTTTCTTGGAAGCATGTCAATTAATGCCTCTCCGCAACAGACGATCATTATTCTATCCTGATAGTTAGTTTAAAGTTTCGACCCGCCTTTGCAATCAAACAGATAGATGTTCTAAAACTTGATCTCGAAATAAGAAGTTCATTTTTCTCTTCAAGCAGATAAAAACATATACCTCTAAATGTTGTGTCGGTTCAAGTGAGTGTTATCGTGTTGCAATAATAGGTTATGTAATTTGCAGTATTCGTCTAAGTTTGAATATTTGATGCGCTTAATTTTTTCTCTCGGAACCATATTAAAAGACCAGCTATGATGATGATGAACGCACCAGTAATCGTCCACATGTCGGGGACTTCGTCAAATACAAAGAAGCTCCAAGTTGTTACATACAAAATGAACACATACCCAAATGGCATGAGCAGATTAGGTGGGGCGTGCGCTATAGCTTTTGTGAAGAATTGATGCCCGGCCCATGCAAATACGCCCAAACTAAACATAACTAACCACTCGAAGTTGGATACAGGTGTTTGCCAATCTAGAATTGCAAATGGTAGGATCGCAATTGTTCCAATAAGCCCGGTCCAAAATTGCATCGTATTTGCCGGAACGGTACCGGATAATTTGCGTGTTATGATTGAGTAGAGCGCATAAGCAAATGCTCCGCTCAAAGATACAAGCACGGCCCAGTGAAAACTTTCGTCAAAAGGTCTGATAGCTATTAATATTCCGATGAAACCCAAACCAATTGCCATCCATCGGAATTTTCCTACTCGTTCCCTAAGGAGAGGCCAAGACAACGCGCAGATGATAATTGGTGAGGAAAACAGAATTGTTGATGTAAGAGATAGTGATAGATAGCGAATTGCAAAGAAGTTCGCGATGGTTGCAAACATAATGCAAAGCGCTCGCAAAATGACTAGAAATTGTTTTTCGCATCTTATGACATTCCAATCGAAACCTTCTTTAGCGAAGAGCCCCAACGAAATTGCAAAATGTCCTACATATCGCATGAATGCGATCTGCAATGCAGACATCCCTAAGATGGCAAGCCATTTTGCTCCGGTGTCAACAAAGGAAAAGAGAAAATTTGCGATCAGGATCATTATGATGCCGACGAGTGGCCCACCTGCAGCAAATTTTTTCGAAATATTGTTCATTTATGCCAATCGCTTTTTGATATCCAAGGGACTGGTTACATCTGCATTACTGAAATGCGAAGTGTCGGCGGAACGCTTTATCCATTCGACGAGACGGAGCGCTTCTAAACCGTCACGACCGCTGCAGATTGGTTTTTTTGCTGTGCCGCGTATTAACTCCACAAAGTGTGATAGCTGGTCATAAAGTGGATCTACTTGGCTCACTTGCTGAGTTTGTGATTTAAGCTTACGGGACCAGTCTCCAATTCCGTTTTCGCTATCTGTCCAAATGTTTAGGTTTGGAAAATCGAAAGCCCCCTCAGTACAGCCAATTCTCCATGAGGAAATACCAGTTTCGGCAATGTTTGGGTTTTCACCACACGCGCCCTCAAAACTCCAAGGGGTAAGCGCAGTATCGCTCAAAACAACCGTCGCAATTACACCTGTTTCAAACGTCAATATAATTGCAGCCGTATCTTCTACACTTTGTTTGCGCTGCCTATTTGATGTTGTGGCCTGAACATTAATAACTTTACCAAATATATAGAGGAGCAGATCTGCCTCATGGATAAAGTTTATTAAAAGTGGACCGCCGTCTGATTTGGTTCGCCAAACTCCTTGTTTGAAGTAAGAATCTGGTTTCCGTACCGCCCAAATTATGGACGCTAAAATAGGTCGCCCAAGTTTATTTTTTTCTATGATGTCCTTAGCTCGCGTTGAAAAATGATGATATCGACGGTGATGACCGATTAACAATGGAATGTTCTGATTTTCAAATGCTACAGCTAATTTCTCCGCATTTTCAACGGTGTCTGCAATTGGTTTTTCAATTAGGCAAGGCAAACCCATTTCAAGGCATTGGAGGCCTGACTTTAGATGGTCTGAATTAGGGGTTGCTATGACAACTGCATCGCAAATGTTGGGTGCAATGTCTGTCAGAGAATTGAAATGCCCACAATTCAATTCAGCGGCTAATGTGCTTTTTTTGGGGTCTGGATCAATAATAGCTGCGAGCTCCACATCTGGATGCACCTCAGCAAGTCGCGCATGGCGCTCCCCAATTAATCCCGCACCCATGATCGCAATTCGGACGGCCTGCGTTTTATTGATTACATTATGCACAATAGGGACTATCAGAATTCCAGCGATGCTGAGGGATATGGTCGGCGTGTGCTAGTTTGTGACGTGTATCTTCCCACATTTTTTTCCAAACCTTCCAGTCCTTTAATTCTGTTTTTGGATTGTTTTTTGAACGTGCAACAAAACTAGGGAATTGGCTACGCCCGGTTGGCTGTCCTGTTACATTATATCGAAGATCAAACGACCACCTATATCCATCGCTGTTATTTGCCAATGAAGAATGTGGTGTAAGAGGGTGAAAAATCACAGCTCCACCAGCCTTAACAGGCGTAGGTGTTGTTTTGCCGGAAGGTATAAATTTATCTGCAATTCCAACTTGCGTTTTTGAGCAATGCGGCAGCATCTGGTCATAATTTCCAGCTGCAACTTGAAGACATCCATTCTCAATTGTTGCGTCTGTAATTGCGAGCCAAACGGTTACAAACTCTGTTTTATCTGCTTCCTGCAACGTAACCCCCATATCTTGGTGCCAATCTGTAGCGATCACGTGTGCTCGGTTTTCAGAATTTGACACCGATTGTTGTGGTGGTTTGATCCGCACATGTTGTATTGGGTTAGATGTAATTTCGGGGCCTATAAGCTTTTCAACCATATCAAGAATATTTTTGTGCGTAGCCATGGCAAACACTGCTGGGCCAATATGTATGGGCGTTTTGTCGGTGATATTGGAATGAGGCAGGCTGATATCAAATGGTTGATACCAGTCAAATCCTCCTTGATAGGCACAATCAAGTTTTTCCCAGAAACTCAAATTATCTGGTGTTTTTTTAAGCTTTCCTTCGCGCCACCATGTTTCATATAGTTCATCCATCAACTCGCTATATTCCTGATGAATCGCACGGAGCGTTTTTTGATCCAATAGATCCTCGACAACAAGGTAGCCTTGATTTTTAAATGTTTCGACCTGACTTTCGTTAATCATCGAGCGAGTCCTTATATTAGAGCAATAACGTAACAATCGATGGCCATATGAGGAGGACCATCAATGCCAATAATTGAACACCGATAAATGGTAAGAAACCTCTGAAAATGTCTGTTAGTGAAATATGCGATGGTGCAACTGATTTCAGATAGAAAGCCGCTGGTCCAAATGGCGGCGACAAGAAGCTAACCTGCATATTCATGCAGAACAGAACACCAAACCAAATTGATACATGTTGAGGCGAAAGTTGGCCGATAAAGCCAATCTCATCAATTGGTAATTTCTTCACGATAGGTAGGAAAACAGGAATGATGAGCAAGACAATTCCGACCCAATCCATGAAAGCACCCATGAACAGTAGAATGACCATCATTGTCAGGATGACCACCATTGTCGGCATTTCCGCGCCAACAATTAATTGTGCGATATAGGCCGGCCCACCTGCAAGCGTGTATGCGCCTGCCAAAGCTGCCGCACCCACTGTAACCCAAATAATTGTGCCGGTTGAACGTAGGGTGCGCATAAGGCTGACCCATACGAGTTCGACGGATGCTTCACCCCGTAATGCAGCAATGCCAAAGACAGCCAAAGCACCCATGCCTGCGGCCTCTGTGATGCCTGTTATGCCGCCATAAATTGAGCCGAGTACAATGCCGATAACAGTAAGTGGCGGAACTAAACCTTTGCCATGTTTCCAACCACTTTTTGTTTTTTCAATTCCGACAACAAAGAATATGAACGCCAATGCTATCATCAGTATACCGATCATATATGGCGCCTGATCTAGCATGCCTAAGGCTGGTGGTTCGAAATTCTCACCGGTGGGAACATTACGTTCGGTTAGGGTGAGGAAGGCTACCCGGGCCAGCAGTAGAGTCGTTGCACTGGCAACCAGAATGGATAGGAACCCACAGAACATAACAGCCTTCTCGCTGCCTTCTGGATCTCCTTCTTTAGGTTCAGGTAATGGTGCTTGTGAAGGATCAAGTTGTGTACGGATGATAATGTATAGGATAATGAAGCTTGCAAGCATGAAGCCCGGTAAAAAAGCGCCAGTGAATAGTGCCTTAATAGATGTTTCGGTTATCAAACCGTAAATGATCAAAACAATTGAGGGTGGAATCATGGTGCCAAGTGAGCCGGAAGCGCAGATTGTACCGATCGCCAAATTTTGATTGTAGCCAAGGCGCAGCATCTGCGGCAGTGCGATCAGGCCAAGTAATACCACTTCGCCACCAATAATACCTGACATAGCGGCCATCAAAACTGCCATAAGCGATGTCACAATAGCGATGCCGCCGCGCATACGCGACATCCAGAAATCCAGACTATCATACATTTGTTTCGCAACGCCTGAACGTTCCAACAAGGCTGCCATGAATATAAATAAGGGGACTGATATGAGTACATATTCTGTCATCAAGTCATAGATTTTTTGAGTTAGAATATAGAGCGCACCTGTTCCCGGACGTCCCGTCAGCATGCCCTCACCAAAACTAAGAGGATCGACGAGAATATTTGGCTCAAATTTCATGATCATTACAAGCGCTGCAAGGACCGCAGATGCAAATCCAAGCGGCATGCCGATACCCAGCAGAAAGACTAGTCCGATAACCAATACTATTGATATAGTTCCTATATCCATTAACTTGCCCCTACGCTTTTTTTGATCGCTTCAAGTTCTTCTTCGTCGATAACATCTTTTTCGATAATCTCTGATGGATCTCGGTTCCAATCGGCTATCAAGTTAAGCAGCGCTTGCAAAGAAATGAGGCAAACAGTGATCAAGATCATTGGTTGAATTGTCGCTGGAATGGGTGGGTCAAACGCGGTTCCAAACGTCTGCCAGCGATAAAATTTGATGATGAAGACTTGATTGTAACTTCCAAAAACCAGACAGGCAGCAAAGAACCAAAGCAGTGTAACTGATATGGTGTCGCATACATGTTGAGCCCATCTGGGCATGATGTCATAGATGATAAAAATACGTATGTGGCTGCGCTGTTGCATGGCATAAATACCCGACAGCATAAAGACAAAGCCTGCAATCCAAAGAGTCAGCTCGTTGGCCCAAAGGGTTGGAGCCTCAATCGCATAACGTAGTAAAACCTCGTATAGCATGATCAATGTCATGGAAATGATCAAGATCATGGTGATGCGGCCAATGAACATTGCGAATTTATCGGCGCGACTATATTGTTGAAATTCCATTGTCGCTAGCATTAAAGATCGCATACCAAGATAGAAAAATACTGGAACGAGTAGAAGCGCAATCCAATCTATAATATCTGTTAATCCGCCGAAGAGGCCAGATAGGCCGGGTGAAACGTCTTTGCGCTGATGCAGTTCTGTCATCTGTGCAACCATGCTTTCATTATCATGGGGTACAAAATCAAGAATGTATGCAGGCCCGTGCCATATGACCCAACCAGCACAAAAAATGAATGCAAATGGGTATATCCACTCCTTTAGACCACCAGTTTTCTCGTCCAATTTAGCCCCTCCCATCAATGAATCTTATAATGGCGAATGAAATCTCGATCAGGTTCCACTCCTAACCCGTCTCCAACGGGCGCTACCACGCGTCCACCATTCTGTTTTACCTGTGATTGAATATCAAGTGGCGTTGTGAGTAACTCATCACGGAACTTGTTATCTGTTGTGTCAAATTCAAGCATTGGTTCCCAAGGGTGCAATCCACCCGGTAAATCCGGCATTGCCATCAGGAGATGCATATTTGTGGCAACTGCGATTGCCGAACCCCACACATGATTAACTACGGGTGTGAAATGCGCATGACATAGGGCTAGTACTCGTAGATATTCGGAAATTCCGCCCAATGCGCAGACCTCCGGTTGGGCAATGTCCAGTCCTCTTGCCTCTAGAAGGCCGCGCCAACCCCATCGGTTAAATTCAGCTTCCCCGCCAGAAATATTAACTTTCAAGCCTTGTCGAAGTTCACGATAACCGTCCAAATCCTCAGGTGCAATTGGTTCTTCAAACCAATAAGCACCTAATTCATCCAGCGCTCTGCCAACGTAGAAGGCGTCGCTTGTCGTGTAGCAATGGTTTGCATCAGCCATAAAACGAAAATCATCCCCGACACTGTATCGGACGGTTTCTGCCAGGCGAATGTCATCCTTCGGACCCATGCCAATTTTCATCTTGGTAGCTGAAAAGCCCATGTCCTTAATTGCGACAGCCTCGTCCGCAAACCGAGAGATGAGTTGCTCTATGGGCTCTGGGCGCAGCATCATTCCGTAACCATATACGGAAATATCCTTTCTGTGCGCGCCGCCAATGAGCTTGTATAGTGGAAGTTTTGCAACCTTGCCTGCGATGTCCCACAAGGCTATATCTACACCAGATAGTGATTGCATCGGCATGCCTTTTTGCCCATGATCGCGCATGAGATTATAAACTTTATGCCAGATGACGTCTCTATCTATCGGATCATCACCCAAGATCATGGGTTGAATGACATTCTCAACAATGGATTTATTGGCGATTGCAATGTTTCCTGGCCCAAAACATTCTCCCCAACCCGTGATGCCATCATCAGTTTCTACTTCAACCAAATGCGCACTTCGCTTCGCATAATATTGTTGCGAATATCCAAGTTGCTCCGGCATGTCATATTGGAGAATATGACTGGTTACTTTGATGATTTTCATAGTTGGGGTGCCCATATAAAATTGGCGACAGTGTTTTACAACTGCCGCCAACCTAATTTAGTTTGGCTGTTATTTCATTGCGCCAAGGTCTTTAAGGAAAGAAACGTGACTATCCAAAAGCTCTTTTGCTTCTGGTGTTGTCGCAAATTCTGTCCAAGCTTCTTGAACGGCACCACGATAAACTGCCATGTCGGAATCAGACCAAGTATTTAGTTTCACACCCTTTGCGGCCAGTTCTTTTGCTGTTTGAGCGTTTTGAACTTCGTTGATTGTTGAGTTTTTCAGGCCAAGTGCCTGCATACCAACTTTCAAAATTGCCTTATGGTGTGCTGGCATTGCATCCCAGATGTCCTTGCGACAAGCCAGGTGATCAGCAGGCATTGAGTGGAAACCTGGATAGTTTGTGTTATTCGCAATATCATACAAGCCAAGACCGACATTGTTCGTCAAGTTGGCTGCATCGGCGCCATCGATGATACCAGTTTCAAGAGCTGTAAAGATTTCGTTGAAATCCATCACAATTGGCGAAGCACCAAGCTTTGTGAAAATGTTGGTAATTACACCTGGAGGTGAACGGAATTTCCAGCCCTTAAGGTCCGCAACGCCTGTAAATGGTTTTGTTGAAGATAGCGATTCAGGACCTGGAATCCACCAGCCAACGAATTCCATATTATTGGCATTGTAGAGTTTGTTTAGCGCATCATAACCTCCGCCGTGAAGAAGCCAGGCATATTGCTGATATGGGTTTTGGTAACCACCGGTTAAATCGCCAGCGAACTGAAATGCCGGGTTTTTACCAGTTTGATAAGCGCCACCTGTCATGTCGCAATCGAGGATACCGGTTGCAGCGGCATCAAATGTCTCAGCTGCTTTAACAACGGCACCTGAATAGAACATTTCTATTTCAATTTCGCCGTTGGACATTGCCTTAACGTCTTCAATAAATTCTCCGGCCATTTTGCCAGATAGTGTTTCAGTTGAAAAGTGCGTTTGAATGCGAAGCTTTGTTTGTTCCGCAGCTGCACTACCAGCCATAAATGCCAATGCAGTTGCACCTGCAAGCAATGTTTGTGTTAGTATTTTAAGCATAAGGTTCCTCCCAGTTTTGCTTTAGTCATTTTATTGGCAGCTAAATTGCCGCCACATTGTTGGTCTTTGTAATGACCTTAAATTCCAAAGTTTTTCATGTGTCTTTAGAATGTTTGTAATGTACAGGTTCCTCCGAACTGAACATTTTATATATTCAATTAATGAGTTCGTTTAAAATTGAACTGTTAAGCAACCCTCCGGATGTTCGCGGAGAGTAGATCTTCTTTTTCCAGCTTCTCCCAATTAAACGTCACGCCGGTTCCATGTGTGTCTGGTGCAATGGCAAGGCAGTTTTCGATGACCAGCGGACGCTCAGTATAATGTTCAATCGGGAATGCATGCACTTCCAACCACCCAGCATCTGGAATGCCCGACAGAAGGCTGACATGAAGTTCTTGCATGCCATGGCTACAGACAGGCACACCAAAGGATTTTGCCAAATTGGCGGCTTGCATGAAACCGGTTATTCCGCCGCAATTTGAAGCATCAAGCTGAATGTAGCTCAGTTTTGATTGGTTTAGTGCATAACCAAATTCATGAATTGTGTGTAGATTTTCACCCATCGCCAGAGGAACTCCGGTCATCGTAGCGATCTGTGCATAACCTGCATAATTATCGGGAATGATAGGCTCCTCAAACCATTTTATATCATAGTCAGAAAAAGCATTTGCTGCTTCGATCGCCTGATCGACATCCATTGAATAATTTGCATCGACCATGAAGGCTAAATCAGGTCCGATAAGCTTTCGTATTGCTTCTACGCGATCAATGTCTATCTTCAGTTCTGGCTGCCCGACTTTAATTTTTACGCCGTTGAAACCACGTTCAAGATAATTCTCAACGCTACTTGAGAGCTTCGGTAGTGAAAATGCCAAATCAATGCCACCACAATATGCTTTGCAACTGGAATTTGCGTTTCCGACCATTTGTTTAAGGGATTTGCCGAGTTCTTTACCTTTAAGATCCCATAAGGCTATATCAACTGCTGAGATTGCAAATGACGCGATGCCACCTCTGGCTACATAATGGACATGCCAAAGCATCGCTTCGTAGAGCTCTTCAATTGGTTCGGCATCTTTTCCAATTAAAAACGGTGCTAGGTCATGCTCAATCATTGCACTGATCGCAAAACCGCCTTTACCACCCGTGTATGTATATCCTGTGCCCTTTCGTCCGTCATCGAGTTGTATTGTTGTGGTGATGAGTTCGAAATGGGTGTGATTTCCATGCTTAGCGTCGACCAGCACTTCTGCTAGCGGAATGTGAAATAACCTAACACATATAGAGGTTATTTTTGCCAAACCAACTTCCCTTAATAATAATAATCTTATTTGGTAGAACCAAACTTGGGTGCAGGAAATCGGGAAAGTCTGTTTGAGTCAAGTTGTTTTTAATAGTTTTTCAAACGATTTCTTCGAATTTATTTATTATGTTATTGAAAATAAATAATAAAAATTTTCGTCATTGACGATTCATGTCAATTAGTTTCATATCTTATAAATTTTTTTATATTTACAATTTCATTTTGGTTGTGCCAAAGTTGATCTGAATATGAAGTCGGGCGAGTGTTATGCGAAGAGCATCAGATGATCTAGTAGCTGAGATAGAGGGACGAATTGCCTCCGGACAATTTGAGAATAATAGACCTTTGCCAGCGGAAAGAGATCTGATGGAAGAATTTAACATGAGTAGAACTGTTGTGCGTGAGGCAATTTCAACATTAGCAAATCGTGGCCTTATAGAATCGAGACCTCGATATCGACCGATCGTTAAGAAACCTGATTATGGCACGGTTCTTACTGCAACCGGAAAGATCATTACACATCTTTTAGATGAACCTGGTGGCGTTGCAAACTTATATAAAAGCCGGGAATTTGTGGAGAGAGGATTAGTTCGTCACGCGGCGCTTCATGCTACAAAAGATGATATTGCCAATTTAAAAGCTGCGCTTAATGCTAATCAGGCAGCAATTAATGATACACCGACTTTTTTTGAAACTGATATGCAGTTTCACGGGGTTTTATATCAGATTATGGATAATCCGATATTTTCGACAATTCACAAAGGTTATATTTCATGGTTGGCACCGAACTGGGGCAGAATGAAAAGACCTGCTGATCATAATCAAGTTAACTATGACGCACATAGAAAGATTTATGAAGCTATTTTAGAGCGCGACCCCACTCAGGCAGAGAATGCTTTAAGTGAGCATCTTTCTGTGGCATGGGTTCTTGTTAAAGATACGTTGGAGGCCAGACAGGCTAACGACTGATTTCGGGCAGCGGGTGTCTTCCGGACCCGCCCGACACTCCGGTGGAGTGCTTGAAACCCGCACAATGGTTGAGGCGAAAGCCTTTGTTTATTGTGTCCAAAACGGGAGCATAGAAGAGTTATGAAAAAAATTGGTGTCATAGGCATGGGCGACATGGGGTCGGGCATTGCCAAAAATCTTATTAGTAATGGGTATGAGACTTGGGGTTTTGATCTGAAACCAGAACGAATGCAAGCCTTCTCAAAAATGGGTGGTTATGCTGCATCGGATGTTTCTGAAGTGGGGTCCAATGCAGATGTAATTTTTGTCATGGTTATGACCGGTGCCCAGGCGAAATCTGTTATTTATGGCAAAGATGGATTCATTCATAAGATGAATGGTCAAGGTGCCATTATTTTAACTGCAACAATCAAGCCTAAGGAAGCGCGCGAGATTGGTGAAGCGATAGAACATCTAGGTGTTAAGTTGATAGATAGTCCTGTATCCGGTGGCTTTCCGGGCGCACAAGGCGGAACACTTACGATGATGGCAGCAGCACCCAATGATGTTCTTGATGAATTTGCGCCTGTTATGGAAGCGGTATCCGCCAATATTCACCGCGTGGGGTCACGGGCCGGAGATGGGCAAACGGTTAAAGCGTGTCTTCAATCGCTCATAGGGGCTCAATTTTCTGCCACGTTTGAAGCCGCAGCTCTCGCTGCGAAGGCCGGCGTTCCTGGGCAAGTTATTCTTGATGTATTCTCAACGTCATCCGCCGGCTGCGGTGTGGTAAATAATGCGCTTGAAAAAATTATCGACCGGCAATTTGAAGGTACAGGCAGTCACATCAATACAATGCACAAAGACCTGACAATATCAATGAATTTGGGTGAAGAGCTGGGTGTTCCATTGCACACGGCTGCGGCGGCAATGCAGATATTTCATGCGGGGAAATCGAAATTTCCAGACGGTGATAATTGGATCTGTACGAAAGTAATTGAAGATATTGTTGGTGCTGAACTACATCGTATGGAGGCCAGATCAAAATGAAACTAGGAGTGATTTGTGACGGCATCAGCCGTGATCTTAAGCATGCTATCGATGTGATGGATGAATTTGACCTTGAATATGCAGAACTTCAATTTGTCGACGATAAGGAAGTTGGCGGTCATACCGTGGATGAAATCCGCGATATTGATTTGTTGTTACGTGACCGCGGTAAGCCTGTTTCTTGTCTTTCGCGACATATTTTTGCAGGTATGACATCGGCGAATAAGCCGGGTGATGATTTGCACACTAAACATATGGACGCCCTCAAACGAGTTATTGAAATGGCTCATATAGTAGACTCGCCTCTTGTTCGAATAATGACACAAAAGAAGGAACAAATCCTTTGGGGCAAGAACGGAGCAGAAAGGTGGAACGTCGCCCTTGGGGCTTGGGATAGTATGCCGCCTCTAATTGCGCCTGCAGTGGAGCTTGCCAAACGGGAAGGTGTTGTCCTCGCCGTTGAGACCGGCAATGGGACAATGGTGAATTCCAACTATACGGCACGTAAATTGATCGACGACCTTGATGCAAAAGACACGTTAAAGGTTCTTTGGGATCCGGCAAATAATTGCTGGTGTCATGAATTAGCTTATCCAGATGGATATAATGAAGTTAGTAATGGTTATCTAGGTCATGTCCACATCAAGGATGTTCAGGTTGATACACCGCGTGCAACATTGGAAGTTCGCAAAATGGGCGAGGGGCAATTGGCAAACCATTTTCAACCAATTGCAGAGGCTCTTCGGCGTGATCAGTATGATGGTGTTGTTTCATTCGAAAGTGTTTACCATCCCGGCAATGGTGACTTTGAAGCTGGTTTCAGGCAGTGCATCGCTGAGTTTAAACGGATCTTTGGATAGGCTTTTAAACTTCTGTCTTTAAACAGCAGCGATGTTGATATGACATCTGCGTTCTAAATTGTAGAGAGATCTGGAACAAGCTACAGGTCTTTCTATGTGCCGCGTTCAGATTTTCATAAAGATTACTTTGATTGTTTTTCCCTGTCCAAGAGAACAGGCCTGATAAACGAGCTTTGCATCGAATAAGTCCAAAATGTCTTTCACAATGGAAAGTCCAAAGCCATTGGAGTTTCTCTTTCTCTCGTTTTTAACTTGCATTGCCGCGGTTTTTTCAAAACTAGGCATTTCAAACTGAGGACCATCGTCAGAGATTTCTAGTGCTATATGCTTTTCAGATCTTGTCACAGAGACGTCGATTTGCACATTGGCTCCTCCATGCTTCATTGCATTGTCTATAAGGTTGCGCACGACTTCCTGAATGAGCGTTTTATCGCCGATGATTTGAAGATCATCCTTGCCTGTATATCCTAGGTCGACATCAAGTCTGTTGCTATTTGAGAGTTGTAAAACCGTGTCTTCGCATACTTTTTTGGTGATGGATGTCAGGTTGCAAGTTTGACTTTGCATTTCTCTTTTTGAGGAGGCATCGATACGAGCCAGAAGAAGCATCTGAGACATAAGGCGCTCGGCGTCTCCAACTGCAATTTGAGCATCTGCTATTGCTTTCTTTCGAGCGTCGGGGTTTTCTTCGCGAGAAGCAATTTCCAGATGAGTTTTTATGATTGCTAATGGTGTGCGGAACTGATGGCTTGCATTGGACGTAAAGTTCTTTAAGGCTCTAATAGAGTTTGCAAACCTTGCAACAAGATCATTAATCGTGACAACTAACCCAGATACTTCTTTTGGCACTTTATGTTCAATAGGACGGATATCTTCTGGGCTTCTACGTTCTACGGCTGCTTCTAGTTTAAGCAGAGGTATCAGGGATCGCGTTACTGCAAACCAGACGAGAATAGCTGCTGCAAAAATGAGCGCCGACACTCGAATGGCGGAACTTATTAGCAAGTCCTCCGCAATCGCATTTCGCGCATTTGTGGTTTCCGCCACGGCTACAGTAAAACCTAGAGATTTTGTGTTAGAAGATGCTGCTGCTTTATAGGTCGCTATTCGTATTGCTACATCGCGAAATCGCCCGTCAGTGAAGGTTATCTCATCCGCAGATCTGTTGTCTAGGTCTGGGATATTGAGGTTTCGATAACCTGTGATGAATTCACCTGAACCGTTTTCTACTTTATAAAATACACGATCATCCTCTGATGACGTTAGCATTTGAAGTGCGACGTAGGGGATGTCAACTTCCAGATCACCATTTTCATTGACAAAAACGCGCTCTGCAATTGCGAGTGCTGACCCAGAAAGAACGCGATCTGAAACTTTGTCTGCAGTGGTTCTTGCCTCCCGATAGCCATCAAGTAGTGCAACAAACCCAATTATAATAAGTGGCCCAAGCAACCATAACAACAATCTTGTGCGAATTGAGTAGGTCCGATTTTCGGTGTCGGGACTTATGTTGGGCCTGTTCAATTTAACTCTCTCAAATGATAGCCCAAACCTCGTGCTGCATGAATGGTCACACCGTGAGGTGTAAGTTTTTTGCGTACGCGGCTGACATATTGTTCAATCGCATTTTCACTGACATCTTCTTCGAAATTTGTGATGCTCTCGAGTAGTTGCGATTTGGATAGCAAACGACCGCTTGCCATCATGAGCGCCTGCAGGACCATGATCTCCCTCGGTGTCATCTCTATCGGTTCAGATCCGGACAATACGACATTGGATCGGACATCCAGATTGATTGCGCCAAACTCTAAAAGAGATGTTTTCTCCATTGATACCCGGCGAAGAAGAGCCCGCACGCGCGCTTGCAATTCGTCGATTTCAAAGGGCTTTGTCATATAATCATCCGCCCCTAAATCCAGTCCCGAGATTCGGTCATCGAGCGCGCCTCTGGCCGTTAGAATTAGAACAGGTGTGGATTTTCGATTGCTGCGAATTTCCTTTAGAACGTCCAGACCATCCATATCGGGTAGGCCAAGATCCAGGATAACTAAATCATAATCCTGCACGAGGATTGAAGAAATGGCATATTCGCCATTGTTCGCTTGATCTATTGCATAAGTTTTCCCAAGGAGTTTCATAATCCCCAAGCCGAGCTCTTCATTGTCTTCAATTAGTAAAATTCGCATTCAATCTCGCTTCAAAAACAATGAAAGATATTTTTCACCTTGTCATTGGTAAGAACTCATGCACATTAAACCTATGCGTAAGATCCTAATATTTCTATTTTCATGTTTTTTCTCAATTCATGCCCATGATATTGCTCACGGTCAATCGATTTTTCCAGCAAAAAGTGATCAAAATAGTTCGATCTTGACCATTTATTCATCGCTAGAAGAGGTTTTGGCTGAGCCTCTAATCGCTGTTTTCCAAGAACAAAATCCAGACATAGAAATTCAATATTACGACCTTCAAACATTAGATATTTATGAACGAGTAATACAAGAAAGTGATGGCGGTCAAAACACAGCTGACCTTGTAATTTCCTCAGCTATGGATTTGCAGGTCAAGCTAGTCAACGACGGGTATGTTCTTGCTATTCGCCCAACGGACCCACAATGGCCAAGTTGGGCTAAATGGCAAGATAGTGCCTTTGGATTAACGTTTGAGCCATCTGTTATTGTTTATAACAAAACAAAATTTAAGACGTTAAAACCGCCCGCCAATCGGTCGGAGCTTGCATCGCTTTTGAAGGACCAAGATTCTGATTTGTTTGGCCAAATAGGCACCTATGACATTGAGCGGTCAGGTCTTGGCTTCTTGTTTTTAGCAAGAGATATCGAGCATGACAGGGATATATGGTCACTTGTAAATGCCATGGGCGCATCTGGTGTTAAACTGTATCCAAGTTCTGCTTCTATACTCGAGCGCGTATCTGATGGTAAACTGTCTTTGGGATACAATATTTTAGGCTCCTATGCCCAGTCGTGGGCAGCTACCAATTCTGATTTGGGAATAATTTTGCCAGAAGATTTTACCGTTGTGATGACGCGCATAGCACTCGTACCAAAGGCAGCTGAAAATCCAGAGTTAAGTGCGCAATTTTTGCGTTTTCTTATGTCTGAAAAAGGCCAGAGAATAATGGCGGAGGATCTGGAGCTAGCAGCAGTTCATCCAGCCATAAAGGGGGATAATACCGCATCGGCTTTTAGAGAAAAGTTTGGTACAAGATTAAGGCCGATCTCCATTGGACCTGGTTTGGTTGCTTATCTTGACCAAGTAAAACGAGCCCGGTTTTTTGAACGCTGGAACAGGGCGCTTCGCGGAGAATAGATGTACATTGGCTCATTGTCAGCTAAATGTCAGCTTCCTTTGTTCTACTCTGCGAACAGGACACACGTTCTGATAAGTTTTCGTGGAGGAAAATATGTTAAATACACTTAAAATAGCACTTGCTGCAAGTGCCGTTGCGTTTGGCGCAATGGGAGTTGCTCAAGCTGATGGTCATAAAAAAGTCGACACTATCAAATTCTTGATCCCAGGCGGTGCTGGTGGTGGTTGGGATGGTACAGCTCGCGGAACTGGCGAAGCTTTGACAAAATCTGGCCTTGTTGGCAATGCAACATATGAAAATATGTCTGGCGGCGGCGGCGGTAAAGCAATTGCTCACATTATTGAAACCAATGATCAAGACACATTGATGGTAAATTCGACACCGATCGTCATTCGTTCTTTGACAAAAGTGTTCCCGCAGTCTTTTCGTGATCTAACGCCAATCGCCGGTACAATTGGTGATTATGGTGCGATGGTTGTGAATAAGGATTCTACTTTGAATTCTTTTGGTGATCTCGTTGCAGCCTATAATGCTGATTCAACAAATGTTGCTGTTGGTGGCGGTTCTGTTGCAGGTGGTATGGATCACTTGATTGCGGCTCTCGTTATGAAAAATGCTGGTGCTGATGCGACGAAAGTCAAATACATTCCATATGATGCTGGCGGTAAAGCTATGGCTGGCCTTCTTTCAGGCGAGATCAAAGCTCTTGCGACTGGTTTTGGTGAGGCTATTGAATTGGCACGCCAAGGTGAAGTTAAAATCCTTTGCGTAACATCAGAAGCACGCGTTGCTGCAATGGATACTGTTCCAACATGTGATGAAGCAGGTTCAAAAGGAACTAGCTTTGTGAACTGGCGTGGTTTCTTTGGGGCTCCCGGTCTTTCAGATGAGAAAAAGGCCGAATATATAGCTGCGTTGAAAGAAATGTATTCAACAGACGATTGGGCAGCTGTTCGCGACCGTAATGGCTGGGTTGATATCTTCAACGCGGATGCTGACTTTGTGAATTTCTTGGAAGGTCAAGAAGAGCAAATTGGTGGTCTCATGAAGGAACTTGGCTTCCTCTAGGACGTCAATAACCTAAGTAAACAATTGTCGGGTCAGATGATTGATCCGGCAATTTGCCTATTTTATATGAACATGTTCTGGGAGGATGTGATGTTCTTTACAAAAGACCGCATAGGCGGCATGCTACTTTTGGCATTTTGCATCTTCTACTTTTTGAAAATTGGCGACATTCGCTTACTTCCCTTTCAAGCGGGGCAAGCTTTTACGCCGCGTACAATACCGCAGGCATTGGCCTATTTAGGTATGGCACTGTCCGTCGCGATCATCGTGTTCCCGTCCAATACTGAGCGTTTTACTCTTAAGAATTTGAACTGGCCGTTGGGGCTAGCATTTCTTATCTTGATGTCAATCTACGGCTTAACTGTTCGCCCATTGGGTTTTCTTCTGTCAACATCGTTATTTCTAATGATTGGTTTTACAATGTTGGGTGAACGTAACGTGCTTAAGTTAGTTCTTGTGGCTGTTCCGCTCGTTATCAGTTTTTGGGTTTTGATGAATTACGGGCTGAGCGTATTTATCGAACCATTTCCATTCTTTTTAAGAGGTTAAGGCCATGCTAGACGGTATTCTGATTGGTTTAGAAACTGCCTTTACGCTGCAAAATATTGGGTTCGTTATCATGGGCTGCCTTGTGGGCACGTTCATTGGTATGCTCCCGGGCCTTGGTCCAATGTCGGCCATTGCGCTGATGATCCCAATTGCGGCAAGTCTTGAACCTTCGGCCGGCATCATCCTGATGGCTGCGGTTTATTATGGTGCTATTTTTGGTGGCTCAACATCATCAATCCTAATCAACGCACCTGGAGTGGCATCAACAGTGGCAACTTCATTTGATGGTTATCCGATGGCAAAGAAAGGGATGGCGGGTAAGGCTTTAGCTATTGCTGCTTACTCATCTTTCTCAGGCGGTGTTATTGCCGCATTATTACTTCTTGTTTCCGCACCATACTTGGCCTCTGTTTCCCTATCATTTCAATCAACTGATTATTTTGCATTGATGGTACTTGGCCTATCGGCGGTTGCGGCCTTTGCTGGTAAAGGTGAAGTTCTCAAAGCGCTCCTGATGACAATATTTGGGCTCATGTTATCAACCGTTGGGACCGATCAAACCGTTGGTGTACCGCGTTTTACGTTAGGGATGATTGATCTTGTTGACGGGATTTCATTTCTCCTTCTTGTAATGGCGACCTTTGCCTTGTCAGAGGCGCTGATGGCGATCATTAAGAAAGTGGATGAAAGTAAACGCGAGGAAGAGCGCAAAGCTGCCGCTGAATTGGGGTCTATGGCCGTAAGTAAGGACGAAGTGAAAGAAATGGTGCCGGTTATTGGCCGCTCTTCCGTTCTTGGTTTCTTGATTGGTGTTTTACCTGGTGCCGGGGCTACGATTGCGAGTTTCCTTGCTTATGGTACCGAACAACGTATTGCAGGTGCTGAAAAGGGTAAGCTGTTTGGCAAGGGATCTGTGCGTGGATTATCTGCTCCGGAAACCGCGAATAATGCAGCCGCAACCGGCTCATTTGTGCCGTTGCTTACACTTGGCATTCCGGGTTCTGGGACCACTGCCATCATGCTTGGCGCATTAATAGGTTATGGAATTCAACCTGGGCCGCGACTGTATATCGATCAGCCGGATGTATTCTGGGCAGTGATTGTGTCGATGTGGCTGGGCAATATTATTCTGCTTGTTCTTAACCTGCCACTGATACCATATATTGCGCGCGTTCTGGCTATTCCAGCAAAGTTCCTGCTGCCCTTGATCTTGTTCTTTTCATTAATTGGCGTTTATTTTGTTTCGTTTAATACGTTTGATATTCAATTGATGGTGCTATTTGGTTTGGCTGCAACGGTTCTACGGTTGCTTTCTTTCTCGCTTGCCCCAATGATTCTGGGCTTCATTTTGGGCGGGATGATGGAGGAGAACCTACGACGTGCATTGTTGATTAACAATGATTCATGGTCATTTCTTTGGGAACGTCCGTTGACGTTCACTATTTTGGCAATCGCTGTAGCTTGTCTTTTTGTGCCAATGCTATCGCCATTGTTTGCGAAGATGAGGCGTAATACGAAGGATGCACCAAGTGCGGACTAAGGTGCTTAGTTAGCGATTGTTCGTTATGAGGTTTTGGTCGTTTAGTCTTGTTCTTTAAATTGTTCAGCTTGCTGCAACAGAACATCAGAAGCGGAACCAAAAACCTGCTGAACAATATGCAAATCGCATGTTGCTATAAGGCGAAGACCCAGTTCACGAAGGTGGACACGTTGATAGTAATGTTGTGCAATCATTGCCCGTGCGCGCTGTGGTAGCTTAAGACCTGCGTCATACATATGGTCGTATTTAAATGTTGTCTCCTCTGGAGAGACAAATTTTGCTATATTGCTCTTAGCATTCGGTTTCATCTTCCTTTTCCTCTCGATAAAGAGATAGGTTTACTAAACCTAAACGCTGATGGTTACCCGAAGCTTAATAAATTTCGATTTTGTTTACTTGTAAAGTTTTCTGCGCTTTCGGTGAGTTAAGCGCTGGGAAGAACGCCCTTCTTCAAAATAATATTGCCGTAATGTCGGGTTTCACCTGTTTGGACAATTGCAAATGCGTTCTTTGCATGTTCGTAAAATGCAAAACGTTCGAGCTGTTTGATATTGTGACTGGAATTACAGACATCATTTATAATTGTCTGGAACGTTTGAACAGCAGCAGGCAAGTTATCGGGATCGCCTGCATCTTGCATAGAAAAGGCTGCATCTTCGACGTAGATATCTAACGGTGTTACTGAAAGAACCGCCTTTAATGCCGTCGGCGCATCCACACCATCTAGACGAATGAGCTGCTCAGTTGAGCTACTGGCAGGATAATTTGCGTCGACAATTGCGATTTCATCTCCATGCCCCATGGCTCGAAGTGCATAGAGAAGTTCGGGAGATAAAATTGGATCCAATCCGATGAGCATGAATTTTCCTTACATTACTTGTTTTGGAGACTTGTTTATTCAATGGCATAGAACTCACGTGCGGTTTCACCAAGAATGCGCTTTTGTTCTTGCGCACTTAAATCAGTGATCAATTCCAGTATACATGAGAACCATTGAGTGTAAGAGCCATCGAGTTCTAATACGGGCCAATCACTGCCCCACATTATTCGCTTTGGCGAGAACGTATCTAACAGGTGGTGAGTAACAGGTTGTAAAGCTTTGGCTGACCATCCTGCGCCGTACTCTGTTATAAGACCTGAAATTTTGCAGTATATGTTTGGATATTCCGCTAGTTTCGCAATTCCTTCAAGCCATTGTTGGTCAGGAGCTTGTCCATTTTTTATGATTGGTTTCGCGCCGTGATCAATGACTACAGATAGATCAGGGATCTGACGAGCCAAGGTTTCCATCGCGTTCAAGTGACGAGGTTGGATAAGTGCATCGAAGCGCAGGTTTAATCTTGGCAAGCTGCTCAGATTACGCATCACGTCATCCCGCAATATCCAATTTGTATCATCAATACCTTGAAGAACGGGTCGTATTCCCTTGATGATTGGTTTGCTTGCTAGAAAATCTAGTTCTGAAGCGCAGGTATCGGACAAAAGGTCCACCCATGCAACGACACCTCCAATGAATGAGTTGTTTTCAGCGGCATCCAGCATGAGCTCATTCTCTTTGAGTGTTTCCGCAGCTTGAACTAAAATTGTTTTGTCAATTTTCAGGTGGCTAAGGTACGGCTGTAAATGTTCTGGTTGATAATCTCGCTTGATGCCTGAGATCTCATCTCCAATCCAATCGTAAATACCGTGTTCAATTTTCCAAAGGTGGTGGTGCGCATCGATAATCATTTGTTTGTCACTCAACGTGCTAGGTTTAAGTTCCGTCACTCTGTTTATAATTGATAAAAAACATTATTATTGCGAATTCTGTTTTTATTGCATAATGTACATATTTGGAAATTTCAAATTTTTAGGCAATGATTCTGTGTTGAATTTCGAAAATTGTGAAGTTGCTCGTTTTTGCCGACCAATTTTGGTTATGCGCATATTTTTGAGAAGGTTTTTGTATGTCGATAGCTCAATCTAAAACGTTACATTTAAATTCTGATGATAATATTGTTGTTGCGTTGGAGAATTTACGTATTGGGGATAAAGTTTCTCCCCATGAAATTGAGCTTAAAACGCCTGTTTTAAAAGGGCATAAATTATCTATTCGTCAGATTGATAAGGGCGAAAATGTTATTCGATACGGGCAGATAATTGGGAGCGCAACAGAAATAATCCAATCAGGTTGCCATGTGCATTCGCATAATTTGGATATGTCTGATCACACGCAGGACTATGCCTATGGAACAAAGGTTGTTCCGCTGGAGGCCCCAAAAAGTCCGCGAACATTTATGGGCTATCCACGAGCAAATGGTAGATTTGGAACTCGCAATTACATTGGCATTCTTACATCTGTAAATTGTTCTGGTTCTGTTGCACGTTTTATTGCTGAGGCGGTTGAAAAAAGCGGTGTGCTTGATGAGTATCCAAATATTGATGGCGTGGTGCCTATTGTACACTCGTCCGGTTGCGGTATGGCGTCAAGCGGCGAGGGGTATGACACACTGTTTCGAACTCTTTCGGGCTACGCTCAAAACCCGAATTTTGGTGGTGTCATACTTATAGGGCTTGGGTGTGAGGTGATGCAATTGCCATCACTGGTCGGTGATTTGGTTAAGCGGAAAGATGGGACTTTTCATTATATGACCATTCAACAAACCGGCGGAACACGGAAATCAATTGAATCTGGAATTTCTGCAATCAAGAATATGGCCACGGTGGTTAATGAAGTTGAACGTGTTGAAGCGCCTCTGTCCGGTTTGATGCTTGGTATGCAATGCGGCGGATCAGATGGTTATTCAGGCATAACTGCAAACCCAGCTCTTGGCGTTGCTTCAGATTTATTGGTCAAGCATGGTGGTACAAGTATTCTATCTGAAACTTCTGAAGTGTATGGTGCAGAGCACCTGCTAACCAGAAGAGCGCTGTCGGCTGAAATTGGTGAAGATCTCATAGAACTTATTCATTGGTGGGAAGCTTATTGCGAGAAACATGATGGTTCAATGGACAATAATCCGTCACCTGGAAACAAAAAGGGTGGCTTGACCACCATTTTGGAAAAATCGCTAGGTGCTGTAGCAAAAGCAGGATCAGCGCCGCTTGCCGGTGTTTTTAAGTTTGGCGAGCAAATAAGTACACAGGGTTTAGTTTTCATGGATAGTCCAGGCTACGATCCTTGTTCTGTAACTGGCCAAATAGCGTCTGGCGCAAACCTTATAATCTTTACGACCGGACGCGGTTCCGTCTCTGGTTTTAAGCCATCTCCCTGCATTAAACTTGCAACAAATTCAGATATGTTTTCACGTATGGAAGAAGACATGGATGTTAATTGTGGTGACATTATTGAGGACGGTATTTCGCTTGAAACTAAGGGGGAAGAGATCTTTGAAGAAATCATTGCAATTGCCTCAGGTAAAAAATCCAAAAGCGAGAGATTAGGGTTTGGTGGTGTTGAGTTTGTACCCTGGCAACTAGGTGCAGTTATGTAGGAGAAGGTGATGTTGTTACCTCAAGTTTCTTTGGGTACGGCCAATATCGCAGGTATGTATAGCACGGTTAGCCGTGAACAAGCAGATGAAGTTCTGCAGGCTGCATGGAATGCCGGAATTCGTTATTTTGATACCGCACCGCATTATGGCCACGGTTTAAGCGAGCGAAGGATAGGAGATTTCTTGCGGGAGAAGAACCCTGATGAATGGATATTATCTACCAAAGTAGGGCGTATCTTAAAACCGAGCGTGGAAATTCATAGCGAAATAAGTGGGTTTAAGAACCCACTTAGCTTTGATCAGCATTTTGATTTTAGCTACGATGGCATAATGCGGTCAGTTGAGGATAGTTTCCAACGACTTGGTTTAAACAAGATTGATGTTTTGTTTGTGCATGACCTTGGCGACATTGGGCATGGATCAAACAAGCAAATTTACTATGATCAATTTGAGGATGGTGGCCACAAAGCGTTATCGGAGCTTAAAAGCCAAGGCGTGATCAAAGCTATGGGACTGGGTGTCAACCAAACGGATATATGCGAATATCTGCTTGGTAAAGTGGAAATAGACTTAATCCTATTAGCAGGGCGCTACACTCTTTTGGAGCAGGAGCAGGCATTTCCGCTATTTCAGAAGTGCCGCGAATATGATGCAAAACTGGTAATTGGCGGGGTCTTCAACTCAGGTATTCTGGCGACAGGTCCAGGACCTAACGCACATTTTGACTATGAAGTTGCGCCGAAACAGATACAGCAACGGGTTGCCGCAATTATGGAAATTTGTAAGAAGCATAAAATAACACTTCCTGCCGCTGCCCTTAATTTTCCAAAAAAACATGAGCTTGTGGCGTCTATTCTAATCGGTACGGCAAAGGCGAGTTCACTTACTCGTAATATGGATATGCTAGAACAACGAATTCCAGATGCTCTATGGGATGATCTTACTAAAGCAGGGTTGATTGTAAATGAAGATGTATAATAGATGGTGATTGGTTACTGACACCTCCAAGGGACGCTATTTTGTCACGCGCGAAGAACCTATATAAAGAATGTTACAATGAATTGTTGTCAGCTATTGCTGAGTTGGATTGTGGTGCAAACCTACCTTCTGAAACTCAGCTTTCGAAAGATCTAAGGATCAGCCGAACGACTATTCGCTCTGTTCTGGAACAATTACATGACGCCAAAATAATAAACTGGGATGGCCGAAAAAAGACAATCCTTCGTAAGCCACTTAAGCGAGATCACTTTCCGATAGAGGAGACCCGTGCATCCAGTGAGAAGGTAGAGATTGCCTTTATTGAGTACGTGCTCAATGGAGATTTGAAACCCGGTGCGATTATTAGGGAAAGTGATCTTGTACGAGAGATTGGTGTCAGCGCCTCTGTTATTAGAGAATATCTGATAAGATTTTCGCGGTTTGGGTTGATTGAAAAAGAGCCTAACCGCCATTGGATATTACGTGGATTTACTCGCGCCTATGCAAATGAACTATCTGATGTACGAGAAATGTTCGAATTTAGCGCCTTCAGAAAACTTTGTGCTGATGTGCTGTCGGATGAAGATAGGCAGCTTTTGCTCAATGTAAAAGCAGAGCATGTAAGATATATCCAAAGTGGAGAAGTCTCTACGACCGAATTTGGTCAACTTGATGAAAGAATGCATTCTCTAATCACACGTAAACTTGGCAATCGATTTGTCGATGATTTCTATCAGATAGTAGCAGTGATTTTTCACTATCATTATCGGTGGAATAAATCGCAGGAGGTCGAGCGGAACCTTGCAGCCTTGGCGGAGCATCTGGCAATCATCGATGCATTGTTAGAAGGCGACAATACAAAGGCGTTGCGAGAGTTCGAGATACATTTGGCATCGGCACGCCGGACACTAAATGAATCTGTTATCTGGGATATTGAGTAATGCTGCTCCGAATATAGTCTATGATTTGCTAAAGTCAGCGCCATTATCCCCCGCAATATAGATTGATAACCAGAATATAATTTCAATGTTGGTTGAGAGAGCCATTCATTTAGTTTTGAGATATGTTCATTTGAATTTCATATGCGCGAATATGCAGCTGAATGTCGATTTTTGATAGACTTTTGCAATTTCATATGTAATGTATTGAACAATTAATGTTCATTTGAATGTATGGAAGATATGTTTAATTCTCGCCAAGAGAAAATTCTAGAGATTCTAAACAACTCTGGGTACGTGGAGGTGGAGATGTTGGCATCTTCATTTGATGTTGCCACACAGACCATACGCCGAGATTTAAGTGAATTGTGTGATCGTGGTCTTGCGTCCCGCGTTCATGGTGGTGCCAGGCGTGCAATATCAACGTCTATGGCAACATACGAAGAACGGCGATTAGCAGCTAAAGCATCAAAGTCGAGCATCGCCAACGCCGCTTCGAAGTTAATTCCTAACGGAAGTTCGGTTGCTATCAATATTGGGACAACAACAGAACAAGTCGCAGATGCCTTGCAACTTCATAAGGATCTGACGGTCATTACAAACAATATTAATGTTGTTCATATTCTACGCAATGCGAGATTGAAATCTCTATCTATTATCGGTGGCGAAGTTCGATTATCTGATGGAGCCATTGTCGGGGCTGATGCTGTCGATGCCATTCGTAACTACAAAGTAGATTATGCGATCATCGGTGCCTCTTCATTAGATCACGATGGTTCTGTCTTGGATTTTGATCAGCGAGAGGTTGCTGTGGCTCGCGCGATTATCGCCAATGCACGTACTAAAATATTGGTTTGTGGCGGTTCAAAATTTGAAGTCTCGGCCCCGCACAGAATTTGCGATATTTCTCAACTGGATATCATTGTCACCGACACCGCTCCACCATCCAGCTTTCAAGAAATTGCAGTCAAGTCAAACACGAAAATTATTATGACGGAAATGAATAATGAGTAACTCAGCAGATCACGAGAATGAAGTATATGATGTATTTGTTATTGGTGGAGGGATAAATGGCTGCGGTATTGCGCGGGATGCTGCAGGGCGCGGTTATCGCGTAGCTCTTGCGGAAATGAATGATTTCGCATCTGCAACGTCATCGGCTTCGACCAAGCTTTTTCACGGTGGATTGCGTTATCTTGAATATTTCAAATTTCGTCTCGTACGCGAAGCGCTCATAGAGCGGGAAGTATTGCTTTCTGCCATGCCACACATCAGTTGGCCTAAACGTTTCGTGCTTCCGGTTTATCCTGAAATGCGGTTTGAAAATAGCACTCCCACGTCGAAATTACTTTCAACCTTTATGCCATGGATGAAGGGCAGCCGACCAAAGTGGCTCATAAGATTTGGTCTGTTCTTATATGATCATCTTGGTGGTAGAAAAATTCTCCCGGCGACAAGCTCAATTGATCTGACATCTTCGGTCGAGGGTGAACCTTTATTGGATAAGTATAAGAACGCCTATGAATATTCCGACTGCTGGGTGGAGGATTCGCGTCTAACGCTGCTCAATGCCATAGATGCCCAGAACAGGGGTGCAACTATTCTGGACCGAACCAAGGTTGTGTCCGCAAAACAAGAAGATGGTATTTGGGAAATTCATACGCTTGATGCGAATGACAATGCGGCAGTGCATTACGCAAAAATGATTGTGAATGCCGGCGGTCCCTGGGTCGGCAATATTATTCAAGACACGGTTCGTCTTAAAACCAATGAGGGTGTCCGTCTTGTTCGTGGCAGCCACATCATTACCAAAAAATTGTATGACCACGATAAGTGCTACTTTTTTCAAGGTGAAGATGGTCGTATCATGTTTGCGATCCCTTATGAAGAAGATTACACACTTATAGGTACCACTGATGCTGAACATTTAGATCCATCCATCAAACCTGAATGTTCTGATGAGGAAGCTGACTATATGATTAGTTTCGTGAACAATTATTTTAAGAAAAATCTCACTCGGGATGACGTCGTCTGGAGCTATTCAGGTGTTCGTCCACTTTACGA
Source organism: Lentilitoribacter sp. EG35 (assembly GCF_040784015.1). Classification (NCBI taxonomy): domain Bacteria; kingdom Pseudomonadati; phylum Pseudomonadota; class Alphaproteobacteria; order Hyphomicrobiales; family Rhizobiaceae; genus Lentilitoribacter; species Lentilitoribacter sp. EG35. Next base: position 172,431 of record NZ_JBFNGQ010000001.1, read on the forward strand.
TGATGGTGCGTCATCTGCATCGGCAGCGACACGAGATTATGTGTTAAAGATCAATGATACAGCTGGTGCACCTGTTTTGAATGTTTTTGGCGGGAAAATCACGACCTATAGAAAACTAGCAGAAAGTTCCCTTGAGAAAATCGATGATGTTTTGGATAAGCAGACTGCCCCTTGGACTGCTGGTGTTAGTTTGCCAGGTGGGGATTTTCCGGTTGATCAGGTCGCAAATTTGCAAAATGAACTTGCGGGCCAGCTGCCATTTTTAAACGGCTTTACCATTAGAAGGCTTATCCGGCAGTACGGCACGCAGACGGCAAACATATTTGGCGAAGTATCATCTATTGAAGATATGGGCGTTGATTTTGGTCATGGTATTTATTCTCGAGAGATAGATTGGGCGATCAAGAACGAATGGGTTCACAATGCGCAAGATTTTCTCTGGCGTCGCTCTAAAATGGGTTTGCGTTTTGATACTGGAAAGCACGAAAAGTTGGAGAAGTACATAACTCAAAAGTTGAGTTAGCTCGTTGTAGGTTTTGTATCAGCTGGAAATTCGACAGGTCCATTGGCCTTTACCCATGATGAAAAGCCATCTTTGATATGAGATGCTTCAAATCCCATATCCCTCAGTGTTGCCACTGTTAGTGCTGAGCGCCAGCCGGATGCGCAATGGAAAACAAATTCTTTGTCTTCTGCGAAGATTTCCTTGAAGTAAGGGCTTTCGGGGTCGACCCAAAATTCGATCATACCTCTGGGGCAATGTATGCTATTTGGGATATAACCAACTCGTTTTCGTTCACGTATATCCCGTATGTCTATAATCACGACATCAGGGTCACATGTCATCTCAATTGCATCTTGAGTTTCGATTTCAGTTATCCGTGCTCTCGCTTGAGCGACCAGTTCCGCAGAACTGACTTTCAACTTGCTCATTTTCCACCCCTATTATACTACTGATTTTTGAAGTTTGTATCCCGAATTGGCAAGCGAACTTGTATTGAAAAGCCCTTGCTATTCATAATTTCAACTTCCCCATTGTGTGCATCAACTATTTGCTTCACCAAGGGTAATCCAAGCCCGTAACCTTCCACATTTTGACGATCAGAACCTCTATAGAAACGTTCAAATATTTTTGTGTGTTCTTCTGGAGAAATTCCGTTTCCGCTATCTGTAACTGTAAAGCTTACAAAGTCCTCACTTTGATCCAGTTTGATTTCTACGGGAGGCGCACCATGTTTGAACGCATTGGCGATAAGGTTTTGAATAACACGGCGAAGTAGACGCCCGTTGCCATGTACCTTTTCCGTTGTACCATTGACAGTGACGTCTGAATGGTGTGCAGCTTCCTCAGTGATGATTGCACTCAGGTCGACTTCTTCTATTGTCATACCTGTTGAATTGTTATCCAAACGGCTCATTAGCATGATTTCTTCAATCAGTGAATCCAGCTCGAGTATGTCGCTCTTTAAGGCTTTTAGTCTTTTCTCATCATGGGTGTCTTGGTACATCTCCAAACCCAAGCGTATGCGAGAGAGAGGAGTGCGCAACTCGTGAGAGGCGTTCGCAAGCAGTGTTTTGTGTGATGTCACCAAACGTTCAATTTGTTCGGTTGAATTATTGAAGCTATGCGCAAGACTTGCGATTTCATCTCTTCCTTTAACATCCACTCTCACTGTCAGGTCGCCTAGGCCAACTTTCTCGACGCCGGATTGAAGTATTTCCAGTCTGCGGGTTAATTTGCGTACGAAAGGGTATGATGCGATGCCAATACCGAGTGCGACTGAGCTGAGCAGGAGAAGCAGCCATAATATAGCATCCATTGGACCATGATTTGATTTTTCGCCGACAATCAGCCAACGTCCGTCACGGAATTCAATGAGCCATCCGTTATCAATGCGAAACCGTTTCCAACCTTCCAACTCATTCACGTTTTCAGGAAGCTTCAACATTTTTCCTTTTGAAGCGATTAGCCTGCCATTTTGGTTATAAAGACTTGCGTCGATTGCTATCTCATCGAGAAGTTCAAGCAATGCAGTTTGTTGTTGATCGTCAGAGCTCGATGCGTCAGGCAATGCATTCATGACAAATGTGCCGATGGTTTTTCGAAGCTCTGGCTCGGATTCGTCTTTGTCGACTATCCAGAACGTCATCGCGGAAATAATTACCACAAGCACAAGGCTTGATATGACTGTTGCATATATTTGATGATGTAAGCGTTTGCGGATCATATTTTAATCCTGCTTGTTTGCAAAAACATAGCCGGCACCGCGAACCGTGACAATGCGTCTTGGGTCCTTGGGATCGTCTTCGATTTGCGTGCGAATTCGGGAAATATGCACATCAATAGAACGGTCGAAGATATCGAAATCCTCTCCCTTCAATTGGTCCATCAATGTGTCTCGGCTTAGTATTCGACCTGCCGATTTAGCGAGGATATGGAGAAGTTGGAATTGATGTGATGTTAAATTGAGGTCTTTCTCATTTAGCCTTGCAACCATGCTGTTGGGGTCGATTTCTAAACGGCCAAAATATAAAACCTGCTGTTCTGCTGCTGCACGTCCGCGACGTGTAATGGCTCTCAATCGGGCAAGTAGTTCTCTTGGTTCAAACGGTTTGCCCATATAATCATCTGCACCCAGTTCCAGTCCGACAACTCGATCCATTGGCTCACCTTTCGCGGTTAGCATAATAATAGGAACATCTGAGCTGCTTTTTATAATGCGGCAAATTTCAAGTCCATCAATGTCTGGCAACATGAGATCTAAGATAATGGCATCGAATTTCTGATCGTTTTGCTTGGAAATACCAGTCACACCATTTGGCGCGATTTCCACAGCATAGCCATTACTTTCAAGGTAATCATGCACCATTTCTGCTAGGCGATTATCGTCTTCAATAATGAGAATAGACTGAGGCATGATTTTAAACTGCGCATTCGTTTGATTTGGTTAGTATTACAATTAATATCCCTCCAACGAAACCCAATATTTGGAGCTTCACTGGAGGTGTCTTGGGAGACTATCTGATTTCAACTGGAGAATGAAATCAGTCGTCGCGCATTGCACGGAATTGGTCGAGACGCATTGAAAGGCCTTCGCGCTGTTTTGGTGTTAGAACTTCGGAGATTTGTGCCACTGCATCAACAACCTTTTTGCTAACGACATCGGTCGCAGCTAAACGTTCAGCGCGAAGGTTTTCAATAGCCTGACGGTCAATTGTCTCGGCTGTTAAAAGATTTGCTAGTTCTTCACCTGCTGCTCTAAATTCAGCGCGGAGTGGCTGTAGATCTTTTGCAGTCGCTGTGGTGATCGCGACAATCAATTTTTCTTGGTCTTCATTTGCATCGATCTCAATTGATAGATGCTTGACCATTTTTGTCACGCGCTTTTCAATTTCAGCTTCACTCATGTCAGCAAAGTGAGAACCTTTACGATGGCCACCCCAGCCAGCCTTATAAACACGGAAGTCGCCATCATCAGACATCGCTAACTTGGCATGCTGAGCCATGTTGCTCTCGGCTATTGCAGGAACTGCAACTGCGGAGCCGATTACTGCAACACCACCAACAATAGCTGCAATAGTTTGATTGCGGGAAAGTTTGAATTTTTTCGTTTCGTTGTTCTTTGTCATAATGTGCTCCTAATGATAGTTAGCAGTTGAGCAAGTTTTCTAAGAGAGGTTTTTTGTAAGTCTCTTAATCTTGCGATGACAAATAAATACCAAAGCTATGTTTCTGTGGTTTGTTGGGAATGTAAAGTTTTGTAAAGTCGGAATATATACAGATTTTTCCGGTGTTTAGGCTGAGCTAGAACTGAGTATGCAAGGCTCCCAATTCGTTTTGCACCTGAGTTCTATCAATTTTATGCAGTTGTTCAAGAACCTGCGTGGTGACGAAAGCCGCGATTATTTCTGGCCGCTTGTCATACACATTTACATTCCCAATAGGGCAAACCAATCGGTCATGATTAAGTTCACTCCCGCTCTCACGTTTAAGCCAGTTTTTGAATGTGGCACGTTTTGTTTTGGATCCAATCATACCAACATATGCTGCATCATCACGTTCGAGGGCTTCTTTAGTAATAAGGAAGTCTAAAGAATGATCATGCGTCATTATAATGAAAACGCTGTTTGCTTTAGCTTCGCGAACAATGGATTCAGGCAGAGCAGTTAGGTGAGTTTGAATATATTCAGAAACCTGATCTAACTCCTCATTTCTACTGTCAATGAGCATTGTATTAAATGGTAGAAGAGATACAGATTCTGCTAGGGCTTTACCAACGTGGCCAGCTCCAAAAATATAGATATTCGGCTGTGCAGCGATTTCCTTGATAAAAATTTGTTCGCAATTCAGGCGCCCAGCCTCATCAAGAATTTCGAATTTGAGGTTCACCACACCGCCGCAGCATTGTCCAATGTGTGGCCCCAACGGGATCTGCATGTCTGTTTTAGCATCGTTAGCGCCGGAGAGCATATCTCTCGCGTGATTGATCGCTATGTTTTCCAGTTGCCCGCCACCGATCGTGCCATAAATTTGTGTATCGCTAACAAGCATCCATGTGCCTTGATCACGTGGCGTTGAACCGTGAATCTGATCAACTGTGATCATCGCAATGTTGGTGTGATTTTCAATAAAATTTTGAAATGCTGGTCGTGTCTTACGCATTGCGCTCGCCCCTCAAACGCTCCAGTGTCATGAGTACACGTTCAGGCGTTGCGGGTGCATCCAACCGAGGACAGTTTTTGTAATCATTCTCGGAAGCAATCGCCAAAGAGAGTGCCTCCAGCACTGATATTGCAAGCATGAAAGGTGGTTCACCAACCGCTTTTGATTTTTTGATTGTCATTTCCCGATTTTCGGACCAGTCAGCGAGTTCTACGTTGAATATACGAGGGCGATCAGAGGCGAGGGGGATTTTGTAGGTCGAGGGTGCATGTGTACGAAGTCGACCTTCTTTATCCCACCATAATTCTTCTGTTGTCAGCCAGCCTTGCCCCTGCACAAACCCACCTTCAATTTGTCCCTTGTCAATTTCCGAATTTAATGAGTTGCCGACATCATGAAGAATGTCGGTTCGGTCCACCTGATACTCGCCCGTTAATGTGTCGATGCTGACTTCTGATACCGACGCGCCATAAGCATAGTAATAGAACGGTCGACCTTTACCTGATGCTCTATCCCAGTGAATGTCTGGCGTTTTATAAAACCCGGCAGCTGAAAGTTGAACGCGCGCCATATATGCTTGATGTATGAATTCTTTAAAAGTGAAGCTTTTATCACCTATATTGACGGTATTTAGTGCGAAGGATACATCGTCTTTTTCTACTTTGTGTTCCTTGCAGGCAAACGTGACCAATCGTTCTTTGATTTGTTCAGCTGCATTTGCTGCGGCCATTCCATTGAGGTCGGAGCCTGAAGATGCTGCTGTTGCCGACGTATTTGGAACTTTTTCTGTGTCCGTTGCTGTAATTTTGATTTGATCAAGATCTACTTGGAATTCATCTGCCAGTACCTGTGCAACTTTGGTATTTAATCCTTGGCCCATTTCTGTTCCACCATGATTGAGGTGGATCGAACCATCGGTGTAGATATGTACTAGCGCACCTGCTTGGTTGTACCAAGTGGCGGTGAAGGATATGCCAAATTTAACGGGCGTGAGAGCAATCCCTTTTCGGATTATGCCCTTCTTATTATTAAATTCCAAAACTGCATCTCGACGGTTTTGGTAGTTGCTGGATTGTTCTAGCTGATCGACCAGTTTGGCGATAATGTTATCATCGACTGTCTGATGATAAGGCGTGATATTTCGATCAATGGTACCGTAAAAATTTGCTTTGCGAATTTCAAGCGGATCACGCCCAAGTGCGTAGGCAATCTCCTCGATTATGCGTTCGCCACCGACCATGCCTTGCGGACCGCCAAAACCTCTAAAGGCGGTGTTTGATACGGTATTGGTTTTTAAAGGTTCAGATTGAAGAAGTACGTTAGGAAAGTAATAGCAGTTGTCTGCATGAAATAATGCTCGATCAGTCACGGGGCCAGAAAGATCTGCGGAATTGCCGCATCGAGCTGCATAATTTGCATGTACGGCTTCTATCTTCCCATCTTCATCAAAGCCAACATCATAATCAATGACAAAATCGTGCCGTTTGCCCGTTGCAACCATATCATCATCCCTATCGGGGCGGATTTTCACAGCCTTATTAAATTTTTTGGCAGCGATTGCTGCGACTGCTGCAAAAAGGTTCGATTGCGTTTCTTTGCCACCAAAACCGCCACCCATACGGCGTATTTTTACGTTCACGGCATTGGAAGGAACATTTAATGCGTGCGAGACCATGTGCTGGACTTCGCTCGGATGCTGGGTTGAAGAGTACACTAAAACATCATCATCTTCACCGGGGATTGCCATGGCAATATGGCTTTCGAGGTAGAAATGATCTTGCCCTCCAATACGCATGGACCCCTGAATACGCTTGGGTGCCTGTTCAAGGGTTGTTGGAGCATCGCCTCGTTTAAGTGTAAGTGGTTCTGTCACATGCGGGTAACTTTGCTTTCGCGCTTCCAAAACATCGGTTAGATGAGGGAGTTGTTCATATTCAATCTTCGCCAAAGTTGCTGCATATCTTGCCTGAGCACGTGTTTTAGCTACGACGGCAAATATCGGTTGACCATAAAAATTGATATCTTGAGCAAAGATTGGATCATCATTTTTGCCTGTTGGGCTTATATCGTTAGAGCCCGGTACACTGTCTTTTGTTAGCACTCCAATAACGCCAGTTGCGGATTCTACCGCAGACAAGTCCATCTCTATAATCTTACCGTGGGCAATTTCAGATAGTCCGAGATATGCATGCACCAGTCCAGTTGGTTCAACCATATCATCAATGTATATTGCTTCACCTGTTACATGTTTATGGGCTGAATCGTGGTTTGATTTTTTCATACCAAACCCTCCAGAACTGCTTCACGAGTAAGTTGGTGTTGTTCGCCTTCTGATGTCATTTCTTTAAAGAAGCGCAGTAGTAGATTTTTAGCCACAAGCATCCGGTAGTCAGATGATGCGCGCCAATCGGATAGTGGGGCATAATCTTCTTCAAAAAATGCCATGGAAGTGGATATTGTATCCATAGACCAAGATTTTCCTATGAGTTTTTTTTCCACATTTGTTGCGCGTTTTGGTGTCGCGGCCATCCCTCCGAATGCAATCTTTGCATCGCTTATCATGCCATTGGAAATTCGCACTTTGAACGCGCCGCAGAGAGCTGAAATATCCTCATCTCGACGTTTTGAGATTTTGTAAACAGCGAAAAAATCACTTGGGTCAGGAATCGGGATATTTATTTGTTCCAGAAAATCGCCTGTTTTGCGGTCTTGTTTTCCATAGTCGATGAAGAAACTTTCGATTGGTAGACTTCTTTGTTTTCCTCCGCATCGCAGCCGCAGTTCTGCTCCTAATGCAATGAGTGCTGGAGGTGTATCGCCAATAGGCGAACCATTTGCAATGTTGCCGCCAACAGTACCCATATTGCGTACTTGCATTCCGCCAATGCGGTTCCAGAATCCTTTGAGTTGGGGAATGTGTTTTTCAACTACATCCTGCATGTCATTGTAGGTGACGCCGGCGCCGATGGAAATTTGGCTCGCGGAGACGTTGATCTCCTGCAATTCATCGAGATTGGATATGAATATGGCTGGTGTTATAGGTCGCATATTTTTCGTAACCCAAAGACCAACATCGGTGGAGCCAGCAACTATGGTCGAGTTGGGATATTTTACCCGCGCGTCTGCAAAGTCATCAAGTGAAGCAGGTACAATAAAATGTTCTTCTTCGAATTTGATGTCTACTCGTGCACTATCATTGAATGATTTCAGTTGGTTTTTAATTTCATCTCGTTCTGTTTTAAGCGGGTCATTTTCCGGGGTGTCTATGGATGAAATAGCTTGCGCAGCGTGAATGATTGGCTCATATCCTGTGCAGCGACATAAATTCCCCTGCAGAGCAATTTCTATATCTTGATTTCTAGGGGTGGGATTCTCCATCCACAGAGCGTAAAGCGACATAACAATGCCAGGTGTGCAGAAACCACATTGACTTCCGTGATGATCAACCATCGCCTGTTGTACCGGATGTAATGACCCATCTGACTTTTTCAGATGTTCGATCGTAACAATATGGCATCCATCAAGTGAGCCCAAAAAACGGATACAAGAGTTTACTGTTTCATAAATAAGTCTGTCGTTTGAAATTCGGCCAACTAAAACTGTACATGCCCCACAATCACCTTCTGCGCATCCTTCTTTTGTGCCTCGAAGGCGCTGTTCCAACCGTAAATAATCGAGCAAGGTTGCAGATGCTGGAATGTCAGTTAATCGAACTGATTTGTCGTTGAGCAGAAAATTGATGTGATTGCGTGTTTTGGGCAAGTGTTAGCTTCCTTTATAAGTCGAATAACCAAATGGAGAAACCAGCAAGGGTACATGATAGTGTGAATTTACGTCTGAAATTCCAAAACGTACGGGCACAGTCGTCAAAAATGCATTTGATTGAGTGCTGCCAAAATAACCACCTACGTCGAATTCCAACTCATAAACTCCGGTTTGCATAGCTCCTCCCTCAAGAAGGGGTGCATTGCAGCGTCCATCGCTGTTGGTTGTCACGGTTTTGATTTCTGTGCGATCTGTGCCATCAATTTTGCTAAGCTTAATCACCAATGATGCCGCAGGATTGCCGGAGGCTGTGTCGAGTACATGCGTTGTTAATCGACCAGTATTTTGTTCAGCGCTCATATTATCATCTCCAAATTTTGAACCGATCAGGATTTATTGCCCATTGCTGCAATGTACCATTCTGTGAGAAGTTTGCGTTCATGGTCTTCCATTGCAGTGATATTTGCCGGCGGCATCGCATGACTTCTAGCAGCTTGCAGGTATATGCTTTTTGCATGCCTAGCTATTTGGGCGTCTGTTTCGAGCAAAACGCCTTTAGGTGCGTTCAAAATGCCCTCCCAAACGGGTTCTTGCGCATGACACATCGAGCATCTCGTTAGCACGGTATCTCGCGCTTGTTCAAATTCAACAACATTTGCAAACTGCTTTTCATGGTCAGTTATTCCCAGCGTAGCTTCATCACCAGATAAAACTTTCGGAACCGTTGAAAGCCACATGATGATAATGAAAATGACAGCGGTGGCAAGCCAAGTCCAGCTCGGGTTGCCTTTGCGAGCGTGCTTTGTGTTGAAGTAATGACGGATGGTGACACCCATTAGGAATACCAACGAAGCTATTATCCAGTTATATTCTGTCGCGAAAGCGAGCGGTGCATGATTGGATAGCATGAGAAATATAACAGGAAGCGTGAGATAGTTATTATGCGTAGAACGCTGCTTTGCCTGAAGGCCAAGGGCTGGGTCGGGCTTTTTGCCTGCTATTAAATCCGCAACAACAATTTTCTGATTAGGGATAATGATGAAAAACACATTTGCAGACATGATTGTTGCAGTAAATGCGCCAAGATGCAGAAGCGCAGCACGACCTGTGAAGAGTTGAGTATATCCCCAAGCCATAGCGACAAGTACAAAGTACAATAGGATCATCAACCGAGTGCTGTCATTGCCCAGTGGTGATTTACATAGCAGATCGTAGATGATCCAACCAACGGCGATTGATGCCATTGAAATCAAGATGGCTACAGGTGTTGAAACATCAAGAACAGCGCGATCAATTAAAAACAACTCTGCACCAGTATAATAAACCAGACACATAAGAACAAAGCCGGAGAGCCAAGTGGTGTACGCTTCCCATTTAAACCATGTCAGGTGTTCAGGCATGGTTGCAGGCGCGACCATGTATTTCTGGATATGATAAAAGCCGCCGCCATGAACTTGCCATTCATCGCCAGCGGCTCCAGCAGGCAGGTTGTCGTGTTTGAAAAGACCTAAATCCAAAGCGATAAAGTAAAATGAAGAGCCAATCCAAGCGATAGCGGTGATAACATGAAGCCATCTGGCGGCAAATGTTAGCCAATCCAGTGCAATTGCGAATTCATACAAACTAAGCTCTCCTCTTTTCCTCATTTTCGCAGGCTTTGTTATCAGATTGAATAACAAGAAAATACAAGGACTTTCAAATAATAACAGATAATGCTAGTTCTACCATATGTCTTATGTAAATAATCTCAAAACATTTGTTCGTGCCTATGAATTGGGTAGCATGTCTGCTGCCGGGCGCGACTTACGTATTTCCCCTGCCGTATCAAGTAGCCGGATCTCGGAACTGGAGAAACACCTTGGTACACGTTTGTTTAATCGAACAACGCGAAACCTGACGCCCACCCAACAAGGGGAGTTGTTTTATAAAGGGGCAGTCAAAATACTTGATACCATCAACGAAGTTGAGGGCAGTATTAGCGAAATCACATCGCAGCCAAAAGGGACGATCTTCATTTCTGCTCCTCTTGGTTTGGGAAAGAAGTTGATTGCACCATTGGTGCCTTTATTTCAGGAGCAATATCCAGATGTAAATGTACGTTTGCGCCTATCAGATCGAAAGGTTGATATTACAAACGAAGGTCTTGATGCAGCTTTTGTGCTCGGGAATCTCATTGATTCAGAGCTTCGTGTGTTGCCTATTTTCGATTTTGACCGAATTTTGTGTGCATCACCTGATTACATAAAAAGGCATGGTATGCCGGATGGTGTGAATGAATTGTTTTTGCATGAGCATAAATGCCTTCTTTTGCGCTATCCCGGGTTGAAGGAGTTTTACTGGAGTTTGCAGGTTAAGGATGAAGTTCGTAGATTTGAGTTTGAAAGCCCGCTGGAAAGTGATGATAGCGATGTTTTAACATCATGGGCGATGGCGGGTTGTGGGATTGTAAACAAGCCAATTTTCGAAGTGCAGGAATATCTTGACCGTGGTGAACTTGTCGAGGTTTTGAAAAATAACCCGCCAACGAGCCTGCCATTCTCTTGCGTTTATCCGCACAAGAAGCTTCAAGATCCGAAAATTCGTCTATTTATAAACTTCATCGCGCAAGAATGTAAGAAGCAGATCAGGTAGTTTGAAATCCTGTAATCTTCTTCAAAAATATAAAGATAGTTAGAATGAAAATTTACGTTAAATTGGGTCAAATTCTGGAGGTTTTATCTTGAAAAGATATCCGCGTGATATGCAAGGGTATGGATGCGAAGTACCAAAGGCGAATTGGCCAGACGGAGCACATGTTGCCGTTCAATTTGTGATCAATTACGAGGAGGGTGGTGAGAATAATATTCTGCATGGAGATGCTTCATCTGAAGCCTTCCTATCCGAGATAGTCGGCGCTGCGGCCTGGGAAGGGCAACGCCATTGGAATATGGAATCGATTTATGAATATGGGGCAAGAGCTGGTTTTTGGCGCCTGCACCGTATGTTTACATCACATAATGTACCCGTAACGATTTATGGTGTGGCAACAGCCCTGCAACGTTCACCCGAACAGGTTAAATCGATGCTTGACGCTGATTGGGAAATTGCTTCGCATGGCTTGAAGTGGATCGAGTATAAAGATTACGCCAAGGAAGATGAACATTCTCATATGGATGAAGCTATCCGTATGCACGAAGCCGCAACGGGCGAACGACCAAGAGGTTGGTATACGGGGCGCTGTTCGGTCAATACAGTAGATCTGGTCGCTGAAGAGGGCGGTTTTGAATATGTATCCGATAGCTATGCTGATGATCTGCCATACTGGTATTCTCATGAAGGACGGGATCAACTTGTCATCCCGTACACATTAGATTGTAATGATATGCGTTTTGCCACCCCGCAAGGATTTAACTCAGGTGATCAGTTCTACACGTACTTAAAGGATACATTTGATACCTTGTATGCGGAAGGTAAGTCGGGTGCGCCGAAAATGATGAACATCGGCTTACATTGCCGGTTGATAGGTAGACCTGGGCGTGCTGCTGCGTTGGAAAGATTTCTTGAATATGCTAAAAGTCACGACAAGGTCTGGTTTGCTCGCAGAATTGACATCGCCCGACATTGGAAGGTCGAGCATCCGCCGCTTGATCAAAAAATCTATCCATCTAAGATTGATAAGAAGGAGTTTTTGGATCACTTCGGTGGTGTTTTTGAACATTCTGCGTGGGTTGCCGAGCGTACCTATGAGAGTGAGTTAAATCCTGCACATGATTCTGTTACTGGTATCCATGCGGCAATGGCTATTCAATTTCGTTCAGCAAGTGATGAGGAAAAATTTGGTGTATTAACCGCTCACCCGGATTTGGCTGGAAAGCTTGCTGCTGCGAAACGTTTGACCAAAGAATCCACTTTAGAGCAGGCAAGTGCCGGTTTAGATGCGCTGACAGATAATGAGCGGCGAATATTCACCGAGTTGAATGAAACGTACAAAACAAAATTCGGATTTCCATTCATCATAGCGGTCAAGGGCCTTACGAAATCACAGATTATGGATGCCTTTAAAAAGCGGATCGATAACTCACGCGATGATGAGTTTAAGACGGCGTGTCGGCAGGTGGAGCGCATTGCACTTTTACGAATTACTGATTTGTTAGATCCAAATAATTGAGAAAATTGATGAACAATCCTACATACTACGCCCCTAAAGGTGGACTTTCCAAACAAACGGATATGTTGACTGGTCGTGCTGTTTTTACCGACGCCTATGCTGTTATCCCTAAGGGTGTCATGCAGGATATTGTGACCAGTAAGTTGCCGTTTTGGGATAAGACGAGGGCATGGATTATCGCGCGACCGATGTCCGGGTTCGCTGAGACCTTCTCGCAATATATTGTTGAAGTCGCGCCTGGCGGGGGCAGTGAAAAGCCTGAACTTGATCAGAATGCTGAAGCTGTACTTTTTGTCGTTGAGGGTGAGATGGCGCTTACGCTTGATGGCGAACAACATCAATTGAAATCAGGAGGTTACGCATTTATCCCTCCAGCTTGCAAATGGGCTGTTCTGAACAATGGTCATGAGCATGTCCGTTTTCATTGGGTTCGTAAATCATATGAGGCAGTAGAAGGGATAGATGCGCCTGACGCTTTTGTAACGAACGAAAAAGATGTGCCGCCGACCCCTATGCCTGATACGGACGGGAAATGGGCAACAACGCGCTTTGTTGATCCTGACGATATGCGCCATGATATGCATGTTACTATCGTTACTTTGGCGCCGGGTGCCGTTATACCATTTGCTGAGACACACGTGATGGAGCACGGTTTGTACGTGCTTGAAGGCAAGGCCGTTTATCGGCTCAACCAAGATTGGGTCGAAGTAGAAGCTGGTGATTTCATGTGGTTGCGCGCTTTTTGCCCACAGGCGTGCTATGCGGGCGGGCCGAGTAATTTTCGTTACCTTCTATATAAAGATGTAAATCGCCATATGAAGCTTGGTTGGGTACAGCATGCAAGTCATTAAGATAAAGCCGTTAGATGAAAAGTCCTTTGCACCCTATGGTGATGTGATTGATTTCAATCGTAAGCCAGATTTTGCGATTAACAATGGCAAGTGCGATCGTTTTCATGATCTAGCTCAAGTCTCTATTTTAGGTGACGATGCGAAGCTCGGAATAAGTTTAGGTCGCGGTAGGCCATATACTTTGCCTTTAGAGTTAAACATGATGGAGCGGCATCCGCTAGGTAGCCAGGCGTTTATTCCCCTGGATAAAAAACCATTTCTTTTGATTGTAGCTGCTGACAAAGATGGTGCACCGGATGCCCCAATCGCTTTTATGGCAGAGGAAGGTCAGGGCGTGAACTACCATCGCAACACTTGGCATGCTGTTTTGACGCCGCTTGATGAACAGGGTGACTTCGTTATTGTTGATCGTATTGGCGAAGGGAATAATTTAGAAGAGTATTTTTTTGATACTCCTTATTTGATCAAAAATAGGTAATGTTGGACATTTCTATACTCTGTATATTTTTTTAACGGTTGAAATAAATAATAATCTGTAGAATAACATCCTCTTGCTCCTGTAAATATTGAGGATTGTAAAATGAGCTATTTGGGAATTGATCTTGGGACATCTGGTCTAAGGGCCTTGTTGATTGGCGAAGATGGCAAATCTATTGGCTCTGCGGAAAAACACTACAATGTTTCAAACCCTCAAGCTGGTTGGTCAGAACAAAATCCACAACACTGGATCGACGCACTCGATGGTGCAATAGGCGAGTTAAAAAAACAACATTCAGAATTTTCCGAATTGAAGGGCATTGGCGTTGCAGGGCATATGCATGGTGCGACTTTATTAAGTGCCGATGGCGCTGTATTGCGCCCATGTATCTTATGGAATGATACCAGATCCTACAAAGAGGCGGTTATTCTGGACGCGTTACCCAATGTCAGGGAACTATCTGGAAACATAGTTTTCCCCGGTTTTACCGCACCAAAACTTGAGTGGGTTAAAAATAATGAACCTGATATTTACGCTAAAGTTGCGAAAGTTCTATTGCCAGCAGCTTATTTGAACTTTTATCTAACTGGTTCATATGTTGCTGATATGTCCGACAGCGCAGGGACATCCTGGCTAGATTGCAGTGCAAGAGTTTGGTCTGATGAGTTGCTCAAGGCGGGGCATATGCGTCGTGATCAAATGCCCTCACTCGTCGAAGGGTGTGAAGTTTCCGGCGAATTAAAACCAGAGCTTCAGCAAAAATGGGGGCTTTCGAACACAGTTATTATAGCTGGTGGCGCAGGTGATAATGCGGCGGCGGCATGCGGTATTGGTGCATTAGACGAAGGGCAGGGCTTTGTATCGCTTGGAACGTCTGGCGTTATACTTGCTGCGCGTAACGCTTATGTCCCAGACCCTGCCACGGCGGTACATACATTTTGTCATGCCGTACCTGACCGGTGGTATCAAATGGGTGTGATGTTATCTGCGACAGACAGCTTGAACTGGTTGGCTGGTATTACTGGCACGAAGCCATCGGAGCTAACCAGTGCGTTGGGCGATAAAGTTTTACCCCCGAGTTCTGTTAGATTTTTACCTTATCTTTCTGGCGAACGCACGCCGCATAATGATGCTGAAATACGTGGTGGGTTCACCGGTCTCGCAACATCAACAAACCACCACGATATGACCCAAGCGGTCATTGAAGGTGTTTCATTTGGATTGCGAGACTCGTTGGCAGCGTTACAATCTACAGGTGCCAAGCTTGATGGATTAACAGCAATTGGAGGCGGGAGCGCATCTCACTATTGGTTGCAGTTACTTGCAACAATTCTTGGCCTGCCGCTGCATCTGCCAAAAGGACACGAGTTTGGAGCTGCTCTAGGAGCCGCAAGGCTTGGTCAAGTCGCTGCGAAATCGATAGCGCCAGAAGATGTTATTGTCGCGCCTGAAATTAGCCAAACAATTGATCCGGTATCAACCCTTCAACCACAGTTTGATGAAGCCTATCAAAACTTCCGTCTTGCCTATTCCGGATTAAAGGCGATCCAATAATGTTTGGTATTATCATTTATTCAGAAGTGACAGGATACCAGTAATTTGCAGCATCATTTCCACGTTTGATAACAACATGGTTATTTGCAAAGACTTTGTATGGATGGCTCCAGTCGCCGTTTGGCCATTGAACTCGAATGGTGGCGCGCTCTGCAACACCAAGACCAAAATGTGAAAAACCAGTTTGACCGGAGGCATGACCGCCACCAATTTGGATTGTTTTGCTTTGGTTTAGATTGCCGGTTTTAACGCTGATTTTTGCGCCCACCGCGCTAGGGTTGATGTCGCCGTTATCAAGCTCAATCTTAACCCAATTACCCATCGGGCGGTGTCCCCATTCAGTTTTCGCACCTTCGTTCAGGAAAAGACTGATGTTTGATTTGCGATTAACAACAACTAAATCAAGCATACCATCTGCATTGAAATCTTCAATAATAGCACCGCGCCCAACGGTATCTAATGCAATGCCCGCTTCACCACCTTTCTCGCTGAAGACACCATTTAGGCCGCCAAGAAGCATATTGTCGGGATCGTATTTTGCAAAGTCTGGCATTGCTTCAACGTTGCCTTTAGCGATGAACAAATCGCTGCGAGCATCATTATTGAAATCAGCAAACTGAGAATGCCAACCCGTCGAAGGTTTTAAATCATCACCAATATAAGGACGATGAGCTGTTGCACCCAGATCATACGCTATATCTCGATAGATAGGGCTTTCTTCATCCGCTTCCTGATCTAAGGATTGGATTTTCGTATCGCCCATCGATGTTAACGCATATTCAGGGAAACCATCACCATCAAGGTCTGCTTCGGCAATCCCCATTCCCCAGATTTTTAGTGTTTCCCATCCATCCGAACGCCCATAGATTTTTGGCATCTGTCCATCGGATATGTTCCAAAGTTGTTCTTCGCCGCCACGGTAATATTGCCTGTCGTTTGTAATACGCAAATCGGGCTTGTTTGACTTATTCCAATCGGTAAAAATCATTGATAAAGAACAAAAACCTGGTTCGAGAGATATTTGTTCACCGTACTTGCCCGTGCCATCAGGACGTAGAAGTATGTTTGGAGAACATGTTCCCCAAGGTGAACCGGGAGCATTGCGGTCGACATAGTTGCCAAAGGCGAGGGTGGGAAAGTCGTTTTTGCCTTCCCAAATAGCAGCAAAGCCTGTGCTCCATTCGCGTCCACCATTAAATGAAAGTCGATTGTTGTATTTTGTGAAGCTGCAATCAGGACCACCTTGTAGTATTTGGTTCGATCCAACGCGCAGAATGACGACATCCATATGTTCATCATTATCAATGTTTAATGGGTATGCTCCTACTACTTTAATAAGGCTTTTGCCGAGATCGAGTGCTTGCTTCTCAAAATTCAAATTACCTTCTGGCTTCGATCGATTGATAAATAGTTGAGCGTCATTGGTGCCGCCAGCAAGAAACAGGTCAGGCATTCGATCGCCGTTGCAGTCAAAGCTAGCAGCGCCGCCGCCAACAAAATATTCCCAAGGACCATCATATTGATGTTTAATGCCTGCGATAGCAGATTGTTCATTCATCGATGGAACATCAAATGGAAAATCTGTTTCTGCAAACGTAGGGGACGAGGTAAGTAGGAGGGCGGCTGTGAAGGAGATGATGTATTTACGCATTACTTGATCTCCAATGTTCGTAAAAATGCAATCAGCTGGCTTTTTTCACTTTCGGATGCGGCAAGATAAGCATCTCGAGATTTGCGCGCTGAACCGCCGTGGGCATCAATGACACTATGTAGATCGGCAAAATCGTTACGATGGCCATAGGGTGCCGTAGATCCAAGCCCCCAAAGTTCTGCAGTTATGAAAATATTACGATCTACAAATCGTTGTGACATAAGTTCGTTGCCAAACCCGTCTACTTGGTTATCCGTCATAACATGACGCTTTAGATCACCAAATAGAGGAACAAGAACCTGACCTTTTTCGTTTCGAGGTAGGCTTTGTGCCCACTCAAGCATAGCCAGATCATAGGTCGCCGGAGCTTCAACCTGAAAAGACTGTAGTGTACCTGCTACGTCAAATATACCGGGGTCATCGAATTGCAATGAGGTGAGTGGTAAAGCAGGCACATGGCAAGAGGTGCAGCCCAAGTCATCAAACTTTGTCTCACCTTTGAGTGCAGCTTCTTTCCAAAGAGTATTTTCAGGTTCGACCTTAACAGGAGGTCGCAACGTTGCTTGCCATGCTACTAAGGCCGAGATATCTGCATGACTAAGTTCGAGTTTATATCCATCCTCATCAAAATCAAGTTCACCTGTCCAGCGTGTTCCAAAGCGTTCTGTAGCTTGCATGCCGTGGTGGTGATTTGCTGCATTGACTGTAAACTGGCGAAGGGATGTCATGACGCCTTTTTGACTAAATGGTCTGATAACAAGATCGCTGTCGATGCCGTCTAGTTCCGTCAAGTCTATCAAGCCATCTGAATGAGCTGTTATGAAGCCGAAAGATATGCCTTTTGATGTGAGTTTTTGGCGGATGGACTCATTTTGATTTTTTGCCTTGCGAAGGGCTTGCGCGCGTATTTCGATGAGTTCTGAACTCATCTCTCTTGCTAATAATTCAATGAGGCCCGCGCCGAATAAGTGATTTGTTCCTCGCTCATTTGAGAATTGCGGGTTGGTTGAATCAAAGTCAGAATTAGTAAAACCCTCGGAGACAAAAACGTTGGTTACGAAATCTCCGGCACCGCCCATGAATGGTTCATTGTGGCAAGCAGCACATGATCCAGAATCCGATCCTGATGTTCTGGCGAATAAATTTTGTGAGATTCGCCGCGCTTTGGTGGGAAGTATTGCCGCTGTTGCTTTGGGTCGCCCAACGCCATCTTGTGTGGTAAACTTCGCCGCAAAGAGATCCTCACCAGTTTTGACAAGTTTATCCAACTCCGCACGTCCAAGAAATCCGCGTGGCATTTTTTTAATGCTGCCAATTGCTTCGGTGCGCTCTTCCCACGGGGTGGCGTTTTCCGCAAAGGTGGGTTGAGCTGATAAAATGGCGGCGCAGCTGAGAAGAACAATATGACGCATTACGTTTGTTTCCAATAGATTGCAGTTCGATCTGAGATAGTATTATTATCAAGGTCACTCAGGCAGCTCTGGGCATTGCCATAGAAAATTAATTCACTTTCATCGGGATGAAGCGAAATTTCGGGCATTTTTTCACGCCGAATTTGTAAGTTGTTTTTAATGCCGTTTAAGATGGCTTCTTGCATAAGGTCGTAAAAGGAAATTCCAGCGCCAGTAATAGCTATTGGCATGGGACCTAAAAGCGTGAGAAGTCGACCTATGCCAAGCCCTATAGCTTCTCCTGCCATTCGAAATGCGTATTCGCTCATGCGGTCACCTTGACGAGCACGGACTGCAATTTTTTCGATTTCAGCTGACGGTATGAATTTTGCCGGAATGGTGTTCTTGTCGACCTCAAATGCTGTTCGCAATATTCCGTAATACCCCGCATAGGCTTCGATACATCCGTGTGAGCCGCAACGGCAAACTGGACCATTGCTTATATGCATCATATGCCCAAAAGGGGGAGCAAATGCCGTTATCCGGCCATCCGGTTCTTGTGTCGCTATGCCAAGACCAATGGAATGATTGAGTGACAGAACAGCAATTTGTTTTCTTTCTTGAGCAGATGGGTCTGCTGCGATTTTGCGCATTACCGCTTGTGCCGCAAATTGGGTGTCGTTGGTTAAGCGGATCTGACCTGACCAATCCTTTGAAAGTAAGGCTTCAAAGTCGATCGTTTGATCTTCAAAAACGGGCGACCAGTTTAACTCTGGTTTGCCGCGCGTTACCAAACCTTTGGTCGCAATAGATATTGTTAAGATTCGATCATGATTAAGTTTGGCCCGTTCTGCTAATCTTTTAAGGCCAGCCTTAAAACGGGCGCAGAATTCATCGACACCTGTTTCTTCGGGAGGACGCTTCTCCTCAAATCGATCCTTCATTACGCCTGAATAGTCTATCAGGGAATATTGGAGTGTCTCCGAAGTGATTCTAACTGTAGCAATATAGGCAGCTTCAGGGTTTTGACGTAGTTTAACACGAGGTCTTCCGCGTCCTGATGCAGGAGCCTGTTCAACGCGTTGGAGAACGTTTTCCTTCTCCAGCTCTGTGGTTATGGCTGAGATTGTTGCGGAGCTAAGGCCTGACCATTCAGAGATTTCAGTGTGAGAAACCGCACCCAAACGACGCAGGGCCGATAAGACAATACCGCGGTTTTGCATTCTTAAAGATTCGGTACTTGCTTTCATTAACATACGACGTTTTTGCCTGCTAAATTTTTTTCGAAACTATATCCAACTTTTCCATAATGTCAATTTTCTCGATACTCGAAATAAATGCTGTTGACTCCCAATTAAAACTCTGGCAATTATTTTCTTGGCTGTCGAGAAAAATAACTTCTTCGGTCGATTTTTTAAGGTAAATGTAAAATTGTGCATCATGCGCTCTTTACAAAATAGTCATTTGGGAGGGATTCAAATGAAAAAATTCGCAACTATGTTGCTTGCTAGTGCTGCCCTATCTGCAGCTCTACTTGGTGGTGCTGTCGCTAAAGACAAAAAAATTGGTGTATCTTGGGCAAGTTTCCAAGAGGAGCGCTGGAAAACAGATGAGGCGGCTATTGTTGCTGCAATCAGCGCAGAAGGAAACGAATATGTTTCTGCTGATGCTGAATCATCATCTGCAAAGCAATTGACTGATATCGAAGCGCTGATTGCGCAAGGTGTCGATGTTTTGATCATTAATGCATGGGACAAAGATGCAATTGCTCCTGCAATTGAAGCTGCTGCCAACGAAGGCATCCCAGTTATCGGTTATGATCGTTTGATCGAAGATGTCCGTGCATTCTATCTTACATTTGATAATATTGGCGTTGGTCGTATTATCGCTAAATCAGTTCAAGCTGTTCAACCGACAGGAAACTATGCGATCATCAAAGGTGATCCGGGTGATCCAAATGCGGCATTCTTGCTGCAAGGTATGATGGAAGTTATCGGTGCGGATGTTGATGCTGGCAAAATCAAAATTGTTGGTGAAGCATTCTCAGATAGTTGGAAGCCGGAAAACGCTCAAAAGAATATGGAGCAAATTCTAACTGCAAATGATAACAATGTTGATGCTGTACTATCCGAGAATGATGGCATGGCCGGAGGTGTTGTTGCTGCATTGAGTGCTCAAGGTTTGGTAATCCCAGTGGGTGGCCAAGATGGCGATTTGGCTGCGATTAACCGCGTGGCACGTGGTACTCAAACTGTTTCAGTTTGGAAAGATGCACGTAACTTGGGTAAAGCAGCAGGCGAGATTGCATCAGCTTTAGCTGAAGGTGCATCTATGGATAGTATTGAAGGCGCTGTTAAATTTACCGGTGGTGAGAAAGGTATTGCGATTAACGCAATTCTTCTTGAGCCAACTCCTTTGACAAAAGATAACTTGAGTATCGCAATTGATGGCGGTCATATCTCCAAAGAGCAGGCATGTGCTGGCGCTCAAGATGGTGTTGATGGCTGTTAATTAATCCAGGTAAATTCTCCGCGCTAGCGTCCGCTAGCGCGGAGTTTTTTATGAAATTCAAGTTACAGGATATGTCCGGTGAGCGAACCAGTTAAAAAACATGGCGCTGAAGAGATAGATAACCCCAGCGTTTTTTCTCGATTTTTACAAGCAACCGAACTTGATGTTCGGCTAATTGGCATGCTTGGTGCCCTTATCATTATATGGGTGGGATTTCACCTTTATGGTGAAGCATTCAATGATGGGGGGCGATTTTTAACCCCACGTAACCTATGGAATCTATCCGTTCAAACAGCCTCGATCGGTGTGATGGCGACAGGAATGGTTTTGGTTATTATCACACGTAACATTGACCTTTCAGTTGGGTCCATGATCGGAGTGATCGGCATGGCAATGGGCCTGCTACAGGTTGAAATTCTTCCGCAGTATTTGGGTTTGGGGCATTGGTCCATTTGGATAATAGCAGTGTTTTCTGGTCTGATCCTGGGTGCAGCAATTGGTGCATTTCACGGATGGTTGATTGCTTATCGCGATATTCCTGCATTCATTGTCACTCTAGGTGGATTGATGTTTTGGCGGGGTATGGCGTTCCAGGCGGCTGATGGACGGACGATTTCACCTGTTGATCCAACCTTCGCATTATTAGGCGGCGGGCCATACGGTTCCATTGGCGCCACTGCGAGTTGGATTGTCGGTTTGCTAGCCTGTGTCGGTGTGATCTATATGCTCTATTCTGCGCGCCAGTCGCGTAAAAGGCACCAGTTTAAATTGCGACCAATGTGGGCTGAGGGCTTTCTGGCAACAGTTGGCTGTATTGCCATTGTTGCATCTGTGATGCTGGTGAATGCTTATCCTTTGCCAAAAGGTATCTTGAGAAAGATAGGCCGCGAAACAGGTCAGAACCTTGAGGGCGCGTTTATCAGTCATGGCTTTGCTATCCCAGTTTTAATCTTGGTTGCAGTTGGTATTTGTATGACATTCTTGATGATTAGAACCAGGTTCGGGCGATATGTTTATGCCATTGGTGGTAATCCTGAGGCAGCCGCTTTGGCTGGTATCAACACAAAGTGGATGACTTTAAAAATATTTGCTTTGATGGGAATGTTAACGGGAATAGCAGCCGTAATTGCTTCGGCTCGTTTGAATTCCGCAACCAATGCTCTAGGCACTTTAGATGAGCTTTACGTGATTGCAGCTGCGGTAATCGGTGGAACTTCGCTAGCTGGTGGAATGGGGACTATTTATGGTGCCATTTTGGGTGCCTTGGTTATGCAAAGTCTACTCTCAGGCATGGTTCTGATTGGGTTTGATTCATCCATTCAGCGCATGGTTGTTGGTTCGGTCCTCGTTGTCGCCGTTTGGGTCGATACAGTTTACCGCAAAAGAGCGAAGTAAGGAGATTATGATGTCTAAAGAAACAAATAATGCGGTTCCGCTGATAAAAATGACAGATATCTCCATTGCTTTTGGAGGCATTAAGGCCGTTGATCACGTTGATATAGATTTATTCCCGGGTGAGGTGGTTGCTGTTTTAGGCCACAATGGTGCGGGCAAGTCTACTTTGATCAAAATGCTGTCAGGTGCTTATAAGCGTGACACGGGAGATATTTATGTAAATGGCGAGTTAGCCGACATAAAAAATCCACGAGATGCAAAGAAATATGGAATTGAAACGATTTACCAAACCCTAGCCGTGGCCGACAATGTAGACGCTGCTGCTAACCTTTATCTGGGTCGAGAAATTTTGACGAATTTTGGAACTTTGGATGATACTGCAATGGAAGCAGAGGCGAGGCGAGTTATGGGTCGTCTTAATCCAAACTTTCAACGCTTTAAGGAGCCGGTAAGTAAATTATCCGGTGGTCAAAGGCAATCAGTTGCCATTGCTAGAGCTATTCTTTTCAATGCTCGAATCTTGATTATGGATGAACCGACGGCTGCCCTTGGACCTCAGGAAACTGAGCAGGTTGGCGAGCTGATCCATCAACTTAAAAAAGATGGCATCGGGATATTCCTTATCAGCCATGATATTCATGATGTGTTTGATCTGGCAGATCGTGTGGCTGTGATGAAGAACGGGCAAGTGGTTGGTTATGCCAGAACAGAAGATGTAACCAAGGATGAAGTACTTGGTATGATCATTTTGGGTAAATGCCCTCCTGCTGCGATACCGGGACCAGGCGCAATGAAAGAGTAATGGTAGAGCTTTCTTTGTGCTAGTTGTCACGAAGATCTATGAATAAGGAACGGCTGTTTAACGTGAATGTTCTCGTTTAATGGCCGTTTTTTGTGATCTGTTCATACCAAACATACACATTTTAGCGAATCTATTTCGGCATATTGATAAACGCCGATGCATCGATGATATCGATAACACATTTTATTCACAGATCGTGTATTTTATTTTTTTGAATTAAAACAATAAGTTAAATCGATTAAACAAAATATTTAGAGACATTAAGTTCTGGCGAGTTGTTGTTATATGCCGAAAAAATGAATATTAACCCCTTGAGTTTATTAATGAGTTAGACGAAAACCATGCGTAAGACAGGGCAATGTTGGGTTATGATGTTGCCTCTGGAAGTAGTCATCTACTGATATTTTTGGGAATATAACGATGTGCTTGGCACTTTAATAGTCGAGCAGATGTAGGAGTTTGATATGAAACTGGGCACCCCTGCTGAAACGGTTTCGGGCGAAAATCGTGTTGCGATGACCCCCGAATCTGCTGTTCAGCTACAAAAACTTGGCTTTGAGTGTGCAATACAAACTGGCGCCGGTAAAGCCGCTGGATTTGCAGATAAAGATTATAAAGCCGTTGGCGTAGAAGTTGTAAAAACTGCATCAGCTCTTTGGAAAGACAGCGATATTATTGCGAAAGTTCGTCAGCCAAGTGCGGCTGAGTTGAAGCGCCTTTCTAAAGGTCAAACTTTGATTTCCTTCTTCAATCCCGCTGGTAATGAAGATGGTATGAAGCTTGCTGAAAAGCAGGGCGTCAATGTCATTGCGATGGAAATGGTGCCACGTATTTCACGTGCGCAGAAAATGGATGCTCTATCATCCATGGCAAATATCGCTGGTTATCGTGCCGTCATCGAAGCTGGTAACAATTTTGGCCGTTTCTTTACGGGTCAAATTACAGCTGCGGGTAAAGTTCCACCGGCAAAAGTTTTAGTTGTTGGTGCAGGTGTTGCCGGCCTTGCAGCCATTGGTACATCTACATCGCTTGGCGCTATCACGTATGCCTTTGATGTTCGGCCCGAAGTTGCTGAACAAGTTGAAAGTATGGGTGCGGAATTTGTTTATCTCGATTTTGAAGAAGAGCAGAAAGATGGTGCTGCCAGTGGCGGATATGCATCGGTTTCATCTCCAGAATTTAGAGAAGCGCAGCTTGCCAAATTCCGTGAACTCGCGCCCGAAGTTGATATCGTAATTACAACGGCACTTATTCCAAACCGGGAAGCCCCTGAGCTTTGGACGGAAGATATGGTCAAGGCGATGAAGCCCGGTTCGGTTATCATCGATCTTGCTGCGGAAAAGGGCGGTAACTGTAAACTTACGGTTATGGATGAGAAAATTGTTACAAAAAATGGCGTGACAATTGTTGGTTATACGGATTTTCCAAGCCGCATGGCAACGCAAAGTTCGACGCTTTATGCAACAAATATCCGCCATATGATGACAGATCTTACGCCAGAAAAAGATGGTAAGATCAAACATGATATGGAAGATGATGTGATCCGTGGTTCAACGGTGACTTTCAAGGGTAAAGTAACATTCCCGCCGCCGCCGCCGAAAGTACAGGCTATTGCCGCCAAGCCAAAAGAAGTGAAGCCTGAGCTTACTTCTGAGGAAAAAGCTGCGGCGGAAGTTGCCGCTTTTAGACAAGCAAGCAAACAACAGTTCACATTGCTTGGGGCAGGTGCGGTATTGATGGCAATTATTGGTATGTATGCGCCAGCGAGCTTCATGCAGCACTTTATTGTGTTTGCTCTCGCATGCTTTGTTGGTTTTCAAGTTATTTGGAATGTATCACATTCACTACATACGCCTTTAATGGCTGTCACCAATGCGATCTCCGGGATCGTTATTTTGGGAGCGCTTTTGCAGGTCGGGTCAAGCAATTGGCTTGTTCTGGCATTATCGGCAATTTCAATCTTAATCGCATCGATCAACATTGTTGGTGGCTTCATGGTCACGCGCCGTATGTTGGCAATGTTCCAGAAGTCTTAAGGGGAGAGATGACATGAGTATTGGTATTGTATCTGCAGCTTATATTGCTGCATCTGTTCTCTTCATCCTGTCTCTGGGCGGTTTGTCTGGACAGGAAAGTGCAAAACGCGCCGTTTGGTATGGCATCGTTGGTATGGGCGTTGCGGTAGCTGCGACATTCTTTGGCCCCGGGATGGCAAATTACATCATCATTATTGCGATGATCGCTGTTGGATCATACCTAGGTATGGTTGTTGCCAAGAAAGTCGAAATGACCGAGATGCCGCAACTTGTGGCAGCGCTTCATTCCTTTGTTGGCCTAGCTGCGGTGTTTATTGGCTTTAATGCTGAGATCGAGCTGCAAGATGTTTTGGCGCTTAAGTCTGCTATGTCGCCTGATATGTCATCTGCGGAGAAGCTGGCATTCTTTAAGGAGTCCGGTCTTGCTGGGTTTGCCGAAAAACTTGCTAAGAAAACAGCGACAGAAATATCCATCTTGAAAGTCGAAGTTTTCTTGGGTGTATTTATCGGTGCTGTGACATTCACAGGTTCGGTAGTGGCCTTTGGTAAGCTTGCAGGCAAGGTTGACGGCAAGGCAAATAAATTGCCAGGTGGCCATATGCTTAATGCTGCTGCTGCCATTGCGTCGCTTATCTTGCTTATTATGTATTTCAATGGTGCTGGCATGTGGACACTCGTCCTTATGACACTCTTTGCATTCTTTATCGGGTACCATTTGATCATGGGCATTGGTGGTGCGGATATGCCTGTTGTTGTATCCATGTTGAATTCTTACTCCGGTTGGGCCGCTGCAGCCATCGGCTTTACGCTTGGCAATGATTTGCTGATTGTTGTTGGTGCGCTTGTAGGTTCATCTGGTGCAATTTTGAGTTACATCATGTGTAAGGCTATGAACCGTTCGTTCATTAGTGTTATTCTTGGTGGCTTCGGTGGCGGTCAAGCCGGTCCTGCGATGGAAGTTGATGGCGAACAGATTGCTATCGATGCAGATGGTGTTGCATCAGCTCTGCAAGATGCTGATAGCATTATCATCATTCCAGGCTATGGAATGGCAGTTGCGCAAGCTCAGCAGTCTGTGTCTGAATTGACAAAACGACTTCGTGCAAAAGGTAAGAATGTGCGTTTCGCCATTCATCCGGTTGCAGGTCGTTTACCCGGTCATATGAATGTTCTACTGGCTGAAGCAAAAGTACCATATGATATTGTTATGGAAATGGATGAAATCAACGACGATTTCCCTGAAACTGATGTGGCAATTGTTATCGGTTCAAATGACATCGTAAACCCAGCTGCACAGGAAGATCCAAACAGCCCGATTGCAGGTATGCCTGTGCTTGAATGTTGGAAAGCAAAACAAGTGTTTGTATCAAAACGTGGGCAAGGCACTGGCTATTCTGGTATTGAAAACCCACTCTTTTACAAAGAAAATACTCGCATGTTCTATGGTGATGCGAAGGCTAGCTTAGATTCGCTTCTAACAAAGATTGATTAGAGGGTTTTAATCCTCGTTCAATTGTAGCGAACTATAAGCTCTAAACAGGCGGCATTGCGACAGTGATGCCGCCTGTTTTTTGGTGTTAAAACCTCAATTTAGTTGCGTTGCGAAATGCGCGTCTCGAGTTCTTCTACCATCGCGTCGATGCGTTTTTTATTCGCACCTAAGTCTGATACACCCATTTTTGCTTGTGCGTAGATTGCCAAGGTTGATTGGGTATTAGAAATTTCAATCACTTCAATGTTTGTAGTGTCGGGAAATCTCAATGCCGGAGAACGTGTTAGAAAACGTAGCGTTAGCTCGCGTTCATCAGAAGAGAGTAACTCTGATTTTGGATTTGCTTCCAAGAGTAAAAGAATTTCTGCGAACAACTCTGAAGCGGGGATGTCATAGGTACTTGCAATAGTATCTGGCGTTTCCGCACAATAGTCTTCCGGGCAAAGGAGATATTGGTTTGGTTCTGGTGCTTTTTCTAAAGTCTCAATATTAATGGCTCCCAAGTCTGGGTTTCCCGATGTGAACTCCCAGACCCTCTCCAATCCGACAAATATATAGATGAATAGAATTACGGTTACGATTGCGGCGAGTGCGATAAGGGTTATTTTCATAAACAGAGCTTCTTAGATATTTTGCATATGTGCAAATTAATTTGCAGATTCTATCTAGGAATTCCTGCGCTCTCGATTAAGAGCATAAATTGCCGCACCGCGCGCACCGCTGGCATCTCCGCCTTGAGCCGTGACGAGCTTCGGTACGGTTGCTCCCGGGAGTAATTTAGGTTTTAGCAGGCTCCCAACTTTTTCGGTCACGATGGGTAATGCTCCCAGTCCGCCGCCAAACACGATAACTTCCGGATCATTTGTTTTTGCAATAATGGCGAGGAGATCGCTTAGTATCTCAAACCAGATATCTAGCAATGGTGCGTATTTTTGATCGGAAAATATCTCGTATGTTGTGGTTTCAGTACCAGTTTTATGTTTGACAAGTTTAACCAAACCCGGTCCAGCTAGAAGCGTTTCAAAACATCCGGGTTGTCCGCAACCGCAGTCTATGATGGGAAGGTCGTACTTATAGGCAGTTGATGCGGGAAACGGAATGTGGCCGATTTCCCCCCACTGGCCGTTGGCGCCTTCTATTACAATTTCTTGTGAAAATACCTGACCGGCGGCAACGCCTGTTCCAATTATAAGTCCAACAATATTGTTAAATTGTTGTGTATCTTTGAAGTTTGCCTCTGACTGCGCAAATGCATTGCTATCATTCAAAAGAGGAACGAAACGGCCAAATTTCTGCTCAATGTCAGATTCAAGGTGCTGTTGATCAAAGGGAAGGTTTGACGCAAATATCTGGCGAGTGGTTGGGTTGATTATTCCCGCGCTTGCCAAACCAATTGGGCCGCTAGGTGCCTGTTTTTCAATCCAGTTTAATTGCTCCAAGATACCCTCCAGCAGCAGAGCATAGCTGGTAACAGGTGTTTCAATCCGCCTTCGGTTTTGTTCATTGAAACTTTGATCAAACAGTCTCGCTTCGATCTTTGTTCCGCCTAAGTCTATGCCTGCACAGAATTTCATTTAATTTCTTCTTACCCAAAATTGATTGTCATCTCGATTTATAGGTAACATATCGAGAATTTTTGTATTGAAAAGAACATTTTACTTGCCAAACGATCTATATTCCGACAAGTGCGAAAAGTGCAACTAAAGAATTGACAGGGAAATCGCATTTATGAGCGAAATTGATGATTCAGATATTTACGGTGTTGATCGCTGGGGTGATGGGTATGTAACCAAGTTGGGTAACGGTGAGCTTGGCCTTCTGAACCCCTTATCGCCTGATCAACCTCCGATCAGTCTTCCCTCAATTATAGCGAACTTGGAAGCTCGTGGCATTCAGACGCCCGTTCTTATTCGCGTTGCATCTTATTTGAAACATTCACTCAACAGCCTGAATGACTGTTTTGCAAATGCTATCAAAAATTACAAATATAAGGGCGTTTATCGTGGCGTGTTCCCAATTAAGGTTAATCAGCAAGCGCAGGTGATCGACCGAATTACGGAATATGGCAGACCTTATAATTTTGGGCTTGAGGCAGGCTCAAAGCCTGAATTGGTCATAGCGCTCAGTCAGAAATTTGCACCGGATGCATTGATCATCTGTAACGGCGTTAAAGATAAGGAATTTATCGAACTTGCTATTCGGGCGCGGCAGTTGGGATTTAATGTCGTTCTTGTTCTCGAAAGTATGACAGAGTTAAATCTTGTTATCGAAGTTGCCAAAGAACTCGATCAGGAGCCACAGCTTGGTGTTCGAATTAAGCTAACCCATCAAGTAGGTGGTAATTGGGCGGAAAGCTCCGGCGACCGCTCAACTTTCGGTTTGTCTATCAGTCAGCTTGTAGACGTTATTGATCGCCTTAAGAAAGAAAAGCTGCTGCATTGTTTGGTCTTGCAACATTCTCACCTTGGATCTCAGATACCTAACGTGAATGATGTTCGGCGGGCGGTAACTGAAGCCTGTCGCGTTTTCATAAGCCTTTCTGGGGAGGGGGTTCCGCTCTCTTTTCTTGATCTCGGCGGTGGCTTGGGTATTGATTACACTGGTCAGAAAACGAGTACTGTTAATTCAACAAACTATACAATGGCCGAATATTGCACCAATGTGGTGGAAGCTGTCGGCTATGCTATGGATGAAGCGGGATTGGCTCACCCGACATTGGTAACAGAGAGCGGCAGGGCTGTTGTTGCTCATTCATCTTTTTTGGCGTTCAGTGTGCTTGAAACGACAGATTATCAACATAGTGATATGCCGGAACTTCAGTCTGATGATCACCACTTTTTATCGGATCTCACCGCTATTAAAGGCTATCTTTCAGTTGACAGGTTGCAAGAGTGTTTTAATGATGCTCGATATTATCGGGATGAGCTGCGCACATTGTTCAGTTATGGCAATATTTCAATTCGAGAAATGGCGCGGGCAGAAAAGATCTTCTTGCATGTCGCTTCACTCATTAAAGCTTTGGCAGATAAAGAGGATGTTACATCTGATGAGATGGAGGAGAAATTTGGTCAGCTTGTAGATATTTATCATTGTAACTTTTCTTTGTTTCAATCTCTGCCAGATGTTTGGGCAATTGACCAACTTCATCCAATCGTACCACTACAGCGCTTAAATGAGCCACCAACCCGGAAGGCCATTTTGTCCGACATCACTTGCGATTCAGATGGGAAAATTGATAATTTCATAATGGAATCTGGAGATGTCAGTGCTTTGCCACTACACGCCATAGATGATGATGAAGCTTATTATTTGGGTGTATTTTTTATCGGTGCTTACCAAGAGACTTTAGGTGATCTGCATAACCTGTTCGGCGATACTAATGTCGTCACAATTGATTTTGATGGCAAGGGTGGTTTTAATCTACTTAATGAGGTGGAAGGTGATAGCATCTCTGATGTCTTGTCTTATGTTGAATATGATCCAAAGGATTGTATAGATGCATTCAAAGAAACGTT
This sequence comes from Lentilitoribacter sp. EG35, assembly GCF_040784015.1. Classification (NCBI taxonomy): domain Bacteria; kingdom Pseudomonadati; phylum Pseudomonadota; class Alphaproteobacteria; order Hyphomicrobiales; family Rhizobiaceae; genus Lentilitoribacter; species Lentilitoribacter sp. EG35. The sequence continues at coordinate 202,682 of NZ_JBFNGQ010000001.1, forward strand.
GGAGCAAGCTGTTGATGCAGGTAAAATCAGCGTTAAAGAGCGCAAAAGCATTATGTTGATTTACAAGAATTTGATGAACGGTTACACATATTTTGAAAGCGCAGATACGCTTTAACTCCGTATATTGGGAAGGTTAGTCATGTCAAAAGTACTCGTTGTTGGCGCAGGTGGCGTTGGTTCAGTTGCTGTCCACAAGATGGCAATGAATTCAGAAATATTCTCAGAAATCACTTTGGCAAGTCGCCGCAAATTTAAGTGTGACGAGATTGCTACAGCTGTTATGGAACGCGTTGGCGTTACCATTCACACGGCGGAACTTGATGCCATGGATGTATCGGCTACGGTTGCTTTGATTAAAGAAACGGGAGCTGAACTTCTTGTAAATTTAGCACTGCCGTATCAGGATTTGGTTTTGATGGATGCTTGTCTGGAAGCTGGCATTAATTATCTTGATACCGCAAATTATGAACCGCCAGAGGAAGCTAAATTTGAATATTCCTGGCAATGGGCATATCAAGATCGTTTTAAAAAAGCAGGCTTGACGGCAATTCTTGGTTCTGGTTTCGACCCTGGTGTGACAAGTGTGTTTGCAACTTGGCTCCGTAAGCATAAGCTTGAGACGATCCGCCAGATCGATATTTTGGATTGTAATGGGGGAGATAATGGCAAAGCCTTTGCCACAAACTTTAATCCTGAGATTAATATTCGCGAAGTAACAGCGCCGGTTCGTCATTGGGAAAATGGGGCTTGGATAGAATCTGCAGCTATGTCGACTAAGGTTGCATTTGATTTTCCAAGTGTTGGCGAGAAAAACATGTACCTCATGTATCATGAGGAGCTTGAGAGCATAAAAACGCACTTCCCTGAGGTGGAACGCGCACGTTTTTGGATGACGTTTGGTGATGCCTATATCAACCATGTTACTGTACTGCAAAATATAGGTATGACGAGCATAGAACCTGTCAATCATGAGGGTGTTGAAATTATACCACTACAGTTTTTAAAAACCGTTCTACCTGACCCAGGTGAACTTGGTGAGTTGACCAAGGGTAAAACCTGTATTGGTGATATTGCAACTGGTATGAAGGATGGTGCTGAAAAGACTTATTATATCTATAACATTTGTGATCATGAAGAATGCTATGCGGAAGTAGGTAGCCAAGCCGTTGCCTATACAACTGGCGTTCCGGCTATGATTGGTGCAGCACAAGTTCTTAAAGGTAACTGGGCTGAAGCCGGTGTTTGGAATACCGAACAACTCGATCCTGATGATTATATGGAAATGCTTAATCAGCACGGGTTGCCGTGGCAGGTTCATGAACTTGATAAGCCTGTCGACTTTTAGGTGATCCGTTGAGCAAGCCACCAAAGATGATGGAAACACAGTCGGGCGGCGCAGGCCCGTTTGCGGATTTTGATTTATCTCGTGTCCAGTCTCCTTGTTTTGTTATTGATGAAGCAAAGGTGGAGCAAAATCTTAGTGTGCTTGCTGATATTGCAGACCGGTCAGGTGCTAAAGTTTTGTCTGCCCTTAAGGCATTTTCCTTTCCCGCACTTGCGCCTTTAGTAAGCAAATATCTCTCCGGCACATGTACATCTGGCTTGTTTGAAGCAAAACTCGCGAAGCAATTTTACTCTGGGGAGATCACAACGTTTTGTGCTGGATATAAAGAAACAGACCTACCGGAAATCATTGAGATATCTGACCATCTTATTTTTAATTCGTCTCAGCAGTTGAAACGTTTTATGCCTTTAATCCAAGGGCTTTGCTCGGATGTTGAAATTGGGTTGCGAATAAATCCTGAACACTCCGAGGGGCTTGTTGAAAAATATGATCCATGCGCGGCGTTTTCCCGGCTTGGAACTCCTATATCATCTTTGAGTGCTGATATGCTTGAAGGTGTTGTGGGATTACATTTCCATACATTATGCGAGCAGGAGTTTGAGCCGCTTGAGCGGACTTGGGCAGCGATCGAACCTCAGATACAGACGTTTTTGCCTCAGCTAGAATGGTTGAACTTTGGAGGTGGACACCATATCACGCGCGCGGATTATAATCGGGATGGATTGGTTCAACTCATTCAGGAGATCAGATCTAAAACTGGGCTGGATATTTATCTCGAACCGGGTGAAGCTGTTGCGCTGGATGCCGGCATTTTAGTTGGTGAAGTGCTTGATGTGGTTGAAAACGGCATGCCAATAGTAATTACTGATATTTCTGCAACCTGTCATATGCCTGATGTTATTGAAGCTCCATATCGTCCGGACATGCTGGGTGAAGCTAAATCCGGACCTCTTCATCGTTTAGGCGGGCCCTCATGTTTGGCTGGTGATGTCATCGGTGATTATAAGTTTGAAGGCTCACCAGATGTTGGTGATCGGATCGCATTTCTGGATCAGGCACATTATTCATTTGTGAAGACAAATACGTTTAATGGTGTACCACTTCCAGCTATTGCGCTTTGGAATTCGGAAACGGATGATCTTAAAATGATTTGTGAATTTGGTTATGAGGATTTCCGTATGCGGTTACACCAATGAGCAAAGTATTTTTAGATAGCGAGCTATCCGATCAAGAGCGCCAGCGAGAGGATGCAAAGTTTGTCATTATTCCAATGCCACTTGAGAGAACCGTCTCTTACGGTAGCGGTACACGGTTTGGTCCTGATGCGATTTTGGAAGCAAGTGATCAATTAGAGCGCCTGTGTTTTAATCGAGAAATATGTGAGGAAGGTATTTTCACTGAACCGTCAATAAGTTGTGATGGTGCTTTAGCAGATGTGATGCGACGTTTGAGTGAACGTACAAAGCTTGCTGTAAGCGAAGGCCGAATACCAGTCACATTGGGTGGTGAGCATAGCTTATCTTATGGAGCAGTTGTTGGTGTTCAGCAAGCTTTAGATGCCCCTGTTGGTGTTGTACAAATTGATGCGCACGCAGATTTGCGGAAAGCCTATCAAGATGAGAAATATTCTCATGCATCAGTAATGCAATTGCTGGCGGATGAAGATGTTCGCCTGGCACAATTCGGTGTACGTGCACTTTGTCGGGAAGAGGTTGATCGTAGGCTCGAGAAGCATGTTTTTCATATCGATGCAGAAGAGCTTGTCAGCAAGTCAATTTATGAGATCAATTTACCAGACGACTTTCCCGAAAATATCTACGTTTCATATGATGTGGATGGTTTAGACCCATCTGAAATGCCTGCGACCGGAACTCCGGTGCCAGGCGGGTTATCTTACTTTCAATCAATCCACATTGTTAAAAGCGCACTTAAGGGGCGTAATCTTGTAGGGCTGGATGTCGTAGAACTAGCACCCATTAAAGACATGGATGGTTGGAACTTTACAGCAGCACAGATTGTCTATGCTCTTATGACTCTCATTAAGTAACATTACTGGCAGTAACATTACTGGCAGTTGCCACAAATGCCGCGTAATTCGATGGCTGATTTTTGCAATGTAAAATGTTGCCTTTGAGCTATGTTTTTTAGTTCGTCTGATAAAGTATCATCTGAAAGCTCAGCAACGTTTCCGCAATTATTGCAAATTGTAAAAGCAATGGTCGTGTGCATATCACAATTTGGATGCTGGCAAGCAACAAATGCATTGAGACTTTCAAGGCGGTGAACGACACCAATTTCTATCAGCTTTTCCAATGCTCTATAGACTTGTAAAGGGGCACGAAACCCATCATCTCTCAAATTATCAAGAATAGTGTAAGCTGTTAGAGGCCCCTCTGAATCTTGCAGTGTCGACATCACAAGGCTTTGGTTTTTGGTTAAACCATCCAGACTATGTTGATGCATCTATTCCTCCTCTCGGTTCGTATTATGTGAAACTTTCACAAGATTCGCAATTGGCGATAAAGAGATCATGAAAAATGCGAATGCAGCAACGACAATGGATGGCCCTGCGGGTGTATCCCATGATAATGATCCGTAAAGTCCGCCAAAGACAGCGAACATTCCAATAAATGCGGCGATAATTGCCATTCGTTCTGGTGTCGTTGCAACTCGTCGTGCTGTCGCCGCAGGTATAATGAGCAGCGCTGTGATGAGAAGCACACCAACGATTTTCATGGCAATTGCGATTGTTGCCGATAAGAGCAGCATAAATGCAATATTGACCTGCATTGGGTTTATGCCTTCGGCTTTAGCGATTTCAGGGCTAACGGTGCTCGCAAATAATGGCCGCCAAATATAGGCCAGAATAGCCAAGATGATGAGAGCGCCAACCCAGATAGTGATGATGTCAGTATGTGATACAGCCAAAATATCACCAAACAAGAGACCTAAAAGATCAAACCGGATCCATGTCATAAATGCCAGTGCCACGAGACCAAGAGCTAAAGCTGTGTGCGACAGAAGGCCAAGAATTGCATCTGCTGATAATGATGCTTTTCTTTGCAAGACGACAAGCGCTAACGAAATACATGTTGATACTGCAAAAACAGCAAGCGTGATGTTGACCTCAAACAAGAAGGCAAGAGCTACGCCCAATAGTGCGGCGTGTGAAAGTGTATCGCCGAAATAGGCCATCCGCCGCCATACAATGAAACATCCAAGAGGACCAGCAATCAACGCTACACCAATGCCAGCTACAAGCGCACGTACAAAGAAATCATCAAGCATGACCGTGCCCTTTATGTTTATGCTTGTCGTGTTGGTGATGCCCATCATCGGGATGGCAATGTTGAGTTATTGATCCATCAGCGTGACGTACTGTGCCATCCGGTAGATGGGTGTGATCATGGTCATGCTCATAAATTGCCAATGCCTCGTCATTCCTATTGCCAAATAGTGCTTTATATCCAGGGTTGGAGGCTACAGAACTGGGTGTTCCTGAGCAGCAAACATGCCCATTAAGGCATATTACGCGATCGGTTGAGGCCATAACCACATGTAAATCGTGTGAGATAAGAAGTACGCCACAGTTCAATTCATCTCTGATCTTGGTAATCAACTTATATAGAGCGATTTCGCCTGCAAAATCGACACCTTGAACTGGTTCATCCAATACCAGAAGATTAGGTTTTCTGGCGATAGCACGTGATAACAATACACGCTGAAATTCACCACCAGAAAGATTTCTGAGTTCGGAATGAAGGAGATGGGAGGTTTGCGTGGCTTCAAGTGCATGTAGGCAGTCTTTTTTTGAGATCGAGCCTGTCAGGCGCATGAAACGGCTAACATCAAGAGGCATTGTCCAATCAATGTGCAGTTTTTGCGGTACATATCCAACCTTAAGATTTCTATGACGTGTTGCAGTTCCTTCGCTAGGTTTATGAAGCCCTAGTGCCAATTTTGCTGTGGTGGATTTGCCCGATCCGTTGGGCCCAATCAGAGTAACTATTTCACCTTGTTTGAGAATAAGGTCAACGCCACGGACAAGCCATCGACCATCACTTTCCACACTTGCGCGATCAAGCTTTATAAGTGGATCATCATATTTCATATGTCTCATGTTACTCGTCATTAGAATCAGGTTGCGGTTACCAAGCTGGCATGTTATATCATTACAAATTTGTTATAAAATAACATTACCAATTTCAATGTAGAGGTTTTCATTCGTGTTTTCAATAAAATCATTCTCAATAGCTTCACTTTTCCTTCTTCATGCGACTACCGCTTCTTTTTCCGCTCCCAAAGTGGTTACTAGTATAAAGCCTATCCATTCGCTTGCTGCGTCTGTGATGGGTGAAGTTGGCAAGCCAGCACTTTTGGTTGGTGGTGCATCGTCTCCGCATAGTTTTTCATTAAAGCCTTCTCAAGGAAAACTACTTCAGGAAGCTGATCTAATTTTTTGGGTAGGTCACGAGCTTGAGACTTTTCTAGAAAAACCGCTTGAAACTCTGACTGGTAATGGGCGTCCTATTTCGCTAATTGATGCAGATGGTATTCGACTTATTAAGTTCAGAGAGTTGGACAAATTTGGTGTAGTAGATGCACATGACGATCATGATGATCATGCAGAGCACGAAGATCACGATGATCATGCCAAGCACGAAGACCATGATGATCATGCCAAACATGAAGATCACGATGATCACGCCAAGCACGAAGATCACGATGATCACGCCAAACATGAAGATCACGATGATCACGCCAAGCACGAAGATCACGATGATCACGCCAAGCACGAAGATCACGATGATCATGCAGAGCACGAAGACCATGATGATCATGCCAAGCACGAAGATCATGATGATCACGCCAAGCACGAAGATCATGATGATCATGCCAAGCACGAAGAAGCTGGACATGGTCATGATCACGCGCATGATCACGCGGGTGGCGTCGATCCACACATCTGGTTGGATCCAGAAAATGCTAAAATTATTCTTGTAAAAATTAGAGATGAGCTTTCACGTCTTGATGCTGACAATGCGGCAATCTATGCCAAGAATACAGAAGCTGCATTAAAACAAATTTCAGCGCTTGACGAACAGCTTGTTGCGCTAACTGATCCAGTCAAGAACATGAAGTTTGTTGTTTTTCATGATGCTTATAATTATTTTGAAACAAGATACGGTCTGGCGGCAACCGCTGCGCTTCGGATATCCGCAGATGTTGCACCAGGAGCTAAAAATGTTCAGAGAGTGCGAGAACTGTTGGAAAAATCTGACGTCGGCTGTATTTTCACCGAACCTCAGTTCAATTCAAAAATCATTGACAATCTAGCAGATGGGCTAAATGTAAATGTTGGATTGATTGATCCTTTGGGCGCTGGTCTGGATGATGGAGCGGGTCTTTATAATAAGCTAATGCATAATGTAGCTTCATCATTTAGCGGATGTTTGTCTGCTTCGAACTAACATTATAACTCAAGTTGTGGTGGAGATTGTCGTCTATAATGAAGCAGAATATGCAAGGCCGCGCCTAATGCATAGGAACTTGCGAGAAAGACGACAACTCCATTTATACCAAAGCCGGAGTAAGCGGCCAGCAATATAGGTGTTCCTAAGGTGGTGCCAATGTTCCCCATTTGCGCAATACCACCATTGGATTTTGCTTGATCAGTAATTTTATCGTTCAGTTCTGGGATTGCTGCAAAGCCCGCACTTTGCAGCAATCCAAGGAGAAAGAATAAAAACAGCAGGGTGATAAGTACTTGATCTTGAACAGTTAGTGATAAAATTGCAAGGCTTGACCCCAGAAAGGCAAAGATCAGGATCTGAATTGTCGAAAAGTGTCTGATCAATATTGCACCACAGATGAATGAAGAGAATATGGCGATCAGTGGTAGGACACCAGCGGCTAATTTTACTTCGTTAGAGGGCAGCAGAAGAGGAAGTGCTGTGAGTATGGCTACGAAGGTAAGGGTATAAAACAACCAGCCAAAAGCCGGCGCTGATATCGATGGTGAACGATAGGCTTCTACATGTTCTCGGATTAGGTTTTCGATAGATAAATTGAATTTTGAAGCAATATTTGTTTTGGTGTCTGGAATTAGTTTCCAAATAAAAATTGCAGCAATAATCATGCATCCCGCATGGGCAAGAAATATGCTTCTAAGTCCAAAATTTTCAATCAGTGGTAAGCCTAAATAGGACGTTATAACAAATGATACGCCGAAGAATGTGCTCCATAAAGTCATGAGGGCTTTGGCATGTTCCTGCCTGCTTGTTTGAACCATGAGAGTTGGGGTTGCTACGACGATTGCTAGATGAGCTGCGCCTTCAATGATACGTAAAGCAATCATTACTTCCAATGGCAATAAGTTTGATTGAATAATAGACACGATAGCGCCGATTATTAATCCCCAGATCAGGGTTTTCTTATAACCCACTTGCGAAGCCATGACGCCTGCAAACATTCCAAAGAAAACACCTATAAATCCAATAAGCGATACAAGTAATCCCAAGCTTGTATCTGTATTTGGGTATTCCAATTGCAGATGTGAGAATGTTAGGCTCAGTTTCGCAAATTGAGCCGCAGCGGTGATGCCAGCAAACCACAGTATGAGCACACGAATGGCCGCATTGAATGTAAAGGAATTTTCGGACATTTGGTGACACTAAGTGAGTCTGTAGATTCGAGCCAGTACCAAAAATGATATTTTCTAAGACATAGTTTGCTTGGAAACAGTCGCATGTTGTTATAAGTCAGTCTGTAAGTGACGCTTGAATACTCCCGTATTCAAAATTATTTGTGTCGAATATCGAATTATCTAAAAGTGAGATGAAACTTGGAAAATAGCCGTTTTGACCAAATATTAGATGGTTTGAACGCATTGGTAATTATTATTGATGCTAATCGCCGAATTAAGTTTGCAAATAAAGCCGCGAAGAAAAAATTTGGTGATTCTGTTGTTGGAGAATCATTTGTTCGTATTGTTCGTCAACCAGATTGCCTTGCGGCTATTGATGCGGTGATGAATGGTGAAGGTGAACGGCGGGTTGAAATTACGATAGGAGCCTCGCCTTCTGCGACGTTTGAGATCAATATTAATTCTGTGGGGCAGGGGGCTTCAAATGAGACCCGCGTGGCACTTACGTTTGAGGATGTATCGCAAATAAGGGATGCGCAACTCATGCGTAGCGAGTTTGTAGCTAATGTTAGCCATGAGTTAAGGTCACCGCTCACGGCTTTAGCCGGTTTTATTGAAACTCTGAGCGGGCCGGCAAAAGATGATGCTGGCGCGCGGGAACGGTTCTTAGGTCTTATGGATAAAGAGGCCGCCCGGATGAAGCGTTTGATTGATGATCTTCTATCACTCTCAAAGTTACAAGGTAAGGAGCGCATTCGCCCATCAGGTCATGTCGATGTTCACCTGTTGGTGCAGCGAGTCATTGCAACGCTTACACCGATTAGTGAACAAGAACAGAAAAGCATCGACTTTAAGAATAATAGTAAAATCACGACGATCCTTGGTGATGAAGACGAGTTGATACAGATTTTTCATAATATAATCGAAAACGCGATTAAGTATGGAGCACTTGATACAGAAGTCTCGATTGAAATTTCGGACTTGGATCATGTTGCCGGGCTTGATGGAAGGGTGTTGGCTGCCTCTGTCTCAGATAAGGGGGCGGGAATTGCTGCTGAAGATATACCTCGCCTTACGGAGCGGTTCTACCGGGTAGATAAGAGCCGATCTCGAATCAAAGGTGGAACGGGTCTTGGTCTTGCAATTGTTAAGCATATTCTAAACAGACACCGAGGGCGTCTCCAGATTGAAAGCGAAGTAGGGGCCGGTTCGACGTTTACCATATTCTTACCTATCGGTGAAAAATAGCTCCACAACTTCCATATTTGTCCATTGTCACATAACTGTCATGTGAATGTCATATAACGGTTAAACAGGAGCTATAGAGAGTACCCACCGCACTTAAGATGCGGCATAAATTTTCTGACAGGAGAGATAAATGTCAAAATTGAATAAGCTTGTTGCTGCATTCGCAGCTGGCGCATGTGCACTTGCAATCAGCACAGCAGCAGCTTCTGCGCGCGACGAAATCCGTATCGTTGGTTCATCAACCGTATTCCCGTTTTCAACAACTGTTGCTGAGCGCTTCGGCAAAGAAACAGATTTCCCAACACCTGTTATCGAATCAACTGGTACTGGTGGCGGTTTGAAACTTTTCTGTGCTGGTGTTGGTGAAGCTCACCCTGACATCACAAATGCTTCTGCGCGCATTAAACAATCACAAATTGATGATTGTGCCGCAAATGGTATCAAAGACATCGTTGAAGTTAAAATTGGTTATGATGGCATTGTTATTGCAAATTCACGCGAAAGCGATGCTCTTGAACTAACACTTCAGGATGTTTTCTTGGCACTTGCTAAAGATGTTCCAGCTGGTGAAGACGGAAAAACTCAGGCTAACCCATACATGATGTGGTCTGACATTCGCCCTGAGCTTCCAAAAACAAAAATTGAAGTTCTTGGACCTCCACCAACATCAGGTACGCGTGCTGCGTTTGTTGAAATTGCTATGGAAGGCGGATGTAAGTCTTTCTCATGGATCAAAGACCTTAAGAAAGCTGACAAATCAGCTTACAAGCAACTTTGCCACACAATCCGTGAAGATGGCGCTTTCATCGAAGCTGGTGAAAATGATAACTTGATCGTACAAAAGCTACAGGCTGCACCAACTCAGTTCGGCATCTTTGGCTTTAGTTTCCTTGATCAAAACTCAGATGTTCTTCAAGGTGCTCTTGTCGATGGTGTTGCTCCTGAGTTTGAAAAAATTGCCGCTGGCGACTACCCGGTTTCTCGTTCGCTTTTCTTCTACGTGAAAAAAGCACACGTTGGCGTAATTCCTGGTATGGAAGAATTCCTTGCTGCATTCGCTAATGACGAAGCTTGGGGTGACGAAGGTTACCTGACCGAAAAAGGTCTCATCCCAATGGGTGATGAAGAGCGTGCTACTGTTGCAAAAACAGTTGCTGATCTAGCTCCAATGTCAATGTAGTTGATAAATACCTGATTGCGGGGTTTGAGATATCAACCCCGCAGTTTTCCTTCCTGATTTTTCAATTTTTATTTCAATTCTGGCATGAATGTTTGACCCATGAGCGATGTCCAATCCAAATTTCAAATAGGCGCAAATCCTTTTGTTAAGAAACGTTCCGGTTTTGGTAATGCAGCCATTTTAACTTTGTTGGTCGCCTGTTCTTCAGTCGCGATTTTGGTTACAATCGGAATTGTTATGTCTCTTATTTTTGAGACTATTCGTTTCTTCAAGCAAGTACCTATTACCGATTTTCTTTTCGGGCTTCATTGGAGCCCTCAAACAGCCATTACGGCAGAAGTTGTCGGGTCAAGTGGCGCGTTTGGTGCTGTTCCGCTCATTACAGGTACGTTGCTTATTAGTTTTATTGCGATGCTTATCGCCACCCCACTTGGCCTTGCCTCCGCTGTCTATCTTGCAGAGTTTGCTAGCAAGCGAACACGTGCGATAGCCAAGCCTCTCCTAGAGATGCTGGCGGGCATTCCATCTGTGGTTTATGGATTTTTTGCTGCATTGACGATCGCGCCTTTTATTCGCGATAGTGGCGCAGCAGTTGGGTTTCAAATATCATCTGAAAGTGCATTGGCCGCTGGTATTGCTATGGGCATTATGGTCGTTCCATTGGTGTCGTCTTTATCTGATGATGTGATTAACTCCGTTCCTCAATCATTGCGTGATGCCTCATTAGGTATGGGCGCAACGCACGCTGAAACGGTTCGCAATGTTGTGTTACCAGCTGCGATCCCCGGTATTGCAGGTAGTTTGCTTTTGGCCACATCAAGCGCTATTGGCGAAACGATGATTGTTGTTATGGCGGCGGGTCTTGCGGCAAACCTTACTCTAAACCCATTTGAAGCTGTTACAACAGTTACAGTGCAGATTGTGACATTGCTTACAGGGGATCAAGAATTTGACAGCGCTAAAACCCTGTCCGCTTTCGCGCTGGGCCTTTTCCTCTTCGTTATCACGCTGGTGCTGAATGTTATTGCACTTAAGATAGTCAATCATTTCCGAGAGCAGTATGACTAATTTATTCTCTTCCCAAGCGCCTGAACTTAAGCGTCGTCGTGCATCTGAGGCTAGGTTCAAATTTAGTGGGTTAGCTGCAATTGTATTTGCAATTGGCTTTCTTATCGTCATGGTTGGGTCAATTGCCTGGACCGGTTCTGGTGCATTGCGCGAAAGCGTTATTCAGATAAGTGTTGATCTTGGTCCTGACAATGTGGATCCAGAAAATCTGGCGAAAGCAAAATACTCGACTATTGTGAAAGACGCCTTAAAAGACCGTTTTCCAGATATTAAGAAGCGCAAAGACCGCCGGAAATTATATGGAATTTTGAGCCCTGATGCGAGTTTAGAATTAAAACAATTTGTATTACAAAATCCGCAAGTTGTAGGCGGAGTTACAGATGTTTGGCTTCTGGCTTCTGATGACGTTGATTTGTTTTTCAAAGGCAGTGTGGATACGTCTTTAGCTGAAAATCGTCGCAAATTTAGTGACTTGGAAATTGGTTTGGTCGATTCACTTTCAGAAAACAACCAGATCGTTCGTCAATTTAATACACGTTTCTTCTTAAATGGAGATTCAAGAGAGCCGGAACTTGCCGGTATATTAAGTTCTTTAATGGGATCGGCATTTACGCTTCTGATTTGTTTTGCAATTTCCTTCCCTGTGGGCGTGGGGGCTGCAATATATCTTGAAGAATTTGCGAAAAAGGATCGAGTAAGCGAATTTATTGAAGTAAACATCAATAATCTTGCGGCAGTTCCGTCAATTGTATTTGGACTTCTAGGACTCGCAATTTTTCTAAACTTTTTTGGGCTGCCTCGTTCATCACCGCTCGTCGGTGGCATGGTGCTTGCCTTGATGACGCTGCCAACAATTATTATTGCGTCCCGTGCTGCTCTTCGCGCGGTTCCGCCATCCATCCGGGAAGCCGCTCTTGGGTTGGGTGCCAGCAATATACAAACAACATTCCATCATGTAGCACCATTGGCTTTACCTGGTATGTTAACTGGTGCAATTGTGGGTATGGCAAGAGCTTTGGGTGAAACGGCACCATTGCTTATGATCGGTATGGTGGCCTTTATCGCGGATGTACCAAAAGGCATAATGGATTCTGCAACGGCTTTACCCGTACAGATTTTCCTTTGGGCTGATGCGCCGCAACGGGGGTTCATGGAAAAAACCTCTGCTGCTATTATCGTTCTTTTGGTTTTCCTTGTTTTAATGAATATACTTGCCGTGATTGTGCGCCGGAAATTTGAGCGTAGGTTCTAGGTTGATTGGAGCGGACAATGTTAAATAATACTGTCGAGAGTGAGAAAAAAATGGCGGAAGTCGAAAACGCGCTCATGGGGAATGGGCCGATTATCAAAGCCAAAGATGTACGGGTTTTTTATGGTGAAAAACAAGCTTTGCAAGATGTAAGTATAGATTTTGCAAAAAATCAGGTTACCTCACTTATCGGCCCGTCCGGTTGCGGTAAATCCACATTTTTGCGCTGTATCAACCGTATGAATGATCTTGTTGACATTGCGCGGGTCGAAGGTGAAATTCTGATTGAAAATCATGATATCTATGCCAAAGATGTTGATGTTGTTGCCTTGCGTGCTCACGTTGGAATGGTGTTTCAAAAACCCAACCCGTTTCCCAAATCTATTTATGATAATGTTGCCTATGGTCCCCGTATCCATGGAACATCGCAATCCAAAGATGAGCTTGATCATATCGTTGAAACAAGTTTGAAACGTGCGGGTTTGTGGAATGAGGTCAGTGACCGTTTAGACCAGCCTGGCAACGGTCTTTCAGGTGGTCAGCAGCAACGGCTATGTATTGCACGAACGATAGCGATTGAACCTAAAGTACTTTTAATGGACGAGCCGTGTTCTGCGCTTGATCCCATTGCAACAGCCATAGTTGAAGAGCTCATTGACGAGTTGAGTGAGCGCTTTACAATTATTATTGTGACTCATTCAATGCAGCAAGCAGCTCGAGTATCACAGAAAACCGCATTCTTTCATTTGGGTAACCTCGTTGAACATGGTGATACAGACCAGATATTCACAAACCCTAAAGATGAACGTACAGAAAATTATATTACTGGCCGTATTGGTTAGTGGAGAAAATTATGGTGAATGATCCACATATTGTCACATCGTTTGACGCAGATTTAAAGGCGATTGAGAGCCTCGTGCTTGAAATGGCGGGATTGGTTGAAGCACAGGTCAACGATTGCGTAACGTGTCTTCTAAAACACGACATTGAGCTTGTTTCAAGTATTCGCGCTTCTGATAAAAGGGTTGATGCTCTTGAGATTGAGATTAGCGATATGGCGATCAGAGTGCTAGTGCAGCGGCAGCCAATGGCTCAGGACCTGCGTGCCGTTGTTGTGGCGTTGAAAATGGTCAGCAATCTTGAACGTATTGGTGACTATGCAAAGAATGTTGCCAAACGCGCTTCGGTGGTCAATGAAGTTATCTCATTAGGATCGTCGTCAGAAACAATCTCGCGTATGAGCGCAATTGTACAGGAAATGGTTCGCGGCGTGGTCGATGCATACGTGTCTCGGGATATTGAGATGGCAAATCTATGGCGTGCTAAAGATGAGGAAGTTGACCTCATGCACAATACGCTCTTCCGTGAATTATTGACCTACATGATGGAAAATCCGCGTAATATTACATCTTGCATGCACTTATTGTTTATTGCCAAGAACTTTGAACGAATGGGTGATCATACGACGAACATCGCTGAACAAGTTCATTATATGGTTAGCGGTGAATTGCCGGATGACGATCGCCCCAAGAGTGATGTGACATCGTCAATTACAGTCGAGTTAGACGGTTAATCTAGATAGGAAAAGTCATGTCTGATTTCGGTACTGCCAAAATTTTGGTTGTCGAAGATGAGCCAGCGCAAATGGAGCTTTTGGCTTATAATATTGAAAAAGAAGGTTTTTCTGTTGTTCGCGCAATGGATGGCGATGAAGGCCTGTTGGCGGCTGAAGAATCTAGTCCTGATCTCATCGTGCTTGATTGGATGCTTCCTAATGTTTCGGGTATTGAAGTTTGCAGACAGTTGAAACGACGAAAAGACACATCTGATACGCCTGTGATTATGTTGACTGCGCGCGGTGAAGAATCTGATCGCATCCGCGGTCTAGACACAGGCGCTGATGACTACATGGTAAAACCATACTCCGTATCTGAGCTAATGGCACGGGTTCGCGCGTTGTTACGGCGTAGTCGTCCGAGCACATCAACACAAGTACTTTCATACAAGGAAATTAATGTCGATTTGGAACGCCATCGTGTCAATTATGGTGATGACACCGTTAAATTGGGGCCGACCGAGTTTCGATTATTGGTGTTCCTACTAGAAAAGCCTGGTCGTGTTTGGAGTCGTGAGCAACTGTTGGACCGTGTTTGGGGTATAAACAGCGATATCGATTTGCGCACAGTGGACGTTCATGTCGGACGCTTGCGTAAAGCGCTTAAACAAAATGGAAAATCTGATCCAGTACGCACGATCAGGGGTTTTGGTTATTCTCTTGATCAGGATGATTAAGTTAAGTGTAAATACCCTTAACTATCAGTCACGCTATATTTCTGTTTAAAGAACGTGACCATTTCGGGAACAAGATTATCTGCATAACCATCTTCGATAGCTGCGCTCATCGCATTTTTGGCTGCCTTTGACATGATGCTGTCCACACCCAGATCTTCTGCCATCTGACCGTAGTAACCAATATCTTTTGAACCGTTTTTGATGCTGAACGCTAGATTTTCAGGATTGCCATCTATCGCATATGCTTTGATAAAATCCATCATCATGGAATGAAGAGGCCCAGCCGACATGACGTCATAAACTTTTTGAGGGTCAACGCCGGATTTTGCAGCCATCGCGAAGATTTCTGACATAGCGGACGCTGTTGTCATGGCAAGGAAGTTATTGAAGAGTTTGATTGTGTGACCTGTTCCAAGTTCACCAAGGTGAAAAACATTTTCACCCAGATCATTTAATATTGGTTCAATTCTATCATAAGCGGTTTTATCGCCGGCGGCCATAATATTTAATTTCCCTTCCATAGCATGAGAAGGGGTACGGCCAAGCGGGCCATCCAGATATTGAGAGCCGACGGCCGCTACCTTTTCGCCAAGCATCTTGGTGGAACTGGGCAGCGATGTGCCGAAGTCAACGACGACGGTGTTTGGCTTTAAGCCTGCAATCACGCCGTTGTCACCTAACATGCGAGACTCAACATGATCAGATGTACCCATACATAGCATGACTATATCGCTGGCAGAGGCAAGTTCCTTTGCAGAATTTGCTTCTGTTGCGCCCTTGGCTAAAGCTGCTTCTATGCCTTTGCGGGACTTGTTGCCCAACACGATAACTTTATGATTTTTAGAAAGAAGACGATCAACCATAGCTGCACCCATAAGGCCTAAGCCGATAAATCCTATTGTTTGGTCTGCCATGTTGACTTCCTTCTATAAAATGTGGTTCTGGAACGTGTTTTATTGAAAATACTCTATTTTCACGAAAATACTAGAATTAATCGTGAAAATATGCAACTTGGTTTAACGATACTCGTGAACCACACTGGCGTTAGTCAAATGAAATGGAAATTTAGTGACAGCTCTCATTATTGATAAGGTTGCAAGTTCGTCTGATATCTATTGGGATATTCGGCAGCGTTTGATTTTTGCACACTATGTTCCAGGTTCTAAATTGAAACCTGAAGAGCTTCGTCTGGCATATGGATGTGCAGCGAGTACCGTTCGGGAAGTGCTATTTAGACTTTCATGCGACAAACTTATAGATTTTGAAGAGCATAAGGGATTTAGGGTCCCGCAAGCATCGGAACAAATGTGCAATGAAGCGATTGAAATTCGCATTATGATCGAGTGTGAGGGTGCCAGTCTTTCCATCGCCAAAGGTGGCCTTGAATGGGAGGCGAAATTAACAGCTGCTCACCATAAGCTTGCGCATGTTGAAGGCAAGTTTAGCGATGCACAGAATGACCGAGACTTATTTGATATCTGGTGTAAATGCGAATGGGAGTTTCATGAGACACTTGTGTCAGGATGTGGATCGACTCTTTTGCGTGAACAGCACCGAGACATATACGATTTACATCGGATACATATGATTGGTCTCTCGGGTGGTACTGGTTTCAGGCAGGATAATATTGCTGAGCATCGTGCAATTATTGAAGCGGCGATAGAGCGAGATGTGAGTGTATGTCGAGAGAAAATTGCCAACCATTTACATAAATATGGTTGAGTAAAACCGTCTTTCGCGTAAAAAATGTATAAGGAGCAGGATATGGGTGAACGATTAAAGGGTAAAACAGCTCTATTAACAGCTGCAGGTCAGGGAATTGGTAGAGCAACCGCAATTGCCATGGCAAATGAAGGCGCGCAAGTTATTGCCTCTGACATAAATGAAGACGCGTTGAATAATCTTTCTGCCGAAACGAATGGAAATATTACGATCACAGTTCTTGATGTTCGCTCAGATGCTGCCGTGGAGCAGGCAGCGAAGGATTATTCACCTAATGTATTGTTTAATTGCACTGGCTTTGTCCATTCTGGCACCGTTTTGGAGTGTACGGATGATGAGTGGGACTTTGCGTTTGATCTGAACGTTAAGTCTGCGTTTAGAATGATCAAGGCATTTTTGCCAAGCATGATTGAACAGGGGAATGGATCAATCATTAATATGGCATCGGCAGCGTCCTCAATCATTGGTGCACCAAATAGATTTGTCTATGGTGCAACTAAAGCAGCGGTCATTGGGATGACAAAATCAGTCGCGGTTGACCACATTAAAATGGGTATTCGTTGCAATGCAATTTGCCCGGGGACCGTGCAAAGTCCGTCGCTTGAAGACCGCCTTCATGCAATGGGGGATTATGAAGAGGCGCGCAAAGCCTTTATCGCTCGTCAACCTATGGGGCGAATTGGAACACCAGAAGAAATTGCTGCATTAGCAGTCTACCTAGCATCCGAAGATAGTGCATTTACCACCGGTCAAGCAATGTTAATTGATGGCGGTTGGGCAGGATAATTATTGGAGACGTAAATGACAAAGCGTGTCATTAAACCCGAAGACTTGAGATCACGTAATTGGTTTAATAACCCTGATGATCCTGAGATGACAGCACTCTATTTAGAGCGCTATTTAAACTATGGCCTCACACGCGATGAGCTGCAGTCTGGCAAACCAATCATTGCTATTGCGCAAACAGGCTCTGATCTTTCACCTTGCAACAGGCATCATATTGAGCTTGCGAAGCGTGTTCGTGATGGAGTGATTGCAATGGGTGGTACGGTGATTGAAATTCCCGTTCACCCTATTCAAGAAACAGGCAAACGCCCAACTGCGATGCTTGATCGAAATCTCGCATACCTCTCATTGGTCGAAACGCTGTACGGTTATCCAATAGATGGTGTTGTCCTTACAGTTGGATGCGATAAGACCACGCCGGCCTTGTTGATGGCTGCTGCAACAGTTAACATTCCAGCGATCGCCTTATCTGTCGGACCGATGCTCAATGGATGGTACAAAGGTGAGCGAACTGGTTCTGGTACGATAATGTGGAAAGCGCGTGAACTCCGCGCCAAGGGTGAGATCGATGACGCAGGTATGATTGAACTTGTTGCATCCTCTGCGCCATCAGTTGGTTATTGCAACACAATGGGGACAGCGACAACGATGAATTCGTTGGCCGAAGCGCTGGGTATGCAACTTCCAGGCTCTGCGGCGATTCCAGCGCCATACAGAGAACGTGGCCAGATGGCGTATGAGACCGGTAAGCGTATTGTTGATATGGTTTGGGAAGATCTTGTTCCAACTAAAATCATGACGCGCGAAGCCTTTGAAAATGCGATTGTTGTAAATTCTGCTATTGGTGGGTCTACAAATGCACCTATTCATCTAAACGGTATCGCTCGCCATCTGGGTGTTTCTCTTGATAATCAGGACTGGCAAAATATAGGGCATAAAATTCCGATGATTGTGAATCTGCAGCCTGTTGGTGAATATCTTGGCGAGGATTATCATAGAGCAGGGGGTGTTCCTGCTGTCGTATCTCAATTGCTCGCACATGACCTTCTGCCTTATCCGGACGCTATTACAGCCAATGGTAAAACCATGGCTGAAAATTGTGCAGATGTGCAGATCGAGAATCCTGATGTCATCAAGAAAATTCCGGAGCCTATGAAGCAAGATGCAGGTTTTATCAATCTATCTGGTAATTTATTTGATTCTGCCATTATGAAAACAAGTGCGATATCAGAGGCTTTTAGAGAAACCTATTTGTCTGACCCAGATATGCCCAATGCATTTGAAGGGCGCGCTATTGTATTTGATGGTCCGGAACAGTTCCATGCAACCATTGATGATCCCAAGTTAAATATCGACGCAAATTGTATTCTAATCATGCGTGGCGCAGGACCGATTGGTTATCCTGGCGGTGCTGAAGTTGTGAATATGCGTGCGCCAGATTATCTCTTGAAGAAGGGTGTTGAGGCTCTGCCATGTATTGGTGATGGTCGGCAATCTGGTACATCGGGTTCACCATCAATTTTAAATGCCTCACCGGAGGCCGCAGCAGGCGGCGGATTAGCACTTGTGCAAACTGGCGATATGGTCAAGATTGACCTGAATGCATGTTCTGCTGATATCTTGATCAGTGATGAGGAATTGGAGACACGCAGACAGGCACTTACTGCTGGAGGCGGTTTTCCTCATCCTGCAAGTCAATCACCTTGGCAGCAATATTTTCGTGAGATGGTAGAGCCTTTTTCTGAGGGTATGGTCTTGCGTGACGCACCGAATTATCAATCTATTGCGAAGAAAAACTTACCTCGCGATAATCATTAGTTATCCGTTTTAAACAATTACTCTGGGAGTTTATAAATGAAACTTGTTCGTTATGGTAAAGTGGGAAGTGAAAAACCGGGCTTAATTGATAAGGAAGGCCAGCTCCGTGATCTTTCAGATCATGTTGCTGATATTGATGGTTCAATGCTTTCGCCATCTTCCTTGAGCAAACTTCAAGATTTGGATGAAAGTTCATTGCCAAAAGTTGATGGTACTCGCCGTTTGGGTGCCTGTGTTGGATCTGTTGGCAAGTTAATGTGTATTGGCTTGAATTATTCTGACCATGCTAAAGAATCTAACCTTCCGATACCTGAACATCCAATCCTATTCATGAAAGCAACCTCGGCTATCGTGGGGCCGAATGATACCGTATCAATTCCAAAAGATTCTAAAAAATCAGATTGGGAAGTTGAGCTTGGCGTTGTTATTGGAAAAGCGTGCAAATATGTAAGTGAAGCTGATGCGCTGGATTATGTGGCGGGTTATTGTGTTTGTAATGATGTCTCTGAGCGTCACTTTCAAACCGAATTAACAGGCCAATGGACAAAGGGAAAGTCTTGCGACACATTTGGGCCACTTGGTCCGTGGTTGGTCACAAAAGACGAAATACCTAATCCTCAGGGGCTCAATATGTGGTTGGATGTAAACGGGTCTAGAATGCAAACCGGGAATACATCCACGATGATTTTTACTGTCGCGCAGATCATCTCACATCTTTCTCAGATGATGACCTTGCACCCCGGTGATGTGATTTCAACGGGTACGCCTCCTGGTGTTGGAATGGGTATGAAACCTCCTATTTATTTGAAAAAGGGAGATGTAATGTCCTTATCAATCGACGGACTTGGCACACAGATGCAGGATGTCGACGAGGATTCATAGACAATCAGTAAAAGTCGGTTAAATGAATAATGCCAGACTTAAGGCGAATAATCATCTGGCATTATTCCGATTCCCTGATATTTGACAAAAATTGCCACGTCATGTTTTAAATATGAGAAAAGGGGTTCACTTTTCTTAGAATTGTTCTAAATTAGAAAGAACATAAAGTTGGGATGATTTCATGCGATTAACACGACAAACAAATTATGCAATGCGGATGCTGATGTACTGTGCTGCAAATGATGAAGATTTAAGTCGCATTGCAGAAATTGCAAAATCCTACTCTGTATCAGAATTATTCTTGTTTAAAATTTTGCAACCTTTGGCAAAGGGTGGACTTGTTCAGACAATACGAGGCCGAAATGGTGGTGTACGGCTGGCTCGTCCCGCTAAAGACATTTCATTGCTCGATGTTGTTCGGGTGACCGAAGATAACTTTGCAATGGCAGAGTGTTTTGAAAATGATGCAGCAGAATGTCCACTTGTGAATAGTTGTGCATTGAATACTGCTTTGCGTGAGGCGTTGAACGCATTTTTTGATGTTTTATCTAAGTATTCTATCGATGATTTGGTAAAAGCTCGCCCAGATATTAATGCACTTCTAGGTCTGGATGAATTGCTGGACGACGTTCCCGCCGCCTAGCATAATTTTGGACGATTTAACCAACGGCTTTGAGCGTGCTGAAATAGTCAGCGCGGAACATATTGATGTCTGTGTCGACCAATACATTGAGATCCGGGCGGTCTTTAAATGCGTCTGATAATGTCATTTTACCCGCTGGCAAACCTATTGATTGCCCAATCGCCGGTCCTTCGGTCACTACACTTACGGCACAACGTCTAACGGTAAATGCACCTGGTGCTGTTACCCACATCAGTGCCATGACATCGTGAGGAACCAAACCATCAAGACCTGCGACATTGCGGTAGAAGTTGATGTAAAACTGGGACATTTCTTTAAGCGGTATGCCCATTTTTTCATTGTCACGTGCGATCATGTCCATGTCATGCTCATTGAAGATTACCGGCATTGTGCAATCCATCGGAGCTAATGTCATGGGCCAGTTAGCGGCAAGTGCCTGATCTGCCGCGTGTGGATCATTCCAAAAATTGGCTTCGGCGACAGGTGTTACATTGCCCGGATAGAAAACAGCACCACCCATAATCACAACCTCTTTCACTCGTGATGTGATTGTTGGGTCGAGCTTAAGCGCAAGTGCTAAGTTCGTTAAAGGACCAACAGCACAGATCGTGATTTCCCCCGGATGCTGTTTGGTTTTTTCAACCAGATATTCGGCGGCTGAAAGTGCGACTTCTTTTTGATCAGATTCTGGGAAGTCATATCCGCCGAAACCGTTAGCACCGTGTACATGATGGCTTGGTGTATTGCCCTCGATACTGATTGGATTGGCCGCGCCACGCGCCACATCTGCTGTACCGCCGAAGGCAGGTAGAACTTGTAAAGCATTTGTTGTTGCCTGATCAATCGTGACATTGCCAAAAATAGTTGTGAGGCCAATAAGGTCGATTTCTGGATGTGCTATAGCATATGCGATAGCTAGCGAATCATCGATCCCAGGATCAGTATCAATTATGATTTTATGCACTTTGTTACCTTGTAAGAGTTTAAAAAATCACGGAAAATCGTGAATTAAGTATAGAAAACAGCCACTTAGATCGCAAGATAGAGGCAAGTTTCATATGTCAAATTGTCCTCGACCGGCGGCACTTCGGGCCCTATCCCGTGGTGGCACAGAGGGCGCGCTTTAGTCAAGCGCGCCCTTGCTTATTTTAGGTTGTCACTATTTGTTAGAAACGCGATAGCATCAGCTGGACTGATGGCTTCACTCATTGGTACTTTGAACTCTCGTCTGTCGATGATATCGCCGTTTGCTACATCAAACCCATCGCAATCTATGCCTATTAATCGCCAGCCACTTTCATTGTTTTTTGCATGATTTGACAGGAAATCTTTATGCTGATTATTGATAATATTGATAATCTCGCTTTCCATCATTGATAATTTCGTTTCAATCGATAGAAAATCATTCGGCTTGAGATGAAATGCCTTACCGAAACCACCATTTAAATTTGCCGATTTCGCATCAATTTGGAAGATCTGAAAATCAGCAAACCCGATGTAAAGTTCAGACTTCGGGTGACGAGCAATAAAGCGTGCTCGAATATTTGAATATTGGTCGCTTTCTTTCGGAATTAGTCGGGCATTCCCCTGCAATGAAATTCGTGGATGGGCGACCGGGTCACCCTTCTTAGGTTCACCCAACAGCAATGATACCTGATTGTTTTTTTTGATTGCCTTTGTGTGGTCAGATAGTTCTGAAATTAAAATGACAGGATTTCCTGTTGCATCTGTTCCGACCAGAACCCGACTTACAAGCGGAGAGCCATCATCTTGCAAAACACCAATTGCTCCGAACCGTGCCGTTCTAATCAGTTGGCGAGCGAGAACACGAGCATCGTTGTTGGTTTCGTTAATTGGGTTCACTTGTTTCTGCATTTTATTCGGATACCTGTTGATAGTTATAATTTTGGCTAGCAATTAAACGTGATGGTACGCATGTGTTTGAATACTAATATGGGAGATGTAAAGTGGCAAAACTCTATTTTAGCTATGCGTCGATGAATGCTGGAAAGTCTACGCTGCTGTTGCAAGCATCATATAATTATCAGGAACGTGGCATGAGGACGGTCTTGCTCAATGCATCGCTCGATAATCGTGCAGGTAGTGCAGGCAAAATTGGCTCCCGTATCGGGCTTGAGAGTGAGTCGACTGCATTCGAAGAAGATGACAATTTATATGAGATTGTTAAGGCTAAACTTGCCGATGGTAACATTGCATGCGTGTTTGTTGACGAGGCAAATTTTATGTCAGCGGAGCAGGCTTGGCAGTTGTCAGATGTTGTTGATGATTTGAATATTCCGGTCATGGCCTATGGTCTGAGAACAGACTTCCAGGGAAAGTTATTTCCGGGATCGAAGATCTTACTGTCGATTGCAGATGAAATACGAGAAGTGCGAACTATTTGTGACTGTGGACGCAAAGCAACGATGGTTGTGCGCCAAGATGGAGATGGAAATGTTGTTAAAGATGGCGCGCAAATCGTGGTTGGCGGTAATGAGAGTTACGTTTCCTATTGTCGACAGCATTGGAAAGAGGCGATAGGGTATAAAAATACCAATGATTGATTGAAATATTGGGTATTCAGATTGATTTTTTCGTTTCTAATCCTAGATTAGAGGCACTTATTATTAATTTTGGCATTAGGTTCAAATAAAGGTCGGGGAAATTTTATGGCATCACTTGTTTCAATGGATAAAGAAATTGAGCAAACACGCGATCAGGTCAAGGAGATGCGAGATAAGATAGATGCATCCGGCCGTGTACTTGATGAGTTAGCAAAGGCAGACACAAAGATCGGTGATGCTGAATTTGATATCGAAAATGCGCGTATTGATGATGTGCTCAAGCAACAAAAGATTATGGAGAGCAATATTGCTGACCTGATCATTGGCCTGGAAGATGCAACAAATGTTTTCGGTTCTGAATTTGAAAGCATGAAAAGCTACACTGGGTATGAAAAGTTCATTGGTTTGTTTTCAAAGCAAAAAATGCAGCGCATGCGCTCAGATCGCGTGCGTAACATGTCACTGGCCGGCAATTTGCAAGAGCTTTTAACGAAATCTGATTCAATTGTAGGGATTTTGACGGACCAGAAGGATGTGCTTGAGCTTCGCTATAAGACATCGGAGAAAAGCCTGACTGAAGTTATTGAACGTCGTAAAACAGCGATGAGTTCGCTTGAAGCAACGCAATCCCGCATTGATGAGTTAAACCCGATATTGCTAGATATTGAAAATAAAATTGCTGCCTCTACGGATCAAAAAGAGCGCACAAGTCTTGAGGCTGAGCGAGCGAAAGTTGCAACTGAGTATAATGAAGCACAAGCCAAAGAACAGGAACTGCTGGCTGAGAGCCAAACATTGGAACGCTATACGTCCATGTTTGAGACTTTCGTTGATTCATTGAATAACCAGATTGCTGCACAGAACACGTTGATTAACAAGCTCACGATCGATACAGAACAGCGAATTGTCCTTTACAAGGCTCTGGAAGATTCTTTGAAAACGGCTGCGCAGCAGGACGTTGCTCACAAGATCAATACACTCGGTAGTGCCGTTGATACAGCGGCGGAAGAAACAATGGCTGGAATTGGTGCCGCAGCTCAACGCCACATAGGCGACCTGCTTGAAATGCATGAGAAAAATATGCTTTCAACGGATGATATTCAGCGCCGGAAAAAACTTGCTGACGAAGCATTTTCGCGCCGTTTTCAAGCGGTTATGGATAAGCATAATGCTGCAGATTACGTGAAGCCGTAGAGCCGATCCGAGGGTAAGATATTGAACGCACAAGCCGGACAAAGTACGGTTCAGCGATATTTTCAATCTATGAATTTCGCTTTGGATGGTCTGCGAGTATTTCTCTCAGATAGTAGTTCTCCACTTTATGGCCATGAGCTTGTTGGTAAAACCATCGAGCCATACTTATCAAAACTCACAACGACGTTTTCTTGTTGGGAGCATCGATTAGCGCTTAAGTCAAAATTTCGGATTGATCAGGCGGAAAGTGGTTTTCCCGTATTCCAAAATCTTTTGGAACTGGAGGCTGATCGTAAAGATGCAGATCGTGAGCTTGCCAAGCTGCGTGATCCAGCTCTTATTAAGAAGGAGATGATTGACCACATCTTTCGCCGTAAAGGGTTTCCTAAAGAGCAGCAATCCGAGATTGCAGAATATCATTATTTAAGCCAGATTCAGAAGGGCGAGATATTTAATTCACATATCTTGCCAGAAACTATAAAAGTGTCTGTGAACCCACGAAACGGTCGACCATTTTACGTGCTTCACTGGGGTGCATTTGACGGCTCTGCGACGCTTCCGATTGTTTATATGGCAACGATTGAAGACTCGAGCCAGAAGATTTCAGAAATGCTGGTTGGCAAGAATGGTAAGTTGAAGCCAAATTTGAATATTCCATTGCCTGTGGGCGGCCTTCTTAATCCTGAGTTTGCTGTTCAATTTGATGAATTTACTGGAAAGAATAGTTCATATTCTTTGAAGCCAATAACAATTGCACAGAACTTAGATGAGGATTTTGAATATCTCCACCTAAAGCAATTGCGCCGTTTTGTCTTAGGCCCGTTTTATGGAGCAGGATTTACTGCAAATAGTGACAGGGTATCGCAAATATTATCGAAAGTTAGAAAACCTCAAAATGCGTGGGTGCTAACATGGACAATGCAGGAAGTGTTCTCAAAAGCTGAGCGTCCTGCAAAACGTGGATTATGGTCGTCTAGCCCCGCTCGTGATGAGTTTCATATCAATACCGATGATCTGGAAGCAACGCGGCAGGGTGTGAGTCATTATGAAAAACATGCATTGGTGCCGCACGAAGCTTATCAGGCGCTTTATGCTGATGGTCAGGCATCCGAGTTGTTTAATGGCTTCACCGTGCATGTAATTTCTGGCAATCAAGTGATAGGGGTCTAATCAATGGAACAAAGTAGTGGCCTGACAACAATCCATGAAGATGAGATTAAATCTCATCTTTCAACGGCTCAGATGCTTATTACAAGATTTATCACGCTTGAGCAGAGCGATGCACGTTCATCGACCCCGCTCGCAGGGACAAGGCGAAGATTTGTATCAACCGTTTCCAGTCGCGGGACACGAAAAACTAATGAAGTCGAATTGGCGAAAATGTTAAAGGGGATCAGCCCTGAAGATGATTTATTATCTGTAGCTCAACATAATTTGCTATTTCGCACACGACGCGGGGCGGCTGTGGCTCTTGCGATTGCGGATAATTTTGCGAAATCGACTTCTCTAGAAGATCTGAAATCACAGAACGCTACGTCTCCTTTATCGGGTGAAGATGCCAAAAATTATAAAAATCTTCTGGCTGCATCGGCTTATGTAACAGCGTTTACCGTAACTTGTTATCTCATGCGCCATTTACCAGTGGATACGGATGCGGTGAATGATGTTGAGGCTCCGGACTTTAATTTCGATACTCCGCAAGATGTACTTAAATCAATCATATCTGGTCTAGAGGATGTTGCTGATGGCGTATCATCTGATGATACGCTTGTTTCTCGATGTAGAACTTATATTGAACAAACCCTTCAAGCTTTGATTTCAAGACGTAAAAGATTTGTTGCCCTGCAAGGCTTTGCAAATAGCCACATTCGTATCGAGCAAGATGATTTCACAATTGATGGATTTGAAACGCCACCAGGTAAAGCGCGCAAGCAACTGGTGATGAATTTCAAAAAACCAAATGAAATTATCGGAAACCATATTGCCAAGTATCAGGCGCTAAAACTTGCTAAAATGTTGATGGCGTATGATTTTGATCGCCAGATGAATCCCTTTGTGGAGCAGGGCGGTTTTGTGTTTACCTTTATTGGGGACGGTATGCCGGGTACGGGTAAAACAATCCTTATTCAAATGCTTGCAGGTATGATCAATGATTATTGTCAGGTCGCGGGTTATCCGTTCCATTATGAAAATTTCGGCGTAGATCAAATCTCATCTTATCAGGGTAAATCTGGTCAAAACTGCAAAGAATTTGTCAATAATGTGATTGATCCTCGGGCTATTTCTTTGGGTACGGTGGATGATATTGATCAGGTTGCGGCAAAACGATCTGACGATAAGGCATCTGCCGGACAGCAAGAAGTCACCGCTGTTTTGATGGAAAGTTTTGCAGGCGCGTCAACGGTTATTCGCGGAAACTGCGCATTTGGCATGTTCTCTAACTATCCGGAGAATGTGGATGATGCATTGCGTCAAAGAGCAAGCGCGAGATGGCTCGTTGATGGCCCCCAATCAGAAGATGATTATGTCGATATCTTTGTTTTATTGGCTGGTAAAAATCATTCAATCGACTTGGGCGATCATGATCTTTTTGAGGGGCAGCAAATCAAGAAAGCTGTCGCGCAGAGTTATGAAGGTCACAGCCGCCCAAAGGAAGAGGGGCTACTGAAAGTTTGGGATCGTTTTGAACAAGAAAACGGTGCGATTAAAAGCATGGCAGATGTGGGTGGTTATCTACATGCTATCAAACAGGCGGAATCACGCTTTACCGGTCGTGCAATTAAAAATATTACTGACGCAATAAAAATGCGGTCTATGGATGTAGAACTTCCTGATGAATGGTTTGAAACACCGGAAGCATTTATGCATAAGTCTTATGACGAAAAATCAGATATGATTTCAGAACTTCGCCAGCCATTTACAATGGAAATGGTTTTGCAGGAAATCAATCGATACGCGGATTCAGAATTTAGATACACCGATAAAAGTGATGCGGCGGCTGTGGAAGAGATTATTCGACGTGAACGCCAGCGTGAACGTGCTATCGGTGAAATTGAAGCCATGCGTGCAGATGGCAGGTGGGCTGAATGAAGCTACTTTATGAAAACGATCTGATTTATGGGCGCTTGTTGGATGTCTCACAAGATTATCTTGTCGAACGCTATAGAAAAGCAATGATTGGTTTTGGACTAAAACCAACTGCATTAGATCAATTTCATGTTGATATGACTGGTTTTTCACCCGAAATTGCGAACGAGATGGATGATCAGAATTACCTTGATCCACTTGGTGTAAATCGACGATTTGTTATTGTTTCTCCAGAGCAGGAGCATTTGCCTGTTGTCCATACCCAGTTCTCGAATACAGGCGAGCTGATGCATCGGTTCTTTCGGGCAAATGAACGAGCACTGAGGGCTGTTACAATTAAAGACGCTCTTTATGGCGAGATTGATGATCCGATTGCGCGTGTTGAAGATATTGAAGATATTTTATCCATCGAAGAAGTTCAGTTTGATGTGAAATCTGCCGATGAATTGCTTGATAAAGCCAATGAACTTCGCACTCTTGCTGATCGTTTAGAGGTTAACGAACATGCGTGGCGGGATGACGCTCTGATTGATCGCATGGTCGAACTAGCAGCAAAAACCGGAGATATTCGCCATAATAAACTTGTTCCGGATCATTTGGTTTTTGATCAAGGTTCATTTTGGGCAAACCATTTCGGTGGAATTTTTATTTTCAAAGACGAGCGAACAACAACAGTCATTTGCGATTCAAAAGCACCTGGGTTTCGCCGATCTAGACCGTGGCAAGTCAGTTATATAGATATTGATGACTACAAAAACATTTTTCAGTTCCTGACGTCCTCAGATCGGTTGCAAAGGCCAAATGATAAGTGGGCTTTGAAATCAGGTTTTTTTGATCACCGAGCCGAGATGGCTGTTCGAGACATTCTTGCGGAAAAACAAGCTTATCCATCCTTTAACTCACTTGCGGACCCTGCAATAAAATCATGGTTACGGGACAATAGAAAATTGGTTCGCAAAGATGGCCGATTTGATATTTATCAAGACGCTGCCGAACGAATTGATGATGTTGGGAAGCTAGCCACGCATGAACTGAATGCGGAAAGCTGGCTTCGTGTTTCGCGGGGCAACCCAATGCATGATGAGACGTGGCTTGTGAATCGTTTATTATCGCGTCTTAATCCGTATGATTTTGTTTCGCGGTTTGTTTTTGATAAGCAAGGGTTCTATGAAGCTTATCAGAACTATAATGATGAGTTTAAGCAAGTGGTTGTAGACGTGCTCAAGAATTCCTATCTCAAAGATAAGGCAGCTTGGCGCCAGCGCTATTATCAAACAGAGGGGACATCAGGTTATGCTTGATCCTGTTATAGAATTTTTCGGAAAAATATTCTCAGCTATCAAACGCGGTTTCTTGGCTGTTATAGCGTTTATCTTAGCCCCATTTGTCGCGCTGATTGCTTGGTATAAAGCAAGCGGTTGGATTTTACGGATTGTTATCGGCTTCGTCGTTTTCTTTATTTTCGGCGGGTATGGTTATTTCACCTACAATACGCAAGTGTGGCATGGTTTTGATCCGCAATATACTGACAAGTATGAATTTTCTGAAGCAGCTATTCCTGGCACTGTGGTTGGAAATGATCTTTGTGCGCCATCTGGCATTGTGACAGTAACTGGCGATCTTATTGATTTTAATGTTAATCACAATGCATGGGTTTCTTCAAGCCTGCTTTATAAAGCAGGCTTTTTCGGTATCGACTGGGACCACACACCGTTCTTTGATAATAAAGCCTCGTTTCAAAGAGGTGTTAATCAGGCGATCCGACGAACAACTGCGGAGTTGGTTGATACGCTAGGTCGTGTTCGTGGCACCTCACAAGTTGATAATGACTTACAAGAAGCGCGTGGAGTTATGCAAACCGATGAGGAACGTTGGTATTTTAGTACAAACCCATTTGGTTTCACAACGCCCTCTCAGAGTTATTACCGAAGTGGGTTGGGGCATTTGAATGGCTATAACCAACGATTGGTTAAGTGCGATGCTGTGTTTGATGCGCGAGCTGATAATCTCATTCGGTTTTTAGATCGTATTGCATCTGATATAGGCTCCACATCTGCAATTCTTCGTACACGCTCAGAAACAAGTAATGCCGGTTGGTTTGATACGCGTGCTGATGATCGCTTCTGGTTCGCTTTTGGTCAGCTTTATGCCTACCATGGTATTTTGCAGGCCGCCCATGCCGATTTTGTAGAGGTTATCAGTCAACGTAATCTTGATCGTCCGTGGGATGAAATGGAAGAGCAGCTCGTCGCGGCGTTGCGTATTCAACCTGCTGTTATCTCAAACGGTAATGAGAGTGGTTGGATTATGCCAACTCACTTGGCGACAATGGGTTTTTATATTCTTAGATTTAGATCAAACCTGATAGAAATCCGTTCAATTCTTGATCGCTAACACCGCAATTGCAGTCCTGCGAATTGCGATTATAGAATTGTTTGCATGTAGACACTTGCATGTTGATCTTAGCTGAGCTATCCAATGTGTCATGAATATACAAATGCAAAATGGTATGTGGTGGTGGGCTCGCTAAAAGCGGCCGTTGCATATATTTGCTTTTTGTTTGAGGTCGCGTTTTGAAAAATACGCGGCTTTTTTTGTGCGCTGAATTAAGATGGATTATAAAATTATGAGTGCTGAAGCTGAGACTTACGTCACAAAAGGTGGAGTGACAATTGCAAGGACACGCAAACCGCGATCCTATAGTGATGCGACTTCCACATATATCAACGCGCTTGATTCACGTCGAGGTGCAGCATTCTCATCCAATTATGAATATCCCGGTAGATATACCCGGTGGGATACGGCCATTGTCGATCCGCCATTGGGGATTTCTGCGATTGGTCGCAATATCTCGATTGACGCTTATAACCAACGTGGGACGGTTTTATTGTCGATGATCTTGGCGGCACTAGATGGAAAGGCTGACGTGCAGATTCTTGAAACGAAAGAAACTCATGCAGAAGTAGTTGTTGCGGAACCTCACCGCCAGTTTACGGAAGAAGAGCGATCAAAAATGCCAACTGTGTTTACAGTTCTGCGCATTATTGTGGATCTCTTTCACTCAGATCAGGATGGCAATTTAGGTCTGTTCGGATCATTTGGTTATGATTTGACATTCCAATTCGATCCTATCGAATACAAAATCGAGCGCTCCGATACTCAGCGGGATCTTGTGCTGTTTTTACCCGACGAGATTTTGGTAGTTGACCATCATTCAACGGAAGCATGGGTGGAAAGTTATGAATTCTCTACCGACAAGCTGACTACTGAAGGTAAAGATGCCAGTATTGAAGAAACTCCATTTTTGCCGGCCGAAAAAACACCACCTCGCGGTGATCACAACCCAGGTGAATATGCAAAACTCGTTGAGAAAGCAAAAGAGAGTTTTAGGTGCGGTGATCTTTTTGAAGTTGTTCCGGGGCAAATGTTCTTTGAAAAATGTCAGGATAAGCCCTCTGATATTGCGCGTAGATTGAAAGAAATAAATCCGTCTCCCTATTCGTTTTTCATCAATCTAGGTGAAGGGGAATATTTGGTTGGTGCTTCGCCGGAGATGTTTGTTCGTGTGAATGGTCGCCGGATTGAAACATGTCCGATTTCGGGAACAATCAAACGGGGTAAAGACGCGATAGAAGATTCTGAGCAAATTCTGGCACTCTTAAATTCTAAGAAGGAAGAATCTGAACTCACCATGTGCTCGGATGTTGATCGCAATGACAAAAGTCGTGTTTGCGAACCAGGTTCGGTTCGCATGATTGGACGTCGTCAAATTGAGATGTATTCACGGCTTATTCATACGGTGGACCATATTGAAGGGCGCCTGCGCAAGGGAATGGATGCTTTTGATGGGTTCATGTCTCACGCATGGGCGGTGACGGTTACTGGTGCGCCGAAATTATGGGCTATGCGATTTATCGAAGAGCATGAAAAAAGCGCCAGATGTTGGTATGGTGGCGCTATTGGCATGATTAATTTCAATGGTGATATGAATACCGGTCTTACGCTTCGTACAATTCGTATTAAAGATGGCATTGCCGAAGTGCGGGCAGGCGCAACCTTGCTTAATGATTCTGTACCCGAAGATGAAGAGGCGGAAACTGAGTTGAAAGCATCGGCTATGTTGGCAGCGGTTAGGGGAGATTTGGCAAGCAATAGTGCAAGTACGTCGGCAAGAGGAAACGCTGTTGGTAACGGTGTATCCATACTCCTCGTGGATCATGAAGATTCATTTGTGCATACGCTTGCCAATTACTTCCGCCAAACAGGAGCCGAGGTGACTACTGTTAGGTCACCTGTTGCTGATGAAGTTTTTGAAAAGTACAAACCAAACTTAGTGGTACTCTCACCTGGTCCAGGGAACCCATCTGATTTTGATTGTAATCGCACAATCAGGCTTGCACAAAGCCACGGTGTTCCGATTTTTGGGGTGTGCTTAGGTATGCAAGCAATCGCCGAATTTTGCGGCGGCAAACTTGGTCAGCTGGATATCCCGATGCATGGAAAGCCGTCTCGCATTTCTGTTAATACCCAAAGTGCTGTTTTTTCAGGATTAGAAGATGAAGTTGCCGTAGGGCGATACCATTCTCTTTTTGTAGACCCTAAGAGCTTGCCCGATAGTATAGAAATAACTGCCCAGACGAGTGATGGTGTTCCTATGGGAATTGAAGATTTGGATAATGGCCTTGCTGCAGTCCAGTTTCACCCAGAATCAATCATGAGTTTGGGGCAAGATGCTGGTATTAAGATGATTGAAAATGTGGTGGCGCACATAGCAAAAAGATAATTTTTGCTGATTAGCACTTGATATGATCTTTGGCGTTTAATTTTCGTCAAACTTTAGTTTATATGGGCACAAATTCCCATAAACTAAAGTTGACCATTCGACAAAACGCTTATAGTTGGCGATTATCGTTTTGATCATGATTGGGTTTCGGATGCGTCCTTTTGGAATTTTACTTATACTTGCTGCTATTCTAACTCCTCTATATTGGTACGCAGAGTGGATTATTGGTCGTGATGGGACGGCGATGTTCAGCCAGTATATTGCCTCTGTTGCCATCATTGCGATGGCGATAACTCAGCTGCTTGCTACTCGAATGCGATGGCTTGAATTCATTTTTGGTGGTTTGGATCGCATTTATATCATTCATAAATGGCTGGGCATTTTGGCGATTACATCACTGTTGATCCACGATACAGTAGATGCAGAACTTAAAGGGCAAGAAACATTTCTAACCGACCTTGGTGAAACACTCGGTGAATTAAGTCTTTATGGTTTGCTGGCCTTGGTCGTGATTACTATTGTAACATTCATTCCTTATAATTTGTGGCGATGGACCCACAAGTTGATGGGTGCTTTTTTCGTCTTTGGTGCCATCCATTATATTCTATTGATGAAGCCACTCGCACCAGTCCTGCCGATCGGTATTTACATGCTGGTATTCTGCGCTCTTGGAATTATCTGCTATATTTACACCTTACTGCCTTTCAGAGGAGGTAAATCCTTCGTCGTAGAAGATATCAGAGATTTGGGTTCGGCGTTATCTGTTACTTTGAAGCCTGAAAAACGAGGTATCTCTCATCGTGCAGGTCAGTTTGCATTTCTGAAATTCAGCCTGCCTGGGTTTGAAGAAGTTCACCCATTCACAATCTCACAAGCTCCAAAGCAAGATGAGACGCTGCGCTTCACAATTAAGCGACTGGGCGATTATACCGGCCGAATTGGCCAAGCGATTAAAGTGGGAACGAAAGCAAAAGTGTCGGGCGCATTTGGCCATTTTAAACGACGCGGTAAAAATCCAGAAATTTGGATTGCTGGTGGTATTGGCATTACGCCATTTTTGGCATGGCTAAGCGAATTGGAGAAAACGGATAATCCCATTCACCTGTTTTACTGTGTGCGAGAGGAGAATGATGCGATCCATCTTGAGGAATTGAAGTCCAAAACGAAGTTAGAGGGTTTTCATCTGCATCTCGTTGTTTCCTCAAAAGGGCAGAGGCTCTCGGGTAGCATGATTGCTTCAAATGTCGATTTTTTGATTAAAAATGCAGATGTTTATTATTGCGGACCAGAAAGTTTGCGAAAAGCCATGTTGCACGGACTTAAGCGGGAAGGGTTGTCGTCACGCCGATTTCATTATGAGGAGTTTGAAATTAGATCGGGTATAGGTATCCGAAACATTATTGCGTGGCTTCTTGCGCGGTTCCGAACAGGATAGTATCTACTCCTGCATGGGAGACGTGTGATGAATTATTTTGACTTTCTTGATAATCGTAAAGGTATTAGGGCACTTTTTATCGCCCAGACCCTATGTGTTCTATTCTTCATTGGCGATGCAATTCGGGAATTTACTAACGTTCCAGAGAAGATTGGCTTCATCAATTTTGAGGTTTTCGAGTTTGTCATCGTCATCGTTATGGTTATCAGCATGATTGCAACTGGTCGGCAGTTAGTAAATCTTCGCGCTGAATCTGGTCAATTAAAAGAGAAGTTGCGGGCAGCGTCCGGCGAATTCAATGCGGTGCTGCATCAATCATTTCAAGAATGGGGCCTTACCAGTTCTGAAAGTGACGTTGCTTTATTGGCCGTTAAAGGTCTCGGGATAAGTGAGATTTCTGTTATGCGAGAAACCAAAGAAGGTACAATTAAGGCCCAGTTGAACGCCATTTATAAAAAAGCGAATGTGTCTGGACGTCCTCAACTTATTAGCTTTTTTGTCGAAGAGTTGATGACAGGAAATTTTACTGATGGTGCGAAGAGTTCAAATACTATCTGAGCTAATTTGAACATTAGATCAATTTCTCTTGCTATTTTGGTGAGCCAAGTTTAATTATCAACCATTATGATCTTGCCAGTATTAAAAATTCATTTTCTTTTGAACATTAGAAGCGCTGCTTCCAATGCTGGTATTCAATCTGTTCTTCTGCTTATTGGCGGTCGTCGGGCTCATTAACGGGGCGTCCGGCGGTCGATGACCAAGCTGCTCCTTAAGTCTTTACATATTAAATTGAATATTCCATATGAGGACACCCTGTGTTCTATGGCAAAATGTGCCTGAACGGGTGGTTATTACGAGAGAAGAACCATGACTAAAAATGCGAACCCATCATCTTCAAGTAACAAGGGTATGCCCTTTGCATCGGGCAAATATCAACCATATGCGCCAGTACCGCTAACGGATCGAACATGGCCAAACAAGGCTATAACAGAGGCACCGACTTGGTGTTCTGTTGATCTTAGAGATGGAAATCAGGCCTTGGTTGATCCAATGGGACACGACAGAAAAGCAAGAATGTTCAAGCTTTTGCTTGATATGGGTTTCAAGGAAATCGAGATCGGGTTTCCATCTGCATCGCAAACAGATTTTGACTTTGCGCGTTGGTGTATTGAAGAGGGTGGGGTGCCGGATGATGTGTCCCTTCAAGTATTGGTGCAGTGCAGACCCGAGTTGATCACACGTACTTTTGAGGCGTTAAAGGGTGCCAATAAGCCTATTGTTCATTTCTATAATTCAACTTCAGAATTACAGCGCCGCGTGGTGTTTGGTAAGGATGTGAATGGCATAAAGCAAATCGCTGTTGACGCAGCCAAAATGATTATCGATATGGCTGAAGAAGCAGGTGGCGGTTATCGTTTTCAGTATTCGCCTGAGAGTTTTACGGGTACAGAGTTGGAAGTATCGCTTGATATCTGCAATGCGGTTGTTGCTGAAATACAGCCAACGCCAGAAAATAAGTTGATATTAAATTTGCCCGCAACCGTTGAAATGTCGACACCAAATATTCATGCTGATCAGATCGAATGGTTCTGCCGAAATGTGGACCGCAGGGACAGCGTTACTATTTCTCTACACCCGCATAATGACAGAGGTACCGGAATTGCAGCAACAGAGCTTGCACTTATGGCTGGTGCCGACCGTGTTGAAGGAACGTTATTTGGGAATGGTGAGCGAACCGGTAATGTTGATGTTGTGACATTGGCATTGAATATGTTTACTCAAGGGGTTGATCCCAAACTTGATTGTACGGATATCGAACGTATCAAAGACGTGTATGAATATTCCAACCAAATGAAGGTTCCTCAACGCCATCCGTATGTGGGTGAATTGGTTTACACTGCGTTTTCCGGATCACACCAAGATGCTATCAACAAAGGTATGAAATCTATCAAACAAGCGAATAAGCCACTTTGGGAAGTGCCTTATTTACCGATTGATCCGCAGGATGTTGGTCGTACATATGAAGCTATAATTCGTATTAACTCTCAATCAGGTAAGGGCGGTATTGCTTATATTCTGAATGAAGATTACGGGATTAGTTTACCGCGTGCACTTCAAATTGAATTTAGTAAGGAAGTACAAAAAGTTACAGATGACGAAGGTGTTGAATTGCCAGCGGAACGGATTTACGAACATTTCATGGGCATCTATGTACATCAAGAAGGTAGTCGCCTTAAATTTATAGATCATACAACGCATACTCATCCGGAAAACGAGAGTTTAAGAGAGATCATTGCTCGAATTTCTGATGGTGGTGTTGAACACGAAATTAAAGGTGTAGGCACTGGTCCAATTGATGGTTTTATCAACGCTTTGTCCAAATATCTTGGTGTTGAAATGACGGTAGCCAACTATTCTGAACATTCGCTTCAACATGGCTCTAATGCATCCGCTATTTGTTACATGGAAGTTGAGACGGCAGGTAAAAAGATACACGGTGCTGGTATACACACAAACATCGTGTCTTCATCGTTATCGGCAATTGTTTCTGCTGCTAATCGAATCTTGGAAAACTAGGTATATTTCCGCTGAAATGAGGTGAGCGCAATTATCGCGCTCGCCTATGTTCATGTTTTGTGTTAAGCTTCTGTTAACCATAATTTTTGGACAAAAACCATGTCAAAGAACAAAGATAACATAACAAATGATCGTCGGCTTTCTGATGTCGTTCGTGAGCGCAGGATAGTTGCTGCGGAACGTGAAGATGTCGTCATCGATATGAAAGAGGCCGATAAGGCTCGTCTTGAACTTTTGATGGAGGAGTTGGAGCCTCTCATCAATGATGTTGATCAGGAGGACGATAGGTTTGATTTTTCAATATCTTCTGGCGAACAACCACGGTTTTGGATTGATAGCGTAACGCACGTGCACATGGGGCGTGACAGGAGAACTTTTCGTTTCGTGCGTGATAGTCGACTTGGACGAGTCGTTTTGGCTGAAGATAGCGATTTGAAGACGATAGCGGGCCAAATTGGTAACTACGTCGCGGATCGTGTGATTGAACGAGAGAAAATTATCGAGGGTGATCTCGAAGATTTCAAAGATTATTATTCTCGTATGACGAATGAGAGTCTTGGTCGTAATATAGATCAAGAAGAGACCGATGATACAGAAGTCTTAATCGATGAAAAACGCAGTCAGTCTGGTTCAGCAAGCATGGTTATTGCGATCATCTGGTTTCTTATTGGTGGTGTTTTAGGTCTTGCTTTGACGGTCAATTATTACGACGAGATTATCGCCTTTATTCAATCTGTTTAGAGATTAAAATAACTGATTTTTCTCTATTAGGTTAGCTGAGTTTGTAGTGGATTCAACCGCATATCTTCTATGCAGGCATTTCCAGCCATTGGTTTGTTTTTCTATATCAAATAAATTAAATCCAGCAACGGGTTTCTTATCTCCAGAGGCCTGACTTGCCGAGGATATGCCCACCGTACACGCTGATCCCTTAGGCAGTTCAATATTATGAACCGTATTTAAATGAGTATGACCGTGCAAAATTAATTCAACACCCGTTTCCGATATCATTTCTTGAAACCGATTTATGCCGATCATTCTTTTCATTGGGTGTGTAGCATTGTGATAGGGAGGATGGTGGATAAGAATAACTCGGAAAAGACCATCCGCTTTTGCTTGATTTAATAACTGTCTTCCCAGAACCGCCTGCATCTTCGGAAAATTTCCAGTGGCGTAAAAAGGTAGAGTCGCATTCGAGGTTGAAAACCCTATGATCGCAATGGAACCCCTGATTTTTATATAGGGGAATTGGTTGTTCGAGCGAGCATTATTACCTGATATCCAAGGCCTCCAGGAATTAGTTGCACTTTTAAATGCACCGGGAACATACGCGTCATGATTCCCCGGGACGAGGCTTGTATGACTTTTGTCGCAATTATTCTCAAGCCATAAGCGAGCTCGGGAAATTTCACTTTGCGTGGCTATGTTTACAAGGTCGCCCGTTATGGCTAAGTGGTCAGGTTCAAAGCCTTTAAGCTCATTCATAACCGTTTCAAGAACAGCTACATGGTGAAATGCTTTCCTATGCCTGTGCCAATTGATATAGCCTGTAATGCGCTTTGATAATAATTCATGCCACCGCATGCTAGGCATAGGGCCTATGTGGAGATCAGATATATGAGCAAGACGAAACATAACAGGCTTGATATAGTGGGTTACCGCTTTGGGCAAGTTCTCAGACGCTTGAATATTCCCTCTTTATACATCGCTCGTCTTTTCCAGGTATGGCATAAAATTAAACGACCTATGACATTGGGTGTGCGTATTGCAGCGTTTAATGATCAAGACGAGGTCTTTCTAGTCAGGCACACCTACGTCGATGGATGGCATTTCCCAGGTGGTGGGGTCGAGCGAAATCAGACGATGCTCCAGGCAATGCGAAATGAACTTCGTGAAGAAGGTAATCTCGTCTGTATTTCTGATCCCAAAATTATCGGTATGTTTCATAATAAAAGATATTCAAACCGAGATCATGTGGCGTTTTACTCTTGTCAGGTAGAGCAAATTCAAATTAGATTGCCTGACGCCGAAATAGCTGAGAGTGGCTTCTTTAACGTTGATAAGTTGCCTGAAAGTACAACCAAGCCAGTGCTTGCTCGCCTGGCAGAGTTGAAAGGCGAGCAACCGATTTCCGAAATTTGGAGTTAACCTATTTGTTCGCGGCCGTGCGGTGCATCTAAGTTAAGCTCCGGCCCGTTAGGCACAATCCGAGTTGGATTTATTGTCTCGTGGCTCGCATAATAATGTTGCTTGATGTGAAACATATTCACTGTTTCTGCAACGCCTGAATATTGGTAGAGTTCGCGAAGATAGCCTGACAGATTTTTGTAATCATCGATCCGTTTTTTGTTGCACTTAAAATGACTAACATAAACCGCATCAAAACGGACAAGCGTTGTAAACAATCTCCAATCAGCTTCTGTAATCTGATTGCCAACGAGATATCGGGATGTTCCTAAACGTTCATCAAGCAGGTCGAGTTTTTCGAATAGGTTTGCAAAATTTGTTTCATAGGCTTCTTGTGTGGTTGCAAAGCCGCATTTGTAAACCCCGTTATTTACATTGCTGTAAACGAGTTCATTGACTTTATCGATTTCTGATTGAAGTTCTTGGGGGTAATAATCGTAGTCAGAATTGCTATATTCTGAAAATTCCGAGTTCATCATACGGATGATTTCAGAAGATTCATTTGAAACAATCGTGTTTGTTTTCTTATCCCAAAGCACCGGGACTGTCACACGCCCTGTATAATCTGGCATTGCCTTGGTATAGATTTCATGCATGAAATTCGCACCGTGAACATGATCAACGGTTCCACCATCACGATCATGGAATTCCCAGCCGTTTGTTCCCATAAAATGATCAACAACGGATAGGCTAATTACATCTTCAAGGCCTTTTAGTTGTCGGAATATCAAAGTGCGGTGTGCCCAGGGGCATGCATATGAAACGTAAAGATGATAACGATCCTTTTCAGCCTTAAACCCGCCTACACCTGTGGGGCCTGCGCTGCCATCCTTGGTTATCCAGTTACGGAAGCTTGCGTCCTTACGCTTAAAATGGCCGTCAGTTTCTTTGGTATCATACCAAACATCATGCCATTTTCCGTCGACTAATTTACCCATCGTCTTATCTCCTATAATCTTGTTTAGGTATATGGGATAGATGGATAAGCTAACAAGCCACATAATCCGGACCAGATTGTATCGGAATTTGCAATGATCATGATATTTCACATCCTGTGAATTTTCTACGGTTGGCAAATTATTCGTTGGACGTATGTTTTTTTTGCTGCTAATTGAATTTTGATAAAGGGATTTATTTTGATGAGTATTCTAAAATTACGACGACGATAGGTAACTAACGATCTGCTTGGCAGGTCGATTTATCTATTTTGTAATTTAGGATATTAACATGCTCGTTTCCCAGTTCACCTACCTTAATGAAGACCCATGCCATCATGATGCTATTGAAAAGCTCAATGCGGAGACTTTTGGTCCTGGACGTCATGCGAGAGCCGCTGCGCGTGTTCGAGAGCAGGGTCCGCATGATAAAGCACTATCGTTCGTGTGTTTAGACGGTGTTGAACTAATCGGTTCTGTCCGCATGACATCGATTGCTATTGGGGAAGTTAATGCTTACTTGTTAGGACCTCTCGCTGTCGATCGCAGTTTTAAACGTAAAGGAATTGGGAGAGAGCTTCTTAAGCACGCTATTCATGCGGCAAAGGCGACCAATACCGCTGGTGTGCTGCTTGTGGGTGATGAAGCCTATTATGCACCCTCTGGATTTTCGCGAGCGGGGAATGATGTGCAGCTGCCTGGACCGGTTGATCGTGACCGTCTTCTATTTCTTCCATTTACTGAGATAAAGCCTATGGAATTGACTGGTAAAGTACGTTTTTTGTACAGTCTAGCGACCCTCTCGATACCAGGTTGACGAAAGAGCAAACAATATTGCGGCTAATCCAAGCAAGCCGCTAAGAAGTGGAATTTGTGTAATTCCTTTCAAGACCGTCTCGTTTGAAGTACGCAGATACATCCGTTCGCTGGTTCGATTTGGTAGTTGGCGCACCGGTACAATTTGCGGCAGTACAACGGCACTATTTTTCATAACGCGTGCAACAATTCCTTTGGTTTCTTCGACTGTTGGCAACAGTAGATCAGTTGTCGAGACACTTGCTTTAAACTCTGGTGCATTGAGTGCTCCGACATGCGCGAGTGCTGTAAAATCTCCATCAGAAATCTGATAGAGACCATTTTCTGCAAATTCCCGATTAAGTTCAAAACGGCCTGTTTGCGATGGTACCATTTCAAGGATTTCTTGCTTGCCGGAAGGAGAAACAATTGTAACCGTTGGGGTGTTTTCTTCCATCGTTTGGCGGGTTATCTGGATTTCATTGCCATTTGTTTCGGCAAAGAGGGCTTCTTCTTCCAGTAAAGGTTCCTTCATGAGCCAGTGAGCAATGCGTCTGTAGAGCGAAACATGCGGCCCGCCACCCTCAAAACCTCTCGACCAAAGCCAACCATGATCAGATAGCAACATAGCTACGCGGCCTTCGCCTTCACGGTTTAGTAGTAACAGTGGATTCCCGTTAGGCCCGTTTAAGACATTGTTGCCTCGAACATCTGAAACTTCGATTGACCTGAACCAGCGCCCCCATGCAGGTGGCTCCACATTGCCCCCTTGTAGATCACGACTAACAGGATGTCGTTGTCCAGTTTCAGAAATTCGTGGGTAGAAACCAACTTGCTCCACATTCCCCGTCGGAAACGCAGGAAGCACTGGAGCCAATGGAGTTGTTGCTATTGACTGAATGCCGGCAAACTCTGGACCTGCTGCCACGAGCAGAGCGCCACCTTCTTCCACGTAACGTGCGATATTATCGTAATAGAGAATTGACAGAACACCCAAGCGTTGATAGCGGTCGAAAATGATGAGATCAAACTCATCAATTTTCTCTATAAATAATTCCCGTGTCGGAAAAGCAATCAGCGATAATTCGTCAATTGGTGTGCCGTCATTTCTGTCCGGTGGACGTAAAATCGTAAAGTGAACCAGATCTATGGATGTATCCGATTTGAGTAGATTTCGCCAAGCGCGTTCCCCCGAATGAGGGGCACCGGAGACAAGTAGAACTTTCAGGTTTTGGCGAATGCCCTCAATGTCTGCAAATGCGATATTATTGGTCGTGCTAACTTCGCCCTCAATTGGTTTGACTGATAATTCAACAAGGTTTTTTCCACGGCGTGGAATATCAATAAAGGCACTTGCTGATTGATCAGCATTGGCAAATTCAGTGGAAACGAATTCGCCGTTAAGTTTCATCTCGACCTCAAACTCCCGTTCAACTTCCGAAATTGGTTTTCCGTCAACGTAGATTTGATATGTTAGTTCTTGGGTTTCATCGACGATTGCAAATCGGGGTGCTTGCTTGATTTCAATTCTGATATCAAATTCATTCTCGTTACCTGTAACGAGAGCATGTAGGGGTGATTTTAATCCCAGGGTCTGAATGTCTTGTGGAATATCATGAACTTGACCGTCTGTGATCACAATGGTTCCGGCAAGCCGGTTTGATGGAATATCTGAGATTTCATCGTTGAGTAAAGAGAACAGGTCACTTGAAGGCGAACCTGCTTTTTCATTCTTAAATTCGCGTACCTTAACTTCAATATTATCAAACTTTTCCAATTGGTCTTCTAGTTTTGATAAAGTGGAATCAGTTTGGTTTTCTCTGTCTTGTAACAATTGACTTTGGCTCTTATCAACAAGCACAGAGACGATGTTCTTAACTGGTTCTCGCTCCTCATCTGTCCAAATCGGATTGGTGAGAGATAGCAGCAAAAGTGAAAATGCCGTCGCACGCAATCCCCACCCTCGTTGCGACGAAATTGCACTATATATGACTAACAATGATGTAAGCGCGAACGCAGTTGCGAGCACATAAATTGGGAAAAGAGGTGCAAAAGTAATGCTCATTTATTGCCCCAATCTTTCTAAAAGGGCAGGGATATGAACCTGATCAGCTTTATAATTTCCCGTCAGCATATACATCATGATGTTGATGCCTGTGCGAAATGCTAAGGTTCGCTGTCGTTCATTTTGCGGTATAATTGGCAATACAGATTGCCTGTTTTCATTTAATGCCCAAGCGCCAGCAAAATCATTGCTTGTGATGAGGATAGGGGAAACACCGTCTCCTGAGTGAACGGGCCGGTCGCCATTATCCCTATCGGGTGAAAGAGCCTCTACCCATAGGGGGCTGCCTGAAAACCGTCCAGGGAATTGATCAAGCAAATAGAAAGATTTGGTTAGTACGTGATCTAGAGGAACCGGTTCTAACGGGGGTATGTCAAGATCAAATAATATTTCGCGGAGCTTAAGCGTGCGGCTGGAGCTGCTGGACGAAGCTCCGAAATTTGAATTTTGATCTCGTGTGTCAAACAAGATTGTGCCGCCTTGTTTCATGAACTTATCGATATTTTCGACAGCCTTTTTTGATGGGGCAATTGCGCTATCACTTATTGGCCAGTAAATGAGCGGATAGAATGAAAGATCATCACTTTCAACATCGACACCGACAGGCTCGCTAGGTTCTAGTGCGGTCCGCGTTCTTAAGTAGAAGCCAAGACCATTTAGTCCTAACCGACTTATTCGATCCACTTGTTGATCGCCTGTAATTGCGTAGGCGAGTGTCGTGCTTTCAAGTTGTTCGATGATGAAGGCATCATTTGGCTTGGTGTCCTGCGCTTTCACAGGCGGTGGAGTTAGGACGCTCACAGTTGCTGCAATCAGCAAAACCTGTATTGCACCGTTGTTGGCGACGTTTATGAGCCGCCGTTTTGAAAAAGCACCCGACATCCATAATATGATCACCGCATCAACAAATAGTATACAAAGTCCCGCTAGCAGAAGCCACGGTTTGAACTTAAAAATATCTGAATTCTCAAGCTGTGTGACAGTAATATTATCGCTGGTAATTGGAATTTCAGGGTGGGAAAGTTTATCGCGTTGGTTAAAAAGATTGATAGCTTGCCATCCATCTTCTGTGCCATAAAACCCGGGAGTGATGGTGTTTTGCTTTAACACTTCACCATTGTTTGCAATTTCCATAGGGTTAGCGTCGCCCGAAGCATTCGTGAGTTTTCCGTTAGATGTAAGTAATTTGTAAGGCGGCAGAAAGCTTGTTTTTGTTTTGAGCGTAGAGTCAGTTGTGATTGCTCCGGTACTAGACCGTGCAAGATTTATTGTGCGTCTCAACATTTCTGAAAACTGGCCTGATAGAGGTAGATTTGACCAACTTGTTTCTGCACTTGTGTGGAAAAATACGATACGGCCAGCACCCAATGTCTGGGTTGTTACAATAGGTGTACCGTCAGTTAGGCTGGCCCATGTTCTATCGGATAAATCCAGACTTGGCTCTGCAAGTACCTGCCGTTGAATTTTTATTTCATCTGAGATTTTTATATCTGAATAAGGTGAGTTTTTCGGAAATGATGCTAAAGGCTGGGGCTCGCTCCAAGATAATGCGCCGCCAAGTTGCCGTTCTCCAGCTCTGAGCTTGACTGGCAGAAGAGAATGTTCGCTTGCACTTGCAATTTTTGGTCCTGCAAATTGGATGAGCAGACCACCGCCTTCTACCCATTTTTGAAGATCTTGAGCAACCGCACCTTCGAATTTTCCTATGTCTGACATAATAATCGCCGATGGCTTACGCAAAAGCAGAGTTTCAAACCCTGATGTTAGATTGATATTAGTCAGGTCGATGAAATCTGCGAACGGTGAAATTGCGCGCGTAATAAAGTGCGATGGGGTAAGCAATGGATTAACAACGTCATTTACGTTACCCGTAAAAAGTGCCACACGACGGCGTCTAAAACTATCATCTAACAAGTAGGTGGCGCCCGCAGTATTTTGTCCTTCAATTGAAATTCGGACGACTTCATTGAGGAGTTCAAATGGAGCTTCCAATCGAACTTCTGCGTTATTTTGATTGCCTTCAAATGTTATATTATTTGAAACAAGCGGTCGTGATTGTAAATCATACCCAGTTATCTCAAATTTCGCCGTCTGTTCCGATGGAAGCCTTATAATGTTCGCAGATAAATAGTTGGAATTGTTTGTTGCTGAATTTATCGCTGCCAGTTGTGTTGGAGATGATTGAACAAATCGAATGTCTTTGGCATCGAGTTTGGTTAATGATTCTAATGAGGTCGACTTATTATCTGATGCAGAAGGTGAAAGGATAACGGCTAAAGTGCCAATGTCT
This sequence comes from Lentilitoribacter sp. EG35, assembly GCF_040784015.1. Classification (NCBI taxonomy): domain Bacteria; kingdom Pseudomonadati; phylum Pseudomonadota; class Alphaproteobacteria; order Hyphomicrobiales; family Rhizobiaceae; genus Lentilitoribacter; species Lentilitoribacter sp. EG35. The sequence continues at coordinate 247,473 of NZ_JBFNGQ010000001.1, forward strand.
TGTTCACCAATTGCTGTTCGAATAAAGGAGCTTAGTTCTAGTTGAACATTTTTTGATGGAAGCGGTGCTAGGGCAGCTAGTAATTTTCGAGATTCAACCGCTGAGCCGAGTGTAAGATCAGCAGCGAGTGTACTTGATTTTGCTATAAGAACAGGCAGGTTTTGCTGTTCAGCTTGATCTATGAGTATGCTTGCAGAATTGACCCGTTTTTGCCAATCAGGTGCGGTCGACCAACCATCATCAATAACTATGACGAGAGGGCCAGAAGCAAGTTGTCTTTGTTGATCAGGATTATAGATTGGTTCAGCTAATGCTAAAATGATTACAGCACAAAGTAAGACGCGGATGAGGGTGAGCCACCACGGGCTTTTTGCGGGTGTATCTTCCTTTTTTAGAACGCTTAACAGAACCGCAAATGGCGGGAATGGTTCTCGTGTAGGTTTAGGTGGCGTTAAACGATTGAGCCACCATATGACAGGAAGTAGAGCAAGCGCTGCTAATATCAATGGCGAAGCGAATGTGATAGAGAATAAGCTCATATTGTGCCAGTCTCAAAGTGTAATTTGTTCTTGGCTTCGATTTGACCAGCTAAGAAGCGATGAACTGTAACTAATATCTCCGATGCGGGGCGGTCGGTGCGGTGCGTGTTATAGCTCCAGCCAATTCTCCTGATTTGTTCGCGCAGCGCAGCTCGTCTGTTTGCAAATGCCTGTTTATAATCATCTGCTAGCATGCCGGCTTTACCTGCAACGATGCGAGAATTGGTTTCTGGTTCTGAAAATTCCACCCGTCCGGAATAGGGAAAGACCTCTTCAGCAGGGTCATTAATTTCAACCAGATGACCACGAATATGATGCTTTGTTGCTGGAGCAATACGCTCGAAGAGCTTTTCGGCATCACCTAAAAAATCACTGATGAGAATAATATCCGCAATATTCGTAATTTTTGAGAGGTCTGGTAATTCATTATCAGCCTTAACTAGCTTACGTGCCATGAGCGCTTGCGCCAATCTTTCAGCACCGTTTCTTGCTAGCGTTGGTTCCATTACGCCGGGCATGGCTATGCGTTCGCCGGATCGTGATAATATCTCGGCTAGTGCGAACAAAATTACCAAAGCTCGGCTATCCTTCGATACATCGCTCATATCTGACTGGAAGAACATCGAAGGCGATAGATCAGCCCAAAGCCAAACGGTGTGCGATGTTTCCCATTCGTTATCTCGTATATAAAGATTGTCGTCTCGGGCGGATCTGCGCCAGTCAATTTGAGATACGCTTTCACCTTCGGTAAATTGACGCAACTGCCAGAAATTGTCACCTATGCCGCGTTTACGCCTACCATGCCAGCCGGCAGTCACGATATTTGCAACACGTTGTGCTTCAATCAGACAATCGGGTATCAATGCCGCTCGCAGCCGCCCGCGCGCAAGTGTGTCGTTTGCCAAAGCAGGTTTCGTGAGATGACCGATTGCTGGCATTACATTACCTGATCCGTTCAACTAATGACGTGATGATATCATCGATATGAGTGCCTTCAGCGCGGGCTGTAAAGCTCAAGGCCATGCGGTGTTGAAGAACAGGGTGCGCCAGTTCAGCAATATCATCAATGGATGGCGCTAACCTGCCATCATATAGTGCCCGAGCACGGGCACATAACATCAATGCCTGCCCAGCACGTGGCCCTGGACCCCAGGAAACGGCATTATCTATTTTTTTGTCGCCATGCCCGGGGCGTGCTGATCTGACCAGTTCCAATATCGCTTTGACGACATTTTCGCTGATAGGCATTGCGCGGACAAGTTCTTGAATTTCAGACAATGATTGAGTTGATAAAATAGTCTTAGGTTCTTTTTCGTTACCACCTGTCGTTTCCATAAGGATGCGTTGCTCGGCTTCAACGGAAGGGTAAGGTACATCAACTTGCATCAAAAAGCGGTCGAGCTGGGCTTCAGGCAGAGGATAGGTGCCTTCTTGCTCTAAGGGGTTTTGTGTTGCTAAAACATGAAACGGCTTTGGCATGTCATGTCGTTGCCCCGCGATTGTAACATGGTGCTCTTGCATAGCTTGCAAGAGCGCGGATTGTGTACGTGGGGAGGCACGGTTGATTTCATCCGCCATTAAGAGTTGGGTGAAAATCGGACCAGATATAAAGCGAAATTTGCGCTTTCCATCTTTATCAGAGTCCATAACTTCGGATCCCAGAATATCTGCTGGCATGAGATCAGGTGTAAACTGAATTCGGTTCGACGAAAGGCCTAAGACTGTGCCAAGAGTTTCAACCAACTTGGTTTTAGCTAGGCCAGGCGCGCCAACAAGCAGAACGTGGCCTCCCGAAAGAACAGAAACAATGGTTCGCTCAACCACAGATTCCTGACCAAAAATGACTTCGCCAACCTCGCGACGGGCTTGCGCGAGTTTGACAAGTGCTTTATCTGCGCGCTCAATAATTTGCTTGTCATTCAACTCTGATGATGGTTTCTCGGTTTTTCCCATTTGTTAAACTCCTCAATCAGGCCTTGGATGTCGCGCTGAATTTCCTATTTATAGCTTATTCTCTTCTCCACTGCTGACAAGTGGTAGAGAATGCACTATTTCGTTATCACCAACTTATGGACAGAAACGTGACATCTCGACAAATAAGCGAAATAAAAGATACAAGTGGTCTTGAAGATCTTATACGCAAGGCAGCAGGCGATGAGGGCGGTAAGAAGCGCGGTTTGCCGCCTGTACATCTGTGGAATCCACCGTTTTGCGGTGATTTGGACATGGAGATCAGAGCTGATGGAACCTGGTTTTACTTGGGAACCCCAATAGGGCGTCAGACGCTTGTTAATTTATTTTCCTCGGTTCTTCGAAAGGATGAGGATGGTCATACATACTTGGTTACACCAGTTGAGAAGGTTAGAATCAGGGTCATTGATGCGCACTTCCTAGGTATCGATTTAATCGTATCTGAAAGGGATGGACAACAGGTTTTGAGTTTTCAGACTAATGTTGGCGAAACTGTTGAGGTTGGCGAAGAGCATACATTATGGTTTGAAGTCGCCGGTGAGCATGATGAATTGAAACCCTATTTTCATGTAAGAGGGCGTTTAGAAGCTCTCGTTAATCGCGCTACAATGTATGAATTGATTGAGCTGGGTGAAGAGATCGAAATTGACGGTACGCTCATGTTTGCTGTTAAATCTGGTGGATCAATTTTCCCAATAATGTCTGTAGCTGAGTTGAATGCACAGATATGATGGATAATGTAGGTTTTAATTTTAGCTCAAAAGAATTCGCTCAACTTGCGAAGCAAGATTTGCTTGACCTACAATCGCATGATCAAGATCAACTGGCGATGGCTTATGGGGATCATAGGCTCAACCCAGACCTGGTTCACGAATTCAAATTATCTGATGCACGCGCAGCTGCTGTATTGATTGCAGTGACAGAAGATGGGTCCGACGTTATTCTTACCAAGCGAACAGAGGCTTTACGTAAGCATTCCGGACAAGTGGCCTTTGCAGGTGGTGGCATAGATGAAACTGATGTATCTGCCGAAGCCGCAGCAATGCGCGAAGCCCACGAAGAAATAGGTCTTGAAGAGCATTACATTGAAACAGTTGGTCGATTACCAATTTATCATACCCTAACGGGATTTTCAGTAACGCCCATTCTTGCTGTTGTAAAAGATGGGTACTCTCTTCAAGCGAACCCTCATGAAGTTAGTGAGATCTTTTCCGTTAAATTGTCTGAACTTATGAATCCACAGAACCATGTTCAGGACAGTTTAATCTGGCAAGAAAAAACCAGATACTACTATACGATCAAACATGATACGCACAGAATTTGGGGTGTGACGGCGGGCATAATTCGCACGCTTTATGAAAGGCTATATGTATGAGTTTACGTCTGTCCGTAAAAGATCAATCATGGTTTAAAGATGATGGTTTGCATGAGCTGTTCAAAATCTTGAACCATGACGGTGAAGAAGTACGGATTGCTGGCGGCGCTGTACGTGATGCTTTGATGAATTTAGATATTGGCGATATCGACCTTGCAACAACATGGCTGCCTGAAGATGTAAAACGACTTGCCGAAGGTGCGGGCTTTAAAGTTGTTCCGACTGGTATCGAACATGGAACATTGACGCTTGTTAAAGACGGTGGTGTTTTTGAAATTACGACATTGCGTGAGGATATTTCTACCAATGGACGACATGCAGAGGTGAAATTTGGCAAAGACTGGCAAAAGGATGCTGAACGTCGCGATCTAACAGTTAACGGGATGTATGTGAATTCCGAAGGGGATGTTATCGATCTTGTCGGTGGCGTTACTGACATTGAAAGTAAAGTCATTCGCTTTATTGGAGATGCGCAGACACGGATTGAAGAGGATTATTTGCGTGTTCTACGGTTCTTTCGTTTCTTCGCTTTCTATGGAGAAGGCAGGCCAGATGCAGAAGGTTTGAAAGCTTGTGCCAAAGCTCGTGATCATTTATCCTCTTTATCAGCTGAACGGGTTTGGAAAGAAATGCGCCGCTTACTCGAGGCGAAGGATCCGTCACGAGCGCTTTTATGGATGCGAACTACAGGTGTATTAACTGAGATTTTTCCTGAGACGGAAAAATGGGGTATCGATCTTGTTGGTCCATTTGTGGAAACTCGTGAGGCGTTGGGCTGGGAGAGTGATCCAATGCTTCTCTTGGAAGGAATGATTCCCCCTGATGGAGATCGTGTCGCTGAATTAACCAAACGGTTGAGAATGTCTCGTGCTGAGGCCGGTCGGCTTTTAGATTGGACTAAAACTCCGAAGGTTGCGCATGATCTGGCTGAAACAGCGTTGGATCGAGCTCTTTATCGCGGGTCGGTACAGGGGTATAAAGATGTTCTCCAGTTGTCGTTGATAACAGCTCGTTCTAAGGCTGGAGTAAATGACGATGCTATGCTGGAGGCGGCCGGATATTCCAAGTTGTTAAAAAGGCTGGATGTCTGGAAGAAGCCGAATTTTCCTATCTCAGGAAAAGACCTTATGGAAAAAGGATATGAGGCGGGCACACAACTTGGCGGTAAGTTGCGTGAGCTGGAAGATAAATGGATTGAGAGTAATTTTCTGATTGAACGAGAAGATTTACTCAAACAAATTTAATGCTTTAGGTTATGGAAATTCAACAATTGGTGGAAGCGATGAAAGTATCGATTCAACATTGCCTCCGGTTTTCAAACCAAAAATCGTGCCTCTATCGTAAAGCAAATTGAACTCCACATAACGCCCGCGTCGAACCATTTGTTCTTTGCGTTGTTCTTCGCTCCAGCTTTTTTCTGCATTTGCATTGACCACTTTTGGATAAACAACTGAGAATGCGCGGCCTACATCTTGTGTGAATTCAAAGTCTGCATTCCATCCACCATTGTCTTCGCTGGAATGAAGCCAGTCATAGAAAATGCCACCAACGCCACGAGCTTCTTTGCGGTGGGGGAGGTAGAAGTATTCATCACACCATGCTTTGTAATTCTCGTAATCCGCTACTTTATGTCGATTGCAGGCAATTTCCATAGCTTTGTGGAAGAGCTGTGTGTCGGGATCTTCTTGTGTTCTGCGATTATCAAGAACAGGCGTAAGATCAGCGCCGCCGCCAAACCACTGACTTGTCGTTACCACCATTCGCGTGTTCATATGTACGGCTGGAATGTTAGGGTTTTTGGGATGGCAGATTAGTGAAATGCCAGATGCCCAGAAGCGAGGGTCTTCTTCTGCACCTGGGATTTGTTTGCGAAACTCTTCTGAAAATTCACCGTGAACAGTGGAGGTATGTACGCCGACTTTCTCAAATACCCGACCCTTCATAACTGACATGAGGCCACCGCCGCCATTGCCTTCGTCGCGTTGCCAAGGGGTTTGTTTGAATTTACCGGCTTTGCCATCATTTTGTGGATTTTGAACAGATTCTTCAAGCGCTTCAAATGAAGCACATATTACATCCCGCAAGTTTTCAAACCAAAGACGTGCTTGATCTTTTTTTGCCTCGATGTCGTGCGGGAGTTCTTTTGGTAATTCTGGGCGTTGTCGCATGTTCATGTCCATATTTATTTGGCGCGAAGATATCAGGATAGTAGACGCAACGCCATATTTGTTTGTTAGATGTCCAGTTTGATTTGTCGCAAAGCCTCACCGGTTATCATTGCAACAGACATAGCCAAATTGAGAGATCTCATCTCTGGCTGCATTTCGATGATAATGCGCTCATCAGATTTTTCGTGTACATGATCTGGAACGCCAGAACTTTCTCGTCCAAATAAAAGTATATCATTCTGGCCGAACTCGAACTGAGTATATGGGGAGGCGGCTTTAGTGGAGGCAAGAACCAAGCGTTTACCATTTTGTTCTCGCCATTTTTCAAATGCATCCCAAGACAAGTGGCGCGTGAGATTAGCGGTTTCAAGATAATCCATACCTGCTCGTCTTAGTGATTTCGCTGATAAATCAAACCCTGCAGGCTCAATAATGTTAAAACGAACACCAAGGCATGCGGCCATGCGCATGATGGTGCCGGTATTGCCAGGAATGTCTGGTTGGTAAAGTGCAATTTCGATCATGATCTGGACATATGTCGATTGATGCAATTGCGCAACAGTTGGTTTGATTATGGTCAAGGATTTTACAACAATTACTGGCCAGCAGAATTTTATATGTTAGCTTTGTAAACACGAAGTATGATTCTAGACAACAAAAGGAGAAACTAAAATGGACTACATTATGATGACCAGCTCTCCAATTGTTCGCTCACTATTTGGCACATCGCGACCGGCATTGGTTGGGTAAGTCTTCTGCGCTTTAGGCGCCAACGGCTGAATTTCGTTTATTACAGTCGTCTTCTTTAAAATAATCTTTTCGCATCTTGTATGCGAATATTTTTATAAGCGTTATGCGTGCTCCGTTTCCAATGGAGGCCGTAATGCATTTCTAAAGGTAATATGAAAATGTTTTCTTGGTTTGAAACACGCCTTGATCCGTATCCTTCGCGGGAGCCTGTTCTGCCGCCGGAAGGTCTGTTCGCGTTTTGCTGGCATTATTCGCGGCATGCTTCGCCGTGGCTACTTGTCGGAACTATCCTTGTTGCGTTTATAGCAATAGGTGAAGTGGTTTTGTTTGGCTTTATGGGCCAGGTTGTTGACCTCATGACAGGCACAGATCCTCAGAACTTCTTTGAGGAAAATGCGAACTATCTATGGTTTATGGCCGTGGTTGTGATTCTTATTCTACCTATAATTTCCACGGTACATTCACTTGTAACGCATCAAACATTGCTCGGTAATTATCCAATGTCGATTAGATGGTTGATGCACCGCCGGATATTACAACATTCTATGAGCTTTTTTGCAGATGAGTTTGCTGGTCGTGTTGCGACAAAGGTCATGCAAACATCGCTCGCTGTTCGTGAATCTGTGATGAAGATGCTTGATACATTTGTGTATGTTGTCGTGCAACTTTTATCTATGATGGTCTTGCTTGTCGCAATTGATTGGCGGATTGCCATTCTCTTTGCTGTTTGGCTGGTTATTTATGTATGGCTTTTAAAGAGTTTTGTTCCGAAGTTACGTGTTGTTTCACAGGCGCAAGCCGATGCACGTTCGATTATGACGGGACGAATTGTTGATAGTTATACAAATATTGGCACGGTGAAGTTGTTCTCACATGCTCAACGGGAAGAGTCTTATGCACGAGAAAGCATGGACCCGTTTCTGGTAACTGTTTTCAAGCAAATGCGTTTGGTTACGAAACTTGATCTTGGGGTTACATATAATAATAACCTCTTGGTTTTTGCCGTTGGTTCTCTGTCTATCTGGCTTTGGTCACAAGGTACGTTGAGCATAGGGGCGATTGCGGTTGGATTTGCTATGGCAGTTCGCATGAATGGTCTGTCCCACTGGGTTATGTGGGAATTGGCAGGCTTCTTTGAGCAAATAGGCGTTGTTCAGGATGGTATTAATATGCTGACGAAGCCTATCGATATTGAAGATGTAGATAAAGCTGTCGCACTTTCTGCCGACAAAGGCGCGATTAGTTTTGAAAATATCCGCTTCCATTACGGCAAAGATGCTGGCGTAATTGATGATCTTTCGCTCCATATTAATGCTGGTGAGAAAATTGGCCTCGTTGGACGCTCGGGTGCTGGCAAAACGACGTTGATTAATCTGCTTCTTCGTTACTATGATCTTGAGAAGGGACGTGTTGTCGTAGATGGCGTTGATATATCGCAAGTTACTCAGGATTCGCTAAGATCGCAGGTTGGTGTGGTGTCGCAAGACACCTCTCTGCTCCACCGTTCTGTTCGTGAGAATATAGCTTACGGCAAGCCAGATGCCTCGGATGAAGAAATCTTAAAGGCAGCTGAACGAGCCAATGTACTTGAGTTCATTCACGATCTTGAGGATTTAAGCGGACGAAAGGGGCTGGATGCCCATGTTGGGGAGCGCGGTGTGAAGCTCTCTGGCGGCCAGCGTCAGCGTATCGCTATTGCCAGAGTGTTCTTAAAAGATGCGCCAATTCTCGTTTTAGATGAAGCGACGTCCGCATTGGACTCCGAAGTGGAAGCAGCTATTCAGGATAACTTGTTTGACCTAATGCAAGGGAAAACAGTGATCGCAATTGCGCATAGACTATCGACAATTTCAGCAATGGATCGACTGATTGTTCTTGATGCTGGTTCTATTTCTGAGGAGGGCACTCATGATCAGCTTGTTGCTAAAGGTGGTATCTATGCCAAGCTTTGGTCAAGGCAATCAGGTGGCTTCATCAATGTCGACAATGAACAGAAGGAGGCAGGGGAGTAATTCCCTGCCTCTTGAAAACTTCATAATGCGGCTAATTTTTAGCTGCTGTTACTGACCAAAAGCTGGCGCTCGCCTTTATTCGTGTCGCCTTTAAGATGGACGACCTTGAAGCCAGCTGCCTTTAAGTCTTGCAGGAAGCCTGGAAGAGCTGCAACAGTGCGTGCATGAATGTCATGAAATAAGATAATGCCACTGCCGTTACGTTTGACGCGGTCGATCGTGCGATTTGCGACTGTGGTCGGAGAGTCTTTAAAATAGTCTTTTGAATCAATGTCGACATCAAGAACAACGACGCCACGCTGTTCAAGCCAATTTCTCAGTTTTGGTGTGCTTGCTAAGTAGGGAAAACGGAAGAAAGGAACCGAAGAAAAGCCAGTTTTACTTTTAATAGTCTTCTCTCCGGCTCTGATTTTTGCCCGTGCAGATTCAAATGACACTTTTGCAAGGTTCGCATGGTCAACAGTATGGGAGCCAATAGAATGTCCACGATTTACGACGGCTTTGACTTCTTTCGGGTAGGAATTGACCATGCTTCCAACCATCAGGAAGGTCGCTTTGACACCAAAGTTATCTAAGGTATTTAAAATTGCTTTGGTTTTGCCTGGAACTGGACCGTCATCGAATGTCAGTACAACCTCACCAGGACGCAGGCGTATATCTGAGATAGATTTTGCGTGGATAGTGCGGCCAGCTAGATTACCAGTTGGAACAACGAGTTTACCTCTGGCCAATGGTGATGATTTAGGTGTTTCGGGAAATTCAATCTTTGATTTGTCTCGACGAACAACATGAGGAGATTGCTTGATCGGTGCATAACTTGTGAGACCCCTAATGTTCTGGTCTTCTTTAACTCTCTTGCTGGCACATCCCGCCAATAAGATAACACTCAATAAACTCAGGACGACAACACTACGCATAAAAACACCATACAAATAAAATTCAATTGCAAGTGTTATTTCATTTTATGGTTAATTTTTCTTTTATAGGCGTAAATCGTTTCTGTGAGGCGATATCTACGATAGTATGATTTTATGATTCCAAAATACATTTTCCAAAAGTTTGAAGCGATTATTGAGCCATTTAAAAATGTGGATAATGGTTTGCCGCCTTCTAACGCTTCCGCTTTTGTTTGGCATTATGTGCGCCAGGCTAAATGGGTGTTTGCAGGGATGGTCGTTTTTGGCGGACTGGTCGCCCTTCTAGAGGCTGCTACATTTTACTTCATTGGCCTTATCGTTGATCTGTTGAGCGGTCTTGAACCTTCGGCTGGTTGGCGGGGATTGATCGAAGCACATGGGTTTGAATTGTCTTTAATGTTGTTCGTAACTCTTTTTCTCAGAGTTGTTGTGACAACTGGCGGGGCGATCCTAGAAGAGCAAATTATTATTCCCGGGTTTTTTAATCGCGTACGCTGGCAGGCGCACAGGCACATTTCTCGCCAGAATTTACCGTTTTTTCAAGATGATTTTGCAGGGCGAATAGCGACCAAAGTAATGCAATCGGGGCAGGCGACGGGAGATCTCATGATCACCGCGCTACAAGTTGTCTTGTTTATTGTAATTTATGCCATCACAACAATGTCCATGGTGGCGAGCTTGGATTGGCAATTATCGGCACTTGTGGGTTTATGGATTGTTGTGTTTGGCTGTCTTGCCCGATATTTTGTTCCCAGAGTTCGAAGATCTGCGCGGGAAATGGCAGAGATGGGTTCCATGCTTAATGGCCGTTTCACCGATAGTTATGCAAATATTCAAACGCTTAAGCTTTTTGCGACTGATGAACAAAATGACCATTTTCTAAAAGATGGGATAAAAACGTTCATTGCCAGTCTTATTAAGTTTACTCGAAATATCACGGCAGTCAGATTTTCACTTTCACTCCTCTCCGGAATTATGATTTCAATGATAGGAGCAATGTCAATTGATCTTTGGCTTTCCGGCTCAATTACAATAGGAGAAGTCGCGTTCAGCCTGGCTCTCGTGTTGCGCTTAAGTCTTCTGTTAGGCCGATTGATGACACAACTAAATGCATTGATGCGAAATTATGGAACAATACAAAATAGCGCTGAACTGATATCAAGGCCAATTGGCCTCGCGGATAAAGATGATGCAAGTGAGTTAAGCATAACAGATGCTCACATCAATTTTGAAGATGTTTGCTTCAATTATCAGAAGAGCAAGTCTGTTATTCATGATCTTTCGTTAGATATAAAACCAGGTGAAAAAGTTGGTTTAGTCGGTCCATCTGGCGCTGGTAAATCGACTTTGGTCAATCTACTTCTTCGTTTTTATGATGTCGACAGCGGCACAATCAAAATTGATGGGCAAGATTTAAGAGATGTTACACAAAGCTCCTTGCGTTCGCAGATAGGTGTCGTGACACAGGATACGGCTCTGCTTCATCGGTCTATTCGTGATAATATATTGTTTGGTAATACAAACGCATCACCTGATGAGCTTCAGCACGCGATTGAGCGCTCTCAGGCGAGCGAATTTATTTCGGAATTAGAAGATTTCAAGGGACGAAAAGGTTTGGATGCGTTTGCTGGAGAGCGCGGGGTAAAGTTGTCCGGTGGTCAACGTCAAAGAATCGCGATTGCCCGAGTTGTGCTAAAAAATGCGCCTATATTGATCTTGGATGAGGCAACTTCTGCGCTTGATTCTGAAGTGGAGGCAATTATTCAAACTCACTTGGAAAAACTGATGTCCGGAAAGACAGTGATAGCGATTGCTCACCGTCTTTCAACGATCGCAAAACTCGACCGATTGGTCGTCTTGGATGGTGGGTGTATTGTCGAGCAGGGCTCACATGATGAGCTGCTTTTGAATAAAGGGCTTTATACGCGTCTTTGGGAACGCCAATCAGGCGGCTTTTTAGCTTCAGAAACACTTTAGTATTTGTTTTTGTGATTCCATTGATCTTGATTGAGTTGCTCAATTTTCATCTGTTTTGCCAGCAAAAATAAGTTTTCCACTGCTTAGGGCAGTCTTGCATAAGCTTGATGTTGTTTTACCGCGACAATGTGCCATCCTTTGGGAGTTGGGACTAGACTTATTGTCTCAACGGGCTTAGAACCCGCACAATTGGTAGCCCAGCTTCTAAGTTGTGCTGATTCATGTCTTGACCATTTTAACGTGGTCATTGGGGAGCTTATAAGGAGACGTTGAGCCGTGAGCGAACAAGACAACGAAAATAAAGGTCAAAGCGAGCCGACTCGCCGCGATTTTCTTTACTTAAGTACAGGGATAGCTGCTGCTGTTGGTGCCGTAGGTGTCGCAGTTCCGCTTGTTCATCAAATGAACCCTGATGCGGCAACTCTTGCTGCCGGTGAACCTGTTGAAATTGATGTTTCGTCAATTGAGCCAGGTGCTGCAATTATCGCTAAATGGCGCGGTAAACCATATTTTATTCGTCATCTGACACAGGATGAGATCGATACAGCAGATGTTCTCACAGATGATGATTTGAAGGATTACACGCCACTTGTAGATCGCATTGGTGGTCCTGCAGATGCCGATAGTAAATGGGTCATTGTGTCTGCGAACTGTACGCACCTTGGTTGTGTTCCAAAAGTTGTTGATTCAAAACCTGAAGGTTGGTTCTGCCCATGTCATGGTTCAGTCTTTGATACGACTGGTCGGATTATTCGCGGGCCTGCACCGATTAACCTTCCTAAACCACCATTCGTATTTGCAAGTGAAACAACACTTGTTATCGGCACAGACCAAGCATAAGGGGATATTTTATGAGTGGAGATCATTCAACATATGAGCCTTCTTCGGGCTTGGGAAAATGGGTAGATCAGCGCTTGCCGCTTCCCCGTTTGGTTCATGATAGTTTTGTATCATATCCGGTTCCGCGTAATCTGAACTATGCATATACATTTGGTGGAATTCTTTCCATTATGTTGGTTTTGCAGATTATTACAGGCATCATTCTGGCAATGCATTATACAGCCTCAACATCGTTGGCGTTTAATTCTGTTGAGCATATCATGCGTGATGTGAACTTTGGTTGGCTTTTGCGTTATATGCATGCCAATGGGGCATCATTCTTCTTCATTGCTGTTTATCTGCATATTGGCCGTGGCTTGTATTACGGCTCATATAAAGCCCCACGTGAGATTCTTTGGATTTTGGGTGTTGTTATCTATCTCTTGATGATGGCGACAGGCTTTATGGGTTATGTTCTTCCTTGGGGGCAAATGTCTTTCTGGGGTGCGACGGTTATCACAGGGTTCTTTACAGCATTTCCAATAATTGGTGAGCCAATTCAACAGCTGCTTTTAGGTGGCTTTGCGGTTGATAATCCAACTCTTAATCGTTTCTTCTCTCTTCATTATCTGCTTCCGTTTATGATTGCAGGTGTTGTTATTCTTCACGTTTGGGCATTGCACGTTACTGGGCAAACAAACCCAACAGGCGTTGAAGTGAAGAGCAAATCAGATACGCTTCCATTCACGCCATATGCAACAATTAAAGATGCACTTGGCATGGTGGTATTCCTTCTGATTTTTGCATATTTCGTGTTTTATATGCCAAACTTCTTGGGCCATGCAGATAACTATATTCCTGCAGACTCATTGAAAACGCCAGCGCATATTGTTCCTGAATGGTATTACCTACCATTTTATGCGATGCTTCGTGCGATTACTTTTGATGTTTGGTTTATCGATTCAAAACTAGGTGGCGTTTTGGTGATGTTTGGTTCAATCATCTTGCTCTTCTTCCTACCATGGCTTGATACATCCAAAGTTCGCTCCGCTGTTTACCGTCCTTGGTACAAGCTGTTTTTCTGGCTATTTGTTATCGATTGTGTCTTGCTTGGTTGGTTGGGTGCAAAGCCTGCCGAAGGTGTTTACACCGCAATGGCGCAAGCTGGAACACTCTTCTACTTTGCATTCTTCTTGGTTATCTTGCCAGTTCTGGGCTTGATTGAAACACCAAAGAGATTGCCAAATTCGATCACTGAAGCTGTGCTTGATAAAAACGGTTCAGGAAAGCCTGCAGATGCAGCTGCTTCACCTGAGAGCCGCGGCTAACTGGCGACAGAAAGGAAATTAGATATGAAAAAAATACTTTCAAGCATCCTTCTGCCGTTGACTTTGGTCGGTATGGTTGGTGTTGGTGCAGCTTCTGCAGCAAGTGAATTCCCGATTGAGCATCCTAAAGAACTTGATTGGTCGTTTGCAGGCCCATTTGGCCATTATGATCAAGGTCAATTGCAGCGTGGATTGAAGGTGTATGTTGAGGTTTGTGCAGCATGCCACTCCATGGATCTCGTTGCTTTCCGCTCTCTTGAAGATCTTGGTTATTCAAAGGAGCAAGTTAAGTCTTTTGCTGCTGAGTATAAAGAAGTTCCAGGTGAGCCGAATGCTGATGGTGATGTTGAAGACCGTCCTGCTAAACCGACAGATTTCTTCGGTTCTCCTTATGAGAATGTCGAGCAAGCAGCTGCTGCCAACAATGGTGCAGCTCCGCCGGACTTCTCATTGATCGCGAAAGCTCGTTATGTTGAACGAGGCTTTCCGCAGTTCGTCTTTGATATTTTCACTGGCTATAATGAAGCGGGACCGAACTACATCTATTCATTGCTAACAGGTTATGAAGATGCGCCTGCTGATGTAGGGGTTGCTGAGGGAACTCACTACAATCCATACTTCATGAGTGGATCATCTTTAGCGATGGCGGCGCCAATTTCAGATGAGCAAGTGTCATATGATGATGGCTCGCCTGAAACGCTTGATCAATATTCTAAGGATGTATCTGCATTCTTGATGTGGGCTGCTGAACCTCATTTAGGCGAGCGTAAACGCATTGGCTTCATGGTCATCAGTTTCATGCTTCTTCTTACAATATTGGTGTATTTGACTAAGAAGTCAGTTTACTCTCGTATTAAGCACTAAGCTTTATTCTATGTAATTTTGAAACGCCGACTTGATTTTTGGATCTAGTCGGCGTTTTTGTTTGTCGCTGGTAATAAAATGAGCTGGGAACTTTCATGAACGATCTACAACGCCAACTAAAAGCTTCGATTCGCACAATTCCTGATTATCCTCATGAGGGAATTATGTTTCGTGACATTACGACATTACTTTCAGACCCCAAAGCCTACCGCCGCGCGGTTGACGAGTTGGTGCATCCCTATGTGGGAATGGGGATTTCGCAAGTTGCTGGTATTGATGCCCGAGGATTTATTTTTGGTGGGGCGATGGCTCATCAGTTGTCTGCGGGATTTCTTGCACTACGCAAGAAAGGTAAACTGCCATTTGAGACATACTCCATCACGTACAATCTTGAATATGGAGAAGCAGAGCTAGAGATACACGCTGATGCTGTTCAAAAGGGTGAAAAGATTATTCTCGTAGATGACTTGTTGGCAACAGGCGGCACCGCAGAGGCTGCAATCAAACTTCTACAGGACCAAGGTGCCGAAATCGTAGCAGCCTGCTTTGTCATTGATTTACCCGATTTGGGTGGGCGAAAAAAGATTGAAGAGCTTGGTGTCGAAGTACGTACACTGGTGGAGTTTGACGGCGAGTAAACCCTAGGCCACTATGTGGTACAAAAGCTCTTTATCGCTCGATCCACTCTGTCTTGGCGTTTAGTTGCCAGTCCTTTTCATGTAATTCTGGCGTCTTTGAGTTAAAAGAAGGATGCCCGATACATAGATAGGCTGTGAACTGCCATTCTTCCGGTACATCAAGTATTTTGTTGAGCTTACTTTGCTCAAGAATTGATACCCATCCGACGCCAATATTCATGGTGCGTGCTACTAACCAAAGATTATGGATAGCAATAACTGTGGAGTAAGTTAGTGTTTCCGGCATGGTTTGGCGTCCAAGGCCTTTACCTGCGCTTGGCTCGGTATCAGTGAAAACAGCTAATTGAAGCGGTGCTTCCTTTAGTCCTGCAAGCTTCAGTTTGTCATATTTTTCGGCATCTTCGCCAGAGTATGCACCTGCAGCGTCAGAGTTTGACTTCAAGAAATTTTGGTAAATTCTGTCACGTAATGTATCACTTTGAACTCTAACGAACTTCCATGGCCGACTGTTTCCAACAGAAGGTGCCAGATCAATAGCGTCCAACAATTTTGCAATCTGCTGTGCCGTCAGGGGAGTCTGTTCAAAGTGCCTTACATCCCGACGCCAAGATAATAACTGCAATAGAGCCTCTGTATCATCTTGGTTGAACTTCATGTCGCTGTAACTTACGTGTTTCTATGTGTTGAATTTAAATAACATCACATCGCCATCCTGTGTGACATATTCTTTGCCTTCATCACGCGCTTTACCTGCTTCTTTTGCAGGCACTTCTCCACCGAGAGAAATATAATCATCAAAGGCAATTGTTTGCGCACGGATGAAGCCTCGCTCAAAGTCTGTATGGATAACGCCAGCGGATGCAGGTGCTTTCGTACCCTGCTTGACCGTCCACGCACGCGCTTCTTTCGGTCCGACGGTGAAGAACGTTATCAAGTTAAGCAAGTCATAGCCTGAACGTATCAGGCGATCGAGACCAGCTTCATCAAGCCCAAGTTCCTCAAGGAACATAGCTGCTTCCTCATCTTCCAACTGGGCAACTTCGGCCTCAATGGCGGCAGAGATAACTACACTATGCGCACCTTGTGTTTCCGCCATTGCCTTCACAGCATTTGAGTAGTCATTTCCAGTACCAGCATCGCTTTCAGCAACATTGCAAACATATAGTACTGGTTTTGATGTCAAAAGATTAAGACCCATTAGGATGCGATGATCTTCAGCATCAATACCGTCAAGCATATGCCGGACGGGCTTGCCATCATTAAGTAGCGCAAGGGCCTGATCCATGACAGGCAATAGTGTTAGGGCTTCTTTATCTTTACTCGACGCTCGTTTGCGCATTTGTTCTGTACGGCGTTCAAGGCTTTCAAGATCAGACAACATTAATTCTGTTTCGATTGTCTCTGCATCGGCTACCGGATCGATTTTGCCTTCGACATGCGTGATGTCCTCATCTTCAAAACAGCGTAGTACATGGACGATTGCGTCGACTTCTCGGATGTTTGCCAAGAACTGATTACCAAGTCCTTCGCCTTTGGAGGCGCCTCTGACGAGGCCTGCAATATCAACAAATGAAATGCGAGTGGGTATGATTTCTTTCGAACCAGCAATGTTTGCCAGTTGATCAAGGCGTTTATCAGGAACAGGTACTTCACCAGTGTTTGGTTCAATCGTGCAAAACGGGTAATTGGCAGCTTGCGCTGCTGCCGTGCGGGTTAAAGCATTGAAGAGTGTAGATTTGCCCACATTTGGTAGACCGACAATTCCGCATTTAAAACCCATTTGATGCACTTTCTGTAGAAGGAAACTTATTCAAATGCGTATGCGGTAATCTATCTGTTGGGTCAAGTTAATTTGGGCAAAAACCAGATAATCAAAAGTCAGAAAACCTATTCTCCAGGAGGTAGGGGTGCTTTACCCCCACCGCTGGTTCTATCGATTAGTGACAAGAAGGACGGCTGCCGGGTAGAAGAACTTTATCAACTACATGGATGACGCCATTATCAGCTTTGATGTCAGCAATAACGACGTTTGCTAGATCTCCGGTGCTGTCACCGATTGTAACGCCTGATTTGTCCTTGGTTATGCAAAGCCGATTGCTTGCTAAAATTGGTTTAATGTAAATTGATGCGTGCGGAAGCATACCTGATGTTAATTTTCGATCATCTACATGATAGAGAAGAATGTCTGTCAATTTTCCCTTGTTCTCTGGTTTAAGCAATGTTGCTACGGTGCCTGCTGGCAGTGCATCAAACGCGGCATTTACGGGAGCGAAGACCGTGAAATGACCTTTGCCTGCGAGCGTCTCTGCAAGGCCTGCGGCTTTAACAGCAGCAACGAGTGTTGTGAAACGATCGTCATTTGCTGCTATATCGACAATAGACGCAGCGTTTGCGGCAGTTGCTGATAAGGCGATAAGAGAGGCTGCAAGAGTTTTTTTTATCAATAATTTCATTTGTATCTCCACAATTAAGTTTAGCTATGTGGGAGATAACGAGACTAAGACGCTATTAGTTTCAAAATAAAATAAAAAAATGCATATTCAGGAAATAATATCTGTAGATGTGCAAGTTCGCTTGCAGTAGGCGTAGTAACTTAAGTCACTAAAAAGTTAGAAATTCAGTCTTCTTCTTTACCAAGCAATTTTTTAAGCATTTCGGCCATCGGGCCACTTGGTTCAGGTTTCTTTGTCTTCGGTTGTGCCTGGTGGATATGAGATTTTGCTTTTTTACTCTGATCTTTCTTAGGTTCAGGTATTTGCTTTTGTTGCGGTTTAATGGCCAGTGAAATTTTATTCATCAATCCGGCATTGTCACGTTTGGCAATTAATTCAGCATTTTCGGCCAACGCAGTCAGTAGCGGCAAAAGCCAGTCAGCGTCGGATTTTGCGAAATCGCCCAATACATGAGAATTGACACGGGCCTTATTTCCCGGATGACCGATACCAAGACGAAATCTGTAATATTCTTTACCACAATGTGCATCAATGGATTTTAGTCCATTGTGGCCACCCGGGCTGCCGCCTTGTTTGATGCGTACTTTTCCAGCTGCCAAATCTAGTTCGTCGTGGATGACAAAGATATCTTCAGGGCCAAGCTTATAAAACCGCATAGCCTCGCCGACGGATTCGCCAGACAGGTTCATAAAAGTGTCGGGTTTTAGGATAAGTGTTTTTTCGCCAGCTAGTTTGCCTTCAAATACATTTGCTTTGAATTTTTTTTGGCTTTTTGTAAAATTATGGCGATCGATAATTCTATCGACCGCCATAAACCCGACATTATGTCGGTTTTTTTCATACTTTGGTCCAGGGTTTCCAAGTCCTACAATGAGCAACATGGGTCCTAAACCTCAATAGTACTATTCTTCAGCTTCTTCGCTAGGTGCTGCGTCTGCTGCAGCTTCTGCTTCAGCCGCATCATCAGCTTCATCTTGCTTGCCGCCCGGTGAGGCGATTGTTGCAATTGTAAAGTCACGATCAGTAATCGTTGGCGTCACACCTTCAGGAAGTGTGATGTTGGAAATATGGATACCATCACCCATGTCCAATTCAGCCAGATCAGCAGTAAAGGCCTCAGGAATTGAGTTTGCAGGGCAATTCACTTCAACAGTGTGACGAACAACGTTCAATACGCCGCCGCGTTTAATACCGACGCATGTGTCTTCGTTTTCAAACTGAACAGGAACTTCCACGACAACTTGTGTGTTTTTAGAAACACGAAGGAAGTCCACATGCATGACGAAGTCGCGCACAGGGTCCAATTGATAGTCTTTTGGCAGAACAGTGATTTTGTCGCCATCAACGTCAATTGTGATAAGGTTTGTCATAAAGCCACCTGAGTGAATACGCTTGGTTGCTTCTTTTCTTTCGATAGCGATAGAAACAGGGGACTGTTTATCACCATAGATACTTGCTGGAATTTGACCATTACGACGAAGTGCCCGGGCGGACCCCTTACCAACCCGTTCGCGCGCAACAGCTTTGAGATTTTCTGAATTGCTCATAGCATGTCCTTTGCATAAAATGGAGTTGAAGAAATGCTCGTTAAACGAATATTTCAACATCAGGTATTTGACGCCTGAATCCATGGTGCCTCCAAGGGTGTCTACATGGATAGCGCGCTATTAAACCATTGTGATGATTGTTGCAAGTCTATGTGCTGTTTAGAGCCTATTTAATGCCTAGTTGGACCGTAATAATTCGATTAGCCCACTTAACCGTTTCTTCTGTCCACGAATTTCATCTCGTTCGAAATTATTCTGTGCTCGATTTCGTGCTCTTTCGCTTTGCTTTGATAGAGCATTAATCTTCTTTTTCAGTGCCTTACAATTGCGTTGAGGCTTAATATTTAAAATTGCCATTTCTAACGCTTTAAATGAGCTCTCCGCTATCGACACGTGCTTTTCTTCGTGGCGTTTGACATCGCCAGATAAAGCTTTCCAGAAAATCCGCATATCTTTGTCAGATCGAGACTTATCCACCCACTTTGGAAGGCTAATTGTGCTTCTAAGTTTTATCTCGACTGATGTGAGCTGACACTTGCCGTTTTTGTTAGAATATCGATACGGTATGTCCAGTTTGAATGTTGTAAGGCCAACAACTCCAAATTTCCGATTTGCTCTGGGTCCATATAAGGCGACATTTCTCCAAAAGTCTTCAATGGTTGTTCCGCCAATTTCATAATATTTATATGACTTGGAGAAAGAGGTTTTCGCATAACTAGTCTGCTGTAACAAACCCAGAGTTAGCAGCATTAAAAGAAATGCCAGCAACAGTTTTCTACTATGTTGCTGAAATATATTCATTGCTAATCGAACAAACCGGGCTAGTCAAACAGACTGGAAACCGATTTCTCGGATGCTGTTCTGTTAATGGCTTCGCCGATAAGTGATGATGTTTCAATAACACGAATATTGTTTGCGCTATGTACTTCGGGTGTTGCTTGAATAGAATCTGTGATCACCAGTTCTTTTAGCTTGGATGCTTTAATCCGAGCAATCGCGCCGCCAGATAATACGCCGTGTGTGATATAAGCTGTAACGGATTTAGCTCCGTTTTCTAGAAGAGCTTCTGCAGCGTTGCATAATGTACCGCCAGAATCCACAATATCATCCGTCAATAGACAGTCCTTACCACTAACATCGCCGATAATGTTCATGACTTCTGACTCGCCAGGACGATCACGACGTTTATCAACAATGGCAAGAAGTGCATCATGGCGTTTGGCCAGAGCACGAGCCCGCACAACACCGCCAACATCGGGTGAGACAATCATAAGACTGCCTTTCTCATAGCGCTCTTTGATATCACGAGAGAAAACTGGAATTGAGAAAAGGTTATCTGTCGGAATGTCGAAGAAACCTTGAATTTGACCAGCATGGAGATCCATGGTTAAAACGCGGTCCGCCCCAGCTTCCGTTATAAGGTTTGCAACTAATTTTGCAGAAATTGGAGCACGAGAACCAACTTTTCTATCCTGTCGCGCATAGCCAAAATATGGTATTACTGCTGTGATGCGTCGAGCAGATGACCGACGGAATGCGTCGATCATTATCAGGAGTTCCATCAAATTGTCATTTGCTGGGTAGGATGTTGATTGGACAACAAAAATATCTTCGCCGCGAACGTTTTCTTGAATTTCTACGAAAATCTCTTCATCAGCGAATCGCCGAACACTGGACTTACCCAGATGAAGGTTTAAGTAGCTGCAGATGTCTTCTGCAAGTTGCTGGTTGGAATTGCCTGCAAAAATCTTCATCTTATGTACCCATATCGCCAGAAAAATTGGGTTTGACAGCAAACATTATCGTTTGCTGCGGTTTATCAGATGGAAGCGACGGACGCCGACAACTGATAGGGTGCTTGTAACGGCCTTTGTGACGATTTCAAGAACCTAATTGCAGATTCGATAAGTTTTTTACAAAAGAATGCGAGTAAGGCGTAATCAACTGATATTTAAATCGATTAGCCAGCGTTTAGTATCAAAATCTAATCAAGTTTTATCAAAGATAGCTGTCGCCCATAGTCTTTTTCGTTTCTATGCGTGGTCCGGCGATATGAAAAATAGTTTTCGTCTTCTTCATAAGTGCAGATACCTAGATCTTCAGCATGTACGTTTGATTGCTCCAAACAGTTCACAATAAAGGCGTGTAGGTCGTATAAAAAATGACCTGGTTTATCTGCTTGTTTGAAATATACAGACAACTGTTTGTTCTTTTCAATGAAGCGGGAGTAAAATTCCGGTCCGACTTCATAATTTTGTTGTGAAATTGTAGGGCCAAGACAGGCTGTAATAGAGCTGCGCTCGGCTCCAAGTTTTTCCATCTCTATGATTGTATTTTCAAGAACGCCATCAAGTGCGCCACGCCAACCGGCGTGGGCGGCACCAATAACTGCGTTTTTGTGATCAGAAAATAAAACAGGCCCACAATCAGCGGTTACAACACCAATGGCAACTCCGCTTGTGTTACTAACTATGCCATCTGCTTGCGGACGATCTGAAGATATTCCGCTGTTTGCTGTGTGAACACGATTTGAGTGAATCTGGTGCAATGTTGCAAGGTTTTGAATATTGATATCTAACGTCGAACAGATATCTTTGCGGTTTTGCTCAACGCAATCCCGATCATCTCCAGATCCTAGGCCAGCGTTTAAGGAACTGAATATTCCGTCTGAATGACCGCCTCTGCGGGTAAAAAAACCGTGCTTGATACCCTGTTCTGTAATAAGTTTGCTGGTAATAAATTGAGGCGAACTCTGGCTCATTGATTTGCTTTTCTATCAAGAATTCTAGTTAAGATTATTCGCTGATTCCGGATCATCCATTTGAGCAACAAATGGTGCGAGCTTTACCTCTTGCCCGCTCATTGCCAAGACTTTGAACAATTCGCCCATGTTGCCGCTACCTTCACCAACAAGCCGCTCAACGGCGCTCCGTATTTCCTGCTGTGTTTCATGATCTTTATCCTGACCAAGCATTCCTGCTCGCTGGAGCAATCCCAGACCTACAAGAAAATCACCTTGATACATCACGCCATGAATATGGGCGCCTGCGGCATGAGCTGTGCGCATAAGCATTTCAAAGTCGACATGGCTTGTAAGGTCGGCCTGACCCGGGTTCGCAAGAGGTGGGTCGAATTCATGTTTGTGGATTGCTTGTAGCGTATCTCCAAACCCTGTTGCCAAATAACCGTAATCTATGACCAAAGCACTGCCACCTTCTTTTACAAGGCGGGTTGCGATGGCGGTCATAACATTTACACGGGCAGGGGCTATTTCGAACACCGTACCCGCAGGTTGGTCTTTGTGATTGGACGGCAAAAGGTCACTATCAATTCCTGCAACGCCTACAGAAAAGGCCAACTCATCTGACGCATTAACCGTGACTGTTCGTTCTCTAAAGCCTACATCCGTTTTGATAAATTGCCTTAACGGAATAGCATCGAACAATTCATTCGCTAAGAGCAGAAAGAATCCACCTGGTACGTCTTCAAATGAGTTGTGCCATGAAAGCTTATCTTCATAATTAGCTAAGGTTTCTTTCTGGATTTTACGCAGTTTAGGGCTTGTTTCTACCATATGAACAGTTGCCTGTTCCAGCAAAGAAGGCGCAAGCTTTGCGATAACTCGAAGAGCATCGGCCATCAGTGTGCCACGACCAGGCCCAATTTCAATAATTCGAATAGGACCCACTGGCGCTTGAGTTTGCCAAGATTGAACGAGATATACGCCAATCATTTCGCCAAATAATTGACTGATTTCAGGGGCTGTTGTGAAGTCGCCTGCAACGCCAAAAGGATCTTTGGTCATATAATAACCGAATTCAGGGTCTGCCAAACATATTGCGAAATAATCAGCAACGCTGATAGGGCCTGTTTGGGTAATTAGATCTCGAATTTTCTTTTCCAAAGGTGCAGGCATTCAGTTTCCCGTTATTCAATAAATTTTGCACGTTTGCTGGCAGTTATCATACTCCACATACCAACTGCAAGTAATGGCAGCGAAAGAAGCATTCCCATGGTCAGCCATTGGCCCAGTAAAAAACCGATATGCGCATCGGGTTCTCTGAAAAATTCTACAAATATGCGGGAGCAAGCATAAAGGGCTAAAAATGTCCCAGCAATAAATCCAGGTTTGCGGAGCATTTTCATATTCCATGCTAGTATGGCCAATACCACAAACAATATGATGCCTTCTAAAATCGCTTCATAAAGTTGGGAGGGGTGGCGTGCGAAGGGACCACCATCAGGAAATACAAATGCCCAAGGTGCGCCAGACAATCTGCCCCATAATTCACCATTGATAAAATTTGATATACGCCCGAAGAAAATTCCTATCGGTGCTGCCGCACATACGACATCAAACAGGTGCCACATGTTTATTTTTCGCAACTTTGCGAACAAAATCATAGCTGCCAGTGTTCCCAGTAACCCGCCATGAAAAGACATCCCGCCATTCCAGACCTGAAAGGCTCTGGTAGGTGATTGCATGACAGCCGATAGATCATAGAATAAAATGTAGCCGATGCGGCCGCCCGCGACGATGCCTATGGCTGCCCACAGAATAAAATCATCCAAATCTATAATTGTCATCGGTGCTTTATTGTTTGGCCATAGGTCAGCTTTGGACGCCAGTGCCTTTGCATAGATCCAGCCAAGCAAAATTCCGCAAACATAAGCAAGCCCATACCAACGTACATCAAATGGGCCGATGGAAAAAATGATCGGATCTATATCCGGGAATGTAAGGATCGAAAATAGCTGCAAGTACTGGTCCAAATTAAGTTACCTTGGGATGGTTGTTGTAATAAAATGCCGCATTATCTGCGTGCTTGGATAATGTCTATACATTGTGGCGCGGTGAAGGTGAAGACTGTATTGCTTGCGCCTATTTGTCCATTGGGTGGGACTTGAAAAAAAGCAGGCTAAAGCCTACTTAATTTACATGAGTTAATGGTAAGTTAGATCCAATCATCTGTGAGGTATTGAACATGACACAAGGTCCTAATCGAGTATTTGATGAGTTTGCTAAACTTATGACGGATGCTGCTGGTGCCGCACAAGGCGTTCGGCGAGAAATGGAAACTGCTTTTCAAAGTCAGTTCGAACGTTTTATTAACAGTGCTGATCTAGTCAAACGCGAAGAGTTTGAAGTTGTTCGCGAAATGGCAATTAAAGCTCGAGATGAAAATGATGCTTTGAACTCGCGTATTGAGATTTTGGAAAAGCAACTGGCCAAAAAAACAACAACACGATCTTCTGCTAAGGCATCTAAAACTGCTGACTAATCGTCAAGCAGATATCATTTCTAATTTATACATAATTTTTTTCCACAGACTGTGAGTGGAATCATACCGGCAAAAAACCCTTATTCCAGAGTCGGTTATCAGCCCTTGTGGAATCTAATTCACAACCCTCAAAAATTCTATCACCAGAAAAATCAATGTAAGGGGATGGCATCGTGAATCCGCTCTTATACACTGATTCATATGGATGATTCGGAATGCTGTTCGGTAAGCTTCACAAATGTTTACTGGTTCAGAATTCAAATGAACATGATGAGAATTAGTTGAATTTATAGTCCTTGCAGGTTTTGAAGGGCTTTAGAAAGTACGGGGCATTGGCATGGAGCTGGTCGAAATAGATATCGAACGTCATTCAAATCCGGTCGACATGATCGAATTTGTAGCTGCCAATAATGATTGGTCGTTTGAACGTTCAGGCGATGATGAAATAGCCATGATTGTCGAAGGTGACTGGGCGAATTATCAGGTTTCATTCTCTTGGATGGAAGACCTGGAAGCTGTTCATTTGGCTTGCGCATTTGACTTTAATGTCCCCGAACATCGTTCAGATGAGTTGCTAAAGTTGCTATCTCTAATCAATGGGCAAATTCTAATGGGCCACTTTGATATTTGGGCAAAAGATGGCGTTGTAATTTTTCGTCAGTCGCTTCTACTTTCGGGTGGTGCCGAACCTACGAACCAGCAAGTTGAAGTTTTGCTTTCGGGTGCTGTGGAAGCGTGTGAATCTTATTTTCAAGCATTTCAGTTCGTTGTGTGGTCTGGGATGGCGCCGAGACAAGCTTTGGATCTCGTGATGTTTGAGACGCAAGGGCAAGCCTAATGTTGCCAGATAGACCACTTGTTCTTGTTGGCGCAGGTAATATGGGTGGCGCTATTTTGCGAGGATGGATTAAGAGCGATATAGATCCTGCCACTATCTATGTGTCCGACCCAGGATTGTCGTCAGAGCTTCAGCAATATCTCGATAAGCATTCTATCCGACACGGTGCTGCAATGCCTGACGATATGATCGCTTCTATTTTGATGGTCGCTATAAAACCCCAGATGATGGAGAATGTGCTTCCAAACTTTGTTTCCGGTGTGGATGATGATACGTTGATCGTAAGTATTGCCGCAGGTACGACTATTTCCAAAATGAAATCATTTCTGCCATCCGGAAAAATCGTCAGGGCAATGCCAAATACACCGGCAATGGTTGGGCGCGGCATCACGGGAATTGCAGCGGAAGATGGTGTTTCTACGAATTCACGTGAAGAAATTACAAAGTTACTTGAAGTTTGTGGCCCGGTTGCCTGGCTAGACAATGAAGAGCAAATTGATGCGGTGACGGCAGTATCAGGTAGCGGTCCTGCATACGTCTTTTTGCTCGCAGAATGTATGGCAGAAGCTGGTTGTAAGGCTGGTTTGGATCGTGAAATTGCAATGCGATTGGCGCGTGAGACCGTGTCTGGCGCTGGTGAGTTGATGCGTCAATCAGAAGATGCCGCAAATGTTTTGCGCGAAAATGTGACCTCACCTGGCGGAACAACGGCAGCCGCATTATCTGTATTGATGGCAGATGAAGGTATGCAGAAGTTGTTTGATGCTGCGATTGCAGCTGCGAAATTAAGATCTGAGGAACTTGCTAAACAATGAGTAACGAAATTTCATGGTCTGATTTTGAAAAAGTAGATATTCGTATCGGGACGGTGATTGAAGCCACGCCATTTCCCGAAGCGCGCAAACCTGCCATCAAGATGAAAATCGATTTTGGCGATGAAATCGGCATAAAGAAAACATCTGCACAAATCACCGTTCATTATAGTCCAGAGCAACTTGTTGGTCGGCAGGTGTTGGGTGTGGTGAACTTTCCGCCACGTCAGATTGGGCCCTTCATGTCAGAAGTACTGACACTTGGTTTTGCCGATGATAGCGGTGCCATTGTGCTAGCCAATACGGATAAACCTGTTCCAAATGGCGAGCGGTTATTATAGTCAGCTAGACAGGCAATCGTAGTGTTGCTTTTAAGCCGCCTAATTGGCTGTTTGCTAATAATATATCACCGCCATGTCCCCGTGCAATGTCTCGCGCAATCGATAGACCAAGACCAGTGCCTTGCTCATCCTGGTTTCGTGCCTCATCTAACCTGAAAAAGGGGCGGAATACATCTTCACGCGCTTCCTCCGGAATACCGGGACCATCATCATCAAACGTGGCGACTAGCCAATTGTCATCACAGTGAATTGAAACTTCGATATGTTTTCCGTAACGACAGGCATTTGAGAAGAGGTTGTTGATTACACGACCAAATGCGTTGGGTCGCATTTCCGCCTTCTTAACTCCAGAGAGATTAATTTTCACATCTCTGCTTAATAGTTGGCCATCGTGTTTTAGTTTTTCGAGTAATTCATTTAGATCAATTTCGCCAACATCCTCTTCAGCCTCACCTTTGGCAAAAGCAAGATAACCCTCAAGCATAGACTGCATATCATTGACGTCTTGATCTAGGTTCTTAACCTCGGGATCATCACCCAATAGTGCGAGTTGGAGGCGAAATCTTGTTAGAATAGTTCGCAAGTCATGGCTGACACCTGAAAGCATTGCTGTTCTTTGTTCGATCTGGCGTTCGATACGCTCGCGCATACGAATGAATGCAAGGCCCGCGCGCCGAACCTCGTCCGCACCTCGTGGTTTAAAACCTTCGGGCGTTGGTTGGCCTTTACCAAATCTTTCCGCTGCATCGGCAAGCCTTAAGATGGGGCGTATTTGCCCCCGCAGGAACAGAATGGATATCAATAACATCACCAGCGATGTACCGACCATCCATAATAAGAAGATATGCGTATTTGACGCATAGGCCTGACTGCGCCGTGCAAAAATTTGAAGCACTTTCCCGTCGAGTTGAACTCTGATCTCCACTAGATTTGAATTTCCAACCGTATCTATCCAAAAGGGAAGTTGGACTTGCTTGGTTATTTCTTCACTTAAAATCTCGTCGAGAATGGAGAAAAAAGGTTTTGGACGTGGTGGAGGAAGGGTACCTCCTGTTTCAATGGATATATTTAGATCCAGGCGATCACGCGCGATCCGAATGATGCTCTCATAACCTTCATCTTGTGGGTAGGTTTCCAGAATATCTACAATGCCAGCAATATCACGTGTAACAGCAGTCGAGAGACGTTGGGTTACGGTTTGCCAGTGGCGTTCCATAAAAACAAAAGCTATCACCGATTGAAGCAGAACCATAGGAACAATGATGATGAGCAGTGATCTGGCGTAAAGGCCTGTTGGTACGCGTTTACGGAACCAGCGGGTATATTTTCGGATACCTGTTGGGGGATATCTTTCATATTCACGCCTTATGGACTCAACACTTGCCATTTATCTCTCGCCAAAATTATAGACCAAGATAGCTATAACCTGACTTTGGCGTGAGGAAAACAGGCTATTCTATTCAACGCACAATCGATAACCCACGCCGCGCACTGTTTGTAACCAGACCGGTTCTGCAGGATTGGTTTCAATTCGCCGTCTAAGACGATTGATTTGAACATCAATTGTCCTATCGCCAATTGTCTCCCCGTCGCCGGAAAGATCTGTTCTCTCGACGGTTTCTCCTGGTTTTTTGGAGAATATTGTCATCAATTCTTTTTCGCGATCTGTAAGGTGTATAGGATCACCTTCCTTTTTCAACTCACGTGTTTCAATAACAAATGTATATGGACCAAACATGATTTGTTGAATTGCCGGTTCATTTGTAGATGTCTGTCTTTTCAGTATCGAGTTGATGCGTAAGACGAGCTCTTTTGGATCAAATGGCTTGCCCAAATAATCGTCTGCGCCTGCCTCAAGTCCTTCAATTCTTGATTCAACTTCTGAAAGTGCTGTGAGCATTAAGATGGGTACATCTTTGATATGGTTGAGAGATTTAGTAAGAGATAATCCACTTTCTCCGGGCATCATGATGTCCACGACAAGAAGATCAAAATCCATTCCGCGTAACTTGCCACGCGCTTGTTCGGCATCTGAGGCCGTTGTTACACGAAAGCCACTCGTGCTGAGATAACGGCGTAGTAGGTCGCGAATTCTTGTGTCATCATCCACTACCAGAATATGTTTTGCGCTGTCTTCTATGAGCTCTGCATCCATTGTCGCCACCTCGGTAACTCCCATTTACTTATCGATCATGCCGTTCAGAAATTTCAGGACTGCCTGTCTATCTTCTGGTTTCATATCTTTCAAAGCAAGTGAGATTCGTTTTGATTGTTGCTGCGAGAGGGTTAGAGCAAGTTTTTGTCCATTTTGTGTTACATACAGGTGCCGTTGCCTGCGATCATCAGAATTGGTTTCTTGGCTGATATAACCCGTTTCGATCAACTGCTTTAAAACTTTAGCGAGGCTTTGCTTGGTTATTTGCAGAATTTCAAGCAGTTCGGCAACGGTTAGTCCGGGTTTGCGATGTACAAAATGGATGACCCTATGATGAGCACGGCCAAATTTGAATTGTTTTAGAAGTATATCAGGATCAGAGACAAAACTTTGATAGGCAAAAAACAAACCTTCAATTACTTCATAATCTATTTTAAGGTCCTGATCGGGCATATCAGACATCAGCGGACTCCGGATGCGTTTAAATATGTCAGCCTTATTGACACAATTTTGCATGATTGTTAATCTCAACTCAGCAATTGAGACTGTTTTTTGTGCTAAATCTCAGAATATGTCTTAGGAAATGAAATTATCCGGTCCAATTTGGATCGGATTTATATTATGGCTACGTGCCGGAGAGAATGTCATGGCTTCCAAATCGTTTGATCAACTTGATGGCGAAATTTGGTATAATGGTGAATTTGTTGATTGGCGGGATGCGAAAGTGCATGTGCTGACACATGGTCTTCACTATGCGAGTTCCGTCTTTGAAGGTGAGCGCGCATATGGTGGTGAGATTTTTAAACTTCGCCAACATACGGACCGTTTGATTAAATCAGCTGAGTATCTTGGTTTTGAAATCCCTTACACGGCTGACGAGATCGATGAGGCTTGCATTGCGACATTGAAACGCCAGGGTTTAACTGATGCATATATCCGCCCAATTGCATGGCGTGGCTCTGAAATGATGGGTATTTCAGCCCAATCTAACAAAATTAATTTGGCGATCGCTGTTTGGGCATGGCCGAGTTATTTTGACCCGGAAGAACGATTAAAGGGTTTGCGTCTCGGAATGGCCGAATATTGTCGTCCTGACCCGAGAACGATACCAAGTTTTGCGAAAGCTGCGGGCCTTTATATGATCTGCACATTGTCAAAACATAAGGCAGAATCGGAAGGTTATACTGATGCATTGATGCTTGATTGGCGTGGACGTGTTGCGGAAGCAACAGGTGCAAATGTCTTCTTCATCAAAGATGGAGAGATCATAACACCTGATCCTGATTGTTTCTTAAACGGTATTACACGCCAAACGATTATTGATTTGGCAAAAAAGCGTGGCATCAAGGTTACCGAACGCGCCATTCTTCCAGAAGAAATGGAGGGATTCGAAGGTTGTTTCCTAACAGGAACCGCTGCGGAAGTGACACCAGTATCTGAGATTGGGCCTTATAAATTTGTTGTTGGTGACATCATCAAAACTTTGATGGAAGACTACACGAAAGAAGTCACACCTAGCTAAGTAGTGGAAGATTGCTATTCAATCGAAAAGGCGGCATTAGCTGCCTTTTTTATTTTTTGAGCATTCCAAGTATCGCGCCTAGACCACCGGACATAATCGCGCCACCTGCTGCACCGCTGACGGCACTGCCCGCCAAAGCACCCATAGCACTTGTAAGATCTCCGCCTCCAAGCAAGCCGAGAATAAACGTGCCGCCAACACCGCCGATTGCTCCTGCTAAAGTTCGACCAATAGGGCCAAGTGCAGTTTGTTTTAGGATCGAGCTTACCGAATTTCCGGCGATTACACCTGTTACAAATTGTATAATGATAGGTAATAATGATTCCATATTTTTCCCCTATGTATTAATCCCTATTGCTTGTTCATATTGTACATGAATAGTAAGTAAGGCAAAGACGTATTTGCTTCAGGCAATGAAGCATCCATCTCGTAAGATTGAAAGAAATCATGACAAGTCTCCAAGCCATCATTGTTCCCGTTACTCCTTTTCAGCAGAATTGTACTATCTTATTTGATGAAGATCAGAAGAAAGGCGTTGTGATTGACCCTGGTGGAGATGTGTCGGCCATTATCGAAGCTATTGAAAACAAAGGACTGTCTATAACCGAGATCTGGTTAACACATGGTCACATCGATCATGCTGGGGGAGCGGAGGAGCTCAAAGATATTCTCGATGTAGAGATTATTGGGCCACATAAAGATGATGTACCTTTGTTATCAGGATTAGAAGAGCAAGCTAAAATGTTTGGCGTCGACATGGCTGTTAGAAATGTAACGCGGAACCAATGGCTCAATGAAGGTGATAGAGTTTCTTTTGCAGGGCATGAGTTTGAAGTTTATCATTGCCCTGGCCATGCGCCTGGGCATGTGATTTTCTTTAATAGAGCGCAGCAATTTGCGCATGTTGGTGATGTATTATTTGCTGGATCCATTGGCAGGACAGATCTGCCTGGTGGAAATCATGAGCAACTTTTAAAATCAATAAAGGAAAAATTGTTTCCTCTTGGCGATGGCGTTGGTTTTATATGTGGCCATGGACCTGGCGGTCAAATTGGTCAGGAACGGAAGAGTAATCCATTCCTAACCGGTCTGTAATTCAGTTTATCTTGCCACACAGAAGTGATCACGACCATCATAACCGCGGAAAGTACCTGTACGTGGGTTAAATGAGCGATATCTATTGTCGCAATAATTGTACCATCCTTTTGTCCAAGGCTCATATCCTCCTGTGTGTCGGCTATGTTGATACCTACGCTTTTGTCTATAAGAATGGCGCGGGGCCTGAGGATAATGATTTGCACCAGGATAATGGCGCTGAGGCGTAACTACACGGCGATGTGACTGCTGGTTGTTCACAGAGCCTGCAATAATGGCGCCGGCAGCAAGCCCAAGAATACCCCAAACAATGGCATCATCAGAATTATTATTTCTTTGAACATGTTTATGATGATGATGTTGCACATATATATCGTGTGCTTGTGCAGTTGAAACCGATGTAACGCTGATGGCTGCAATACTGGCTGCGATAACAAATGAATTGATAAGTTTCTTCATGATTGACACCTTAGTTAATGCATTGCTGCATCTTATTTTTAAACATGGTGTCACATTACAAAATCCAACCTGAATGAAAGATGAACGAATTTAGCTGGTCAATACTTTGCGTTTTATGTGTGGAATAGTTTCCGTTAATATCATGGCTGTGAAAATCAACAGCCCACCTAAATATCCGATTGCCGGAATGCGTTCACCAAGAAGTATCGCGCCAAATAATGCTGCAAACAAGACCTCTGATGACATGAATATGGCTGTTTGAGGGGCGGTTGTATATCTCTGCGCAACTGCCTGAATTGTAAAGGCCAGGGCACTTGAAAAAATCCCTGCATAGAGAATTTCGGGCAAAGCTGGGAGCAGGGATGTCATTTCGGTGGTTTCAAACCCAAGCCCAGAGATGCTTCCCAGTATGGCAATTGTTGCAAATTGCATAAAGCTGAAGGTCAGTGGACGGGCATATTTGATTACGTATCTTGTAATCAATATTACCTGCAATGCATTTCCAACAGCGCACATGATTGTGAGTATATCTCCTTTTGTGAGTGCGGATAAATGCCCTCCGGAGAGCAGGAAAATACCGGAGAATGTTAAAACAACACTGGGCCATATAATATAGTGGGGAATCTCTCTAAAGATGAGTAATGCTAGAATTGGAACAATAACCACATAAAGACCGGTCAGAACCCCTGAATTGGTAACAGTGGTGGTTAAAAGTCCAACCTGTTGCAATGCCATAGCTGCAAAAAGCACTGCACCGATTACAATGAATTGCAGGTAGGCTATTACAGGAAGTTTTCGTGTCGCGCGTTTACTTTCATAAATTGCGAGCGGAAGTAATACGATACTTGCAATTACAAATCGCGCACCAACGAATGTGTATGGTCCGATATCATCCATTGCGGTGGATTGCGCAATAAAGCCCATGCC
Source organism: Lentilitoribacter sp. EG35 (assembly GCF_040784015.1). Lineage (NCBI taxonomy): Bacteria > Pseudomonadati > Pseudomonadota > Alphaproteobacteria > Hyphomicrobiales > Rhizobiaceae > Lentilitoribacter > Lentilitoribacter sp. EG35. The sequence goes on from NZ_JBFNGQ010000001.1 coordinate 280,262, forward strand.
CCATACGGCACCTGCAAGCAAGAGAAGGAGGTTTGCATTACGACGTGTCATTGAGAAGGCTTTCCAAAAATGAGATGTTAGTTCGCAAGAATAATCCAGTCGAAATATTCTTCTCTTTAATTTTTTCTAGGTAGATGCTTCACTTGCAAAGTTTGACGCATAAACTAGTCCTTGCTCTACTAAACCAAAATGCAAGAAGCAATTGGCTACCAGAGAATATTCGATAAATAATGTAAAGTGATGAACTGGATTATAGGGGCAAGGACAGGAGAAGTGAGCTTAAATGACTCATTTTGAACCCAATATTATCGGTCAGTTTTGCCAGCTCTTACCAATATTATGGCTTTGGTTTGCTGGTTGGTTTGCCAAATCTGGCAAAGCGATTTGTGTCGTAGGGATTAATCGTCCAGATCAGCTCAAACCAATGTCTGATGATGCCTGTGCAAAATTATTAGGGTAACTAATCTCGTTCACGCCCTGATAATCTGTTTTCCCAATGCTCATAAGGAGAGCCATGGCGATAAGAAAAAATGCCGATAAAGCGATTGTTTTTCGAGCTTGATGTTTAGGTTGTGTCCGGCGACTAGATTTAACAAACTGATCCATTATTCCATTCCTTATTTCACCTTCCTTTTCTTGCAAAACAAAGACAGCAATTCGACGTAAATGTGGTTTTTGCGTGTTGTTTGGTGGTCTTTTCGTGGCGTGGGATAATCAATGGCCATTTTCCAATAATTTTCACGGCAAATTGGATTTTGAACTTGCATGAATTTTCACGGTGCGACATACCTCCTTCGTAACTTTAATATGGAGCTAAAAATGGCCTTTCTTGCTGATGCCCTCTCTAGAGTAAAACCTTCTGCGACCATAGCTGTGGCGCAAAAAGCACGCGAACTAAAAGCTGCTGGACGCGATGTTATCGGTCTTGGCGCTGGTGAACCTGATTTCGATACGCCTGAAAATATTAAGAATGCGGCTAAAGATGCAATCGACCGAGGCGAGACGAAATATACGCCAGTCTCCGGTATACCTGAACTTCGCAAGGCGATTTCCGAGAAATTCAAGCGAGAAAATGGTCTCAACTATGAGCCTAATCAAGTTATCGTTGGCACGGGCGGTAAGCAGATATTGTTTAACGCATTTATGGCGACTTTAAATGAGGGCGATGAGGTTGTTATTCCTGCACCCTATTGGGTTAGCTATCCTGAAATGGTGGCGATTTGTGGTGGTACACCCGTTCCCATTGAAACAAAAATAGAAAATCAATTTAAGTTAACAGCTGATGCGCTGGAAGCGGCGATTACACCTAAAACTAAGTGGCTGATTTTTAACTCACCAAGTAACCCATCAGGTGGTGCTTATTCACATGATGAGTTGAAGGCGTTGACGGATGTTCTTGTTCGTCATCCGCAGGTCTGGATCCTGACGGATGATATGTATGAACATCTTGTTTATGATGATTTCGAATTTGTAACGCCTGCGCAAGTTGAGCCTTCGCTATATGAACGAACACTGACCATGAACGGTGTATCAAAAGCCTATGCTATGACGGGCTGGCGCATCGGTTATGCAGGTGGTCCGCTTGAGTTGGTGAAAGCGATGGATATGATCCAGGGTCAACAGACATCAGGTGCGTGTTCTATCGCGCAATGGGCTGCTGTTGAAGCATTAAATGGCCCTCAGGATTTCATTGAGAAGAATAAAGCTATCTTCAAAGGTCGCCGAGATCTTGTTGTATCGATGCTTAATCAAGCAAATGGAATTAATTGTCCGAGCCCTGAGGGTGCATTTTATGTTTATCCTTCATGCGCGGAATTGATTGGCAAGAAAACACCAAGTGGAAAGATTATTGAAACTGACGAAGATTTTGTGACTGAATTGTTGGAAGCTGAAGGTGTAGCCGTTGTTCATGGTTCTGCATTCGGCCTTGGTCCAAACTTTAGAATTTCATATGCAACATCAGATGAACTGCTGGAAGAAGCCTGTAAACGTATTCAACGTTTTTGCGGTTCTTTGACTTAGTAGCAATATCTAAATTTCAAATAACGCGCGGCGCATTCAATGTGTTGCGCGTTTTTGTTGCCTAAATTAATGCCATTGATCGCCGTTTAAAGAAGCTGACGCCTTATCTCTAGGCAAAAAAAAGCCGTAGCATGCGCCACGGCTTATAAAATTGAAGGTTTGAACCTTCGGAGGGAACAGCTCATGCGATGGATTGGGAGGAAACCATCTTTATGCATTCGCTGACTGTGATATGAGGCTTTCTTAACAAAATATCAACAAGTAGAATTGCATATCTGTCATGCATCTGACGCATAACTGTGCAGTAACTTGCATAAAATCTAATCTTTTGAGTGATTTATATCACCTTGTGTACGATTTTTTTCCACAAAACCATGCTTAGAATTCCCATTTTCTTGCCTTGGCAACCAGAAAATCACGGAAGACTTGGAGTTTTGCTACATTTTTCATCTCTTCTGCATAGCAAAAATAGGTATCAAAGGATGGAATATCGGCATTGATTTGAAGCTGTACCAAACCATCTGATTTGCTAACCATATAGTCGGGTAAAAGAGATAATCCTATCCCATGCATGCAGGCTCTGCGGACAGCTGGCAGGCTATTGATTTGAAGTTGGGGAATTCTCGGATTATCAGCGCTGCGCCCAATTGATTCCAGCCAATTCATTTCAAGCAAGTAATGTGGTGCGGGTTCACCAAACGTAATAATTCTATGGTTGTCTAAATCTTCCAGTGATTTTAACTCGCCATATTTATTGAGGTAATGAGGAGAGGCGTAGATGTGAAAATGCACGGTAAAGAGTTTGCGCTGGATAAGGTCGGATTCTTGAGGCTGGCGAAGTCTAATGGCGCAGTCAGCCTTGCGCATGCCTACATTTATCTCATCATTATCGAGCAATAATTGCAGTTGGATATCTTCATAAACAGATAGGAATTCATGAATGTTCCCTGTTAGCCAGCCTTGTCCTAAACCCACTGTTGTAGTGACACGCAGACTGCCGCTTGGTCTGTCGTTGGTTTCTTTAAGGCGCATCCGTGCTGTTTCAAGTTGATGCAGCACATCATCGGCAGTTCGAAATAATAACTCTCCTTGTTCGGTCAGAATCAATCCACGGGCATGCCTATGAAAAAGTTTAGAACCTACCTCATATTCGAGGGCGCTCACCTGACGACTAATTGCGGATTGAGATAAATGAAGTTTATCTGCGGCATGGGTAAATGAACCAGCTTCTGCTGCGGCATGAAAAATCCGCAATTTATCCCAATCTAACGACATGTCCGTTAGCTCCTCCCGATTCCGACGAATTCAATATCTTCTGCTAGCATAAACAAGGAATTAAAAACATCAATGTAAACAAGGAGGAGAGTTTACTTAACCCAAGAAACGTTCTGCTTCTAATGCTGCCATACATCCCATGCCAGCAGCTGTAACTGCTTGTCGATAGATATCGTCCGTCACATCGCCGGCAGCAAATACACCTTCAACATCCGTTGCGGTTGAATCTGGTGCAGTCCAGAGATATTTGTTTGGCTTTTGCTTTAACTTGCCTTCAAATAGAGAAACCGCAGGGGCATGCCCAATGGCAATGAAAATTCCATCTATTTCTATAGAGCTATCTTCATTTGTTTTTCTGTTGTGCAAATTCACACCAGTTACTGATGGAGGCAAAGGCGCTTTGGATGTATCGCCTGTGATTTCAGAAACTTCAGTATCCCAAATGATTTCAACATTGTCTTTTGCAAATAGACGTTCTTGCAATATCTTTTCGGCGCGAAACTCATCTCTGCGGTGAATAACTGTAACTTTATTGGCAAGGTTGGAGAGGTAAAGCGCTTCTTCAACAGCCGTATTTCCCCCGCCAACAACGGCGACATGTTTATTGCGATAGAAAAAGCCATCACAGGTCGCGCAAGCAGATACACCGCCACCCATAAAGGTTTGCTCTGATGGAAGCCCCAGCCATTTAGCTTGCGCACCTGTCGCAATGATAAGGGCATCTGCGGTGAAATTATTGCCCGAATCTGTTGAAACTTTGAAAGGTCTTTCACTGACGTCTACGTCTGTAACTGTGTCAATTATGATCTCTGAGCCAACATTTTTGGCTTGTTGCAACATCTGGTCCATCATCCAAGGGCCTTGTACGGCATCTGCATAGCCGGGATAGTTCTCGACCTCGGAGGTAATCATCAATTGACCACCTTGTTCAAGGCCTGTGATCATGACAGGCTTTAACATGGCGCGCGCTGCGTAAATTGCAGCTGTGTAGCCTGCAGGGCCTGATCCAATAATTAACACAGGGACGTGACGGTCAGACATTGGGTTTCCTTCGAAAATAAGAATGATTTATGCTTGTGATACTTAGTGACTGCCGGGTCTTTGTTTCAAGGGGGTGATCTTGCTTACTCACAGTTCATCATGGTTTTGACGATCAAACTATCGAGAGAATGATGTGTTGCGCATATTTTAAGTGCATTTACGGTGATCGTGATTTACAAAGTTTTCTGTGGTTTGAATGTTTAGACTTCCCATCTATGAGGGTCCAAAGATATGGCACGTCGACAAAAGACGCGATTTGAAAAATTTTTTTCAATTAATCAGCATAGGAAACGCTTGGGCGCAGTAAGAAGTACATCCGACAATGTCGATCTAATGATGTTAAAGAAGCAAGTTATTGACGAGGGTGAACCAGAACAAACATATGGTTCGGATAAATCCTTGGAAGCGCATTTAAAGAACCTTCGTCTCGAGTTTTCCGGGCAGTCAGAACTTTTATTCTACCATGCCAAATTAATTGTGCTTCTAAGGCGTGAATTTCAAATCCAGAAGACATACGCATCTTATGTAGAGCTTTGGCAGCAGGAAGGTGCTTTTTTGATTAATGAGCTAAATTTGCGATGGCTTGTATCGGCTTGCGAAACATTTGCAGATCATGATGAAGATTCGACGGTACAGGCTGTAGCTATACAAGGTTCATTGCTTGCCAATATTGTAAAGGTTTATGAGACCGAACGTACGCTTAGTAATGCGAAAAACCTGGTGTATGATGAGGCGAAGATTTCTCAATTGCACGATAATTTGATGCCGTTATTTGGAGGTATGTCGTGTTTTGCTGTTGGTACCGATGATACTTTGCGAAATTTGCGCTGGCGGTTAAATAAAATGTTTAAAACGCCAATAGTAGGCCGAATCTTGGAAGAGATCTTTTTAAGATTACAGGACGAAGATACCGCGTTTAAGCGGTTGCGGGAGGCTCACCATCGCGATCGAACAAGTTGGTGGTGATTAGCCTTTATATTTTGCAAGATAGTCAAAATCATCTTTGACAATTTCAAGATATTTCTTCTCAGAGCTGAAATAGTTGAAGACCATGGGCTGTGCTAAATGCAATTGTTCTAGGAAACGCCGGAAACGGAACTTGAAGTATTCAGAGCGGCCGCTTGGCTTGTCGCGCGGGTGAATTTCATCGGTCGCAATGGATGATCGTGTTTCCAATGGGTTTGAAATTCCATAATTCTTACATTTGTCCGATTGTAATGCTAACGCCGGGTTCATCTGGTAAGCATGAAGTTCAAAGCTTGTCCAGAGCATCGCATCAGCGATGCCGGCCTTCCTATTCGCTTTTTCAATCATTTTCTGTGCCCCGCTCGGCCACAAAATGTATGCAGCAGCACCATCTCTATTCAAAAGTAGTTGGTACAAACCCGATAATTGTTCAGGGCTCTTTTTCAATAACACTCGTCTATGTCTGGTTTCAAGATTAAGTATATCTATTCCGGTAAGGTTTTTGATAGCGCTTAAGAGTTGAGGCGTTTTGATTGATAAAAACGCATCATCCTCCAAGACTAACATTGGTTCATTGGCTTTTACTATCTTATTCCAACAGTTCCAATGGCTGATAAGGCATGCTTTCTCTGTATCTTTGAGTGGTCGAACGCCTGTCATCCAATATTCTTCGGATCGAAGTGTTGGTGCTTTACTTGCTGTCTCCGCATCCAAAAACTCAAATTCAATGCCTAACTCTTTAAGTTGGTATAGCTGGAACTTTCTGCGTTCTGGAGCCGTTTTGAGATTTATTACGAGCGCTTTCATTTTTAACCTTTGAAAGAATCCGAGGTTTCTTGATAGGTGTTATTTATTGCCGTGGCTTCTTTCTGTAATGAGAATTCTGTCTCCATATGATGTCTGACATGTTTCCCGTGTTTGCTCAGAAGAGCTTCATCTTCGATGTAGAACTTAGTAAGCTCGATCATGCGTTCAGGATCATTGATTGGGGTCATTGCACCTGTTTTGTTTTCAATAATGATCTCAGAAAAGGCGCCAACATCTGCAGCAATTGTTGGAACCCCGCAAGCGCCGGCTTCTAGCGGAGTAAGGCCAAAGCCTTCCCATCTTTGCGGTGCGATGAACAGGTCAAGCGCCTGATACCAGTTTTCAATATTGGTATGTTCACCGACAAATAGTATGCGATCTGCCAAATTTGCATTGTCGATTTTGGATTTAAGGCCCCTTTCGAAGTCGATATGTTCTGCTGTTGTGCGGCCTGCGATTATTGCAATCCAATTTTCGTGTTGGGGTAAAACCTCAATCATTGTATCTACGAAAATATCGGTGCCTTTTTGTTTGCGAATTCTGCCAAAGCAACCGGCAATTTTTTTTGTAGGATCCAGCCCAAGTTGTCGCTTGGTATCTTGCTTGTTTTTGGCCGGGCTAAACCTCTCTAAATCAATTCCATGCATAATCACGGTGTTGGGTACTTCAAGATATTTTGCCGTTTTATGACTGGTTGCGATGACCGAATCCATTTTGGAAATGAGCCATTTTGTATATTTTTTATGTTGGCGCTGTGATGCCGAAGTGAATACGATTTTTAATTTCATTCGTAGTAAATCGCGCATGATGATCGCTGGCAGCATCTCGATATTACGACGTGCATGCCAGATACGATGGTCACCGCTTTTTGTCGTGAACCACAATTTCCAAAAGTCTCGTATTCTGACATGAGGTAGTTCAGCAGGCAAACCAGCGCCGCAGACCGCAATATTTAAGCCAAGTTTTCGCTGTCGTGGTACCAGTTGAATAATTGTAGACGTAACACCAGACAAGCGTTTTTTGAAATTGGGTGCAATGACCTCAACATCGTCTAAATTAATGTAATTGGTCATTAGAGCTTACCGACAAAAATAAAGTAATTCTGTTGCTAGTTGCCCCAGCTTACAGCAAGAATCTCATAGCCTCTAGAGCCACCGGGCGCATTAAACTCTATGGAATCGCCAACAGTCTTACCAATCAAAGCACGGGCTATTGGTGAGGAAATAGAAATTTTACCAAGTTTAACATCTGCTTCCTGATCGCCGACAATCTGATAAGTTTTTTCTTCATCAGTATCTTCGTCAACCAATTTTACAACAGCACCAAATTTAACAGTGTCACCAGACATGTTGCTCAGATCAATAACTTCAGCGCGCGAGGTTAAGTCTTCAAGCTCCATGATGCGACCTTCATTATGGCTTTGAGCTTCTTTTGCCGCGTGATATTCGGCGTTTTCGGAAAGATCACCATGGGCACGAGCTTCTGAAATAGCATCAATAATGCGCCCACGTTCAGTTTGAGTTCGCATGCGAAGCTCTTCCTGAAGAGTGGTATATCCTTCTTGGGTCATGGGTACTTTTTCGACCATGGTATTGCCCCTAACTAACTTGGACTGCGTAAATTTACGTCAGTCATAAATAACATTATTGATTCTCAACTGAGACGACATCGAATTCTATACAATAAACCCGAATTTTAGCAAATCATTGCTGTTTTATGAATGTATGGAAGCCACTCACTCTAACTGAAATAGTCTTGAAGAGGTCTAACTTCAAGGTTTCCTGCATTTAAAGCTTCGATCGCATCAGCAGCAGAAGCTGCGCCTGCCATTGTCGTAAAATAAGGAATTTTATTAGTCAGAGTTGCAAGTCTCAAAGATTTTGAGTGTGAAATCGCTTTGGCACCAGATGTCGTGTTGATTACCATTTGTACCTGTCTATTTCGGATGGAATCCTGAATGTCAGGGCGGCCTTCACTCACTTTATTGACACGAACAATGTCTAAATCATTTTCTTCAAAATAATTTGCCGTGCCTGTTGTTGCCATTATTTTAAAGCCAAGGCCGGATAGTTTTTTTGCAGCGCCTAGTACCCGTGGTTTATCTTCATCTTTTACTGAGATGAAGACACAACCGCTGCGCGGAAGTTCGACGCCAGCGCCAAGTTGGGATTTCGCGAAGGATAGTGCGTAATCGGTATCAAGCCCCATAACTTCACCAGTTGATCGCATTTCAGGACCAAGCAGAGTATCGACACCGGGGAAGCGTGCAAATGGGAATACAGCCTCTTTAACTGCAATATGGTTGAGTTTTCTTGGGTTTGGTTTGTCACCATAAGCAGAGAATGAATTGTCCAGCTTTTCACCAGCCATAATTCGGGCAGCAATTTTTGCAATTGGTGCACCAACTGTTTTTGCAACGAAGGGTACAGTCCGCGATGCGCGCGGGTTCACTTCAATCACGTAAATCGTGTCGTCTTTTATTGCATATTGAACATTCATCAATCCGCCAACATTGAGCGCTCTTGCAAGTGCTTCTGTTTGTTTTTCTAGTTCATCCAGAATCTCATCGCTTAGGGAATGCGCAGGAAGAGAGCATGCGCTGTCGCCTGAGTGAATGCCCGCTTCTTCGATATGTTCCATAATGCCCGAAACATAAACACTATCGCCATCACATAGACAGTCAACATCGACCTCAATTGCATTTGTTAGATAGCTGTCGAACAATAGCGGATTTGTGCCAAGAAGAGTATTGATTTGCCCCGTTTTGTCATTTGGATATTTAGCTTTGATATCTTCAGGAACAAGTTCGGGAACAGTGTCCAGAAGGTAGCGTGACAGGGTTGCTTCATCACGAATAATTTCCATCGCGCGTCCGCCAAGAACATAAGATGGTCGAACGACGAGTGGGAACCCTATTTCAGCGGCGATCAAACGTGATTGCTCGACAGAATAGGCGATGCCATTTTTCGGTTGTGTTAAATCAAGTTTAATCAGTAACTTTTGGAAGCGGTCACGATCTTCTGCAAGATCAATTGCATCAGGGGCCGTGCCAAGAATTGGAATACCTGCTTTTTCGAGCGCATTTGCAAGTTTAAGCGGAGTTTGACCACCAAATTGTACAATAACACCCTCAAGAGAACCATTTGTCTGCTCAGCGAGTAGAATTTCCATGACATCTTCTTCTGTCAGCGGCTCAAAATACAGGCGATCCGAGGTATCATAATCTGTTGAAACCGTTTCAGGGTTACAGTTAATCATGATGGATTCGTAACCGGCGTCATTGAGCGCATAACACGCATGGCAGCAGCAATAATCAAATTCGATACCTTGGCCAATACGGTTTGGTCCGCCGCCAAGGATGACGACTTTTTTCTTATCCGATATATCGGCTTCCGAACGAAGTTCTCCTGCAAATGGTGTCTCATAAGTCGAGTACATATAAGCCGTAGGGGATGCAAATTCTGCAGCACACGTGTCAATGCGCTTATAGACTGGTATGACATCAAGCTCACGACGTATTTTTGAAACGTCGGCTTCGTCTTTCATGATTAGTGACGCAAGACGCGCGTCTGAAAAGCCCATTGATTTGAGCGTGCGAAAGTTATCCTGATCTTCAGGCAGGCCGTGGGTTCTCACTCGGGCTTCCATATCGATAATAGCGCGGAGCTGTTCAAGGAACCAGGGGTCAATCCAGCATGTATCGTGGATTTCTTTATTTGACATACCAAGACGCATGGCTTGTGCGACCATGCGAAGTCGATCTGGTGTTGGCGTGCTGATTGCAGCTTTGATGGCGTTTTGATCATCATCTTCACCAAGTCCAGGTATATCAATCTCATCAAGACCAGTTAGGCCAGTTTCAAGACCGCGAAGTGCTTTTTGCAAGGATTCGTTGAATGTCCGGCCAATGGCCATAACTTCACCAACGGATTTCATTGCAGTAGTCAATGTTGGCTCTGAACCTGGGAATTTTTCAAATGCAAAGCGTGGAATCTTTGTAACAACATAATCAATTGATGGCTCAAATGATGCAGGCGTTGCGCCGCCCGTAATGTCGTTTTCCAGTTCATCAAGCGTATAACCGACGGCAAGTTTAGCCGCAACTTTGGCGATTGGAAACCCAGTTGCTTTGGATGCAAGGGCAGATGAACGCGACACGCGCGGGTTCATTTCAATAACGATTAAGCGACCGTTTGCAGGATTAACCGCAAATTGAACGTTAGAACCACCTGTTTCTACACCTATTTCGCGCAATACTCTAATCGATGCATTACGCATGATTTGGTATTCTTTATCCGTTAAAGTGAGGGCCGGTGCCACAGTGATGGAATCGCCAGTGTGAACACCCATAGGATCAAAATTTTCAATGGAGCAGATAATGATGCAATTATCCGCTTTATCGCGGACAACTTCCATTTCATATTCTTTCCAACCAAGTATGGATTCCTCAATAAGGACTTCCGTTGTCGGAGAAGCATCCAGGCCGCTTCTTACAATTTCCATATATTCGGATTGGTTATAGGCAATTCCGCCGCCTGTTCCACCCATTGTGAAAGAAGGGCGGATAATTGCTGGTAAACCGACAAGATCAAGCGCTTGGGCTGCCAATCCCATTGCGTGCGATATGTAGCGTTGTTTACGGTCAGTTTCGCCAAGGTTCCAGGTGTTTTCAAGCGCGTCTAACTTCTTGTCGAGTGCTTCACCTTGAAATTTTTTGCGCAGTTCATCTCGTGCAGCTTCGTGTGTTTCGCGATCTGCGTTCTTGATGTCAGTTGCGTTTGCAAGCATGGACGTTGGCGTGTCTAATCCAATTTCGGTCATAGCTTCGCGGAACAGCGAGCGATCTTCGGCTTTGTCGATTGCATCTGGTTGAGCGCCAATCATCTCCACATTATAGCGATCCAAAACACCCATGCGCCTTAATGAAAGAGCGGTGTTCAGTGCTGTTTGACCGCCCATAGTGGGCAGCAGAGCATCTGGACGCTCTTTTGCAATAATTTTTGCGACAACTTCCGGCGTGATCGGCTCAATGTAAGTTGCGTCGGCCAGCTCTGGATCCGTCATGATCGTGGCGGGGTTTGAGTTGACCAGAATGACCCGGTAACCTTCTTCTTTAAGTGCTTTACATGCTTGCGTGCCGGAATAGTCAAATTCGCAGGCTTGCCCGATAATAATCGGCCCAGCGCCAATAATGAGAATTGATTTAATATCTGTTCTTTTACCCATGGCGCTTATCCGTATCATTTTGCACAATAAAACCGGCAGGGGCCTCCTACCAGCTTGGCATATAAAAATTCAATGGCTAAGCGTGCCTTATAGGGTATGATGGATAAATTGTAACCCCTTAGATATGGAAAATTGTGGGCAAGTCTTGAGATTAGTTTGATTGTTTTAGCCCAAATGAAAAAGCGGCCTGAAAACAGACCGCTTTAACGTGAATTTTGTCTACATAATTGTATGCAAAATTAGTCAGTTTTTGTAAGACCTTCAATAGCCTTCGCAGCATCTTTAACAGCGTCGACAGTCTCGCCAACCTGATCTAATTTTTTCTCAACGTCAGATTTTGCAGCTTCCGATTCCATTTTAGCTTTTTCCGCAGCTTCATCAGCAGCCTTTTGTGCCGCCTCAGCTTCCATCTTCAATTTCTCAGCTGCTTCCTCAGCCGCTTTAAGGGCAGCCTCAGCTTCCATTTTAACTTTTTCTTCTAGGGCTTTAGCAGCTTCTTCTGCTTCCATCTTAGCTTTTTCCATAGCCTCATCAGCTGCTTTTTTCTCAGCGGCAAGCTTGTCTTCGGCGGCCTTCTTCTCAGCTGCGGCTTTTTCTTCTGCTGCTATTTTTGCCTTTTCAGCAGCTTCCGCTTTTTTCTTTTCTTCATCGTTGCAACCTGTCAAAGCAACGGCAGCAACTGCAGACATTGTGAGCGCAATTAGTATTTTTTTCATTGGTACTTCCTGATTGAGATAGGGCATAAATTGCCACTATTAGGCTAATTATATGCCGATAATAAGACGCGCATTACGGTATTTGTGAGGCCAAACCAAGGTTTATTTTTTGCACTGCACACAAAATTTAAATTTGTGGGCTTGATTTTCAACTGTCTTACTTTTGCGTAAGGCTTTGAATATTTTTTGAAAAACTTCTGCTTACCGGTACTCTTGTTTTGTTGGTCAGTTGCAGGAATTTTTTGCCGTCTCTCGACAGAATTTTGACAACATGTTTTCTTGCAACCCACCATGAACGATGTATTTGAAGGCCCTCATGGTCGGAAAGCTCCGCAATTGCGTCGTTCATTCGCATAAGAATCAATTCACTGCCAAGCGTTGTCCGGACTTCCACATAGTGATCTTGAGCATTGAGGCTGATTATATCGCGGCCGAGTTTTTTCGACAATCGATTGAAGAACAAATCGCTGGATTTTGAGCCTTTAACATTCGCAACGCTGGATGTATTATTTTGAGATAGTGAGGCGTAGGCCATGGTGATGGCAAAGGTAATTGGAATTGTATTTGATATCATCGTTGATAAAAAATTCCAATCAGGCGCAATTTGATTGTTCAGTAGAAGATGAAATGCCCAAACAGAAATGCCAACAGGAATGCCAGCGGCTATGCCGGCTATCCCGTGGCTGAGCCATTTTCCACTTCCTAGTTTTGATAAATAAACTACAATAAATGTTGCGCAGAAACTTGCGATTAGAAAAGTTATAGGCGTGAGTATGAGCCAATAGGCAAAGCGTTCTAATATATTGAAAGAGCGGAGGGTCCCAAAGGGACCGGCTATTGTCAGAATCGTAACCGCGGCGATCATGCAAATTACAAATTTGATGTTCAAAAATCCGGACTGCATTTCACGAAGCGTCAAATGTAGTAAATTGTTACTCGCGTTTTTTATCATGTGTTTCACGAAGAAGAAGTTTGCTCATGGCAAGTCGTATCATAAATGCGCCTTTAACATTATTCAATGATAGGGATACCTAAATGCCTAATTTTCAGCTTCTTTTTGAAACTTCGCTGATTATACAAATACACACTTATGGAGCGATTGCAGCATTGTTTGTTGGTGCATTTGTTCTCAGTACAAAAAAGGGCACCCAAATACATAAAAATTCTGGTAGATTTTGGGTTGGATTAATGGTCGTGGTTGCCATAACCAGTTTTTGGATTTCCGGTATTAAGATGATTGGGCCCTTTAGTCCTATACATCTTTTGTCTGTCTTTGCACTCTGGAGTGTCTACCAAGGTATAAAGCAGGCACGATCGGGCCAAATATCTGCTCATATGAAGAACATGAAAACATTATATTTTTATGCCATTGTTGGTGCTGGTTTTTTTACACTTCTTCCCGGGCGTTTGATGTTTAGGGTCTTTTTTGGATAATTGGATTGAATAGTCGCGCTCAACGCCAATTGATTATTTTCCTTAGAGCTATTACGAATGGGGAAAATAATATCAAGATCGGGAGTGATCATGCGCTGGAAAGGCCGTCGTCAATCAAGTAATTTTGAAGATAGAACAAACCAGTCTTCCGGGCGTGGTTCGCGCAGTCCGTTTGGGCGAGGTGGTATTAGATTGCCATCACGAGGTAAAATGGGTGGTCGAGGAGGTATGAGCTTTAAGTCGATGCTTCTACTGGGTGTCATTTTCTTGGGGCTTTGGGCGTTTGGTATCGTTTCTCCTGCCGATATTCTCTCAAATATGGGTGGAGAGTCAGCGTCCAATTTTGAGACAACTCAAAGCCAGTCCTCTACCGCCGAGCAAGATGAAATGACGCAATTTGTCCGTACCGTTCTGGCTGAAACAGAAGATGTATGGAATGGTATTATGAAGTCTGAAGGTGTCGATTACCCTGAGCCTACACTCGTAAGTTTTCGTGGTCGTGTGAACTCTGCCTGCGGTACCGCAAGTTCTGCTACCGGTCCATTTTACTGCCCGGGCGATAGCCAAGTTTACATTGACTTAAGTTTTTATGATGAACTTGCTCGCAAATTTGGTGCAGCGGGAGATTTCGCTCAAGCCTATGTTCTTGCTCATGAGGTTGGTCATCATGTTCAAAATGTGATTGGTGTTCTTCCAAAATTTAACCAGATGCGTCGATCAATGTCGAAAGTCGAGGAAAATAGAATGTCTGTCCGAGTAGAGTTGCAGGCAGATTGCTTTGCTGGAATTTGGGCACACTTCACCGCACAAAAAGGCCTTCTGGAGCGTGGAGATATCGAAGAGGCGCTTAATGCTGCTAACCAAATTGGTGATGATACTTTGCAAAAACGTTCGCAAGGCTTTGTTGTGCCTGAAAGCTTTAATCATGGGACTTCGGAGCAGCGTAAAAACTGGTTTACTCGCGGTTTTGAAACTGGAAAATTGGCATCCTGTGACACGTTCAACACAAATATTTAATCTTTAAATATTTCAAAGTGATATCTCTGATATGGCGTCATTTTGCTGATGCTGATACGAATATATCTATCGGATAGAGCATTCCCGCGTTATGGTGCGAGTCTTTTTGGTCAATTTGCGGTGAGCAATTTAGATCTACTCATGCTTATAAGATATTACGATGAACTTTTCTCAACATGTTCAGCGAACGCTGTTACTTAGCGTTCCTTTGGTTGGAAGCCAGCTCGCTCAAATAGCGATTAACACAACTGACACGATTATGCTTGGTTTGGATGGGACATTCAGCCTGGCTGCCGGAGTTTTGGGCACACAAGCGATATTCTTCTTTTTCATTATAGGAGCAGGATTTGGCCACGCAGTGGTGCCGCTAGCGGGTAATGCCCACGGACGTGGTGATAAAATAGCCTTGCGTAGAGCTGTTAGAATGGGGCTATGGCTGGGTACTATTGTAGGGTTGGTCTCAATGCCGATCCTATGGAATTTTGAACAGGTTTTTATATTCTTGAACCAGGAACCGGAAATTTCAAAACTTGCAAGTGATTATATTCGGGTTGCTCAATGGGGAACTTTTCTAAGTGTTTGGGCATTGGTATTACGCAATTTCTTTTCTTCAATCGAACGTGCTCAAATTGTTTTTTGGTCAATTATACCTGGAATTTTTATAAATATATTCCTCAATTACATATTAATTTATGGAAATTGGGGTGCGCCAGCTTTGGGCGTTGTCGGGGCTGCATGGGCTTCGCTTGCGACGAACCTTATTATCATGCTCATTGTTCTTGGATGGATTTATGCACGACCTGAATATCGTGAGTACCAGTTGTTAGCTCGCATTTGGCGTTCAGATTGGGAAGTTTTTCGTAAAGTGGCAACTTTGGGCGTTCCAATTTCTATCTCTATTTTGGCCGAGATTACAATGTTCGTAGGCGGCTCAATATTGATGGGTTGGCTTGGTGCGCGCCAGCTTGCAGCCCATGGAATTGCAATGCAGTTAGCCGCGATTGCATTTATGATCCCGTTAGGAATTTCAGGTGCCGCCACGGTACGCGTAAGTTCAGCCTATGGAAGAGGTAATCTAATGGATGTGGGGAATGCCGCAAAAGCCGCATTATTTGTATCTATCGGGTTTGCTATGCTGACAGCGGCGATTATGGCGCTTTTCCCAACGGAACTTATCTCGCTCTTTTTAGATGAGACTAAAGTAGATGCCGTCGACGTGGCAGCACTTGCTTTACCGTTGTTATTGGTTGCTGCAGCATTTCAATTTGTTGATGCAGGGCAGGCTATTGCTGGGGGCGTGTTGCGTGGATTTCAAGATGCTACTGTGCCGATGCTTCTTGCCGTTACATGTTACGGGCCTATAGGTCTTACATCTGCCTATATTATGGCGTTTGTTTTTGAACTTGGCGCGGTTGGTATTTGGTATGGCCTAACACTGGGGCTCGTCTTTGCGAGTATATTCTTGGCAGGGCGTTATCTTTTCATTATCAATCGTATACGGCAAGAGGTAGATCCTGCCGTATCGTAAAGCTGCGGTGTTAGTTAGCCTTTTTGAGATTGAATTAAGTCAATGAATCTTTGGAAGAGATAATGACTATCTTGTGGGCCAGGTGAGGCCTCTGGGTGGTGCTGTACCGAAAAGATAGGTTTGTCTTTCACGCGTAGACCACAATTTGTTCCGTCAAATAATGAAACATGTGTTTCTTCCACTTCAGCTGGCAAACTTTCGCTATCAACAGCAAAGCCGTGGTTCATCGAAACGATCTCCACCTTGTTGGTCGTGTGGTCTTTGACGGGGTGGTTTGCGCCGTGGTGGCCCTGGTGCATTTTTACTGTTTTAGCGCCAAGTGCCAGAGCCAACATTTGATGACCGAGGCAAATGCCAAAGATTGGAACTTTGCTTTCCATCAATTTTTGAATAGTAGGAACTGCATATTCACCCGTTGCAGATGGATCGCCAGGACCGTTGGATAAGAATATCCCATCAGGGCTGTGCGCTAGAATTTCTTCTGCAGAAGTCTTGGCTGGAACGATGGTTACTTTGCAATTTAGTCCGCTGAATAAGCGTAGGATATTTCGTTTTACGCCGAAGTCTAAAGCCACGATATGCAGATCTGAAGCGGTATTGGTGTCGTATCCTTTATTCCATACCCATGGTTTTTCGTCCCATTTGCTGGATTGTCCGCTGGTTGCTTCGATTGCAAGGTCAAGATTTTCTAGACCAGACCACTGAGCCGCTTTTTGTTTTAGAGCTGCAACATCAAAGTTGCCATCGGGAGAATGCGCTATCACGGCATTTTGCGCGCCATTTTCGCGAATCCACACCGTGAGTGCACGTGTATCGATGCCGGAAAGAGCTATAATGCCGCGTTTCTTAAGCCAAGCATTAAGGTGTTCAGCTGAGCGATAATTAGAAGGGTTGGTAATGTCTGCCTTGAATATGGCGCCGACCGCTCCACGGGCAGCGACGGGCGTTAGGTCTTCGATATCCTCATCGTTCGCGCCAATGTTTCCAATGTGTGGAAAGGTGAACGTGACGATCTGTCCGAGATAAGATGGGTCGGTTAAAATTTCCTGATAACCGGTGAGGGCGGTATTAAAGCACACTTCTGCTTCAACTTCGCCGGTTGCGCCCAGTCCTTGACCTTCGATCACCGTGCCATCGGCCAGAACGAGCAATGCTGTGGGTTTGGTTTTTGGCCAAGCAAGATCAATCGTATCAGTATTTGTCATGGAAATATCCCTTGGAGTTTTAATGCTGATAAACGAGCAGTAATTGCGGGTCAACTTGCTTGTGTATAAAAATTTTTTCTCATTAACAGTCTTCTGGTCTTAAAGTTATAGGATTTGAGAAATGTTGAATTACATTTTGATCGTAGGTCACTAAATTTATTCATTAATTCGTCATTTGATATGAAATCCGACAGTTTCGGACAAGTTGCTTCCAATAGGTTGGTGTTAGCAACAAAATAGATAGGTGGTTTTAAATGGGGCAAGTCGCCGAAATAACAAGGGACGTCTTTACCCCCGATTTCAGAGCGGATATTGCGACTGTTTTCGATGTAAAGCAAATATTACGGGCGACTTGTGAATCCTATGGATTTAAACATTTTATCCTCGCGCAAATTCCTCATTCTGAGAATGAAAAACTGTCTATTGGATCAATTGCCATTACCAATAACTGGCCGATGGAACTGCTTGGCCATTATGATGTTATGGGACGCGCTGAATGTGAGTTCATAGTGGATATTGGTCGCACCAAACTTGCGCCAGTTATAGAAGATATCCCATTTGCAAACCTAAGCGAAGAGCATGGGAAACTGCTTAAAAGTTACAACTTCGAGCGAAATGCATATTTCCCTGTTAATAACGGCGATGGCTTGCACCTTTTGGTTTTAACGGGAACTAAAAATGTTGTGTTGTCAGATGAACAGCTGGCAAACATACAACTATTTGCAACGAGACTTGTAGAAAAAACGCTTGAAATTATTCCTGGAAACCATGCAGTGGATTCTAACATTTCACAGCGTGAGAATGAAGTTTTGCAGTGGATCGCCGAAGGAAAAACAAGCGCTGAAATTGCGACGATCATGACACTGTCTGAGCATACTGTTAATCACTATGCTATGCTGGCAGTGCAAAAACTTGAGTGTGTTAACCGTACCCAGGCTGTTGTGCGCTCCATGCGTCTCGGTCTTATCAGATAATTTAAAAAAATCATACAATTTTGCTTGACCAGTTTTAGATGACTGGCCTAGACCGCTCCTTCTAATATATGCTTGTTGTTTTAATGTAGCCTATATCGGTTCAAGGAGGGGCTTTTGCGTTTTTCTAACTCATTTTTAGACGAAATAAGGGATCGGGTACCCATATCCGATGTCATCGGTCGTCATGTAACGTGGGATAGAAAGAAAACGAATGCGCCTCGCGGTGATTATTGGGCATGTTGTCCATTCCATGGTGAGAAATCACCAAGTTTTCATTGTGAAGATAAAAAGGGCAGGTATTACTGCTTTGGTTGTGGTGAAAAAGGCGATCATTTCAAGTTCCTGACCGAATATGAGGGGCTCAATTTTGTTGAGGCTGTTTCTCGTCTTGCTGATCAGGCAGGTATCGCATTGCCGGCACCTGATCCTGAGGCCGCGAAAAGGCAGGAAAAAAGAGCGACGCTTGAAGATGTTATGGAGATGGCAACCAGCTTTTTTGAAATGCAACTTCAAGAATCTGTTGGAGCCAAGGCTCGCTCTTACTTGCGAGATAGAGGGCTTTCGGGGCGAACCATATCAACGTTTCGGTTGGGTTTTGGACCTGATAGCCGCAATGCTCTTAAAGAACATTTGTCGCAGAAAGGTATTGATAAACAGCTGATAGAGGCTTGCGGTCTGGTCGTGCACGGCCCAGATATCGCAGTTTCCTATGATCGATTTCGTGACCGGATCATGTTTCCTATTCCATCCTCAAGAGAAAAAACAATTGCATTTGGCGGGCGCGCAATGGACCCAAGTGCGCCTGCAAAATACCTCAATTCGAATGAGACAGAGCTTTTTCATAAAAGTAATGTGCTTTTTAACTATGCCCGAGCGCGAAAAGTGATCAAGAATGATGACATCTCAATTATTGCGGTTGAGGGATATATGGACGTCATAGCGCTTCACCAAGCTGGGATAGAACACGCTGTCGCTCCGCTTGGTACTGCGCTTACGGAAAACCAGTTGCGTTTGATGTGGAGAGTGTCCAGCCAGCCAGTATTATGTTTTGATGGAGATGGTGCAGGGCGCCGCGCAGCGGAGCGTGCAATTGATCTCGCATTGCCGCATGTAAGCCCAGGTAAATCGCTTCGTTTTGCGATGTTGCCAGTGGGAAAAGATCCTGACGATCTTGTAAATGAAGAAGGGCGCTCTGCTTTTGATGCAATTATTGGTAATGCCAACAGTCTGGCCGATATGGTTTGGAACCGTGAAACGAGCACGGGCGTGTATGATACGCCGGAAAGCAAAGCCGAACTTGAAAAACGGTTTGCGCAACTAACGAACACAATAACTGATGAAAACATCCGCAGACACTATCAGCAGGATATCCGTGATAGGTTGCGTGGTTTTTTTCGAAGCAAGTTTACGAACAACACCAACTTTTCTAATCGACGCAATCAGAACTCGGGCCGGGGCAAACAAGCCGAAGCAAACACTAATGTCGGCGCTTCTGATAGATTAAAGAGATCAGGATTGGTTTCGGGTCGGTCTAGTTTACCCGCCCTTCGGGAAAGCTTACTTGCCTATACGATCATCAGCCATCCGCATATGTTGATAGATGATTTCAACATGTTGAGTGAGCTTGAGTTTGAGAACCGTGAGTTAAACGAGTTGTGGAAGGTTATGCAAGAAGCATGTGCAGATGGCAGCCGGTTGAGCAGAGGGGAAATGATCAGCCATCTTTTACAGAAGAGTATGAATGGGATGGTCGAGCAACTTGAAAAGCAAATGCGGCAGCTCCGCTTATGGCAAGCGCTCAGTGATGCAGCGCCAGAAGATGCGCGCGAAGGTTTTCTGCAGGCTTTTTCACTACAGCAACGTACCCGCTCATTGAAAAAGCAAAAAAACGAACTGGAGCGAGATATTGCCAGTGTGACGGAAGAGGGTGATGAGGCATCTGTTCCCGGATTAATGTCTGCACTAAATGAAATTCAAATCGAAATTGAACGTCTTGAAAGCCAAGAAGCAATTATTGAAGGATTTGGCGTATTGTCTGGACGTGGTCGAACTAATTCTTGATGAAAGTTGGAGTTGGATAACTATTTTTCGTCTCTTAAGCTCTAGAAAACTGAGAATCCGTCTTGTAATTTAAGTCATTCAATCCCAAATCAATTAAGATTTGAGAAGCGTGTAGTAGATTAAACAGGCAAAAAGACGGTAGATGTGGTGTTTTTTCGTAAAAATACTTGACGTGGCGCATTTTTACAGGAATCACCAACACATGAATATCCTAAAGTTAATCAGGAATTAAGCATCGACTGGTCAAATCGCCTTGAAGTGATTCTCGGTGTGGCTCCAACTCGTATGTTGGACATTGGGTAAAAGTTCAGTTTGCAAGGAAATGGCTGGCTTATGGCAACAAAAGCAAAAGAAAAAAAAGACGAAAAAGATAATGAGCGTGATGGTGGTGCAGATGGCCCACTAATTGATCTGTCTGATAATGCGGTAAAGAAGCTTATCAAGGCGGTTAAAAAGCGCGGTTATGTTACTATGGATGAAATTAATTCGGTTCTGCCGTCTGAGGAAGTTACCTCAGAGCAGATTGAAGATATTTTGTCTTTATTTTCTGAGATGGGCGTAAACGTCGTTGAAGAAGAAGATGTCGCTGAGGAGGAGGAGCCGGCTGCTGCAGCTGCTGCATCGACCTCCAGCAAAGAAGTAGCTACTGCTACCGGCACGGCTGTTGAAAAAGCAAAGAAAAAAGAGCCAACTGATCGTACTGATGATCCGGTTCGTATGTACCTACGTGAAATGGGTACTGTGGAATTGCTCTCCCGTGAAGGTGAGATTGCGATTGCCAAGCGTATCGAGGCTGGTCGAGAGACCATGATTGCTGGTCTTTGCGAAAGTCCTTTGACATTCCAGGCTTTGATTATTTGGCGCGAGGAACTGAACGAAGAAATTACGCTATTGCGTGAAATCATCGATCTTGAAACGACGTACTCTGGTCCGGAAGCTAAAGCTGCACCGCAATTTCAAAGCCCTGAAAAAATTGAGGCTGACAGGAAAGCTGCGGAAGAGAAAGAAAAGCGCCTCGCTGAACGTAAACGTGCTGATGATGTTACTAATGTTGGCGGCGAAAGCTTAATTGAAGATGATGATGAAGATGACGAAGATGAAGCCAATCTATCGCTTGCGGCGATGGAAGGTGAACTTCGCCCTCAAGTCATGGAAACACTTGATCTAATTGCTAATACCTATTTTGGTCTGCGTGAATTGCAAGATCAACAAGTTGAATCTAGCTTAAGTGAGAATGATGACAACGAGTTGTCGCCTGAGCAGGAAAAACGCTATAAAGCGCTTAAAAATCAGCTCGTTCAGGCTGTGAAATCACTAGCGCTTAATCAAAACCGTATTGATGCGCTTGTTGAACAGCTTTACGACATTAATAAACGACTTGTACAAAATGAAGGTCGTTTGCTTCGTCTTGCTGAGAGTTATGGTGTTCGTCGAGAAGATTTTCTTGAGCATTACCAGGGTTCTGAGCTTGATCCGAATTGGATGGAGACAATTTCAACGCTGACTACCAAAGGCTGGCAGGAATTGGCTGCGGCTGAAGAGCGTAAGGTAAATAACCTGCGTGGTGAGATTCAAAATCTTGCGACCGAAACCGGTATTTCTATCGCTGAATTCCGCCGTATTGTACATATGGTGCAAAAAGGTGAGCGTGAAGCACGTATTGCTAAGAAGGAAATGGTTGAAGCAAACCTACGTTTGGTTATCTCAATTGCGAAGAAATACACAAATCGTGGTCTTCAGTTCCTCGATCTTATTCAAGAAGGTAATATCGGTCTTATGAAGGCGGTTGATAAATTTGAATATCGCCGTGGTTATAAGTTCTCGACTTATGCGACTTGGTGGATTCGTCAGGCAATTACACGTTCGATTGCCGATCAAGCACGTACGATCCGTATTCCTGTGCATATGATTGAGACAATCAACAAGATTGTCCGCACATCCCGTCAAATGCTTCATGAAATTGGTCGTGAGCCAACGCCGGAAGAATTATCTGAAAAACTTGCAATGCCACTTGAGAAAGTGCGTAAAGTTCTCAAAATTGCAAAAGAGCCGATATCACTTGAAACACCTGTTGGTGACGAAGAAGATAGCCATTTGGGTGACTTTATTGAAGATAAGAATGCTATTCTTCCGATTGATGCAGCTATTCAGGCTAACCTTCGTGAGACAACAACTCGCGTTCTTGCATCGCTAACACCTCGTGAAGAACGCGTTTTGCGTATGCGCTTTGGTATTGGAATGAACACAGACCATACTTTGGAAGAAGTTGGCCAACAGTTTAGTGTGACGCGAGAGCGTATTCGTCAGATTGAGGCGAAAGCATTACGTAAACTTAAGCATCCAAGTCGTTCACGTAAATTACGTAGTTTCTTGGATAGCTAGTCACGATTATATAGAATTTAGGAACCCGGACTCAGTCCGGGTTTTTTTATGTTCTATAACTGACAAAAGGTGTCAGTTGGACTAAGGTATACCCGTTATTGTCAACAAATAGGAGATGACAATAATGACAAATGTAATTGAACTGGTAGAGTTCAAACTTAATTCAGGAATTGACGAAGCTACTGCGCTTAAAGCTGCAGAGAAAGTTTCCCAATTTGCGAAGGATCAATCTGGCTTCATAAGTAGGTCTCTTACCAAAAACTCTGATGGTATTTGGATTGATATTATTAAGTGGCAAAACATGGAAGATGCAAAACTCGCCGGAAGTAAATTTGGTGAAGATTCTCGAAATGCTGAATTTGGTTCCATGATTGATGGAAAAACTGTTCGGATGTTACATCTGGATAGTAAGTTAACCAGTTAGGATTTCATGAGAAAAGTAGACCGACTTTTCGAAATTGTGCAGCTGTTGCGTGGTAAAAGACTACGCACAGCTGAGTTTATCGCAGCTGAGTTAGGTGTTTCACAGCGCACAATATACCGCGACATTTCAGGCCTGATGGCATCTGGCATCCCAATCGAAGGTGAGCGGGGTGTCGGTTATTTGATTAATCAGCCAATAGATTTGCCGCCATTGCATTTTACACCGTTAGAACTCAAGGCCCTTCGTCTGGGCGCTGACATGGTCAAGGCAATCGCTGATACTGAGATGGCAGCTGCGGCAGAGGAAGCCTCGTTTAAAATTATTGACGCGTTGCCTACCAACCGGCGAACAATGTCCATAAGGCCATCGACAGCCGTTTACATCGAGAGTGACGCAGAGTTAAGAGAGACGTTAGGGATAATTCGAGGCGCTGTTGATAATCATGATAAAGTTGAGATTGATTATCGTGATAAAGCCGGACAGGCGACCAATCGAGTAATGCGACCCTTAGGGCTGGAATATTGGGGGCATGTTTGGACATGTACAACTTGGTGCGAGCTGCGCGATGATTTTCGTGTTTTTCGAGTAGACCTTATTGAAAGATGTAGTCTAACGGGGCAAAAATTTAAGCTTGAAAAAGGCAAAACCTATAAGGACTACGGTGAAAGTATGAGACGTGATGATATCTGACCTTGAGTATGCTTTCGAAACTGAGATGTGGCGTAGTTCTGGTGGATCATGGTATTTTATGACTGTACCACAAGAGATATCACAGCATATTAGTTCTTTCTGTGTTGATCAGAAAACCAGCTTTGGTTCTGTCAGGGTTAAAGTGCGAGTTGGTGAGACCTCATGGAAAACGTCACTTTTCCCCGATAAGGCAAGCGGATGCTATTTTTTGCCCATAAAGGCAGATATTCGTAAACGTGAAAAGCTGGCTGTTGGTCCGGTATTTAACATAAATGTAAGCGTGGATGTCTAGGCACCCACGCTACTGAAATTTAATGCCCTAAACCTTGTTCGTTCAAAAGCTTGCGTTGGTAGCGTGTTTGCACCACTTCGACCAAAACCAGTGAGAACAAGACAAAGTAGAAAGTTGCTTTGGACATCGGTTCGATTGGGAAACCGAAGAATGTAAGGTGTGCTATATGCCCACCTTCTGCAATAAGCACGATGCCCACCAATAGCAGAACGAATAGTCCGAGTACTTCATACATGCGGTTTTTTGATAAGAAGGTTGCAACACTATCAGACATTACGACCATGAGGATACCTGAAATAACAATGGCTGATGTCATGACTATGAAATTGTCTGTGAGTGCGACCGCCGATAACACAGTGTCGAATGAGAACACTACATTCATGATTACAATCCACAATAATGCTTTTGCGAATGAGTTACGTCTTGCGCGCGATCCCTCGTCCATCAAATCCGACACACCGAGCATATGGTAAATTTCCTTCATGGCAGTATACATAAGGAACAATCCACCTGCGAGTACGATCAGTGAGTGTCCGCTTACATTTGCAGTAAAGAAAGACCAGTCAACAGAGAATATGGGGTCTTGAAAAGCCTGAATGAGCTGAAGTACGACAAATAACAAAACGATGCGCAGAGCAATGGCCAGTATAATGCCCCACCTTCTGATCAAGCGCTCTTTTGCCGGGTCAACTTTTTTCGCTTCGAGGGTGATGTAAAGAAGATTGTCAAATCCAAGTACAGTTTCTAAGGCTGTTAAGATAAGAAACGTGGTTAGATTATCGAGAGTGAATAGCCCTTCAAGCATAAGAAGCTCCATTGGTTTGGGATTTTGTAACTCGTAACAAAACTCATTGGGTTTTGCCAAGCGCAAAGATATGTTTTATTTTTTAAGCCATGAACTTATTTGCCCAAAGTACAAAGTCGTCCATCGCTATTTTTCGATCAAAATCATTCAAGGTTTCATGGCGAGCATCTTTGTAAATTTTGAAATTTATATTGCTGAGGCCGGTTTTTTTTAGCCTGTCTGCAAGCCAACTAACGGCTAACCCTTTGTTGGTTGCAGGGTCTTCGCCACCTCCAACTAGGTTTATAGGTAATGTTTTTGGTAAGCGTGCAATTGTGTCCACTTTGGCACCACGTGACATGAAATTAAAAACATCCTGCCACATTGAAATGCTTGGCTTCCATCCAGTTAAATCGTCATCAGCGATCGCGTCAAGTTGTTCACGATCACTGCTTAGCCAGTCGGTGCCAGACACTGCGCCGTCAATCGATTTTGACCATCGTTGAAATGTAAGTTTTGGAATGATTGCACTTGGGACATCAGATCCTAAGAAAAAAGCTTCAAATCCCAATATGAATTGTACAAAAGGTGTGAAATCACTTGCTTGAAAATTGGAATTCCATATCGCAAGGGCATCAATCTTATGGGGATGTCCAGTGGCATAATTTGCTGCGATTAGTCCCCCCATAGAGTGACCAAAGCAAATAATGGGCGTATCAGGAAATTCAGACCGAATGTAATTATTTATAAAATCGACATCTTTCAAAACTTTCCTTGAACCATCACGCGTTGAGAATTGTCCTCTTGGAAGTTTTTCCGCTTCTGTTAAGCCATGCCCTCGATGATCATGCGCAATTGCGGCATAATCATTTGCCGACAAGTGCTTCATAAAGTGTTCGTAGCGACCTGAATGCTCAGTGAGACCATGATTGATCTGCACTACGGCTTTCACTTTGCCTTTCGGCTTGGATCGCCGGAGGTAGAGGTTTGCACCCGAATTGGAGCGCAATTGCAAGGTTTTGATTTTTACCATGTCAATTTTCGTAATGTTAAGCCGTTGAAACGGGTGGTACCAGTGGAATATTCGTAACTATCCATATCATCCATTGCCCGCAGCTTGCAAATCTCTTACATGTGCAAAAACAATTCTATTAACAGGACGGATCAATGGCGCGTCAGTTTATCTATCATATGGCAGGGCTTAATAAGTCTTACGGCACTAAAAAAGTTTTAGAGAACGTACATCTTTCATTTTACCCCGATGCAAAAATTGGTATTTTGGGGCCAAACGGTGCGGGTAAATCTACCGTATTACGTATTATGGCGGGACTTGATAAGGAGTTCACGGGTGAGGCGTGGCTGGCAGATGGAGCTACGCTTGGCTATTTGCCGCAAGAGCCACATCTTGACCAGTCAAAGACTGTTGCAGAAAATGTGATGGAAGGTGTTGCTGATAAAAAGGCAATCATCGATAAATATAATGAATTGATGATGAACTATTCTGATGAGACCGCTGATGAAGGTGCTCGACTTCAGGACATAATTGATAGTCAAAACCTTTGGGATTTGGATAGCCAAGTTGAAATGGCGATGGAAGCATTGCGCTGCCCGCCAGGTGATAGCGCTGTCGATAAGCTTTCCGGTGGTGAGATTCGCCGTGTGGCGCTTTGTAAATTGCTACTTAGTCAGCCAGATTTGTTACTCCTTGATGAGCCTACCAACCATTTGGATGCTGAGACGATTGCATGGCTGGAGAAACATTTACGGGAATATCCCGGTTCTGTTCTCATGATTACCCACGATCGTTACTTCCTGGATAATGTTACGGGTTGGATTTTGGAACTCGATCGCGGGCGCGGTATTCCATATGAAGGTAATTATACTGCCTATCTGGAAGCTAAAGCAAAACGTATGCAGCAAGAAGGCCGCGAAGAAGCGTCTCGCCAACGTGCGCTTTCAAGTGAACAAAGCTGGATTTCGTCTAGCCCGAAAGCGCGTCAAGCCAAATCTAAAGCACGGATTAAAGCCTATGACGAATTGGTAAAGGCAGCGGCGGATAAGCGCCCTGGTGATGCGCAGATTATTATTCCGGTTGGCGAGCGTCTCGGTAACGTTGTGATCGACGCTGAAGGTCTTTCGAAAGCATATGGTGATAAGCTTTTGATAGACAATTTAGAATTCAAATTGCCTCCTGGTGGCATTGTTGGTGTGATTGGCCCCAACGGTGCGGGTAAATCAACCCTGTTTCGGATGATAACTGGGCAGGAAACACCAGATTCTGGCTCAATTACAATCGGTGAAACCGTTGAAATGTCGTATGTCGATCAGAGTCGCGATGCGCTTGATGGTAAGAAAACTGTTTGGGAAGAGATTTCTGAGGGTAACGACATTATTAAACTCGGAAAACATGAAGTAAACAGTCGTGCATATTGTTCTTCATTCAATTTTAAAGGTGGGGATCAGCAACAGAAGGTTGGCGATTTATCGGGTGGTCAGCGGAACCGTGTCCATTTGGCAAAAATGCTCAAATCTGGTGGTAATGTTATTCTTCTCGATGAACCAACAAATGATTTGGATACTGAAACGCTCGCAGCGCTTGAAGATGCGCTTGAGAGCTTTGCTGGATGTGCGGTAATTATCTCTCACGATCGCATGTTCTTGGATCGCTTGGCCACACATATTCTAGCTTTTGAAGGCGATAGCCATGTCGAATGGTTTGAGGGTAATTTTGAGGATTATGAGCAGGACAAGATTCGCCGTTTGGGCGCTGATGCTGTCAATCCAAAGCGTGTAACGTACAAGCCTTTAACACGTTAGTATTTCCATTTTGCCTGATTTTGTAATCAGATTAATAAGAGTGCCTTAGTATAGGCGCTCTTTTTTCTATATATATCAATTCGTTATCAATTTAATCTCGATACCAATTTGGAGTTTTACCTCATTCGTTATTTACGCTTCCTCAATTCAAACAGGATAAATTACTTGCAAGGAAGTGGAAAATCATATAAAGATATCTTTATATCTTTTTGAGGTTATCGCATTGAATCATTCTAGTTTTGAGATGGAAGACGCTGTTGATGTGCTGAAGGCTATTGGTGAGCCAACGCGTATGAGGCTTCTTATTTTGCTTTCGCAAAGTGATTTAACCGTTTCAGATTTGACAGATATTTTGGGTCAATCACAACCAAGAATTTCACGCCACTTAAAACTTTTGGCAGACGCTGGCCTTATTGAGCGTTATCAAGAGGGAGCTTGGGCCTATTTCCGGTCAATAAAAGAAGGGCGTAATGCGAATTTGTTACGTCAAATCATCGAAGGATTATCTCGTGATGATAAAATTCTTAGCCATGATCATGAGCGATTGGTTTCAGTAAAGGAAACACGTGCAGCAAAAGCGCAAGAATATTTCTCATTGAATGCCGAAAGCTGGGAGGAAATTCGCCGCCACCATGTTCCCGAAGAGCGTGTTGAAAAGGAATTATGCAATATCATTGGTTCCGCTCCAATTAATTCACTCTTGGATTTGGGTACTGGTACGGGAAGAATTCTGGAGTTACTACAAGGTCAATATCGTCGCGGATTAGGAGTTGATGCCAGTCATCGGATGTTGACAATCGCTCGTGACAAATTGGATAAAGCTGGCATTACGCACGCGTCTGTTCGTCAGGGAGATATTTTTAACCTATCTTTTGAGCGACAAAGTTTTGACCTCATTATTATTCATCAGGTTCTGCATTTTTTATACGATCCAGCTCCTGCCATCAAAGAAGCTGCAAAAATGCTTTCTCCGGGCGGGCGAATGGTGGTGATTGATTTTGCACCTCATGATCTTGATTATCTTAGAAGTGATTTTGCGCATGCAAGACTTGGTTTCCCGCACGAAACAGTCGCTGAATGGATGAAGTCTCAGGGGTTGGATGTAGAAAAAATATCAGATTTGACACCGCAAAATGAACAAGACCAAAAGTTAACTGTGACCATATGGATGGGAAAAGACCCTCGTTTATTAATCGCAGAGCAAAGTGAATCGGGCCTGGCTCGAGTATAGGATAAGTAGATGGCGTCGCCTCATCATATTGAATCATCTGTCAACAATGACAACATCAAGGTGTCATTCGAATTTTTCCCTCCCAAAAACGGGAAGATGGAAGAACAGCTTTGGGAAAGCGTAGTTAAGCTTGCGCCATTTAATCCTGAATATGTGTCGGTGACTTATGGGGCAGGTGGATCTACGAAAGAACCTACACTTAATACGATCAAGCGAATAATTGATAGTAACGAAGTTGACATTAATCCCGCGGCGCATTTGACATGTGTTGAAGCTTCAAAGGAAGAAGTACATAATGTTGTGCAGGAATTTCGTGATGCGGGCGTGAAGCATTTTGTAGCACTTCGTGGTGATCCATCTAGTGGAATCGGCACAAAATATCAGCCGCATCCAGATGGCTATGAAAATGCTGCAGCTCTTGTGCGTGGTCTGCGTGATATAAGTGATTGCGAGATTTCAGTTTCGGCATACCCGGAAAAACACCCTGAAAGCCCCGACTTTATGACCGATCTGGATATGCTCAAGCGTAAAGTCGATAATGGTGCGACCCGCGCAATCACGCAGTTCTTTTTTAATAATGATGATTTTGAACGTTATGTGGAGCGCGCGCGTAAAGCCGGCATTTATATACCAATTGTTCCGGGCATTCTTCCTATTCATAATTTTACACAAGTGCAAAAATTTGCCGCGATGTGTGGAACCTCGATACCAGATTGGCTTGTAAGAAGATTTGATGGTCTTGAAGATGAACCAGAAGTCCGCTCAATGGTTGCCTCAGCGATAGCCACCGAACAAGTTGTCGATTTAGCAAATCGTGGGTTTGAAGAATTCCATTTCTACACTATGAACCGAGCGAGACTTGTGTTTGCAGTATGCCAGATGCTTGGCCTTAATCAGAATGGAAATTCCAATGGTGACGAAAACCGGAATGCTGCCTAAAGAGTAAATAATTCATCATTTCTGATAGCTGTTTCGATAATATGGGCGATAGATAAGAGTTTTTGGTCTGAACCGAATTTTCCAATCGCCTGTATTCCAAGTGGCATTCCATTTTTTGCACGAAGACCTGCAATATTCACCGATGGCGTTCCCAATAGTGTCCAAAGCTTATTGAATGTTGCAATGCCTGTAGTCTTAAATCCAATCGGTGCTGATGACGGAGCTGATGGTGTAAGCAGTATATCTACTTGAGCAAAAATATCTTGAGTTTTACGACGAGCGATTTTACTTGCGCGCCTTGCAGCGTCGTACTCCTGGGGAGATATATTTGCACCGGTTTCTATGGTTCTTGCTAGTTTATCGCTCAGTTGATCTTTGAAAAGCACATAGTCTGATGCGCAAGATTGAGCAGCTTCAAAATTTTGGATAATTTCGTGGGCATTGTAGGCTTTACGTAGCTCATCCGGCTCGGTGATATTTACGACTGTAAATCCTGTTTGTTCAACAATTTGCGCTGCATGCTGTAATGCTTGTTTCATTTCCTTAGATGCTTCTTGAGAAATGATGCTGGAATAGATGCCAATTCGAATATCTTTGGGGTTGATATCTATGACTGATAAGTGGCGGTCAGTAAGAAGGGTAAGGAAGTGGGAGATGTCTGCGATAGATTTTCCATATACCCCAACTGTATCTAAAGTTTGTGCGAAATATTTCATCCCAACAGTTGGCAGCATTCGATAGCTAGGTTTGAAGCCAGCAACACCGCAAAAGGAAGCGGGGCGGATCATAGAGCCACCCGTTTGTGTACCAATTGCTACGGATGTCATTCCTGAGGCAACAGCAGCTGCAGAACCCGCCGACGAACCTCCAGGGGAATATTCCAGATTATTCGGGTTCTTGGTTTTAGTAGGTTTAAAGAAGGCAAATTCTGTGGTTGTTGTTTTGCCGATAATGCTAGCACCTTTTGCACGCAGCATAGAAACGATTGCAGCATCTATTTTTGGTCTATGTCGCTCGTAGATGGTGCTTCCGTAGGAGGTTGGCATGTTATATGTGTCAAAGATATCTTTGACACCAACACCTATACCTGAAAGTGGTTTGTTATTGGTTATTTCGATATCATCATTTGCAAAATGTTCGAATGCCTGAACTTGTTCTTCTATCTCACAAACACGGCTTACGGATAAAGCAAGCATTTCTTCGGGTGATGTTTTTCCTAGTTCACGTTCTGATATCAGTTCGGAGAAAGAAACAGGTTTAAATAAGGACATGCCAACCAACCCTGATTAGAGTTTACTCAGGAGTTTTGCCGTTGGCCAGGCGTCTGCTGGTAGGCCAAATTTTGCTTGTTCTGCTTGTACGGCATCGCGTGTTCTTGCGCCTAAAATCCCATCGATCTTTCCAACATCATAACCCTTGGCCGCGAGTTTGTTCTGAAGTGATTTCATCTGAGCGTCAGAAAGACCTTGTTCTGGCTTACCCGCATTATAGCGCGGTGCACCTGCAAGCCGCGTGGCAAAATATGCTGCAGATGTTGTATAGATGAAGGATTGGTTCCACTCTAGATAAATTGAGAAATTAGGAAAAGCCAAGAATGCAGGACCTTTTCGCCCTTGTGGTAAAAGAAGATCGGCAGGAAGACCTGCATTTGGAAGGTTGCCCGATGTTGGTTTTACACCGAGGTTAGCCCAGTCTCCAGATGTCATTCCTTTTTTAAGGCCTGAACGCTCATATGGGAAATTACCGGAAGGTAATTTGACCTCCATTATCCATGGTTGTCCGCGTTGCCATCCTAAACTTTGGATAAAATTTGCCGCTGTAAGAATGGCATCTGGTGAGCTTTTTTTAAGACGTACATGTCCATCACCATCGCCATCAGTGCCAAATCGTACAATATCCTCTGGTAGCATTTGGACTTGGCCAATTTCACCAGCCCAAGCACCTGTTGTCTGTGAAGGGATGAGATCACCATTTTCTACCATTTTGATCGCAGCTATTAGTTGCGGGCGAAAAAGGTGAGGTCGTCTGCAATCATGAGCAAGTGTTGCAAGTGCATTGAGTGTATTAAAGTCACCTTGAAATGCACCAAAATCTGTTTCTAATCCCCAAAATGCAGCGATGACTGCTGCGGGTACACCAAACTCTTGTTCTGCTCGCTTAAAAACAGAAGCGTATTTCTTCATATTCTTTGCGCCATGCTGCAGACGGTTTGTGCTGACAGAGCGTTTTGAAAATTCAAGAAACGTTTGCTTGAAAACGCCTTGTGCCCGATCACGCGAAAGCACTTTCTTGGTTATACGAGCATTTTTTAAAGCAGAATTAATTGCCCGTTGACCAATTCCCTCAGACGCTGCTTCTTGTTTTACACCTTTGAGAAATTGGGAGAAATTGCCTCCGCATTCTGTTGCGTTTGCTGTTATTCCTGTCGTAAGTAGTAAGCTTAGAGTGAGGGCAGGGATACGAATATATTTTAGCAAGTGTCTGCTCCAGTTTTGATGCGATCATAAATTTGATTATTTTTGACGATTCTTTTGCCAAAAATATACATATTGATCAGATCAATAGCCATAGATTTCTATTTTGTTCATATGAAGGCTTGAAGTCGCAGATTAGCAGCGTATTAACCTTAGTTTGAGATCTGCTCAAAACCCTCAATTCTTTGCACAGCCGAGTAAGGATTGCTTAATTCTCAGCGTGATAGTTTTTGCACAAATAGGAGCTTTTAACATGAAGTTAAAATGGTTTCCGTCAGAATTAATTGTGCGTCATGAGTTCGCACGACTGACGATGATCGTATTGAGTATTGGCGCCCTCGCAGTGTTGTTTTTGGCTGCGAGCACCTTTGGTTTAGGTGAATGGAGTGCCGAAGGCCAACAAATATTGTTCGCCTCACTTGCATTTCCTTTGAAATTCGAAAAAGCTGAACGAAAACCTGACGAAGATTTTGTGTCCAACTTGCAGACAATTGCTTTTCTTGATCCTTTAACAGGTTTAAAAAATAGACGAGGTCTAGAAGGCCATGTCTCGTCCATTTTCGATGAAAAATTTGATACTCAAAATCGCGTAGCTGTCATGTTGCTCGATCTTGATAGGTTTAAGCTGATAAATGACACGTTTGGTCATGACGCTGGTGATCAGATTTTAAGGGACCTGGCCCATCGTCTTAAAGATTTAACTATCGATAAGTCCGATATGGCCTGTTTTCGCCTGGGTGGCGATGAATTTGTCATCCTTTGGACCGGTGGACCATCATTTGCCGAAGTGGATGCATTTTGTATCGATGTGAAACAATGCCTATCCGTGCCGTATTTCATTGACCGTTCCGAGGTCGAAGGTGGATGTAGTATTGGGATTACTTGGCAGAATGAAGCTGATACAGGCTTGGGAACTATGCTTAAGCGGGCGGATATGGCGCTTTATAAAGCTAAATCGATGCCTGGATCTGCGCATCGTTTTTTCTGCAAGCAAATTGAAATTGAAATGCAAAGCAAGCGCGAGATGGAAGATATAGTCAGATCCATTGTTGTCGATCAAAGTTTTGATTTGAGTTATGAGCCTATCGCCTATGCTGATGACCTTAAAGTAAATCATTTCGAAGTTAACATCTTACGGCAGGGGTTTGATTGTTATCTTTTAGCTAATGATGATTATGTGAATGTTTTAAATGAAACTGGACTGATAATACCGTTTAATAGAGTTGTTCTTGAACGTTTAGTGGAAGATATCGCTTCTTGGAGTAAGCAAAGCAAGGTGGTCATCAATATGAGTTCAAGCCAGCTACTTGATCCAAATTTTGTGTCCTATCTCTCAGAAACGCTTCGTAAGAATAAAGTTGAATGTAATCGGTTGGTCGTTGCTTTTGATACTTTGGAACGTACAGAAAACCCTGAGCTAATTGGAACCAATCTGCAGGGACTGGTTGATTTAGGTGTGAGGATCGCAAGCTATGGTCTAGGCGGGAATATAAGCGATTTTATTTCCGGCGAAAAAAATCAGCATAAATATCTAATTTTAAAAAAGAATTGGGTGAAAAATGTTACGGAAGATGCAGGTTCTTTTGAATTATTGGAAAACCTTATCAAGCTTGCACAGGGGCTGGGACTTAAAATAATTGTGCAAGGTGTTGAAACGGCGTCCCAGATGAAACATTTATCTCAGTTACCTAACATACTAATTAAAGGTAGTGCTGTTGAGAAGATTAAATCCTCAGTTTAGACAGTTTGTTTCGTGAATGTGGCAGCTATTTCTGTGTTCACGATAATATGATTAGTTTTATCAAGAATAGTTTACGAATTTGGATGTTTTCGCTCGAATTTTTTTTCCAAATGAAGTAACGTCCCGGCCATGTTATCTATATGTAAAATATTAGAGGCCGTTGGCGAAGCGGCCCAAAGCTTTGTGTCACAAATTGTCGAGGCAGTTAGAACAGTCTTTGAGGGTGATCCTGAGACTCGTCGGCAGGTGGCTTTTTCGGTTGCTGTTATTGCGTTATCTGCAAAAATGGCGAAGGCTGATGGAGTGGTCACGCAAGCAGAGGTGAGCGCCTTCCAAGAGATTTTTGAAATCCCTCAATCTGAGGCAGAAAACGTCTCTAAACTATATAACTTAGCCAAACAGGATGTCGCTGGTTATGATGTTTATGCTCGCCGTTTGTCGGGCCTTTGTAGTTCGGTAGTATCCAATTGCGCCCTTTTGGAAGACGTGATGGATGGCCTTTATCATATCGCAAAGGCTGATGGTGTTATCCATGAACATGAGAATGTGATGCTCCAACATATCGGTGAGATATTTGGGTTGGATGAAGAGCGATTGGCGCAGATAGCGGCTCGACATGTACATCCTGAAGGGCTTGATCCCTTTGTTGTGCTTGGTGTTACAAAAAGCACGCCCTTTGATGAGATTAAGAGGCGTTATCGCGAACTGGCCAAGAAAAGTCATCCTGATAATTTACGTGCACGTGGTGTTCCTGATGAGTTTATGAGGATTGCTGGTGACCGTATGGCAAAGCTAAATCTTGCATTTGAAGCTATTGAAAGATTGCAGGTGCGAGCTTAATGACATTTGCGCCGGATTTTGATCGTGCAATTGTTGTTCCATCTCCAAATTTTGGGGAGCGTAAAGGTGTATCTAAGCCCGATATGCTTGTTCTGCACTATACTGCGATGGAAACAGCAAAAGCGGCATGTGATTGGCTTTGTGCGGAAGAAGCAGAAGTTTCTGCTCACTATCTTGTTGATGAAAATGGTGAAATTTCTCAACTCGTGGCGGAAGAAAAAAGAGCGTGGCATGCAGGTCAGAGCAGTTGGCATGGCGAAGTCGATATTAATTCAAGGTCAATCGGAATAGAAGTTGCTAATCAAGGCCATGAAGCTGGATGCCCAATTTATCCTGATGTCCAGATGCAATCTGTCATCGGTTTATCTCGATCAATTATTGCTCGTCATAATATCGATCCTAAACGTGTTCTGGCACATTCAGATATTGCTCCTTTACGTAAGCGTGACCCAGGTGAATGGTTTTCTTGGAAAGCACTTGCCGATCAGGGAGTAGGGCATTATGTGGACCCATCTCCTATTTCTGGCGGGCGTTATTTTATGCGCGGTGAAAGTGGTCAACCGATAGAGGCATTGCAATCCATGCTCGGCCTATATGGATATGGTTTAGAAGTGAACGGTCAATTTGATGAGTTGACTGAGGCTGTTATCATTGCGTTCCAGCGACATTTTCGACCGGAGAAGGTCGATGGCATTGCAGATATGTCGACAATCGAAACTTTGCATCGGCTTTTGGCAGAAAACTAGAATTTGAAGCAACTAATGTGTCAGTTCTGTAACGGAAATTGAATCCTTTGACACATTTTTGACTAGATTTCGCCGTTTAGAGAGCGCAACTAACGCTTATCTTCCTCCCAAGGAAATTCAAAAATAACAAGGATCTTCTATGAAGCTCAATATCGCTGCTGGCCTGACGGTCAGCTTATTATCTCTGTCTGCGTGTCAGACAGCAAATAGTGTTGATAAATCAACAAAAACTTCATCTGTTTCAAAATCAACTAAAAATAGTGCGCCATATAATAAGCTAATTTCCAAACATGCCAAAAAAAATGGCGTGCCTGTAAAGCTAGCACATGCAATTGTAAAAATTGAGAGCAATTATAAAGCCAGCGCTCGTGGTCGTGCGGGTGAAGTTGGTTTAATGCAGATTAAGCCCGCAACCGCGCGCGGCATGGGTTATACTGGTTCAACGAAAGCGCTATATAATCCGGAGAATAACATCGCTTATGGCATGAAATATTTGGGTGAAGCTTATAAGCGCGGTGGCGGAACGACCTGTGGTGCGATCCTCAAGTACAATGCAGGGCACTATGCTAAGCGCATGAATCCAGTTTCCGCAAAATATTGCCAGAAAGTAAAAGCAATTCTCCGCTAATCATTGTAACTATTATTGCTGGATATTCCTGCGCGCTTGGTATAGGGCTTTTTTTGCCAGTCGGCTGGGCAACCGCTTGTAGTTCGCTAATTTTAGCTTGCTGCGAGAGGAAAGTCCGGGCTCCATGGAAAAACGGTGCCGGATAACATCCGGCGGGGGCGACCCTAGGGAAAGTGCAGCAGAAATTATACCGCCTGATACTAAGTCGCTTTGCGGCAAAATATTGGGTAAGGGTGAAATGGTGGGGTAAGAGCCCACCGCGTTATTTGGTAACAAAGACGGCAGTGTAAACCCCATCGGGAGCAAGACCAAATAGGGATGATGTGGTGCTTCGGCACCGGCTTTTTCCAAGCTAATCATCCGGGTAGGTTGCAGGAGGCAGTGCGTAAGCGCTGTCCCAGAGGAATGGTTGTCACGCTGCTGCGAAGGCAGTGGCCATACAAAACCCGGCTTATAGGCCGACTGGCATTTTAAATTTTTTTGTGTGTTTGACTGGTTGGTGAGCTTTTGATCCAAACCTGTCAGATATTCTCGAATTTTTCTTCTTAAGAGCGAATCCTAACTGTTCATTAATCATAAAGAGTCATGAATGGGTGAATTGGTAATATGATTTATTAACAAACTGTAAAATCCCATTGACGCCCAAATATGCCCATGATATCCCAAAGAAGGTCAAAATATTCGGATTTGTTATCCCTCAGTGTTCGTGAAAGTGCGGAACGATATTTTGGGCGGTTTGGTGAATTTCAGACGGCTGTAACTTTTGCAGGTCAGCAAAAGTCTGGTCGCCTGGCAGGTAAGTTAGTCGTGCGTCATGAACAGGTTTTTGTCACAGGTGACAAAAAAAGTGGATGCCAAGGGTCGCGTGTCGGTTCCATCGGTATTCCGCAATGTGTTGATGCGCTTGAATATAGACGAACTGTACGTGTTCCAGGATTTTATATTTCCCGCGATTTCGGTCGCTGGACCAGAGGTTTTGGAGCGGTTCGAAAGGCATATAGATCAAGGCGATCCATTTTCGATGGATGCCAACAAGATGTCACTTCTTATTCACGGCGGCGGCGTGTTTATGAAGCTCGACGGAGAGGGGCGCCTGGTGATAACCGATTTTATTCGCGATTTCACTGGGATAGAGGATCAAGTGACCTTTGTAGGTCGCGGCGATCATTTTCAGATTTGGGAGCCGTCTGCATTGTCGAGGATGCAAGACGAAACCCGGCAAGAGCGGATAGACAAAAATATTCGTTCAACCTGAGACGAGGAAACGGGATGGTGACGAGTTTTGACGGCAATAACGACGTCGATGGCGGACCAGTCGATCATATCCCGGTTCTTCTCTCTGAGGTTATTAAGGCACTTGAACCTTCAGATGGAAAACTAATCTTTGATGGCACGTTTGGTGCCGGTGGTTATAGTACCGCTTTTTTGGAGCGAGGCGCAAATGTTATTGCCACAGATCAAGATCCAGATGTAATTGATAATGCATCCCATCTTGTTGAAAAATATGCCGAACAGCTTTCGTTAAAACATGCCAAGTTCTCTCAAATTTCTGATTTTTGTGAAGATGGCACACTTGATGGCGTCGTGCTGGATATCGGCGTATCTTCTATGCAGATTGATCAGGCAGAACGCGGGTTTTCATTTATGCAAGATGGTCCGCTTGATATGCGCATGGCACAAGATGGGGTAACCGCTGCTGATGTTGTTAACCGTTTGAAGCTTGGCGACCTCGCAAGAATTTTTGGATTTTATGGTGAAGAGAAAAAGGCTGGTCGTCTTGCACGTGCGATAGTCGATGCTCGTGCAGAGCAAGAGTTTCATACGACTGGCGAACTTGCAAAACTCATTGAAAAAACATCGCCAAGAAAAATGAAGGATCGTATTCATCCAGCAACACGTGTTTTTCAGGCGTTGCGAATCTACGTCAACGATGAGTTGGGTGAGTTGGCGCGATCTTTGTTGGCCGCTGAAAAAGCATTGAAGCCTGGTGGGCGTTTGGTTGTTGTTACGTTTCATTCATTAGAGGATCGAATTGTGAAGAAGTTTTTCGCAGATCGTTTTGGGCGGATTTCAGGTTCGCGACACCTTCCTCAAGTCCATGTTGTTGAGGCAAGTTTTGAGGCGATTGGCAAAAAAGGTGTGATAAGTGCCAGAGATGAAGAGCTCGCGATCAATCCTAGATCACGCTCGGCGAAGCTGCGAGCTGGAATTCGTACTCATGCTCCCGCAGGCACATCTGATATGAAGGTCTTTGGTTTGCCTGATTTGTATCCATTGCATTTAGTTTTGAGGAGTTCCTAGATGTTTAGAGCATTTGAAGTTATCCTCATGGCCCTGATCCTCAGCGCGTCAGCCTATACGTTTCATATTAAGGGGCAATCGGAGGATCGTTTGGCGGAAATTAAACGCCTTCAGAGTGAAATTCGTGATCACAAAGATACGATCGATTTATTAGAAGCTGACTGGAGTTTGCTTAATCAGCCAAGTCGAGTTCAGAAATTAATTCAGGCATTTCAAGAGCAATTGCAATTGCAAACGACTGAAGCACAACAGATTGTAACTGCCAGTGAATTGCCCCGATTTAGGCCGGAGCCTGAAGTAGATGCAATTGCTGATGCAATTATGACAGGCTCGGTGGAATGATCATGAAATTATTCCGTTCAACATTTTCTGGATCAAAAAATGCATCTCCTGAAAGCGCTATCTTAATAGATGGAAATCATAAAGCAGATGCAAATCGTGGTGGTAATCGTGTCGCACTAGCTATGATAGCCTTCATCTTAGTATTTGCCACAATGGGTGGACGACTTATTGAGTATGGTCTTCGATCACCAGAGACAGTATCTTCCATTCCACCAAGCAATCGGCTTCTTGCCTCCCGCCCTGATCTTCATGATCGCAACGGGGAAGTATTGGCAACGGATATTCGAACTGTCTCTCTATTTGCACAACCACATAAAATTATTGATCCTGATGAAGTGGTGGAGCAGCTTGCATTGGTGTTGCCGGATCTTGATATCAAAAAAACATATCGGAAACTGTCGTCCAAATCCCGTTTTCAGTGGTTACAACGTCAGCTTACACCAGGCCAACAAAATGCGATTCTCGCTAGAGGGATTCCAGGCATTGGTTTTAGGCCAGAAAAGCGCCGCTTTTACCCTGGTGGTCCAACCGCTTCTCATGTTGTAGGGCATGTCAATATCGATAATGTTGGCATTGCGGGCATGGAGAAGTTTGTTGACGGGCAGGGACTTGGCGATCTAGCGCTCGCAGGGCTAACAGTGGATGAAGCTTTAGAACCTGTTCAATTATCATTGGATCTTCGTGTTCAGCACGTTTTGCGCGATGAGTTATCTGCGGCAATGGAGCGATATAAAGCAATTGCGACGGCAGGTGTTGTTCTCGATGTGCACACTGGAGAAGTGATTGCGCTATCTTCACTACCTGACTACAATCCGAATGATCCTGTTGATGCGCTGAAAAAAGATCGTTTGAACCGGATGACGGCGGGAGCCTATGAAATGGGCTCGACGTTCAAGGCATTTACCACTGCAATGGCACTTGATTCTGGTCATGTTACTATGAATAGTCGTTTTGATGCACGCAAGCCGATCCGCATCGGTGGTTTTACCATCTCTGATTTTCATGGAAAGAAACGTGTTCTGTCTGTTCCTGAAATCTTCATTTATTCGTCCAATATTGGCACCGCAAAAATGGCGGATGTTGTAGGTATCGAAGGTCATCGGGATTTCCTAAAACGTTTAGGCCTTCTTGATCGTATGAAAACGGAACTCCCAGAAGTTGCCAGACCTTCTGAGCCGGCAAAGTGGAAGAAAATCAATTCTGTTACCATTTCATTTGGCCATGGTGTTGCGACTACACCGTTGCAAACAGCTGTTGCGGCGGCTGCATTGATGAATGGCGGCAAACTTATTTCGCCAACATTTTTGCCAAGATCACGCGAAGAGGCCGACAAAGTTATGCGGCACGTGATGACCGAGAAGACCAGTCAATCTATGCGAACACTTATGCGTATGAATGTTGAAAAAGGGTCTGGACGCAATGCCGAGGTTGAAGGCTATTGGGTTGGTGGCAAAACGGGAACGGCTGAAAAAGTCGTCAATGGTCGGTATTCTTCGAAAGTAAGGTTTAATGCGTTTTTATCGGCGTTTCCAATTGATGATCCGCAATATGTTGTCCTGGTCATCGTTGATGAACCAAAGCCAGAAGAAGGCAAGAAATACGCAACCGCTGGTACAAATGCAGCTCCGACGGTACAAGCTGTCATCAGACGCTCTGCTGCTCTTTTAGGTGTTCGCCCAAAATTCGGGAAAAACGGTGAAGCTTTACTTCAATCATACTAATAAACCACATTTTGAACGCAAGTTTGTGGTATAGATTCGGCCTGATTGCGGATATGAGGGTAGCATGAAATTAGACGACATGATTGAATTGGTGGGTTTAAAACTTACCAATCCGGAGTCTCACAAATCAAATCCTGTTATTGTTGGAATTAATATAGATAGTCGTAAGGTTAAGTCCGGCGATGTCTTCTTTGCTCTATCCGGCAGTCGTGCAGAAGGTGCAGACTTTGTTGCTGATGCTATTTCGCAAGGTGCGATAGCGATTGTTTGCGAAGATAGCTCTAATATAGCTGATAGCACTGTTCCAGTGTTGCGTTCAGAGAATGCACGCCTTGCATTGGCGCGGATTTCAGCGAAATTTTATCCTAATCAGCCGCGCTGTATCGTGGCGGTAACTGGAACAGCGGGCAAGACATCAGTTGCTTCTTTCGTTCGCCAGATTTGGGAATTTGCAGGAGATCAGGCCGCGATGATCGGCACCACCGGAGTCATTTCTCCAAAGGGTACCGAATATGGTAGCTTAACGACGCCCGATTCAGTGACACTTCATAAACTGCTTGATCAACTGGCGCAGGATGGTGTTACCCATTGTTCTATGGAAGCTTCAAGTCATGGTCTTGATCAATATAGACTTGATGGGGTTGAGTTAACCGCAGGGGCGTTTACGAATTTAGGCCGTGATCATATGGATTATCACCCTACTATAGAGCATTATTTGGATGCGAAGCTTGAATTGTTCAGGCGTGTTTTACCAAATGGTGCTCCGGCAGTGATTTTTGCAGACGATGAATATTCGCAAGCAACCATTTCCGCGGCCAAGGCTGCCGGAAATAATGTGCACACCGTGGGGCGAAATGGCAAATATTTGACGGTTAAACGTGTTGAACAATTGCGCCATAGTCAACGCGCCGAAGTTATGTTTGATGGCCAATTGTTTTCATTAGATTTGCCTTTGGCTGGTGATTTTCAACTTTCCAATGCGCTTGTAGCTGCTGGTTTATGTATCTCGACTGGTACATCGGCTGAGAGTGTGTTTAAGGCGCTTAGCCAGATTAAAGGGGCTCCCGGTCGGTTAGAGTTAATTGGTAAATCTAAGTCTGGTGCCCCTGTTTATGTCGATTATGCACATAAACCGGATGCACTTGAACAGGTGTTAAGCGCGGTTAGACCGTTTACCACTGGGCGTATTGTCTTAGTCTTTGGCTGCGGTGGTGATCGAGATAAGGGCAAACGCCCGATCATGGGAGAAATCGCGCACCGTTTATCTAACATCTCAATTGTGACAGATGATAACCCGCGTACAGAAAATGCCGCTCAAATTCGATCTGAGATTCTTAAAGCCGTGCCCGATGCCATTGAAATAGAAGGACGAGGCGAGGCCATAGAGCAAGCAGTTAGAATGCTGAAAGAGGGTGATACTTTGGTTATTGCAGGAAAAGGGCATGAAGAAGGACAACTTGTCGGAGATGTAACCTTGCCATTTTCGGATCATAAAGAAGCATTGAAGGCTATTAAGGGTGCTTACTGATGGATCTTCTTTGGACAATTTCCGATATGATCTCGGTTATGCATGGTCGTGCACATGGTAATATGCCTGAAGGTATTACAGGCATCTCAATTGACAGTCGTAATATGGATCAAGGTGGCGCATTCTTTGCTATTAAGGGCGATCGATTTGATGGGCATGAATTTGTAACGTCAGCGCTTGCAAATGGTGCAGGTGTCTTGGTTGTCGCAGAGGAAAAAATACCTTCACTTGTGAGCCTAACCGCACCGATGATAATTGTGGAAGACGTTTTAGTCGCAATGGAGGCTTTAGGCCGAGCTGCCAGAGCCCGAGTAGCAGGTAAAGTGATTGCTATCACCGGATCTGTTGGCAAAACAACTGCCAAAGAAATGTTGCGAACAGCGCTTAGCCCATCAGGAAAAGTTCATGCTTCTGTGGCTTCATTTAATAACCATTGGGGTGTTCCCCTAACTTTGGCTAGAATGCCAAAGGATACTAATTTCGGTGTTTTTGAAGTCGGAATGAACCATACGGGAGAGATTAGAACACTCATAGATATGGTCCAACCTCATATAGCTTTGATTACCACCGTTGAAGCTGCACATATGGGCAATTTTAACGACATTGCCGAGATCGCAGATGCGAAATCTGAAATTATGGAAGGTGTTATTTCAGAAGGTTCTGTTGTTTTAAATCGAGATAATGATCAGTATGACCACCTTTTAGAGCGTGCAGAAGAACTAGGCATGGCTCAAAATTCAAAGTCTTTTGGTCAAGATGAACGATCCGATTTTAGATTGATTTCTTGTAAGAGCCACAGCGATTGTTCGTGTTTCAGTATGATTATTGATGGCGAAGAAGCTGCCGTCAAACTCGGCGCCCCAGGCGATCATCTCGTACAAAATGCACTTGGTGTATTGGGTGTTTGCTCGCTTGTTGGTGCTGACATGGCACGTGCTGCCTTAGCGCTTGCTGATTTTTCTGCCGAAAAAGGTCGAGGTGCTCGCACTCAATGCTCAATTGGTGATGGAACATTCACACTCATTGATGAAAGTTACAATGCAAATCCTGCATCCATGCGTGCAGCCATTTCCCTTCTTTCATCCACAGATGTGGGGCGCGGGGGGCGACGAATAGCTGTTTTGGGTGATATGTTGGAGATGGGCCGATTCTCAGAGGCACTTCATGCAGAACTTGCGGAGCCATTGTATGAGGCGCAGGTGGATATCGTTGCTCTTTCCGGTCAAGATATGAGCCATTTGGCTGATGTCTTGAGAGGTGAAATCCAGGTTTATTATCGGTCTGAAATCAAGGCGATAATTGATTGGTTGGTTACTAAATTGCGCCCGGGCGATGTTGTTATGGTTAAATCATCACTTGGTGTTGGTTTTGGAAAAATAGTTAAAAAATTGCTGGAACAATTTCCTGAAAGCAATGAACAAGAATAATCGCCAATTCGGTGATAAGGGGGATTTATGTTTGTTTGGTTGGTTGAGTTTTCGGATAGTTTTCCTCTTTTTAACTTGTTCAGATATATCACATTTAGAACCGGCGGGGCATTATTTACCGCTGCCTTAATCGTCTTCCTGTTTGGTCCTAAAATGATTGATTCACTCAGAGTTAGGCAGGGGCGAGGGCAACCCATTCGTGCTGATGGACCTCAGACACATTTCAAAAAGGCAGGTACACCAACAATGGGTGGCCTGATGATTTTGGCCGGTATCATTGTTGCCTCTCTCTTATGGGCGGATCTTGCAAATACGTATGTTATTACAACGCTACTTGTGACTCTAGGTTTCGGTGCGATCGGGTTTTATGATGATTATTTAAAGGTTTCGAAACAATCAGATAAAGGTTTTTCCAGTCGTGTACGATTATTGCTTGAATTTTTATTCGCAGGAGTTGCAGTTTATTTCATTTTAAATCAGTCGATGATTGCAACGTCGGACCAAAGCAACACGTTTGCGACATCACTGTCATTTCCGTTCTTTAAGGATTTTCTTTTAGATCTAGGTATCTTTTTCATTCCATTTGGTGCGTTTGTTATCGTTTCAGCCGGTAACGCTGTTAATCTGACGGATGGTCTTGATGGTTTGGCAATTGTTCCTGTTATGATAGCTGCGGCGTCTTTTGGTGCGATTGCTTATCTTGCAGGTAATGCTGTTTTTGCCAATTATCTGCAGATACATTTTGTTCCGGGAACGGGTGAACTCGCAGTTATACTTGGCGCTGTCATTGGTGCTGGTTTAGGCTTTTTGTGGTTTAACGCACCGCCCGCTGCTATTTTTATGGGGGATACTGGGTCATTGGCGCTTGGCGGTCTTGTTGGTACAATTGCAGTTGCGACAAAGCATGAAATTGTTATGGCAATTATCGGTGGTCTGTTTGTACTTGAAACAATGTCCGTGATCATTCAGGTGGCATCTTTTAA
Organism: Lentilitoribacter sp. EG35; assembly: GCF_040784015.1. Classification (NCBI taxonomy): domain Bacteria; kingdom Pseudomonadati; phylum Pseudomonadota; class Alphaproteobacteria; order Hyphomicrobiales; family Rhizobiaceae; genus Lentilitoribacter; species Lentilitoribacter sp. EG35. The sequence goes on from NZ_JBFNGQ010000001.1 coordinate 324,824, forward strand.
GTTAACTGGCAAGCGTGTATTCCGAATGGCACCAATTCACCATCATTATGAGAAAAAGGGATGGACTGAAAGTCAGGTTGTGGTGCGCTTCTGGATTATCGCGGTTATGCTTGCGATGGTTGGTCTTGCTACCTTGAAATTGAGATAAGTGTATGATTGCGGCCACATCATTTAATGGTAAGAAAGTTGCCTTGTTTGGGCTTGGTGGATCGGGTGTAATCACTGCGCAATCACTGCAAGCTGGTGGCGCTGATCTTACCGCATGGGATGATAATCCTGCACAGGTGAACGTTGCTAAGAATCTCGGAATATCAACAGGCGACTTGCGAAATGTAGATTGGTCATCGATTGACACATTCGTGCTTGCCCCCGGTGTTCCTCTTACACACCCAAAACCACATTGGAGTGTTGAGAAGGCGAATGCCAATAACATACCCATAATTGGCGACGTTGAAATATTTTCGCTAGAGAGGGCAAATGTAGCACCAGATGCACCTTTGATCGCTGTTACAGGAACAAATGGAAAGTCAACGACGACAGCCCTTATCGCGCATATTTTAGAAACTGCTGGTAGAGATGTACAAATGGGTGGCAATATTGGAACTGCCATTCTTTCATTGGACGAACCGTCCGGCGATAAATACTATGTGGTTGAATGCTCATCCTATCAAATTGATCTAGCACCATCTCTTCATCCAACAGCTGGGATATTATTAAATCTGACACCTGATCATCTGGATCGGCATGGTTCTATGGAGCATTATGCGAGTGTGAAATCACGACTTGTTGAGAAAAGCGATACGGCAATTCTTGGCGTTGATGATGTGTGGTGCCGTGACATCATTCGAAAATTATGTGAGGCAGGACGAAATCCAAAGCAGGTTTCCGTTCAAACTGAGATTGAAAGCGGACCATATTTAGAAGGTTCGAATTTGATTAAACCAAGCAATGCTCATAAAGATGTATTGATCGAACTTGATGGAATCGAAACGTTACGTGGGCAACATAATGCTCAAAATGCAGCGGCCGCGACACTCGCGTGTATGGATGTCGGTTTAAGTACAGAGCAAATTCAGAGCGGAATGCAATCATTCTCCGGTTTGCAACATCGAATGCAGCCAATCGCAAAGTTGGATAATGTCATATTCATTAATGATTCAAAAGCCACCAATGCGGAGGCTGCAGCGCCCGCACTGCAAAGTTATGAAAATATTTTTTGGATATTAGGTGGCCTTGCAAAGGATGAAGGTATTCGACCGCTTGCGCCATTGTTTAACCGTGTTAATAAGGCATTTCTTATCGGCGAGGCTGCACCAGAATTTGCGGCTGAGTTGGGAGGGCGCGTTGATTTCGAGATTTCAGAATTAGTAGATCGTGCCATTCGCGCGGCTACTCATGCAGCTGTTGAATTTTCCAAAAATACAGGGCAGGCATCTGCCATATTGTTTTCTCCAGCTTGCGCTAGCTTTGACCAGTTTCGGAATTTTGAAATTCGTGGCGATTGTTTTGTAAAAAATGTTGCACGAATTCCTGGTATAGAAATGCTGATTCCATATCAAATGAATGAGGATGCGTGATGGTTAGCCGTATTGAACGAGGGCCTGTTGCCAATTGGTTTTGGACAATTGACCGTTTTTTATTGCTCGCATTCATCATCCTTATCTTTTTAGGTTTCATGATGTCCTTTTCTGCCAGCCCCTCCGTTGCTGAACGCATTAATTTGGATGGTTCTCATTTTATAAAACGTCATGCCGTTTTTATGATTCCGACATTAGCGGTGCTTGTCTCGCTATCCTTTTTAGAAGCGCGGATGGTTCGGCGAATGTCAATTCTTTTGCTTCTCGGGGCACTTGGGTTAATGCTTTTAACGCTTTTTATTGGTGGTGAAGTTAAGGGTTCTCGGCGTTGGATATCTTTGTTTGGTTTCACACTTCAACCATCAGAGTTTATGAAGCCTGCATTTGTCATTATATGCGCGTGGCTGTTTTCAGAGCGTTCTCGACACCCTGAAATTCCAGGAAACCTGTTTGCTATTATCTTGTTTGGTATCGTTGCAGCGTTATTGGTTGCGCAGCCTGATTTGGGGCAAACGATGCTTGTTACAGCTGTTTGGGCATCCATGTTCTTTCTCGCAGGCATGCCATGGGTTTGGATTATAGTTCTTGGCGTCCTGGGTATTGTTGGCTTTGCCGTTGCCTATACAATATTTCCACATGTGGCTGGCCGCATAGATAGATTTTTGACAGGCGAAGGCGACACATTTCAAGTCGACACCGCGCGTGAGGCTATTATTAGAGGCGATTGGTTTGGGCGAGGCCCAGGTGAAGGTACAATCAAAAAGATTTTGCCGGATAGTCATACAGATTTTGTCTTTGCGGTTGCAGCTGAGGAGTTTGGTATAATTTTCTGTTTGGTGCTGGTTGCCATCTTTGCATTCATCGTTTTGCGCTCTTTTGTTCATGCAGCCAGAGAAGAGGATGAGTTTACAAAGTTGGCGGTGTCCGGATTGGCGCTTTTGATCGGCGCTCAATCAATGATTAATATCGGAGTAAATTTAGAACTACTTCCTGCAAAAGGAATGACACTTCCGTTTATATCGTATGGTGGTTCATCGATGTTGGCGATTGCTATATCAGTTGGTTTCTTGCTTGCACTGACCCGCCACAGACCGGAAAAACGAGCGCGTAATCATGTCGTTCGACGATCAGGTTCGATGGTCTCTTCAGTCACAGAATAGGTGTAATATGGAACAAAAAACCTATCTATTAAGCGCAGGTGGCACAGGCGGGCATTTGTTTCCAGCACAAGCTCTTGCAAATGAATTGCGTTCTCGCGGCGCGAAAGTGCATCTTGCGACCGACAACCGGGCTGCAAAATATGCAGGTGATTTTCCTTGTGATGAGATGCACGTCATTCCATCTGCAACTTTTGGATCAAAGAACCCTGTTAAGATGCTTCTAGTTCTATGGAAGCTTTATTCCGGCATAAAGCGTGCAAGCAAAGTTCTTGCGAAAGTTAGACCGCATGCTGTTATCGGCTTTGGTGGATACCCGACTATTCCGCCGCTAATTGCTTCGACCAAATATGGCTATCCATCTATATTGCATGAGCAAAATGGTGTTATGGGCAGAGCCAACAAGTTTCTTGCTGGTAGGGTTACCGCAATAGCGGGTGGTTTTTTGCGCGATGATGTGGGTCCATTTTCTGACAAAATATTCGCGACAGGTAATCCAATTCGTCAGGCCGTACTTGATGTTGAGGGTATGCCTTATGTGGCATCTAAAAAGAATGAACCATTTAATCTTGTTGTATTTGGTGGAAGCCAAGGCGCACGTTTTTTTGGACGTACATTTCCTCAAAGTTTGGGTTTACTGCCAGAAGAGTTGCGAAAGCGAATTCGTCTGACGCTTCAAGCGCGACCGGAAGACTTAGAATATGCGAAAGAGCAATGTGCGGCACATGGTGTTGATGCCTATGTTGCACCCTTTATTGATGATATGGCATTGAAAATTGCAGAAGCTCATCTCGTTATTTCAAGATCTGGCGCATCTACGGTCACAGAGCTTGGCGCAATAGGTCGGCCTTCAATTCTTGTGCCGCTTCCCCACGCTCTGGATGATGATCAGGGTGTGAATGGCCAAAACATGGTTGGTATCGGTGGTGCGACAATGGTTCGCCAACCGGAATTAGATGAAAACAAACTAGCGGGACTGCTCGAAAATAGTATGAATGCGCCTGATGAGCTGGCGGAAATGGCAGGAAAAGCGAAGCTTGCAGGAAAATTGAATGCGACAAGCTTGCTTGCTGACATGCTAGAAGCTATTGCGGATGGTCAAACGATTAAAGAATTTAAGGAAACACACGCATGAAAATGCCAGAGACAATCGGCCTTGTTCACTTTGTTGGAATTGGCGGCATCGGGATGAGTGGGATTGCCGAGGTGCTTCATAACCTTGGATATAAAGTGCAAGGGTCTGATCAATCAGATAGTGCCAACGTTCAGCGCCTTCGAGAAAAGGGCATTGACGTTTTTATAGGGCATTCCGCTGCCAATTTAGGTGCCGCAGAAGTGTTGGTTGTTTCGACGGCTATTAAACAAGATAATCCCGAGCTTGTGGCAGCGCGTGAAAAACTGCTTCCCGTTGTACGACGAGCTGAAATGCTTGCTGAGCTGATGCGGTTTCGCAATTCAATTGCTATTGGCGGCACGCACGGCAAAACGACCACAACATCCATGGTTGCGACGCTTCTTGAAGCGGGCGGATTAGACCCAACTGTTATCAATGGTGGCATTATCAATGCTTATGGTACCAATGCGCGGATGGGTGAGGGTAAGTGGATGGTTGTCGAGGCGGATGAGTCTGACGGAACATTTTTAAAGCTTCCGGCCGATATTGCTGTTGTGACCAACATTGATCCAGAGCATTTAGATCATTATGGAGACTTTGACGCAGTTCGTGCAGCGTTTGCGCAATTTGTCGAAAATGTCCCATTCTATGGTTTCGGCGTGATGTGTTTGGATCATCCGGAAGTGCAGGCCCTTACAAGTCGTATTTCAGATCGCCGCGTTGTGACATATGGCGAAAATCCGCAAGCTGATGTGAGATTTATTAATCTTAGGCAAAAAGGTGGTATGTCAGTGTTCGATCTTGAAATCAGAGATCGCAAGTCTTCCGATATCGTATTGGAAAAAGATTTGAAACTTCCTATGCCAGGTAAATATAACGTTTCCAATGCAACGGCAGCGATTACGATTGCGCTGGAACTGGGTTTAACGACTGAGCAAGTTAAAGAAGGTTTGGCCAAATTCGGCGGTGTAAAACGTAGATTTACGCATACAGGTTCCTGGAATGGAATGGATATTTTTGATGATTATGGTCATCATCCCGTCGAAATTAGTGCCGTTCTGGGCGCGGCGCGCGAAGCATGTAATGGACGTGTTATTGCTGTTGTTCAACCTCACCGTTATTCACGCCTTGAAAGTCTGTTAGATGAATTTTCATCTTGTTTCAATGATGCGGACACGGTTATTCTTGCACCAGTATTTGCTGCTGGAGAAGATCATATTGAAGGAGCAGATTCTGCCGCTCTGGTTTCACGTTTGAAAACTGCTGGTCATAGAGACGTTAGATTAATTGATGGTCCTGCCGATTTAGCGCCGCTTGTGAAAACAATAGGTCAGAAGGGAGATTTCCTTCTTTGCCTTGGTGCCGGTAGTATTACACAATGGGCCGCAGCATTGCCGAAAGAACTGGAAGCATTGGAAAAGAGTTAGAAATGGCCGGATATAATTGTACGAATTTAGTAGAGGAACTTGGCGATAAGCTCTCTGTTATTCGTGGGCGCATAACAGAAAATGCGCCGATGTCCCAAATCACTTGGTTTCGTACCGGTGGGCCGGCTGCTATCTTGTTTCAGCCTGCGGACGAAGATGATCTTTCTGCTTTTTTGTCTCTTCTACCACAGGAGGTGCCAGTTTTCCCCATCGGTATGGCGTCCAATTTAATTATTCGTGATGGTGGACTTAATGCTGTGGTTATTCGTTTGTCGGCGAAGGGCTTTGGTTTTGCTAATCAGATTTCAGACACTGAACTTGTCGCTGGAACGGCTTGTCCAGATAAACGCTTGGCAGTAAAAGCGCTGGAAGCAGGTATTGGTGGAATGCATTTTTATCATGGTATTCCAGGTTCAATAGGCGGAGCACTGCGAATGAATGCCGGCGCTAATGGCCGAGAGACAGTTTCATGCGTTAAAGAAATTCATGCTGTAGATAGGTCAGGAACGAAGCATGTTCTTAGCAATGCTGACATGGATTTTTCCTACAGAAAATCAGGGTCATCACGTGATCTCATTTTTACAAAAGCTGTGTTTGAAGGTGAACTAACCTCAAAGGACGATATTCAAAAAGCTATGGATGAAGTTCAGCACCATAGAGAAACGTCCCAACCGATCAAAGAGAAAACAGGCGGATCAACGTTTAAAAACCCCAAGGGATATTCAGCTTGGAAGCTTGTTGATGATGCGGGTTGTCGTGGTCTGACAATCGGCGGCGCACAAATGTCACCGATGCATTGCAATTTTATGATCAATATGGGGCAGGCGACATCTTATGATTTGGAGCGTTTAGGCGAGACAGTCAGGCAAAAAGTACTGATAAATTCTGGCGTTCAATTGGAATGGGAAATCAAGCGTTTAGGCGATTTCCCATCCGGTCAGAGTGTTGAGCCGTTTTTAGGTCAGTTGCTTTAGGCTCCTCTGAAAAATTCGTTTCCCCGATAGGGTTTGCCTGTTTTATTTGTCACAAACAGTGTCTCACAGTGAAATTAATCTTTTCCTCGAATTATCAAACAGAACTTGAATTCACCTCAATCCTCTGATTCTTATGGTATAAAGATTTGCTAAGTGAGTCGGCGTTTAAGCATTTCTAGTTCCAGTAAAAATTGGGGGAATGTATGTCAAAAAAACATGTCGCAGTACTCTATGGTGGCTTCTCATCTGAAAGACAGGTTAGTTTATGGTCGGGCGAGGCCTGTGCCAATGCGTTGGAACGTGTCGGTCATAAAGTAACGCACATTGATGTTGATCGAGATATTTCGAACACTCTTACGGAGATTAAGCCGGATGTTTGTTTTAATGCGCTTCATGGACCGTTTGGTGAAGATGGTACTATTCAAGGCTTACTGGAGTTTTTAGCTATACCCTATACCCATTCAGGTGTTTTAGCGTCGGCGCTTGCAATGGACAAGCAGCAATCGAAAATCGTAGCAAGTCATCACGGTATTCCAGTTGCTGAGGCCAAATACATGGACCGGCATGACTTTCCGTCCACACACCCTATTGAGCCGCCATATGTCGTTAAACCAGTTTCAGAAGGTTCGAGTTTTGGCGTGGTTATGGTCAAAGAGGATCAACGCCATCCACCGCAAATCATAAAATCGAACGAGTGGTCCTATGGCGATCACATTATGGCAGAGAGATTCGTGCATGGACGCGAATTAACCTGCGCTGTGATGGGCGATAGGGTTCTCGGCGTTACAGAAATATTTGAACAAGGCTCCAGTTTCTACGACTTTGACGCAAAATATAAAAAAGGTGGGTCAAAACATCAATGTCCTGCAAAAATTTTACCAAATATTTACCAAGAAATTGAGATATTGGCTTTGAAGGCCCATAGAGCGATTGGTTGTCGCGGTGTGAGTAGGTCAGATTTTCGATTTGATGATCGTTTTTCCGAAGATGGAGAGCTCATTTGGTTGGAGGTTAATACTCAACCGGGAATGACCGAAACGTCTTTGGTGCCAGAGCTGGCCCAACATGCGGGTTACAGTTTTGAAGAATTTGTTAATTGGATGGTGGAAGACGCTTCGTGCTCTCGTTAGGTAAAAGAAATTCTGCTCAAGCTAGCATCGCACATCGTGGCGATGGTGAGCATTCTTTTATCAATCGTATGTTCCGTCCCGTTCTTCGCCGGACCCGCAAATATTCTGCTGGATTTACTTTAGATGAAATTATCGTTCCTAAGCATTTAGGATCTGCTTTGACGTTAGCTTTTTTTGCTGGTGTTTTGAGCTACGGCACATTTATCGGTGGTCACAGCAATGTGGCCATGCGTACAGTGACATCTGCGGTTGGGTTTGCTGTCGAAGAAATTCAAATCTCCGGCAATGCTGAAACATCTGATATTGATGTATTGCAGGAGCTAGGCTTAAACGAAACGTCTTCTCTGCTAACGCTGGATTTAGCGGCCGCACATGCAAAATTAATGTCATTGCCTTGGGTTAATCATGTTGAACTGCGCAAAATCTATCCTGCGTCGCTTCAGGTTAAACTGGGTGAGCGCCAAGCATTTGCGATCTGGCAGCATGGTAGTCAGCTGTCACTCATTGATAATGATGGTGATGTCATTACGCCGTTTGATGGCGTTACTGGCCAAGGACTTCCATTATTAGTTGGGGTCGGGGCAGAACAAGGTGCGAGTGAGTTTTTAAATAAACTTGCCAGTTGGCCAAGTGTTTCAACTCAATTGAAGGCCCTCATTCGTGTGGCTGAGCGTCGTTGGGATGTGCGACTTGATAATGGTGTAACGCTTAACCTCCCTGAAAAAGATGTTGATGTTGCTTTGGCTCAATTTGAGGAGTTGAACCAAGAGCAGGATTTACTGCGCAGAGATATAGCGGAAGTTGATTTGCGTTTGTTAGACCGTGTAACGGTTAGATTAACGCCAGAGGCGCAAGAGCGTCGGAAATCTGCACTTCTAGAGCGCGCAAAGATGTTGAAGAAGGAGACGCGCTCATGAGTTTCTTTAAACAATCATCTTCGCTTCCAAGGCTAAAGCCGCTATCTTTGAAACGTCCTAGCATTGTGACTGTTTTGGATATTGGTTCCTCTAAAACTGTTTGTCTTATCGGGCGCTTGACTCCCTTGGCTTCCGCAGAGGTTTTGTCTCAGCGAACCCATAAAGTTGATATCATTGGAATAGGGCACCAAAAATCGCGCGGCATTAAAGCTGGCGTGATTATGGATCTTGAAAAAGTCGAAAGCTCAATTCGTTTGGCCGTTGAAGCTGCGGAGCGCATGGCTGGCGTGACCGTTGACTCGCTCATTGTAAATGTGAGCGGTGGGCGGCTTAAGAGTGAAGTGTATACTGCTGCGGTTGATTTAGGTGGCCATGAGATTTCACAAAGTGACATTTCAAATGTCGTCAATCTTGTAACGCAGCGCACACTAAGTCATGAAAGATCCATACTACATTCATTGCCAACAAGTTATGCGCTGGATGGCGAGCGCGGTATAAATGACCCTGAAGGGATGTTTGGCGATAAGCTTGGTGTTGACCTGCACGTATTAAGTGGTGATCGTTCGCCTCTTAAAAATTTGGAGCTCTGTATTAATCGCGCTCATTTGACTGTTGAAGCTATGGTTGCCACACCCTATGCCTCTGGTCTTGCGTCAATTGTTGCAGATGAAGCTGAAATGGGTTGTGCTGCAGTCGATCTTGGCGGTGGGACGACAACGATTTCTGTCTTCAACGAAGGTAAATTTATCCACGCAGATGCAATTGCCCTCGGTGGGCATCATGTCACAATGGACTTGGCGCGTGGTTTAACGACTAAGTTTGAAGATGCTGAGCGCATTAAAGTTATGCATGGTTCATCGCTTCCATCGGCTTGTGAAGATCGAGATATGATTTCAATACCGCCAATTGGTGATAGTTCTAACGATCACTCCGCACAAGTTTCAAAAGCTATGGTTGCCAAGATTGTTAGAGCACGTGTTGAAGAGACGCTTGAATTGGTTCGCGATCGTATTCAACAGTCAGGTTACGCCTCCATAGTGGGGAAGCGAATAGTGTTAACGGGTGGCGCAAGTCAGTTGACTGGTTTGTCGGAAACAGCGCGAAGAATATTAGCGCGCAGTGTACGTATTGGTCGACCACTTGGCGTCTCAGGTCTTCCTGCTGCGGTAAAAGGCCCCGCCTTTTCTGCGGCAGTAGGATTAATGATTTACCCGCAAGTTGCTGATTTTGAAGCTCATGCTTCTCATTCATATATGTCAGCAGCAAGCGGGGCAGGCGGACGGCTAGCTCGGGTTGGGCACTGGCTTAAAGAGAGTTTTTAATTTTGAAACTGCTGCGGCGAAGCAGTATTAACTAAGGAAGGGACGGCTATCATGACCATCAATTTACAGAAGCCGGATATCACAGAACTTAAACCACGCATTACCGTGTTCGGTGTCGGCGGTGGCGGCGGAAATGCTGTTAACAATATGATCACTGCTGGATTAGAAGGCGTTGACTTCGTTGTAGCAAATACCGATGCGCAAGCATTGACGATGTCAAAATCAGAACGCATCATTCAGCTTGGTGTTGCAGTGACTGAAGGCTTGGGCGCTGGCTCACAGCCAGAAATTGGTGCAGCTGCCGCAGAAGAATGTTTTGATGAGATCAATGATCACCTCAATGGTACGCATATGTGCTTTGTAACTGCCGGAATGGGTGGTGGTACCGGTACTGGTGCTGCACCAGTTGTAGCCAAAGCTGCTCGTCAAAAAGGTATCTTGACCGTTGGAGTTGTGACCAAACCATTTCATTTTGAAGGTCAGCGACGCATGCGTCTAGCTGATCAAGGGATTGATGAGCTTCAGAAAAATGTTGATACTCTGATCGTTATTCCAAACCAAAATCTATTCAGAATAGCCAATGAAAACACAACTTTCGCCGATGCGTTTTCGATGGCTGACCAAGTCCTTTATTCCGGTGTTGCTTGCATCACCGACTTGATGGTCAAAGAAGGACTAATTAACCTAGACTTTGCCGATGTTCGCTCTGTGATGCGCGAAATGGGCAAAGCCATGATGGGAACCGGTGAAGCTTCAGGTGAAGGTCGCGCAATGGCAGCGGCAGAAGCTGCGATTGCCAATCCGCTGCTTGATGAAACATCAATGCGCGGTGCGGGCGGTCTGTTGATCTCCATCACTGGTGGTAGAGATATGACGCTGTTTGAAGTTGATGAGGCTGCAACGCGCATTCGTGAGGAAGTCGATCAGGAAGCAAATATTATACTTGGTGCGACGTTTGATGAGTCACTTGAAGGTGTTATTCGGGTCTCTGTTGTTGCAACTGGTATTGATGTTACAGCCACGCAAATGGCGGGACGTCCGGAAACAGATATGCGTCCGGCAATGGCATCTATGCAAGCTCAAATGAATCAGTTGAAAACTGAGGCGAAAGAGCCTGCGCCTGTTGTTGCACCTGCTCCAACGGTTTCTGAGAAAACATCTGAAGCAAGTTCTTTGGATAGCATGCTATCCGATGCTGAGGCTAAAATTGAACGTGAGCTAGAAGTGGCCGCAAAACCAGCTGAAGAAATGCCGCGTAATCGTTTGTTCTCGCCTGAAGCTAAAACTGAAATGGCAATAGAGGCTGTAGCGAAAGTAGCTGAAACACCTTCTGTTTTACGTGCTCCTGAACCTGTAGCACCAACTCCTGTTGCTCCGGCACCAACAGTGGCTGCGCAAGTTTCAGAAGAAATGCCGATGGCTCCAACTCGCATGCCTCAAATAGAGGACTTTCCAGCAACTGTGAAGGCTGAGATGAATGAGAGAGCATCTGTAAGAACTGAACCAACTGAGGAAAAAGGTGCAAAAGGCTTGTTTAAGCGCATTAGCTCAAGTTTGGGAATGGGAGATGAAGATCTCGGTTCTGCGGCGCAACAGGCTGTTGAACAGGCTGCTCCTCAGCCTCGTCGTCCATTGACACAAGATCCAGCTCATTTGGCCGCAAAGTCAACTCAAATGGATGATCATGGTCGTGCAGCTCCAAAACCAGCGCCAATGACGGAAGACGAGCAACTCGAAATTCCTGCCTTTCTTAGAAGGCAAGTGAGATAGATTACTGAAATGATCAGTGAAATGACGCAACCGCTTACGAGCGGTTGCGTTTTGTTTTTAAAGCATAATTCGGAAATTCTGATGCAATGTTACAGTTGCGTTACAATTCGAAATAAAGCGTGATTTGGAAAGAATCGAAATAAGGCTTATTTTTAGCTTAAGGCAGGGGACGCCTTGGATATTGTAAGCGGCAACTCAGTGACAAGGTGTTTCGCTAAAAGCGCGTTGCGTTTAGGCTGAAGCGAGTGTGAATAAATGCAGAATGATTTGTATGAATTTCAGGCAACAATTGCAAAAACTGCAAAATTGTCTGGCGTAGGTGTACATTCTGGACAAAATGTAACCATTACTCTTAACCCAGCGGAAGCGAATACCGGTATTGTATTTCACCGTATTTGCGAAGGCGGTGAAGTTGTTACACTTCGCGCCGTTGCTTCTCAAATTGGCTCCACGGATTTTTGTACGTTATTAGGTGACGCTCCTGATCGCTCTGTGGCGACAGTTGAGCATTTGATGGCTGCTTTGTATGCAATGGGTATCGACAATGTTGTTGTCGAAATTGATGGCGGTGAAGTGCCTATTATGGATGGCAGTTCGGCGGTCTTTATTGATTTACTCGATGCAACAGGAACAATCTATCTTGATGAAAAACGCCGTTATATTCGAGTGAAGAAGCATGTTCGTGCAGAGATGGGCGGTTCTTGGGCAGAATTTGTCCCACATGAAGGAACACGATTTGAAATTGATATCGATTTTAATTCGGATGTTATTGGTCGTCAGTCATGGTGTGGTGAAGTAACATCAGATAGTTTTCGCAATGAGCTTGCGCGGGCCCGTACATTTGGCTTCATGAGAGACGTTGAGTTTTTATGGGCTTCCGGTCATGCATTGGGTTCATCATTAGAAAATTCTGTGGTTATAGGTGAAGATGACAACGTCATTAATATGGAAGGCCTTCGTTTTAAGGATGAATTTGCTCGTCATAAAACATTAGATGCCGTTGGTGATTTGGCGCTCGCCGGTGCTCAGTTCATTGGTTGTTATCGATCATATCGGGGGGGGCACAAGCTTAATTCCATCGCTTTACGTAAGCTCCTTGCTCAAACAGATGCTTATGAGATTGTTGAAACAACGCAATCGTACCGTAAGGGTGGATATGGTGAATTGGTTGCAGTAAATGCACCTGTTTTTTCACCTTGGACTATTTAAAACCCTCGTTACTAAAACAATATATAAAAACACTTTCAGGTGATAATCTAATTTTGCCACAAAAAAGCAATAATGCTGGCAGATGACAGCCTTGATGTATGGATTTTATTCGTAAAACCCGTTAGACATTGCTTTCAAGGTTTTAAGTCCTAGGGCGGAAAGAGGTCTTTTTGAATATGTTGTTTAAAGCCACGCTAAATCATTGCGTTGAAAAAGGCCGCGTTATTGGCATAATTACCATGTCTTTGTTGATGATGGCTTTAGCTGGATGTCAATCTGACCCAGATATAGACATTAATTCACTTGTTGATTCGGTTGAACCTGCTGATCTTTTATACAATCAAGCGTTAGCAAATTTGGATGCAGGTAAACTTAGAGAAGCTTCTAATAAGTTCGATAAGATTGATCAGCAGCACCCGTTTTCGGAATTTGCGCGCAAAGCATTGGTTCTCAATGCATTTACGAAGTACCGCTCTGGTCGCAATCAAGAGGCCATAACCGACGCGAAGCGTTTCTTAAATTTATATCCCAACGATCAAGACGCCGCATATGCTCAATACATCATTGGCCTCGCTTATTTCAGACAGATACCTGATGTTACGCGCGATCAGAGGGCTTCAAGCCGAGCAATTAACGCTATGCAGGAAGTTATAGATCGTTATCCTGATTCAGAATATGTGGATGATGCCCAGGCAAAACTGCGCAAGGCTCGCGATCAGTTAGCTGGAAAAGAAATGCAAATTGGGCGTTACTATCAGGAACGACGTGAATATGTTGCAGCAGTGAACCGATATAAAGTTGTTGTTCAGGAGTATGGTAACACGCGGCAAGTTGAGGAAGCGCTTTCCAGGTTGGTTGAAAGTTACTTCGCCCTTGGCCTTACAGGTGAAGCGCAAACAGCGGCTGCGGTACTTGGGCACAACTACCCGGATAGTGAATGGTATGCGGATTCATACAAATTATTGCAATCTGGTGGTCTTGAGCCGAGGGAAAACAGAGGTTCCTGGATATCTCGTGCTGCGCGACGTGCAGCCGGATTTAAAACCTAGTCGCCTGCAGGGGGACAAATGCTTGCACAGCTTTCGATCCGTGATATCGTTTTAATCGAACGGTTGGATTTATCATTTAACGAAGGTTTGTCTGTGTTAACGGGCGAGACTGGCGCAGGTAAATCTATATTGCTAGATAGTTTAGCTCTTGCTCTCGGCGGGCGCGGTGATGGAGATCTGGTTCGTCAGGGCTGCGATAAAGGGCAAATAGTTGCTGTATTTGATCTAGCGGCAAACCATCACGTACGTGATATTTTAAAGCAGAATGATATTGAAGATGAAGGTGATATCATCATCCGCAGAGTTCAATCAGCTGATGGTAGATCACGTGCTTTTATAAATGACCAACCTTGTAGTATTTCTCTGCTTCGCTCCATAGGGCCACATTTTGTTGAAATTCACGGACAGCACGATGATCGTGCTCTTATTGATGTTGATGCACACCGTCTGCTGCTTGATGCTTTTGCTGGCCTGGAGAAAGACTGTGAGGATGTTGCCAGCCTGTTTTCTTCCATGAAGGTGGCAGATAGGCAGCTAAAGGAGCACCGACAAAAAATTGAGACTGCCGCAAAGGAGGCAGACTGGCTTCGTGCGTCAGTCGATGAGTTAGAAGTGCTTTCTCCTCAGGATGGAGAAGAAGAAGAATTGGCCGAAAGCCGCAGTCATATGATGAAGGCTGAAAAAATAGTTTCTGATATCGCCGAGGCGCAGGACTCACTAAGCGGACATCATTCTCCCATACCATCATTAAACCAATTGCTCCGACGTTTGGAACGTAAAGCTGCTGAAGTGCCTGGAATGCTTGATGATACGATCGAGGCGCTTGGTCGCGCGCTGGATGGACTGTCGGATGCGCAAAACTCAGTTGATGCCGCATTACGAGACAGTGAGTTTAACCCCAAAGAGCTAGAAGATACAGAAGAACGGCTCTTTGCTTTGCGTGCAGCTAGCCGAAAGTATAATGTTCCGGTCGCAAATCTTGCAGAACTTGCATCAACAATGATTTCGGATCTTGCAGCGATTGATGCGGGAGAAGATAAACTTCACGAGCTGGAGCATAATGTTCAGCAGATACGTGCAGATTTTTTTGCTGCCAGCCGTAATCTCTCGGAAAAGCGTATCCACGCGTCACAAGCATTAACACAATCCGTTATGGCCGAATTGCCCGCGCTTAAGTTGGAGCGCGCGGAATTTATTGTCGATATTCAAACTAATGAAGAAATTGCTGGTGCCAACGGCATTGATCAGATTGAGTTTCATGTACGCACAAATCCCGGTACGCGAGCAGGCCCAATCATGAAAGTTGCTTCCGGCGGAGAATTATCTCGCTTTCTTCTCGCCATAAAAGTTGCTCTCGCAGATCGAGGGTCAGCCCCAACGCTTGTGTTTGATGAGATTGATACGGGTGTGGGGGGCGCAGTTGCTGATGCTATCGGAGCACGCTTGGAAACACTTTCTAAATCAATCCAAGTGCTTTCAGTTACCCATGCGCCGCAAGTTGCAGCGCGTGCCAAAACCCATTTGTTAATATCTAAATCCCAATCGAGCGAAGATAGTGTTCTTTTATCGACGAATGTAAGGGATATTGATTTGCAAGAACGCCAGGAAGAGATTGCGCGGATGTTGGCCGGCGCGACGGTTACAGACGAAGCGCGGGCAGCAGCGGCTAAACTTTTGTCAAATACTGGATAGAAAATGTCAGAGTCTGAGAACATAGATATCAACGATTTGACTGAGTTACAGGCAGCCAGTGAGCTTGAGCATTTAGCCAAGGCTATGGCGCATCATGATAAGCTTTATCACGCGAATGATGCACCAGAGATATCCGATGCCGAATATGATGCGCTAAAGCGACGAAATCTTGAAATTGAGTTGAAATTCCCTCAACTTAAACGGGCGGATTCACCATCTGAAAAAATTGGCGCACCGGTCGCTCAGGGATTTTCTAAAATCCAGCATCAAATTGCTATGTTGTCATTAGATAACGCATTTAATGATCAGGATGTAAAAGATTTTGCTGCTCGAATCCGTAGGTTTTTGTCACTCACATCATCAGATGTCATTGCATTAACGGCCGAACCTAAAATTGATGGTCTTTCGCTGTCTTTACGATATGAAAACGGGCACCTTGTTTCTGCTGCAACGCGTGGTAATGGTGCTGTAGGTGAAAATGTAACTGCAAACGTTTTGACAATGCAGGATATACCAAGGGAATTACCTGATGATGTTCCCAATGTCGTTGAGGTTCGTGGGGAGGTATACATGCGCCGCGATGATTTTGCGGCGTTGAATGAGCGGCAATTGGAGCGTGGCAAGCAGACATATGTTAATCCACGTAATACAGCTGCGGGTTCGTTAAGGCAGTTGGATTCTAAGATAACCGCGTCTCGACCGCTTAAGTTTTTTGCGTATGCTTGGGGCGAAATTAAACCTGAAACTCCTGCGACAACCCAGATGGAGATGGTTGAGAAATTTGCGGAATGGGGTTTCTCCGTTAATCCGCTGATGAGGCGGTTTGATAATGTCGATGATCTTATCAATCACTATCATTTCATTGAGCAAGAGCGCGCAAAGTTGCCCTATGATATTGACGGTGTCGTTTATAAGGTGAATGATTTAGCCCTTCAGCAGAGATTGGGTTTCATATCTCGTAGCCCTAGGTGGGCAATTGCGCACAAATTTCCGGCAGAAAAAGCGCAAACTCTTTTGAATGATATCGAAATTCAAGTCGGTCGAACGGGTGCGCTGACGCCGGTTGCAAGGCTTGAGCCTATTACCGTTGGCGGCGTTGTGGTAACAAATGCAACTTTGCACAATGCGGAAGAGATTGAGCGCTTAGGTGTACGTGTCGGTGACACGGTTAAAATTGAACGTGCTGGTGATGTGATACCAAAGGTGCTTGAAGTCATATCTTCAGTTGAAGGGGCCAAGGACTTTATTTTCCCAACAGTCTGCCCGTGTGAGTTGAAAACTGAAGTTGTTCAGGAAGAAACAGCAAGTGGTGAGAAGGGGGTTATTCGTCGATGTTCTGGTGAATTCGCCTGTCCATTTCAGCGCAAAGAGCACCTCAAGCATTTTGTATCGCGCAAAGCTTTCGATATTGATGGTCTGGGCGAGAAGCAAATTGAGTATTTCTATGATGATGATGCTCTTCCGATTAGAGCACCTGCCGATATATTCACGCTAGCCGAGCGGGATGCAAAGGGTTTGACCAAAATCAAAAACCGAGATGGTTATGGTGAACTTTCTGCGCAGAAACTTTTTACTGCCATTGAGTTGAAGCGTCAAATCCCATTAGAGAAACTGATTTATGCTTTGGGTGTGCGCCATGTTGGCGAGGCAACAGCAAAAACACTCGCACGAGCTTACCTAACCTGGTCTGATTTTAATTCAGCGGTTTCATCTATTGCAAATGGAGATGAGACGCTTGTTCAAGAGTTCATTGCGCTTGATGATATTGGCCCTGCTGTCATCAATGCTCTTCGGCAGTTTTTTCTTGAGCCTAAAAACCGTAAAATGGTAGATGATCTTGTTGCTCAACTTGATATTATTGACGCGGAAGCGCCTTCTGGGGATAGCGTTATATCTGGCCAAACCGTTGTGTTTACGGGTAAACTCGAGCGAATGTCGCGCGATGAGGCGAAGGCAATGGCTGAACGTATGGGCGCAAAGGTAGCGGGTTCCATATCCAAGAAAACAGATTTGCTTATTGCTGGTCCCGGAGCCGGATCAAAACTCAAGAAGGCAACGGACTTTGGTATCAAAACGATTACTGAGGACGAATGGTTTGAGCTTGTGGAAGCTAATTAGTAGTCAATCATCGATCCATCCCAGGCAAATATCTTACCGCTGTCTCGAAGTTCAAGATTATCAATCACGTTGATAAGGCGTTCAGCTGCGTATTCAGGTGTAAATAATTTATCATCTGATACGAATGTTTGAAAGGGTTTGGAGAGGGAACTATCCACGGTTCCTGGATGCAGGCCAACTATAATTGTTTGTTTAAAGCGTCGTGATGCTTCGATGCTGAGGTTTTTCAACGTCATGTTCAGGGCTGCTTTTGAGGCTCTATATGCATACCATCCGCCCAAGCGGTTGTCTGATATGCTGCCAATGCGCGCGGAGATGCAGGAGAAAACACTTTGGTGTTCTTTTGACATTAAAGGCAGGAAGTGTTTGGCAACTAAGGCTGGACCAATTGTGTTGGCCATAAAATTTTTGATGAAGTTTTGATGAGACAGATCCTGAATTGATTTTTCAGGTGTTGTGTCTTCGTTGTGCAGGAAACCAGTTGCAATTATGACTAGGTCTAGCGGATTATCTTTACCGATTATTTTAGCGGCGTTGTGAATGCTATCTTCATTTTTATAATCTAGCACTGCAGAGACTATCTTTTTAGATTGAAACATTTTGCCTTGGCGCGAACATGCGTAAATGCGCTCAATAGATTGATCCAAAACTAATCGTTCAGTTATTGCCTGACCTATCGCGCCTGACGAGCCAATGATTGCTATATTTCGGTTTTGATGTCTCATATTCTTATTACGCATTAAATATGGTTCTGGTTTGACATAATAACGTGAGGTAGACTCATAGCGCTAGAAGCGATTCTGCTTGTTTACTCGGTGATTATTTGTCTAACTCTTCTCAATTTTTAACAGGTTTAAAAGAAGGCTTTCCTGTCGTTGTGGCAGCAGCTCCCTTTGGCTTGCTTTTCGGAGCTCTTGCTTCGGATAATGGGCTTTCTGCGCTTGAGGCTGTGTCAATGAGTGCCTTCGTTTTTGCCGGTGCCAGTCAGATGGTTGGTATAGAACTGTTTGGGCAATCCATTGCACCTTGGATAATCGTTTTTTCTATTTTTGCAGTTAACTTTCGTCATGTTCTTTATTCGGCTACGTTAGGTCGGTTTCTTCATAATATGACCTTTACACAGAAGTATGTTTCCTTATTTTTTATGACGGATCCGCAGTTTGCTATGGCTGAGCAAAAGGGGCAGGTGGAGGGCGCTGTACCATTTTGGTGGTATATAGGGGTTGCTATGCCGCTATATGTATTCTGGATTATAGAAGCATGGATCGGTGTGTTGTTCGGCCGTTTGATTGAAAATCCGCATGCACTTGGAATAACCTTTCTTTTATCTGTCTATTTCTTCGCTCTCCTTATGACATTTCGTAAGCGCTCTAAATTTCTGCCAATTGTTTTGATTAGCGGATTAAGCTCGGCTGCGACATATCATTTTATTGGGTCGCCTTGGCATGTTTCAGTGGGCGCGCTTTTCGGAGTTTTGGTCGCTTTTTTCTGGCCTATTAATATAGATCAGAGTGAGGTTGAATGATGGAGCACGAGTTTCTTTTCTCGACCAACTTTTGGATTATCATTTTTGCAGCGATCGTAACCTATCTTACGCGTATAGGCGGGCATATCATCTTGTCACGATTTGATACTATCCACCCGCGTGCTGAAGCAGGACTTAACGCTGTTCCTATTGCTGTTATAACAGCAATAGTCATACCTTCACTTGTAACAGGAGGCTGGGCAGAAACCATTACGCTTCTCATCGCAGGGCTTGCAAGCTTACGATTCTCGTTGTTACAGGTATTCTTTATTGGGTGGGTATCAATTGTTTTTCTAAGAGCGCTGGGCCTTTAATGAATTTTAGCTGTAGCTGACTTTAGCCATTCTAATGTTTTATTATCTTCAATGAGTGGGGATAGTTCATCATATACCGTTTGATGATAGCTGTTTAACCACTCCAATTCATCCGAACTCAACAGATTTGGTAAAATTAGATTGCGGTCAATCGGGCAAAGAGTAAGTGTATTGAAGCCAAGCATAGCTATCTCGCCACCGTCAATATCCTGAGGTGCATCGACCGTAACTAGGTTCTCAATGCGTATGCCAAAAGCATCATCACGGTAGTAGCCAGGTTCGTTTGATACAATCATGCCTGTTTCA
This sequence comes from Lentilitoribacter sp. EG35, assembly GCF_040784015.1. Taxonomy (NCBI): domain Bacteria; kingdom Pseudomonadati; phylum Pseudomonadota; class Alphaproteobacteria; order Hyphomicrobiales; family Rhizobiaceae; genus Lentilitoribacter; species Lentilitoribacter sp. EG35. The sequence continues at coordinate 344,425 of NZ_JBFNGQ010000001.1, forward strand.
AGCTCTACCATTGATCGCTTGGAGATTGATTGTGGACCTTCGTGGACAGATAGATAGCTGCCAACACCATGGCCTGTTCCGTGAGCATAATCCACACCAGCTTTCCAAAGAGCTATGCGCGCAAAAGCGTCGATATCAACACCACGTGTGCCTTTAGGGAATTTTAGAAGCGAAATATTGATCATACCCTTCAGTACAAGCGTAAAGAAGCGCTTTTGCTCTTCTGGTACGTCTCCGAACCCGATTGTCCTTGTGATATCTGTTGTACCGGCTTCATATTGACCACCGGAATCAATCAGCATCATTTCACCACTTTTGAGTTGTCGATTGCTAGTCTCATCCACACGATAGTGAATGATTGCTGCATGGGGGCCTGAACCGGAAATAGTATCAAATGAAATTTCTCTGAGCGGCATTTGAAATTTCTGACCTATTTCTTCTCTTGTATTTTCAAGTTTTGTTGCGACCTTAATTTCATCGAGTTGTTCTGGGGTTTGAGCATCCAGCCAGGCTAGGAAGTATACAAGTGCCGCGCCATCTACTTTGTGTGCTTCGATGGCTCCATCAATTTCTGCTTTGTTTTTGATGGCACGAGGTTTTAATGCGGGGTCTGATTTATTTATGACCTTGCAGCCGCTACCAGTAAGTATCGTTGATATGGCGTGTGAAGAAATCTGTTGGTCAAGCAGAACATGAGCATTGTCTTTGCCCAGATGTTTGAGAGCTATTTCAAACTCATCGATTGGATGGATTTCTGCAAGCTGAGTTAAATAGGCTTCGGTCTGCATATCTAATTTTTTTGCATCAATGAATATTTTACATTCAGAATCCTTATATATGATCGCGCGAGACAGGGTGAGGGGCGTATGGGCGACATCTTGCCCTCGGATATTAAAAATCCAGCATACAGATAGTGGATCAGCGATAATAACGGCATCTGATTCTTTTGTTTTTAAATCTGAACGAATTGTCGCGATTTTATCCTTCGCCAATTGCCCTGAATATTTTTCTGGTTGAATTGATATTTTTGCAGAAGGTTCCTCTGGCTTATTACTCCAAATTTGATCCACGGGGTTTGAGCTTAGAGTTACGATTTCACCTTGGGTGGCGTTTAATGCTTTTTCGAGGTTTTTAATGCTCGAACCTGGAAGCGTCCAAGGATCAAGCCCTAATCTTAAACCTGACGTATTTGTTTCAATCCATTTAGATGGTGGATTTGTTATCAGGTCCTCAATTGAAAATATGTCCAGATCACATTGTTTGCTGACTTGAGATGTATACCGTCCGTCTGTGAAGATTATCGCCTTGTCTCGCAATATAAGTGTTGTTCCTGCAGAGCCGGTAAAGCTGGTGAGCCATGCTAGTCGTTCCGCACAGGTAGGCACATATTCTCCCAGATATTCATCGCTGCGCGGAACTAGGATGGCATCGACATCCAGTTCATCAAATAGGTTGCGGAGTTTTACGACACGCGCTGATGCTGTTTCTGGTTTGGAGACGGTAACAAATTTCTGAAACATGAATATTCCTTAGGCGATGAAAAAGCTCATAGACTCATTCAAAAGTTTTCTTATGGCCCAACTTACCTACCTATGTTCTCTATGCATAGCTCTATTGACGAGATAGCGCTCCAAATATTTTCATTATGCACTATATTGAATTTGTAAGCAGTGGTTAGCAAAATCCACACAAAGGAAAAGATAAAATGGCAAATTCAATATTCAAATCTGCATTCGAAAGCATGATCTCAGCACGTGAACGTCAAGTTCGTCGCTATGTCAATGGTACTCTAATCGGACTTGATGATGACACATTGAAGTCTATTGGCCGTACACGTGATCAAATCCGTAAAGAAGGCTATCAGCCTTACGGTGTATAAGGCAAATCAATCTGATTTGACAATGTATGATGAGCGGTCCTTTCGGGCCGCTTTTTATTTGAGCACGATGGTTACCCAACCATTTCGCCAGATCGTTTTTTGATGATAAAGGCCTTGGTTATTGTAGGCGGACAAAACCTTCCATCGCTGCTCGGCAAGTATTCCCGACAAAATGACTGTACCGCCTGTTTGAAGATTTTTTGCGATCTTGGGTGCCATTTTCATAAGAGGCCGTGCCAATATATTGGCAATGATCAACCCGAATGGTCCTCTTTCGTTAAAAACTTTTGATGCAAACCCATTGACCGTGGCAAATTCGATGTAATTTGCAGCCTCGTTTAAAACGGCATTTTCCTCGGCAATTTTAGTGGCAATCGGATCTATGTCAGTCGCCAAAACATAAGTACGGGCTAATTTAGCTGCGGCAATAGCCAATACGCCAGACCCTGTGCCTAGATCTAAAATTGGTGCAGTGCTACGCAAATTTGTATGCGATGTTTTGCTGACATGCTCGATCATCTCCAAACAACCCGCTGTTGTTCCATGATGGCCTGTACCAAATGCCTGCGCTGCGTTAATTTCAACAGGAATATGATGTGGCTGAACGGAGTTTCGATCATGTGATCCATGCACAATGAAACGTCCGGAAGTGACCGGTTTTAAACCTTTGAGCGTGTGCGTAACCCAGTCAATATCTGGTAGTACTTCATGCGAGATATCTAAAGTAAGCGAGTTTTGAGCAAAGATCTCGTTAAGGCGTTCAATCGTGGTTTGTGCATCTTCGGGATTTACATAAACGGACGCTTCCCAGATTTTGTTGACTTCATCAATTTCTGTCGTTGATGAAGCAAAACCATCTTCTTCAAACGTTACTTCAAATAAATCTGATAGAAGGTCGGACGTTTTTTCGTCAGTCGTTACATAAAGCCTGGTTTGGGTCATATTGTGCCTGAATGAGTGAAAGTGATTTGCAAATTGCATCTGCGTCATTGAAGTTCACAAACCCATAGACCACTAGCTGCCGCTGATCAAATTTTTAAGCTTCTGAATTGCAGTTTCCGGGTTTTCTCCATATGCAATCGTACCTTTAAAGCGCCCACCATCCTTTAGGAGGAATATTGAGGCCGTGTGATCCATCGTATAATCACCATTTGGTTCGTTTGCATCCAATGGAATTTTTTTGAAGTATATGTTGAAGCCTTTGAGCATTTTCGAAATTTTTTCCGGCGCACCAGTTATACCAGTCACGCGTTTGGTTACATTACCTACGTAAAGATCCAAAATCTCGGCGGTATCTTTTTCAGGGTCAACAGATACAAAATATGCGGAGATTTTATCACCATTTGGATCGACTTGCTCGAGCCACGAATCAAGTTCGTATAGTGTGGTAGGGCAAATTTCCGGACAATGTGTAAAGCCAAAAAATACAGCGGTAGGCTTTTCTCGAAACGCTGCTTCAGTGATTTCGTTGTTTTTTTGATCGATGAGCTGAAAAGTAACTCCATAGGGTTCATTATTTGTTGTTGTTTCTTTTTGCCATCCGAAGCTTATCACTCCCAGAGTTACAACAACTGCTATTGTTACTGACCACAATATAATTCGAAATATTTTCATTCTATTCTCCATGCTCAGCATTAGGCATAAGTATTCTGGCTGAAAAACGCCCTAGGGCAAAGTGCCCCAGTAGATCACTTAATAGTGAGGCGTCGCTTAAATGTTGACGTGAGCGCAGATCCTGTCAGGAATACGGCTTGAAAATTATTGTTGTTATAAAAACAAAGGTGAATGATTTGCAATCGCTACCTATACTCTATTCTTTCAGACGGTGCCCATATGCTATGCGTGCGCGGTTAGCGTTGTATTCCAGCGGGCGAAGCGTTGAATTGCGTGAGATTATATTGCGAGAAAAACCTCCATCAATGTTGCAAGCATCACCTAAGGGTACCGTTCCTGTTTTGATTCTAACAGATGGTCAAGTTGTGGATGAGAGCCTTGACATCGTGCTGTATGCTCTGGGCCAGTCAGACCCGATGAATTTATTGATGCCAGAACAAGGCACATTGGATGATGCCATGTCGTTAATTGCAGAAAATGACGGACCGTTTAAATCAGAATTGGATCATTACAAATATTCAAATCGTTATGAGAGCGTTGATAAAGAGACATCTCGCCAGAACGCTAGCGATTTTTTATTCAAACTCAATGATCATCTATCTGAGAACGGGCCGTTTCTAATGGGATCAAAATTCTCTATTGCTGATTTGGCTATCTTCCCTTTTGTAAGGCAGTTTGCCAATGTAGACTTTGATTGGTTTGAAGCCCAAAAGTGGACAAAACTGATTTCTGCCCTCGATCAATTTGTTAGCTCTCCATTGTTTTTGTCGGTGATGACTAAATATCCTTTGTGGAAGGAAGGAGATGCGATCACGGTTTTCGGTCAGAATAATAATATGAGTGAATGATATGCAGCAGGTACTTACCATTGAAACGCGCGGGCAGGCTCTTTACGAATTTACAGGTGATGCAAAGAACTTTGTTAAAAAACAGGAAGTGGAAACTGGATTATTAACATTGTTTGTTCGCCACACCTCCTGCTCGTTACTTATTCAAGAAAATGCTGATCCTGAGGTCCAGGTGGATATGAAAGAGTTTTTCTCTCGCCTTGTGCCCAGCAGTGATCATCCGAGTATGTCGTGGATAACTCATACATATGAAGGGCCGGATGATATGCCCGCGCATATCAAATCTGCATTGTTGCCGGTTTCGCTTTCGATTCCTATCATTAATGGTTCGCTTGGTCTTGGGACATGGCAGGGGATTTATTTGTTTGAGCATAGAAATATGCCGCATAGAAGAAATGTGATTTTACATATTTTATGAATGTAAATCGCTGACTTTTCTGAACCGAATATGAACAGGTAGTTCCGTTTGGGTTCAGAAGCAAAAGGTTAATTTGGCCTCATATTGAAACACATGGAGGTCGTCATGCAATCTAAACTTAAATCATCAATAGCTGTTCTCTTAATAGCTGCAACAACATCGCTTGCAGGCGCAACCGTTGCTTCAGCTGGAAATTTTGGATTTGAATTACATTTCGGTGGTCATCATTCATCACCGCAATTCCGCTACTACAACACACAGCCTAGATATCATAAATACAAACATCACAGCAGAAAACGTTGTCGTCCGCGCAAAGCACTAAAGAAGGCGCGTCATAAATACGGAGTTCGCCATAGTGAAATCACACGTGTAAATAAGCGTAAGGTGGTTGTTAGGGGATATAATTATGGACACCCAGTCAAATTGGTGTTCGCTAATCGGAAGGGTTGTCCATTAATTGCATATCGTTAAGTTTATATGCTTTACAAGCCTCTGGGATGATCTCCCAGAGGTGTTTTCTTACTATTGTTCAATTTCAAATGTCACATTTACCGTTATACGATAGGCGTTTTCGCCACCAGCAATTGGTACCGGTGCGCTATCCGCCATTTTTGCCATTGCCATTTCGGCACGCATAATTGGTTGTGGCTCAGCATGAAATGAGTTCTCGTTTATTTGTTTGATGTTCCCGATATCTACGCCAACAGCTTTTGTTAGCACCTCTGCTTTCCTAAGCGCATTCTTCATTGCCATGGCGCGGGCTTGCATCTGCAATTCTGCAATATCTGAATTTCCAAAGATGATATTACCACCTTGGTTTACGCCGAGCGTAATTGATTGATCTAAAATCTCACCCACTTTGTCTAGATCAAGAATTCGGACCGTCAGAGAGTTTGAGACTTGATACCCAACGATCTTAGGTGTTTGTTGAACTCCATCTCTATGTTTTGGATATATATAGCGTGGATTGATAGAAAAATTTGAAGTTTGAAGGTCCTTATCTTCAATTCCGAATTGTTTCATTGCATTCAGTATATCTGACATTGCTTGAGTATTGTTTTGCAATGCTTCTTTCGCAGTTTCGGCTTCGCGTAAAACAGTTAGGTTTATTGTCGCCATATCAGGAGCTGTTTTCACTGTGCCAACGCCTGTGACGCTAATAAGGCCGACTTCATCTTTTTTCTCATCAGCATAAACGGGTGAGGCGACGATTAGGCCGGCCAGCAGTGCTGTCGCGAGAAAGGTTGTGTTTTGCTTCGTCATGAAATGCTCCGTTTTCCTTGCGTTTAATTACACAATTGGCAGTAGAATGTGAACGGAATAGGGCGAAGTTTTTGGAAGATCGCATTTTTGGACTAGACGAATGAACAAACGTGCGGCATAAGCGGTTTTCATCACTACCTTAAAAGGTAAAAGGTGGGGCCTGTAGCTCAGTTGGTTAGAGCCGGCGGCTCATAACCGCTTGGTCGGGGGTTCGAATCCCTCCGGGCCCACCACTCCTTTTGATATTAAGGTAATGTTTTAGATCCTTTGCCATGTAACAATCTTGCAATCATCATATCAACTCAATACATTCTGTATTGGTATGTATGAACTTGCATAGGGCTGGGGGGCTTCGTATGCGTATAGAAACACTTATCATTCATCTCAAGCGCGCTGAACAAAGATGTGCTCATGTAAAAAATGTCATCTCTGGTTTGCCTTTTGAAGGGCGCATCGTTGATGCTGTGGATGGGCAGACGATTACCGTGGATGAGATAGAGCGGCACTATCGACGTAAACTGCACAGGCCGTCATATCCCTTTGTGATGAGTCGCAATGAAATTTCCTGTTTTCTTTCTCACCGCAAAGTATGGCGAGAAATATTAGAGAGTAATCTTGATGCTGCGCTTGTGATGGAAGATGATGCTCAACCTGTAAGCAGTTTTCACGATAGCCTTGATTTAGCTGTTAAACATATTGAAGAGGCTGGCTTTATTCGTTTTCCGTTTCGTGATGGACGGGAACGAGGTGAAGTGATCAATAAAGATGGTACGGCTCAACTGATTAAGCCAAACTGCACAGGTCTTGGTATGGTTGCGCAACTGATCGATAGGCGCACCGCAGAACAATTACTGCGTACAACAGAGCAGTTCGATCGTCCGGTAGATACTTTGCTACAGATGCACTGGGTAACTGGTGTTCATCCCCACTCAATTGTTCCTGGAGGTATTATGGAAATTTCTAATACACTCGGTGGGACAACGCTTGAAAAACGAAAGGATAGGTTGATGAAACTGAAACGGGAAATTCTTCGGCCAATTTATCGTTCAAGAATATCGCTTCGAGCGCGACAGTGATGTTTAACGGGTGAGGGGTGTCAGCTGTAAATCTATAGTTGATGTACGGCTAATTACTAAACAGCATCCACATTTGATGATAGATACTTTAGAAAGGGGTAAACCTTAATAGAAGAGACTTTGCAATGATGGACAAAAAAAATAACGAGTTGATTAAACCATCGTCAGCTATTCCGATTCTTCTTTACCATAAAATTGAACCTCCCGCGCCTACCGGAACGCCGTCGAGAAGCCTTAGTGTTCATCCCAAGCGGTTTGAATCGCAGATGCGCTGGCTGAAAGCGTTTGGCTATCAGGGGTTATCGATTTGCGATCTAATGCCTTATCTTGAGGGGAAGAAAGCAGGGCGCGTTTTCGGCCTGACTTTTGATGATGGTTACCGTAATGTTTTGCAAAATGCGGCTCCGATACTCGGCGATCTTGGCTTTACGGCCACCAATTATTTTGTGTCAGGCCAAATTGGAGGGTACAATCAGTGGGATGTCCCCCGAAAAATTCCTAAACTACCACTAATGACAGAGTTGGAAATGCGTGAATGGGTTGACAATGGCCATGAAGCTGGTGCCCATACGATATCCCATCCGGTTTTAGCTGACTTGTCGCATGAAGCGGCACAGCAAGAAATTACCGATTGTAAAAAGGTAATTGAAGACGCAGCTGGCGCACCTGTGAAAGCTTTTTGCTACCCTCATGGTTCTCATAATACCAACATTCGAACCCTGGTTGAAAACGCTGAATATACCAGCGCAACAACTACAAAGAAAAGCCATGTTCGCACCGGTGACGAAAGGTTTTCGTTGCCGAGAATAACAGTTCGCCGCACAGATCCCGGTCTGAAAGTACTTTTTCGTTGTCTAATTTAAGTAATTTTCAGGTTTATATTACTTTGCTGTCGGATTTTCCAGAATATCAAGCTCCTTTGCCTTTAGGCGTTTGATCTCGTCGCGAAGACGTGCTGCTGTTTCAAAATCAAGGTCCGCAGCTGCGTCACGCATTTGCTTTTCAAGCGCTTCAAGGTGGGTGTTGAGATTCGCTCCAACCATATGGCCTTCTTTTGCAAATCCTTTGCCGTCTTTTCCGGTAACATCCGCATTCACATGATCTTTTTCGTAAACGCTGTCCAAAATGTCCGAGATTTTTGATTTTACACTTTCCGGTGTAATCCCATTGGCTTCGTTATAGGCAACTTGTTTGTCGCGGCGTCTACCGGTTTCTTCCATGGCGCGCGTCATGGAGCCAGTCACTTTATCTGCGTATAGAACAACCTTACCGTCGACATTACGTGCGGCACGGCCAATTGTTTGTACAAGCGATGTTTCCGATCTGAGAAAACCTTCTTTGTCCGCGTCAAGAATAGCGACAAAACCACATTCTGGAATGTCCAAGCCTTCACGAAGCAAATTGATACCCACAAGTACGTCAAATGCACCAAGACGAAGATCACGGATGATTTCGATACGCTCAAGAGTATCGATGTCAGAGTGCATATACCGAACGCGAACGCCTTGCTCATGAAGATATTCCGTTAAGTCCTCTGCCATACGTTTGGTCAACACGGTTACAAGGGTTCTATAACCCTCGTCCGCTGTTTTGCGAATTTCATCAAGAACGTCATCAACTTGATTTGTTGCTGGGCGAACTTGAACTGGTGGGTCAATCAGGCCTGTTGGGCGAATGACTTGCTCCGCAAAAACACCTCCGGATTGTTCCATTTCCCAACTGCCCGGCGTAGCAGATACACCAACTGTAGGTGGGCGCATCGCATCCCATTCTTCAAAACGCAAGGGCCTGTTGTCCATGCAACTTGGAAGGCGAAAACCATATTCGGCAAGTGTTGCTTTGCGGCGAAAATCCCCTCGGTACATCGCACCAATCTGTGGGATTGTAACGTGGCTCTCATCAATGAAAACCAATGCATTATCTGGAATATATTCGAATAATGTTGGCGGCGGTTCGCCTGGTTCGCGCCCGGTTAGGTAACGAGAATAGTTTTCAATCCCCTGGCATGCACCAGTGGCTTCCATCATTTCAACGTCAAAACGTGTACGTTGTTCAAGTCTTTGTGCTTCGAGTAATCGTCCAGCATTTTCAAGCTCTTGCAATCGATGCTTAAGTTCATCTTTGATGGACTTTATAGCTTGATTCAACGTCGGGCGCGGTGTCACATAGTGTGAATTCGCATACATCTTAACGGATTTTAGATCGCCAAATTTCTTTCCCGTAAGCGGATCAAATTCTGTGATGGTTTCAATCTCGTCACCAAACATGGATATGCGCCAAGCAGCATCTTCCAAGTGAGCAGGAAAAATTTCTACCGTATCACCGCGTACTCTAAATGAGCCACGTTGGAAATCCATGTCTCGCCGCTTGTATTGTTGTGCGACTAAATCTGCCAATAACTGCCGCTGATCAATCTGCTCACCAACGGAGAGTTCAAAGCTCATGGCTGAGTATGTTTCAACTGAGCCGATACCATAAATACAGGAAACAGATGCAACAATGATAACGTCATCGCGCTCTAAAAGCGCTCGTGTCGCAGAGTGACGCATTCGGTCAATCTGTTCGTTAATTGTTGATTCTTTTTCTATGAAGGTGTCCGTGCGCGGAACGTAAGCCTCTGGCTGGTAGTAATCGTAGTAAGATACGAAATACTCAACAGCGTTGTTTGGGAAGAAGTTTTTAAATTCCGAGTAAAGTTGTGCTGCGAGTGTTTTATTGGGCGCTAAAATGATAGCGGGGCGCTGCGTTTCTTCAATAACCTTGCCCATTGTAAAGGTTTTACCAGAACCTGTTACACCGAGAAGCACTTGCGTTTGCTCATTTTCATTTACACCTTCAACGAGATCGGCGATAGCTGTTGGCTGATCTCCCGCAGGCTCATACTCAGTTTCCATTTTGAGCGAATGACCACCTTCGGACTTTTCTGGTCGTTCAGGTCTGTGAGGTGCCCATAATTTCCCATTTTTAAAGAGCGGATTTCCTGATGTAATGAGATCAGTGAGTGCTTGAACTGTTGCAGTATTTGCGCCCTCAGACAGAACGCCAGCTTCTTCTACCGATACATCTAAACCCGCGACAGGATTTAAACCTGCGGCGGCGCGTTTTTTAGGGTCATTGGTACCACCAATTGACGTTCCGCGTGCCGATCTGGATTCAGTTGGCTGTGCTGCGGCACGTTTTCGATGTTTGCCTGCATCGGATGCGACTTTGCGCCGGTTAGGCACAGTTTCTGCTTCGGCAAGTTTTTGCATTTCATCGGCCCAATCAGATACGTTTTCCGAAAGCGGAACGCCCTCAAAAGGTGCCTGTGGGGCTTCCTCAAATCCAGAGGATGATTTGGGTGAATTTTTGTTCGATTTTGACATAAGAACAATATGGTATGCACTGACAAAAATGTGAAGAGGTTCAGGAATGTTTTCCTTTCCTAATCAGTAGATTTTGTTAGATTTGTTGCTCAACAACAACGAGTTTTTTAATGATAAAAATATTCTTAACCACTTTGTTATTTCTAATGAGTTTGAGCGGCGCATCCGCATTGGAGTGGATTGTTAAGCAGATTAATGCAGAGAAATTCCCATACGAGATAGTAGAGGAAACTCGAGCCAAGGCGATTGATGGGTTACCAGATGGATTGATTGCAACGGGTGAAGGTGACTCTGACATTTCATCAGCTTGGTACGGTGAACCCACAACGCGCTATGCTCATGGAATTTTAGGCGACGCAATTGAGGCAGGTACGCTGTTAGTTGAGACAGCTGATAGTTCAGTTCAAATACTTCACTTGCCCAAAAGTGAGGTTTTTGAAGATCGTTATCCGCGTTTGGTAGATTTAGATGGCGATGGCACGACTGAGGTCATTACAATCAAGTCTTCGCTCAATCAAGGTGCATCGGTTACAATATATGGGCTTGATGATGGCAGGCTTATAGAAAAAGCGACAACTGGCTATCACGGTCTTGCTAACAGGTGGTTGAATATTGCAGGAATTGCCGATTATCGTGGGACAGGCTTCAAAGATATTGCATTTGTGCGGACACCACATATTGGCGGTACATTATTTTTCTATAGTTATCGGAATGGTTCATTTAGGCAGGTCGGTGATGTATACGGTTTTTCCAATCATTTTATTGGCTCGCGAGAAATGCGCTTATCTGCAACTGCTGATTTTGATGGTGATGGGGTTTTGGATCTTGCTGTGCCGTCAAATAACCGAAGAGACCTAAGATTTATTAGCTTTAAAAACGAAGCCGTTTTGGAGCTAAGTTCGGTCAGTTTTTCATCAAGCATAGATAAGGCTGTTCTAGTTGATAGTTCCAACAAAGCTTTAGTTGTGGGTACGGCAGATGGTGCCGTCTATAGATTGGACCGGAAATAGATCGATATGAACCTGAAAGAACAATTATCTAATTGGGATGGTAAATCAACGGACTATCTGGGCAATTTATATGATTTGATAAAATCAGATTCGATTTTCGTCGATCAGCTATTTGATGTGCTTACAGAAGAAAGCCTTCAAACTGCAACGACTTGGCTGCTCAAACATGCACTTGAGAATGGTGTTTTACTGGATCAAAGCCAAACATATGAATTTTATAGTAATGCTGATGCGTTAGCTACCTGGCAGGCAAGACTTCATCTTTTACAGATTATGCCGATGCTTAGAGTACCGGAAGAACTTAGATATAAATTGGCCAAATTTTGCCGATTTGCAACCGAAGATGAGAATAAATTCGTTAGAGCTTGGGGCTATAATGGACTTTATGAATTGGCCAACCTTTATCACGAATTTCGAGATGGCTTAGATGTGGTTATAAATTCTGCAATGGAAACCGAGCCTGCATCCATAAAGGCGAGGCTTCGGAACATCAAAAAGAACATCAATGCCAATTGGCAATGACACTACATTTTGGCTTCGGCATTTTTGAATATTACAGTCGAGCGGGCTCCTGAACGACAGTAACCAAGCATTGGTTGATCCATCTCTTCAATTGCATCCACCATCTCAAGAACGGCTTCCATTGTTAGGCCGGCGCTTGTTACTGGGATATGGCGGATTTTTAGTCCCGCCGCTTCTGCCGCATGTTTGATGTCATCAAAACGAGGTTGATTTGGCTCTTCATCGTCTGGTCTATGGCAGACAATGCATTTAAAGCCTTGTGCTTTGATTTCGGCAATATCTTCAACAGTGATCTGCTCTGAAACAGCATAATTTTCGGTAACTTGGCGAATATCCATAATGTATCCTTTGTTTCCGTTTTATTAGAATGTCAGCTGGAGAAGGTCAACAACAACTCTTAGTGACAATCATATCAGTTGACGCTAAAACATGCATAGAATAGTCAAGTATTAAAACCTGTCGGGTTCTTTTGATAGGTTCATTATCTGATTGATTGTTTAGTGCTGGGGTTTATTTGCAACATCGTACGTTAAAATCTGCCGCATGGGCTGTATCCGCTATATGTGTGTTGCCAATGATTGCTGCTGTTATAGCGGCCGCTAATGGTACGTTGGAGACATGGGGGAGCCTATTTGCAACGGTGCTTCCGGGGTTTATATGGAATACGGTTCTGCTGGTTGTATTTGTTGGTATTGGAACCGCAATTATTGGAACCGCGACTGCTTGGTTAACCGTCGCCTATAAATTTCCGTTCCGCCGAGTTTTGGAAATTCTGCTGGCTTTGCCGCTTGCTTTTCCCGCATTTGTTCTTGCATATGCCTATACAGATCTGCTGGATCATCCCGGTTTTGTGCAAACAGCTTTACGGGATTTCATGGGGTGGGGCCCACGTGACTATTACTTTCCAGAGATACGATCACTTGGTGGTGCTGCTACGATGTTGATATTTGTATTGTACCCTTATGTTTATTTACTTGCGCGAACAGCATTTGCAAAGCAATCCGCCACAGCATATTTCGCTGCGCGGGCCTTAGGCTCATCGTCAGTTTCTGCGTTTTTGCGAATATCCATACCAATTGCACGACCGGCAATAGCTGGTGGTGTTTTGTTAGCATTGATGGAAACAATTGCGGATTTTGGGACAGTCGCGCATTTTGGTGTTCAAACTTTTGCTACCGGAATTTATGCAGCATGGTTTGGATTGGGTGATCGTGCCGCTGCTGCTCAATTAGCGCTTTGCCTTTTAACCGTTGCTCTTTTATTTGCTGGCCTTGAGCGAATTCAGCGCGGTGCAGCAAAACGGCATTCAGCGGGAGCAAAGCTCGAGCGCCATCAGCGCGAAATACTTCATGGAGCCAAGGCATGGGGTGCGACAGTTGTGTGTTTGGTACCTGTTCTTGTTGGTTTTATTATTCCGCTAATTGTTCTGGGTAACATGGCACTAACGGGGGATCATTCTCCATTCTCAAAGCGCTATATGAACTTTATGGAAAATTCTGGAATACTTGCTGGAACAGCGGCAGTGGTGACAGTGATTGGGGCGACAATCATTGGCTTTTGTGCTAGAATAGCGCCAAGTTTGGCGTCCCGTTTTGCAACGATAATAGCAGGTATTGGATATGCTGTTCCCGGCGGAGTTATCGCTGTGGGGCTTCTTGTGCCGTTCGCTCATCTTGATAATATTATTGATGCGTGGGCTAGGGAGCATTTAGGATTTTCAACAGGACTGTTCTTTACAGGTTCCATCACGCTTTTAATCGTAGCATATATGGTTCGTTATATGGCTGCCGCGCTTAATGCTTTTGATAGTGGAATATCAGGGATTAAAGTCAATATAGATGCGGCAGCGCGCGTTTTGGGACGAACCCCTAAAAAAATGCTATGGCAAATCCATCTCCCGCTTTTGAGGCCAAGCCTTTTAACAGCGCTGTTGATTGTCTTTGTTGATGTGATGAAAGAATTGCCTGCAACATTGATCATGAGGCCATTTAACTTTGATACGCTTGCTGTTCAAGCATATCGATTGGCCTCTGACGAAAGATTGGAAGCTGCCGCCGTTCCATCACTGATGATTGTTTTCTTTGGGTTGTTGCCAGTTATTCTGCTTTGCACAACCATTAATCGATCGCGATAAGTATCGACTGCTCCCTCTTTGTAAGGCAATAAAAAACTGGCTCTGAGACGTTATCAGAGCCAGTCAGAAGAAGCTTCAGTAATTTAGAAGCTTTGGGGGTTACTTGTAACCAATTTCATTATAGATTTTTTGCGCTGCTGCTTGGTGTTTGCCGAGCTCTTCAAGACCCAAATTATCCTCTTTGAAAGTACCAAGTTGTTGTACGGATGATGAAAGTGCAACACCTTCAACAACCGGGTATTCGTCATTACCAGCAGCAAAATAGTTTTGTGCTGATTCACTCGTTAGATATTCAAGCAATTTTACTGCATTTTCTTTGTTTGGAGCATTTTTCGTAACACCTGCACCTGAGATGTTTACGTGCGTACCATTGCCCTCTTGATCTGGGAACACCCAGCCAATCTTATCCGTGCTACCAGAAAGGTTTTTGACATCTTTACGGAGTGCGCGAGCAAAGTAGTACGTATTACCAACGGCAATAGCGCATTCGCCGGATACAATTCCACGAAGTTGATCTGTGTCGCCACCTTGTGGTTCGCGTGCAAGGTTTGAAAGAAGGCCTTCTGCCCATGTTTTGGCTGCAGCTTCGCCATTATGTGCGATTTGTGACGCTAGTAATGAAAGCATGTAGATGTTTGTGCTGCTACGTGCGCAAACCATACCTCTATATTTAGGGTCAGCTAGATCAGCGTATGTCATTGGTGGTTCAGTGACTTTCGCCTTGTCATAAAAAATGACGCGCGCGCGTTTTGAAACACCGTACCAATAACCTTCTGGGTGGCGAAGATTTGCGGGAACTTCTTTGCTCAATGTCATAGATTCGACTTTTTGCAAAAGTTGCTCTTGCTCCAGTTTATACAGACGGCCAGCATCTGTTGTAATCATAATATCGGCAGGGCTATTTGTACCCTCTGCCTTTACACGTTCGATCAATTCGTTGATCTTACCTTCAATAAGGTTGACCTTAATGCCAGTTGCTTCTGTGAAATCAGAATAAAGGCGATCATCTGTGTCATAGTGACGTGATGAGTAGATATTTACTTCGCCATCTGCATAAGCTGCGCTTGCGCTTAATGTGATCGCCAAAGCCCCAATAACTGAAGTGACTAGATTTTTTGTTCGAATATGCATGCTAATTTCCTTATTTTACAAACATGACTTAATTTATCATGTTTAAATACCAACTTGAATCGCAAGTCAAATACTTTCCTTAAATACTCAAGTTTAAATTCGGAAAATTGATTAAACGGTTTCTACAAAACTGTCTAGGACACGCTTTTGCCCTGCGCGATCAAATTCGATTGTAAGCTTATTACCATCGATATTCACAACATTGCCGTTGCCAAACTTCATGTGAAACACGCGATCACCATTAGAAAAGGGAGAAGGGGTGTCTGTGCTTGATTTAGCAACCAGTTCGCCTTCAATGGTTTTAGCGCGTGGTCCGCTTTCCCCATAAGACATGCGTTCGACTGAATGGCCGGAGCGACTGCCCCAGTTATTTTTCAGTGCATCTGAGTTGTTGGCTTGCGCGCGTTTCCAGCCCGGTGTCTGATAGCTACTTGATCCAAAATTGTCCTGTTTATCAAACCGTGATGAACCGTAGGGACCACCTGATTGCCCACGACCATAACCGCCGTAAGATGAGTCCATTTCGGCCACTTCGACATGGGCTTCGGGTAGCTCATCCATGAAGCGTGAAGGGATTGTGGATTGCCATAGGCCATGAATTCGCCGATTTGAAACAAACCAGATATGACAACGTCTTTTTGCACGTGTTATACCAACATAGGCAAGGCGTCTTTCTTCCTCAAGACCTGTACGGCCACCTTCGTCCAATGATCTCTGGTGGGGGAAAAGACCTTCTTCCCAACCAGGGAGGAAGACGGTTTCAAATTCAAGTCCTTTGGCGGAGTGGAGTGTCATGATATTAACAGCATCCAAATCCTCATTCTTTTCAGCATCCATAACGAGAGAAACGCGCTCAAGAAACCCACGCAAAGATTCTTCATCTTCCATTGACCGGATGAGCTCTTTAAGGTTGTCCAAACGGCCCGGCGCTTCTGCAGAGCGATCCTTTTGCCACATTTCTGTGTAGCCGGATTCTTCTAGGATTTGCTCAGAAAGTTCGGTGTGTGGTGTCCTATCAAGTTCAGCCTGCCATCGTTGGAAATTTTGGACAACTTCTGTTAGGGATTTTCGAGGGCGCGGCTTTAACTCATCCGTTAATATTATTTCAGCGGCTGCGGCAAACATTGGAATATTTCTGCTTCGAGCATAATCATGAAGTTGCTTAATTGCAGCGTCGCCAAGACCACGCTTTGGCGTATTTACAATGCGTTCAAATGCAAGATCGTCAGCTGGTTGGCATACAACGCGGAAGTACGCCATAGCATCGCGAATTTCCAATCGCTCGTAAAAGCGCGGCCCACCGATAACTCGGTAATTCAGTCCCAATGTGACGAAGCGATCCTCAAACTCTCGCATTTGAAATGATGCTCGCACGAGAATTGCGATGTCGTTGAGTTTGTGGTCATTGCGTTGGAGTTGTTCAATCTCGTCACCGAGGTCGCGAGCTTCTTCCTCTGAATCCCAAGCCGCATGAACCTTGACCTTGTCATCGTCAGGGTCTTTTTGTTCGGTGAAAAGCGTTTTGCCAAGCCGACCTTCATTGTGGCTGATGAGATGGCCCGCAGCGCCCAAGATATGCTCAGTTGAGCGATAGTTGCGCTCAAGACGAATAACTGCGGCTCCGGGGAAGTCTTTCTCAAAACGCAGAATATTTTCTACTTCGGCCCCACGCCAGCCATAAATGGATTGATCATCATCCCCAACACAGCAAATGTTAGCAGGACCATCATCCGGGTTCGGGCGCTGGGCAAGAAGGCGAAGCCACATATATTGTGATGTGTTCGTATCCTGATACTCGTCTACCAAAATGTAGCGAAATTTACTCTGGTATTCTTTTAGAACATCGGGATGGCCACGCATAATGCGGATGGGGTGACACAAGAGGTCACCAAAGTCACATGCATTGAGTGTTTTAAGGCGATCTTGGTAGGCAGCGTATAACTCGCGCCCTTTTCCATTTGCAAATGATCGCGCATCGCCTTCAGATATTTCATGTGGCGCAAGGCCTTTGTTTTTCCAACCGTCGATCATCATTGCAAACTGGCGTGCAGGCCAGCGCTTATCGTCGATGCCTTCGGCTTGGATGAGCTGTTTAATGAGACGGATCACATCGTCTGTATCGAGAATTGAAAAATCAGAACGTAAGCCGGCAAGCTCACAATGTTTACGCAGCATCTTCACGCCAATGGAGTGGAATGTGCCAAGCCACGGCATGCCTTCAACAGCATTGCCCACAAGATCGCCGATACGAACTTTCATTTCTCGGGCGGCCTTGTTGGTAAATGTTACAGCTAGAATTTGAGATGGATATGCTAGTCCTTGGTTTAATATATGTGCAATTCGTGTCGTAAGAACACGTGTTTTACCAGTACCTGCGCCTGCAAGAACTAAAACAGGTCCTCGTATGGTTTCGACAGCTGCAGTTTGCTCTGGATTTAGGCCATCTAAATAGGTCGGTTTCTGACGTGCTGCCATGGCACGCGCCGCAATACCCAAGCCGCCAGATGTTGGCGGGGTTGGGGTTTCATCATCGAAAAAAGGTATGTCGTCGTCATATCCACTCATCCCTACTAATTTAGTGATTCGAGCCCAAATTGCTAGGGGCGGCGAGAGATATGATGCCTAATCTTCGCTTCCATGCAGCTTTAATCGCAGTCTTCGAACAGAATACCAAACGGTGAACATAATTACAGGTACTGCAGCGGCTAATATAAGCGTGTATGACACCGGTAGGTGACCTGCTTTATCGAAAGCCTTGAGAAAATAAGATAACAACCCGATGGCATAATAGGTGATAGCAATCGTCGACAAGCCTTCAACGGCTTGGGAGATGAGCAATTGTTGTTTATATCGCCCATCTAGCGATTTAAGTAACGCTTGATTGCCATGATTCATCTTAATATCTATGCGCGTTCGCAGTAGGGCAAGTGCTCGACTTATATCCTCTGTCAGAGTTTTTTGACGACCCTCAACGCTCTTGATCGTCGCTCGAGCGGGTTCAAGCCTTGATTTTAAAAAGCCGGATATCGTTTGGAGGTCCCCACGTTCCTGCTCGACAAGGGTTTTTATTCTAGCATCGACGATATCAAAATAGGCATTGCTCGCAGAAAAACGAAATCGCGTCTCAGATCGCAAATTGTCCAATTTTCCAGATAAGATAGATAGTTCCTGAAACAGATCTTCGTCAGAGACATCTTCATCGCTGCTTGCTGCCTCAAGTTTTGATGTAATCTGATTGAGTTGGTCTTCAAGTTTGGTCAGGCGAGACGATTGACGTCGTGCAAGCGGCAGCCCAATAAGGGCCATGATACGATAGGTTTCCAGTTCATATATGCGCTGAATTCGACGCCCAAGTTCGTTAGGACCACTTTTCTCGGACATAACGGTATAATTTATCGTGCTCTGATTGTCAGTTTCCAGCGTTGAGTGGACTTGTAGCTCTCCGCGCATGGTCCCGCCATAAAAGCGCTTACCAAAATCACTTTTCTTAGCCAGCTCTTTTGCAGTTGTGACAATTGATATCTGACACTTTGATAGCACTTTAACGTTTTTTCTGATGAGTAGAGATCTATATGCCTCAATGAGTTCTGCGCCATCACTGTTATTGCTTGCAACAAAAGTACAACTGGTAAACTCGGTATGGCGTTCTATTTTGGTGTCTATGTTTCCGGTTTTATTGATGACGTGGCGACGAATTTCTGCTGATGTTTTACCGCTAACTTGTGTGAAAAGTTCTGAAATCGTGTCACTTTCGCATGTAAATGCGATGTGCAAAACAATCGCGGGAGCGATAATTTCCATTGCGGGACGCGCATGGACTTCATCGATAGCAGCCTGCCGATCGTCGTGATATGCCCACAAAGTTTCAACATCTGGATTTTGCATAGTCAAAATAGGTTCCTCTGACGGTTGAAGATGATCGAGACTCTAAGCTGATGCAAGGTGTAGATAGGTTCAAATTGTCGCTATTTTCGCCTATTTTGCTTTAAACGAAGACTTGTTGCAATAAGACCGAAGTCATGGGTGATGTTTTCCAGAGTGATTTTATCCCGAATATTTGAGATTTTGAATATTTTATAGATCAGCAGGATTACAATAGCGCTAAAAAGTGCGGCCAAAAGGGAGTCGCTCATAAAATGACGACCTTTGACAAATCTAAGCCCAATGCCTAAGGCACTTAGGATTGTAATAAGCGTGATAATCAACTTTCTTTTGTGAGGAAGTACTGTCCAAGCGATGATGCCAAGTAAAATGCCGGATGTGGCGATAGCGCTACCTTCGCCAGATACAAATGAGCAATTTGATTGGCACTGGTCAGAGATATAATAAGGTGGGACAAAATCTGATGTTCCGCCGAACTCGGTGATATGTGCAGGCCGTGGGCGGCCCCAATAGCTTTTCAAGATCATATTAACAAGCACAAGGGGACCCGCGATAAAGCTTGCGATTATTAAGTCCCAAAATTGATGAGGGGTTTTAGTAATTTGCCGATTTTGGCGCGTATATAGTGACATCGACACTGCAGTGACGCACAGGACCGTAATTTCAACATTATACAAAAAGCGGAGAGCAACGAGGAATTGGCTTTGATTTAACGGGAACCCATTCTTGCCATCAGCGAAAAAACTTGCCAGATAGATGTCTAATTGCGGATAGATTAAGAAAACGACAGACACAGCAATAGTCATCGCAATAACGAATATCATTGTGATCGCGTAATAATTTGGGTGATCGGTCATGCACGTTTTCTAATGAGTTAGAACTAGTTTTGTTCTAGTTCATGACCTTAGGAATGGCAATCCATCGTCCGTCGGGACCTTCAAACCCAAAACTCTCATAAAGGACAAGAAAAACATGCACTGCCGGTTCGCCAAATTCGTCTAGTGTCACGACGCCTCCGATATTATAATCTTGTGGACACCGCCTGCTTTTGGGCAGGCTTTTATCTTCATAAATTGTTTCGGATGCTTCGTCGGGTGAGGGGCGTAACTTGAGCCTGAAAATATTGATGTCTAGACCACCATAGTTCTGACAATCATGGCCAGATGGTAATTGAGCTTCAAATGTTTCTAATGATATTGTGATTGGCTCGCCCAGATTAACTTTATAGTGATTTGGGAAGTAAATGATGCTTTTGCTATCATTGACAACTTCCGTTGAGGGGTTGAACGCAACTAAGCGACCCGGCTTGGTCCCAATACCCAAGGTTTTCATTTTTACATCGCTCTTTTCAGCAACCAATTTGCGAGCTTGCAAAACGCCTGCTTCCTCATCTTCAATGCGCACTCGGAAGGGAGTGCCTTTCACATAGGTATCGCTTTCAACATTAATAAAAAATCGATCTGCGTAGGGGAAACCGGACCCGTCCATGATGCCAAATTGTTCAAATGCATAGACCTTTCCGTCAGCAGAAAACCCTAATGAGTGAAACTCTGCGAAATCGCCGGCAATTACATGGTTTAATTTAAATAGGAAAAGTACAAGTGACAGTGATGCAATTCTGAATTTATTCATTGGGTAACCTCCAGCGCTCTGATTATTCTATCGAACAATGGTCAATTTTTCCACTGCACGTGTGATTGCTGTATATAACCAGTGCACTGAAGTATCTCTAAAAGCCCAGCTTTCATCAAACAATACAACATTGTTCCACTGCGATCCTTGGGCTTTGTGTACGGTTAATGCATATCCGAAATCAAAATC
Source organism: Lentilitoribacter sp. EG35 (assembly GCF_040784015.1). NCBI lineage: Bacteria > Pseudomonadati > Pseudomonadota > Alphaproteobacteria > Hyphomicrobiales > Rhizobiaceae > Lentilitoribacter > Lentilitoribacter sp. EG35. The sequence continues at coordinate 365,388 of NZ_JBFNGQ010000001.1, forward strand.
ATCGAACCGTTTTTTTGTTGACCAAGGAATTTCAGTATCATGCTCTTCAAAGGCGGCTTTTAGAAGGCGGACCTTTGCAGAACCACGCCCCATATCATCATCTTCTGGTCGGAGTAGAAGATTTATCCCTGGCTTTGTGGTCTCTTTTGATGATGTCATGACTTGCCATAGCGAACCGTTAAGCAGTCCTTTGCTTGGGTCATTTCTCAAGCAAACAAGTTTATCTCCGCTTTGAGGATGAGGCCTGTCAAAACCCTTGAGAATCCTCAGACGTTGATTGTACCGTTTTCTTGTCTTGTTGGTTCCTACCAAAACCTGATCGGCATCTAACACCAGATCCTGATTAACATCCTGTTTGGAGATTATTTGCGTCGTGCCATAATCGCCATAAGCTAGGTCACGTCCCTCACGAACTTGCATTGCTAGATCTATGATTGGATTATCGCGTGCCTGACGATGAATTTCCGTTAAGAGAAAATCTGGTTCATGCTCGGTGAAATAGCCTCCACCTGATATCGGCGGCAGTTGGCCCGGGTCACCTAAAACGAGAATGGGAGTCCCAAAACTTAACAGATCGCGACCCAGTTCTTCATCTACCATTGAGCACTCGTCAATGACAATAAGCGCTGCTTTTGCAACAGGACTTTGCCGATTGACGGAGAACATAGGAGCGATTGTCGTTTTACCGGTCGTTTCGTCTTCTACCTCTTCTTCACCTCGCGGGCGATAGATGAGGGAGTGAATAGTATTGGCATTTGAGGCACCGCGCGAACGCAATACCTGAGCTGCTTTTCCTGTAAAGGCGGCAAACAAAACATCGCCATCCACATGTTCCGCAAAGTGCCGTGCCAGCGTTGTTTTCCCCGTTCCTGCATAGCCGAACAGGCGAAAAATTGGGGTTGAACCTTCTTTAAGCCATTTTGCAACGGCTTTAAGAGCTTCATCTTGTTGAGGTGAAAAATCCATTGCCATTCCGTTACAGGATTCGCACGATTTAGCAATAAGATTTTAATCCTAGTCGAACATTAACTTGGTTGCTCGCTGCCCCAGATGCCTTCGGAACCTCTATTCATCGCTGTGATACCAGTTCTGCAAATCTCAATAGCACCAAGGTGTCGCATAATTTGGATAAACTGCTCGACTTTAGAAACGCGTCCTGTGATTTCAAAAATAAAATGCTCAGTATTCGCATCAACAACTTCTGCTTTGAAAGCATCGGCAATCCGTAATGCTTCGGACCGGGCTTCACCCTTACCTTTGACTTTAACCAACGCAAGTTCCCGTTCTATGGGTTTTTCAAAGCCTAGTTTGGCTGCAGTTTCATCCAGATCAATCACGCGGTGAACAGGAATAATTCGCTCTAGCTGTGCTTTAATCTGCTCCAGCACGTGTTCCGTTCCACGCGTAACAATCGTGATGCGAGACAGATGGCGTTGGTGTTGGGTCTCAGAAACGGTGAGGCTTTCAATGTTGTAGCCACGGCCAGAGAATAGGCCGATAACGCGTGCTAATACGCCCGGTTCATTATCCACGACAACAGAAAGTGTGCGTGTGACGATCTCATGCTCAACAACTTGGTGAAAATAGGCTGAGCCTGTTGGCTTTTCTTGTGCGTTCATAATAGCTCCTCCTTATACCAGTCCACGACCAGTGGCATCAATTGCATTGGCAACAGCTTCATCAGTGGCCTCGTCCGGTAACAGCATTTCGTTATGTGCTTTGCCAGACGGGATCATTGGGAAACAATTGGCAAGAGTTGCCACGTTGCAGTCAAAGATAACTGGTTTGTCGATTGAAATCATCTCATTAATGGCTCCATCAAGATCTGCTGGCTTAGAGCAGCGTATTCCCACACCACCATAAGCTTCTGCTAGTTTGACAAAGTCAGGCATGGATTCTGTGTAAGAATTTGATAGACGATTCCCGTGTAATAGTTGTTGCCACTGGCGAACCATACCCATGTAATTGTTGTTCAAAATAAATATTTTAACGGGTAAATTGTGCTGAACTGCACACGACATTTCTTGGATGCACATCTGAATAGACGCGTCGCCTGCAATATCGATTACCAAACTATCAGGATGGGCCGCTTGCACACCTATGGCAGCTGGAAAACCATAACCCATCGTACCGAGGCCACCTGATGTCATCCAACGGTTTGGCTCCTCGAAACCGTAGAACTGTGCTGCCCACATCTGATGTTGACCGACTTCGGTGGTGATATATGTGTCCTTGTCCTTGGTTAACTCGTACAAACGTTGAACGGCATATTGCGGCATAATTACATCTTTATTGTCCGCATATGCGAGCGAATTACGCGCCCGCCATGTATCAATTTGCGCATGCCATTTAGCTAACCTGCTTTTTTCCAGTGAGGCTGCTTCTGCGCGCCAAATACGGACCATATCTTCAAGTACAGGCACCACATCTCCAATAATAGGGACGTCCACATATACATTTTTATTGATTGAAGATGGATCTATATCAATATGAATCTTTGTTGAATTGGGTGAGAACGCATCAAGGCGGCCTGTTATACGATCATCAAATCGAGCCCCAACACACAGCATAACATCGCAATCATGCATGGCCATATTGGCTTCATAAGTGCCGTGCATGCCAAGCATACCCAGCCAGGCTTCACCGGAGGCCGGGTAGCAACCTAAACCCATCAACGTTGATGTAATTGGCGCCGATGTTAAAGATACCAAATCTCTAAGTAGTTTTGACGCTTCCGGACCAGAATTCACGACGCCGCCACCTGAATAGATGACTGGGCGTTTGGCACCTTTCAACAATTCAATAGCTTTCTTAATCTGGTTCATATCACCAGATGTTGCGTGTTTATAGCTTTTTCGACTGGCCATTTTTGCTTTTGGTACATATGTTCCAGTGGCAAACTGAACATCCTTTGGAATATCAACAACAACTGGACCGGGGCGACCACTGCTTGCAATATGAAATGCCTCGTGCAAGGTCTTAGCCAGGTCGTTTACATCTTTAACCAACCAGTTGTGCTTTGTGCATGGGCGCGTAATGCCAACTGTATCACATTCTTGGAAAGCATCAGATCCGATCAAGTTGGTTGGCACCTGACCAGTGATGCAAACCATTGGGATAGAATCCATCAAGGCGTCCTGAAGCGCGGTCACAACGTTAGTCGCGCCTGGACCAGAGGTTGCAAGGCAGACCCCCGTTTTTCCGGTTGAGCGAGCATAGCCTTCAGCCATATGGCCAGCGCCTTGCTCATGACGAACGAGAATATGTTGAACCGCATCTTGCTGATGAATTTCATCATAGATTGGCAATACTGCACCGCCCGGGTAGCCAAAAATATGCTCGATACCATTTTCTTCCAGCGCTTTAAGTACCATTTCGGCACCGGTCATATGGTTTGCATCCTCGGACAATTCGTTGTCAGTTCCAGTCATTTTTTTGTCTTCTTTTACTCTATTAAGTCAATTTTGATGGCATAAAAAAAGGCTCCTTTAGGAGCCTTCGTATCGCGCATGGGATGCTTTCGCCAGATGGTTACACCATCTTGCCCATACGCTTTCCCACCACCAGAATTTCAATTTTTTGTTTCATAGCTAACTTTTAGCCTTATTTGAATAATGCGTCAACGAATAATTCAAGCGTCGTCGTATAGAAGAGAAGGTGAGTATTTTGTTATGATTTAGACCCTTTGCCTACATTTTTTTTTAACGTTCATTGGTTAGATTGAACATATTACCTTTTCATTTGTTCGGGGGCGAACTTGTCTGACTTAACAAACAGCACTTATGATTATCATTCTGTAGAACGTCGTGCGCCCGAACCAGTGGATCGCCTTCTCGGTCATGTTGTTTCATGTACCGGTTCGAAGATCGAGATATCAACTTCCGTTGGCCCTGATGATGTGGCGGTTGCTGCTGGTTGGTCTGTTGGTCGTCTCGTCACCATTGTTGTTGATCAAAATCGGGTTGTTGCTCTTGTAAGCTCTATGGAAACACCGGATGCAAGTTGGGATGTTAATGGTGTTAATACACTTCAAATTACCGCCGAACTTGTCGGAGAAGTTCGCCAGCATGAAACAGGCACAACTTTCTCAACTGGTATAACACGTTATCCACATTTAGGTGCCGATGCTCATGATATTCGTGCGGAAGATTTGAAACTCATTTATGATGCTGGAACTGATCATCCTGTTGTCGTTGGAAAACTATCGCAAAATCAGGACATGGACGCGACGATTTGCATTCCGTCTATGTTATCGCGACATTTTGCACTTGTTGGGACCACTGGTGTTGGCAAATCAACAGCTCTCTCTCTGCTCGTTAACAAGGCTATTCAAAGCGACCCGAAATTGCGAGTCCTTATCCTCGACCTGCATGATGAATTTGCTTCAGCTTTTAATGGCATATCTGTTGCGATTGGACCTGATACTTTGGACTTACCGTTTTGGCTTTTCAAATTTGAAGAATTTGCAGAGGTCATTTTCCGCGGACAGCCTAAAGTCACCAACGAAATGAATGCATTGCGTGACCTCATTGGTGAAGCCAAACGAGCATTTAAAGGTGATAGCAGCAGTGGCCTCAGCCGGAAAAGAGAAAATAAATCCTTCACGGCTGATACACCTGTTCCGTATCGAATTGCAGATCTCCTTTCGTTGCTAGACGATAGGATTGGTCGGTTGGATGGCAAAAGTGATAAACCGCATCTAATGTCGCTAAAGGTTCGAATCCAATCTGCTATTAATAATCCGCGCTATGGATTTATGTTCTCCTCAAGCACAATTAGCGACACAATTATGCAAACCATCGGGACTATTTTCAGAATACCCGCGGATGGCAAGCCTCTAACAACGTTTCAACTTGCTGGTATTCCGTCTGAAGTTGTTGATTCAGTGGCATCGGTTCTTTGTCGTTTAGCGTTTGAAATTGCGCTTTGGAGTGAGGGGGCCGTTAAGATATTGGTTGTTTGTGAAGAGGCACACCGATATATCTCATCCGACCCGAGTATTGGTTTCCTACCAACGCGTCAGGCTATTTCCCGAATTGCGAAAGAAGGCCGCAAATACGGCGTAAGTCTTGGTATTATTACACAAAGACCAGGTGAACTTGATCCGACAATTCTTTCGCAATGTTCAACCGTATTTGCTATGCGATTGGCAAATGATCGAGATCAGGAAATTATTCGTTCGGCACTTCCGAATTCGTCCAGCTCTACAACAAGTTTTCTTGCATCTATTGGTAACGGGGAAGCAATCGCTTTTGGTGAAGCTGTGACGGTTCCTATGCGCATGATGTTTGAACGTATTCCAAAGAATGAGTTGCCGTGCGCGACAGGATTAAGTGAAAGCAATGTAACTTCGCTTAACCTGAGTTCCATCGTCGAGAAAATGCGGTCTACAGAGGGTGGGAAAAAGGCATCTGATGATCTCGATTTTCCGAATATGGATGGCTTTTCAAATGCACAGAATAAGTCTACCGCCGATGCGCAATTTAGAAGTGCAAAACTTGCAGGTGAGAGAAAAGACGCGGCCACTCCTACGAATACGCTACGTAAAATAGCATCACCTGCCTCTGCACCATCAGATAAGACTTTTGCCAAACCTGCTACTGAAAATACAACCAGTGGCAATGACCTACAACGTGAGATGAGCGAATTGAGAGCGCGTTTATTGGGGAAATAGCAGGTTAAATATTTGTAATACGCAACCAGTCACTATCGAGTTGATTCCGAAACCATGTGGATTGCCGCTTGGCATATTGGCGTGTCGCTATAATTGATCTCTCAATAGCTTCGTCTTGAGTCATTAGACCTTTAATATACGCTGATAATTCTCTTACACCAATTGCTTTCATGCTGGTGTGATTTGTATCGATTCCCAGAGTGAGCAAATGCTCCACCTCTTGTAGAGCTCCGTTTGCGAACATCTTCGTAAATCGATTTTCTATACGTTCATGAAGGGTCGGGCGGTCGGGCAGCAAGATAATTTTCTTTGATGTGGATGTATCAACGAGAGTTGGTCCCGTATTTTGATAATAGTGTCTAATGGATTTTCCTGTAGCATCATACACTTCCAACGCGCGGGTGATACGTTGTTTATCTGCTGGCTTTAAATTCTGAGCGCTTTCAGGGTCCAGCCTTTTCAGTTCGCTATAAAGTGTTTCGATGCCGTCTGTTTCCAGTTTGCCACGCCATTTATCTCTGACCTCGGTAGGTATTGATGGAATGTTTGATAGACCGCCATTTAAGGCTTTGAAATAAAGACCGGTTCCGCCCACAAAAATTGGTAACTTTCCCCGACGTTGTATATCCGCCTGTATTTTCTGCACGTCCTTTATCCAATGGCCGGTGGAATATTCATCTCCTGGATTTACATGGCCATAGAGATGGTGTGGTGCACTTTTTAGTTCGCTCACAGATGGGCGCGCAGTCAGGACATCTAGAATCTTATATATTTGCATGGAATCAGTGTTGATAACTTCACCATTATGCAATTGGGCTAACTTAACGGCCAATGCAGACTTGCCGCTTGCGGTCGGGCCAGCTATTTGGATGGCAGTTTGATTATTTATTTCGAGAGACTTTTCCATGCCCTTCGTTGCCACGCTTCTAGCCCCGCCGTCAAACCCTATTCTTGTTCCGCAGTTGGCAGAAACAATTGCCAAGCAGCTTGATGTATCTGATCTATACTGGCTGGCTGATGGCATAGCGTGCGATATGGCGCTGAAGGATGGTGCCAATTTAGATGAGTGTGCGAAAGTCATAAAACTTGCGATAGCTGATCAACCAATTGATTTTGCTATTCAAGATGCTGAAACGAGACGAAAGAAAATACTGATTGCAGATATGGATTCGACCATGATCGATCAGGAATGTATTGATGAACTGGCGGCGGAAGTTGGACTCAAAGAAAAAGTATCCGGTATAACCGCACGGGCAATGAATGGTGAGATTGAGTTTGATGCTGCGTTGCGCGAACGGGTAGGGCTGTTGTCAGGGCTCCCGATCAGTGTAGTTGATGACGTTATTGCAGGTCGAATAACACTTAAATCAGGCGGTAAGACACTTATCGCCACCATGAAAAAGAATGATGCATATTGTGCGTTAGTGTCTGGTGGATTTACCGTGTTTACGCAGAAAATTGCGGATATCATTGGATTTGATGAAAATAGGGCTAACGTTCTTTTGGAAGAGAACGGTGTTCTTACTGGTCAGGTTGCCGACCCAATCTTGGGGATGCAAGCAAAAGTAGATGCATTGAATGAGATTTCAGATCGGTTAAAGATCACGCCTGCGCATGCAATTGCTGTGGGCGATGGTGCTAATGACTTGGGTATGCTGGGTATAGCGGGAAGTGGCGTGGCGTTGCATGCCAAACCAAGTGTTGCCGCGCAGGCTAAAATCCGCATTGACCATGGTGATCTAACTGCGCTTCTGTACCTTCAAGGTTATCGTAAGTCAGATTTCATTGAAGCTTAGCGCGCGCTAGGGGCTACTCTATTCGTAATGTTACAAATCGAAGTTCACCAGTTTGATTTGCGATCATAAAGAACGCATTTCGGCGACCGTCGGCCTTTAATTTATCTATGACCTTCTGAACATCTTCGGGTTTCTTGACCTCCTCCTGAGCGACCTCAACGATCACTTGGCCAGCCTCTACTTCTTTGTTGTAGGCTTTAGAACCTTCATCAACGGCATTAATAAGCACACCGTTTACATCTTCAGAAATACCGAACTCCTCGCGAAGTGCTTCCGTAATCTCTGTTAATTCCATGCCCATTAATTCAAGAATCTGACGTGTGTCTTCTTCCGCCAAAGGTTCGTCTACCCCATTTGCTTCAGCAAGTTTTTTCTCACCATCTTCAAGGCGTCCGAGTTCTACCTTTATAGTCTGCATCTCGCCTTTGCGAAGAATTTCAACATTAACTTCCTTACCCACTGGGCTTTCTGCAACAATACGTGGCAAGTCACGAACGGTAACTACATTTTTATTATCGAATTTTATAATTATATCGCCAGCTTGCATGATGCCGTCTACCGGTCCATCTGTAATTACGCCTGCAACGAGAGCCCCTTTTGCCTTGTCCATCCCGAGGCTTTCAGCAATATCCTCTGTTACAGGCTGTATACGCACGCCCAACCAGCCGCGGCGCGTTTCGCCAAAGTCTCGAAGTTGTGTGATTACGTTTTCGGCTAATTCGGTAGGCACAGAAAAACCAATACCAATTGATCCGCCAGATGGAGAGATGATTGCAGTGTTAATGCCGATAACTTCGCCATTCATATTAAAAAGCGGCCCGCCTGAATTGCCTCTGTTGATGGCTGCATCTGTTTGTATGTAATTATCATAGGGGCCTGAATTGATATCGCGGCCAATGGCTGAAACGATGCCAATAGAAACGGAGCCGCCTAAACCAAACGGGTTGCCAATAGCCATCACCCAGTCACCAATGCGCATGGATGTGGAATCGCCAATTGGCACGGATACAAGCGGTTCTTCTGGTTCTACCTTCAAGACAGCTAAGTCTGTTTTTGGATCAGCACCTAGAAGCTCAGCTTTTAATCGGCGACCATCTGCGAAAATAACTTCAATATTATCAGCGTCTTGAATGACATGATTATTAGTGACAATCGTCCCGTCGGGATCTATTACGAAACCGGAACCTAAGGAACTAACATTTCTCGAAGGGTTAGACCCGCCTTCACCTCGATCTTGGAAAAAGTCATCAAAAAACTCTTGAAATGGTGCCCCATCCGGACTGTTGCGTGGAGGCTTGTTGCGAGAAGGGGTTTCGACTGATTGTGATGTTGAGATGTTGACAACCGCACCCATTAAGCCTTCAGCAAGGTCAGCAACGGATGCCGGCCCATTTGTTGGGGGCGATTGTGCTTGCACCAAATTTATCGTCAATAACATGAAGAGCAATGATAAGGATAATGTAGCCATTTTCGCAACGATTGACATATCGGGAAAATTTATAGCACGAGCTTTCATTACATATCCTTTTTGCAACCGCTTAAGCGAAGATCATCCGCGAATAAGCCAAACTATACCAACACCTAAGATGATGGCAATAACTCCGAAGTTGCGCAATTGTTGGTTTGGGATTTCCGGTAACATTTGTGCGAGTTTTTTCACAGATCCGGGGGCAAGGGCATAGATAAGTCCCTCAAATACGAAGAATAAACCCACCGCCACAATAAATTCAGACATGACGGTGGGCCTTTTTTAATTTGCTGGAGGCGTTTTAGGCGCACCAAGCGAGTTTTTGAAGAATTTAAAGAATTCTGAATCTGGCGACAAAACCATTGTCGTGCCATCAGGATCGATAGCTTTACCATAAGCTGTCATTGAACGATAGAATTCGAAAAAGTCTCGGTCACGATTATAAGCATCCGCAAAAATTGCATTTCGCTCAGCATCACCTTCACCGCGGATAATCTCTGCATCTCTACCAGCGGCGGAAACAAACTCAACCACTTGACGATCAGCGATTGATCTTAGGCGTTGACCCGCTTCAATACCACGAGCACGAATGGCTTCAGCCTCCGCAAGACGTTCAGCTTTCATACGCTCATATGTCTGCTGTGAGACTTCTTGCGTAAGGTCTGTCCGTCTAATGCGCACATCATCAATAGTTACACCAAGCGCTTCAGCTTCAGGGCGAAGTTGATCACGAACTTCACGCATCATAGATGCGCGTTCCGCTGAAAGAGCAGCTTCAAATCCACGAAGACCATAAACTGTACGAAGCGCAGAGTTTAGACGTGTTCTAAGTCGGGATTCAACGGCAACCACATCACCAGACACTGTTTGTCTAAAGGTTTTTGCATTTGAAATTTTGTATAAAACAAATGCATCAACTTCGTAGAACTTACCGCCAGATACCTGAACTCGAATATCCTCAAGATCAAAACGTAAAGTTCTATCTTCAACATACTGAACACTATCGAAGTCTGCGAATGTAAGTGGGACTTTGAAATAAATACCTGGTTCCGTTTCAACGCGTTGAATTTCACCAAAGCGAATGACAATTGCCTGTTCTCGCTCATTGACGACAAATATGGATGAATATGCAGCAATAGCGACAACCGCCAGAACACCAAGAAGGAAAGGAATACGATTAGCCATAATTAGTTGCCTCTCGATTTTGAATTAAGTTCATTAAGCGGAAGGTAAGGGACCACACCTTGTGCATTACCACCTTGCTCGATGATAACTTTATTTGAACGCCCTAGAACGCTTTCCATAGTTTCAAGATACAATCGCTGACGGGTTACGTCAGGCGCTTTTTTGTATTCGTCATAGATGGAAATGAAACGTGCAGCTTCACCGTTAGCTTCGTTGACGACACGGTCTTTGTAACCTGCAGCTTCCTCGCGAAGTTTGGCTGCTTGACCTCGTGCCTGACCAAGCTTTTGGTTGGCATATTGGTTTGCTTCTTCAACAAAACGATCTTCGTCCTGCTCAGCTCTTTGCACTTCATCAAACGCATCCGCCACTTCACGCGGTGGAGCTGCATCCTCGATAGAAACTGTGTTGATGGAGATACCAGCACTGAAACTATCCATGCTATTTTGAACAATTTCCTGAACTTCGTTCGCAATTGCATCACGATTGTCACGGAAAATATCTTGTGCAGGACGACGCCCTACAATTTCACGCATCGCGCTTTCAGAAATCTGACGCAGCGTATCTTCCGGACGAGCAACATTAAATAGATAAGCTGCTGGTTCTGATACATTGTATAGAATTTTAAATTCGACATCTACAATGTTTTGATCACCGGAAAGCATCAAACCTTCTGTTGATCCAGAGCGACCCTTGCTGCCTGACGTGATTTCACGTTCTGAAATGTTCGCAATTTCTACAGTCTCGAGAGGCCACAAAATTACATGCAAGCCAGGCATTGCGACTTCTTCTTTGGGTTTACCAAAACGAAGTTCAACACCACGTTCATCTGGCTGTACTGTGTAAATCGCTTGCATTCCCCAAAAAATAGCAAGAGCTATGAAAGCTAAGATAAAGATAAAGGGCGAACTGCCGCCGCCTACTGCTTTGTTAAACTTGTCTTGGGTTTGGCGCAGCATTTCTTCTATGTCTGGTGGATTTCCGCCACCGCCATTTGGACGTTTGGGACCGTTGCCCCATGGGCCTCCGCCATCGCCGCCATTATTTCCGCCGCCGCCCCAAGGGCCTCCGCCGCCACCATTTTGATTGCTCCAAGGCATCCAGATCTCTTTCTGTTGGTCAAAAGTTACGTATTACCCCTTTTTATAGGTATCGCGACCTCTGCTTTCAACGCGTCAAAGTGTGTGTTTTCAATTTATTGTCGTTTTATAAAGCTTTTTACGTCTCTAAGCGATCATAGATCACATATCGCGTCGCGTAATTATCTTTTTCACCTGTTGGAATATACTCTTCATGAGATATTTTCCAGATATTCGAATCAATTTTTGGAAATTTCGTATCGCCATCAATCTTGGCATCAATGTGGGTAATGTATAAACGACTGGAGTACTCCAGAGCTAGCTCGTATATTTGACCGCCGCCGGCAATAAAGATTTCGTTCTTATTGGTTTTCTTAGCCGTTGAACTTGCAATCCCAATAGCATCTTCGAGTGAGTGCGTATTGGTAATGCCTTCCGCTTCAAACGGGCTTCTAGAAACAACAATATTTTGTCTTCCAGGGAGGGGGCGACCACCAAAGGACTGAAAAGTCTTCCGGCCGATAATAATAGGGCAACCCATAGTTACCTTCTTAAAACGTTTGAGATCGGTTGAGAGCCGCCAAGGCATATCACCATCACGGCCAATAATACCGTTTTTGGAGACGGCTGCTATCATTGATATCGTCATATTATTCATAAAGATGATCCGGCAGTTGATATGTCTTACTAAACAGCAATCGGCGCTTTTATATTCGGTTCAGCGTCGTAGTTCTCCAATTTGAAGTCTTCGAATTTGAAATCAAAAAGGTCGGTGATGTCTGGATTAATCCACATCGTTGGCAACTGTGTTGGTGTTCGCGTTAATTGCAACTCTGTCTGTTCGAAATGATTGTGATAAATATGAGCATCTCCCAATGTGTGGACAAATTCACCTGGTTTGAGGCCTGTGACTTGCGCAAGCATAAGTGTCAGTAATGCGTAAGAGGCGATGTTAAACGGAACACCCAAGAATATGTCCGCGGATCGTTGGTAGAGCTGGCAAGACAGTTTGCCATCAGCAATATAGAACTGGAACAAGCAATGGCAGGGTGGTAGCGCCATCTCATCGACCAAAGCCGGATTCCATGCGGATACGATATGTCGGCGTGAGTTTGGATTATTTTTGATGCTATCAATAAGTTTTGTTATCTGGTCGATACTTTCTCCATTTGGAGTCGGCCAAGATCGCCATTGTGCACCATAGACAGGCCCAAGATCGCCGTTTTCATCGGCCCACTCATCCCAAATACGTACGCCGTTGTCTTTAAGGTACTTTATGTTCGTATCGCCTTGCAAAAACCATAAAAGTTCATGAATTATTGAGCGCAAATGCAGTTTCTTTGTCGTTAGAACAGGAAACGTTTCTGAAAGGTCAAATCGCATTTGATGGCCGAATACCGACCGCGTACCAGTTCCTGTGCGGTCACCCTTGTCATGCCCATTTTTCATTACATGCTTTAACAGATCGAGATATTGCTGCATTGTCTTCCTATCAGGATAGAATCATTGTTGTTAAGCTAAGGTAATTGATGTTTGAAACAAGTAGGATGGTTGGTTTCCAACAAAAAACCCCGCACTGGAGCAGGGTTTGCTGTAGTTAAAAAATTGGACGAATTAGCTTGCTAACTCACCTAGTTTGCCAAGTTCTTTGGCAACAAGGTAGTAAAATGTGACGCGAGATTTTGAACGATCAGCGTTCATTGTTTCGCAAGTCTTTGAAACAGCGTCCTCAGCTTTATCACCAGTTACACCAAGTTTTTTGCCACACCATTTTTCAACAACGCGATCAAGTTCACTTGTGTCTGAGCACGCTACCATTGATGAATCTTTGTTGCGAAGCGCAATGCCAAGATGACTTACGATCTTCTTTACAACGGCTTCGTCCGCACCGGAATCATATTTTTGTACGTCTGCTAGATAATCACTCATAAAATTTCCTCACCTATTCCCCATAATCGCAAGTTATTTGCTGTTCTATCTGCTAATAAACACATGTTTTATGACAATTTTGCAAGCAAAAACCATTAAAATTGCGATGAATTCTCCCTGATTTCTGAATTTTAATCTGATGACCCTTTTCATGAACTTCATAAGGCACTATATATAGGAGGCTACCTTGTGTAGCTATGGTAATAAATTGGCAGTGTAATAAACCATTCGGACCCGGGGGCGGTACCCGGCGCCTCCACCATAATTTGATCCTTCTGATCAAGATAGATCTAATTATGATGGGGGCGAAATAGGATCGACGAGGGCGTAAAGATTGTACTTTTACTCGGCATTGTACCACCGTTATCGGACTAAACTTGTAGTTGCAAATGATAACAACTATGCGGAAGCACGTCTAGCTGCTTAATTGCGGTTCGATAGTTTCACATTAAGTCCTAGTTGTTCGCACGACTAGGCGGGGTTCGAAGGCACCTGGCAACAGAAGCCTTCACTTTTTCTTCAAAATTTTGGTAATTGTTTGGTTTAACGTAATATTGCGGTATATTTAGTTGAAATCGACTCGGTTTATTTCTATAGCGCTTTAAATATTTTAGGTGGCGTTGAGATAAGTTGGCGCAAGTTTGGGGATAAATATGTCGCAAGATCAAATTCGTTATGACATCTTGGCACAAGAAGCGCTTAGAGGCGTTATAAAAAAAGTGCTGATCGAGACTGCTGCTGCCGGGCAATTGCCCGGGGAGCATCATTTTTTCATAACCTTTCTTACGACAGCTCCTGGTGTTCGAATTTCAAGCGCTTTGCAAGAACGTTATCCTGATCAGATGACTATCGTTGTTCAACATCAATTTTGGGAGTTGAAAGTTACGGACACATTATTCGAAATCGGGCTTTCGTTTTCTGATCAACCGGAAAAGTTGGTTGTGCCATTCAGTGCTATTAGAGGATTTTATGATCCTTCGGTTAATTTTGAGCTAGAATTTGATAACTTGATAACCGAAGAAGAGCAGGCAAGTGAAGATCAAGCAGATGCTGATGTTCAGACGCTTGAAACAAAGCCCGTTGTTATTGAAGATAAAACTTCCGATGATGATGATGAAAAAGAGCAAGGTGATGCCAGCGCAGATGTCGTATCGTTGGATGCTTTTCGCAAAAAAACTTAGATATTGAGCACTTTAATGGCAGATAATGTTGTTAATCTCAGATTAGTTCGAAAACAAAAGAAGCGCTCGGACAAAGACAAGGTCGCTGAGCAGAATAGAATTAGCTTTGGCCGCACAAAAAGCGAAAAGAAGTTGACCGACCGATTAAATCAGAAAGCAATTTCAGATATCGATAAAAAGAAAATTGAAGATTGAGTCTATTTGAAATTACTCACTGGTTGGTGCATCTAAAGGTAAGACAATAATGCCATCAATCGTGGCCGCGTCTTGATCACCTCTTAAAATTCGTTCGACAGAATTTTCCCAGTTTTCGGTCTTTATCTTAGCCTTCTCTTCTTTTGCAGCAGCAGTTTTTTGTTCTTGCTCTTTCGCCAGCCTTTTAGCCTCTTCTGCAGCTAACTGTGCCTTAAGTTCAGCGGCCTTTTCTTCCTCCTCGGCGCGTTTTTGTGCTTCGGCTAAACGTTTTGCCTTCTTTTCCTCCTCGGCAATGCGTGCTTGCTCCAAGGCCTTCAAACGTTTTTCCTCTGCTTCTTGTTCGGCTTTCTCTTTTGCCAATCTCAAAGCTTCTTGCTCGGCTAAGATACGAGCTTCTTCCTCTGCTTTTAAACGTGCCTGTTCTTCGCGTTTGAACTGTTGGTCTTTAACAAGTGAGATTTCGCGTCGCAGACTTTGTTTTTCCAAGATGCTGGCTTGAAGTAATTCGACGCGCCTGCGTTCTCGCTCATAGGCGCGAATAGATAGAAAGTTACTCATCGCATTGGCATCCACCGAACGCGAAGGGGCTTCAATGGGACCGTCAAATATGTAGGTTAGTTCAGAGGTTGCGCCTGTCTGTATTTCAAGTTGGGGGTCGTGAAGTACATCTACTTTTACATCCATTTTTCTGGTTGGAATGTTAAATTTGGCTTCGCCTGTGAGACTAAATAAGGCATCGTCAACTTTGATGCTTGAAAGCCGTTGTTGTCCACCAGTAATTGTAAAGGGCAGGGATAGGCTCTCAATGTTGTAATCGCTCTCCGATACGAGCTGACCACTCAGATCAGCTATTGTTTCGGGTGTAATCTCAAGACCTTGTTTGTCCACATTGCTCAGCAATCCATCTAAAATATCAGGGTTGAAGTTTGAGATTTTAATATTGCTGATCTTGTAAAGCCCTCCTCCATTTAACGATTCCGTGATGGTTGATAAGCTTGTGCCGGCGCCCTCTATATGGCCTAAAATATCTATCTCGCCTTCAAACACCGGTTGTTCGTTATTGATCCAGGTGAAATGATTGAGATCAGCACCGATGAGGGTGCCTTTTATACTGGTAAATGCTTTCCCGTCTGGGTTTGAGATGGACAGGTCTCCAAGAAACTCTCCACTAAACCATTGGCCGGATATATCCGATATGGCTATATCACCAGGTCCGATGGCTATCTTAGACGAGAAATTTTCTACTGTTTCAGTGTTAGGTATGAATAATTTGTTTGCAGATAATTTCAATTCTGCATGAGGTGTAAACTCATATGGTGGAAGAAAAGATGTTGAATTCCAGGTCTCATCAGACAAGGTTTGAATGCGGACGCCGAGCGCTAGTTCATAGAACCATTCTAGCTCTAGTTGGTCTACATTAAGATGACCGTTTACGCGCAAATTTCGTTTGCTACTATCGAATACCAATTCACCACTAAATTCGTTTCCGTCTGCGTTACCTTGAATGTTTTTAAGTCCAATGACCTCACCAGAGGTTTGCATATCTGCACTAAATTTTAGCGGTTGTCCGGTGCCAATCGCAGGAGGGTTTTGGCCTAAAGAGAGTAGGAGTGGTTCAATGTCGTCAGAGTTTACTTCGAGTGCGAATTCACCAGTAGCAAGAGAAATATCCTCGTTCTTGTCAGATAGTAAAGTTCCTTCAAGGGCGACACTTGTAGAGCCGGATGTTAGTTTTGCTGCTACATCAGTGTTAGTAGAATTAAGTTGAGATATTTCAAGATTAATTTCCGCACTTTCTTCAAAATCAAACGGTAGAACTTCAAAACCTAGTTGCGATAATAGTTTTGCGCTTTGTGGATTGCTTGCGGTAACATTTGCTGCAAAGGATGCGGTGGATGGACTGGCCAATATCGCACCGAAATTTTCTGCTCCTTTGGCTATGAGAGTTATTTCACTTTCGTTGATCTTGCCATTTAGTATGAATTCCGGAATTTGATCGTCTGCGATTGTAAGATTTCCGGTTAAGTCCATGTTGGAGAAATATGATTGATTTCTTCGCAACCGTTCAACAACTGGATGTTTATTTGACATGCTTCCTGCGAGTGAGAAGATATCGTTTGCGCTATTGGCAGAAAAATTGAAATCGATACTCCCGGTAGGTTTTTCAAACAGGTTCTCAAGCGAGCCAAACAATCTACCCTTAGCGCCTGCAAAATTGCCGAACGTAATTTTATCAAGGTTTAAACTTCCCGACCTCCAAGTTGCTATCGCTGCAACCTCTTTAGCGGAAAGGTGGGTATATTTCATGACCTTTGCATCAACTTGAACCGCTACGTCATGGTTAAGAAGACCACCGCTTTCATCAATTGTTTTATCCAAATTTATAAGTCTTGCTACGGCAGCTATTCTGTCTAAGTCAATTTCATCACCAATCAAATTTACTGTCAGTGATGGTTTCCGTTTAGGAAGACTTTGTCGTTCTGCCTTGCCGTTAATGATAGCGGTGCCGAGTATCAGTTCCAGATTTTCCAAGCGTTGAATTTTTTCATTGATCAGGACATTTGCTGAAAAGCCTGCTGTGCCCATTTTTCGTATAACAGGGTCCACACTTCCGATTAGCCATGATGAAAATCCTGATGGTTGGCGAGAAGCGACCAGCATGTTTCCTTCAAAACTAGGGCTTTCGCTAAGTTGAATGCTACCTCTTGCTTCGATGCTCGTTCGGCCAGGTAATTTCGCTTCAAATCGGTCGAGATACCAGCCTCTGCCTATAGGTCTTGCTCGTAGTTCTACCTCGCGAATAGTGGTTTGCCCTGCGACAACGGCTGGAAGGGATAGATCTATTTGACCAGGCATGTCTGGGATAGGGATATCTTGGGCGATCTCGCTCAATCGGATAAAGCCGGACGTGATATCTGTATGTGGTTTTTCTTGGTTTTTTGTAGCGGCAAGTTGGGTTAGATCTATTTGTTGTCCCTTCGCCGTTATTGAAAATTCAGGCTTTGAGCCGGTATCAATAAGCGCCTTACCTTCGATAATGTAAGGATCGGATGTTTTGCCTGATGTTAGCCTGTAAGTGGGGATATCAAGTCGCTCGCTATTGGCTTTGAATTCACCTTTGATATTTAATGAAAGTAACGATCTGAATTCTGCACTCGTATTAAGAACATTCTTATCTGATTGTTTTGCTACGGAAAATTTACCAAGGTAGGAAGGCTTATTGTTAATGATTTTGGCATCGCCTTCACTTTCTAACTGCAATGGAAAGCCATCGATTGATAGTTTGGATCTTAATCGAATATGACCATCTTCATTGGCTATTCCCGTGTTTAATGTGTAGTTGAAGGTGTGATCTTCAAGTATAGCTGAACCGTTGATATTCCACGGACCGGAAATTTCTGGTGCAGCAAGTGTCGCGTTAATATCGGAAACACGTTTTCTACGTTGGTTTTGTAGATCAACAAGGGTGATCTTACCATTTGATACGATGATATTTTCTAGAACCAGCGTGTTGCCCGCGAGTTGTTTTTCGCTCCTTAAAGCCCAATCAAGAGTTCCATCTTCAAGCAGGGTAACTGTCAAATCAGGTTCAACAATCTTCATGTCGAAAATTAGAATTTCTCCACTTAAAAAAGGAGTAATTTCTAAATCGGCTTCGAATTGCTTGGCAGTCATCATTGGTTGACCGGAGGCGTTTTCTCCGACAGTTAAGTCATTAAATGTGAGGGACGGGAAAGGGAGTATCCGGAGCTCAGCATCACCATTAACAATGACTTTTTGCCCTAATATGCGGCTTGCTTGTTTTTGAAAGTCTGATCGATAATCTGACCAATCGATAAAATACGGACCGACGAGAAGTGCTATAAGCCCAAGAGCGAGCAAACCACCAAAAAAAATAAACAACCGAACTAAAATCATGGCTCTATGTTACACTCTTTTGTTCTCGCTATGACAAGTTTAATATGATGAGATTGCGCTAGATGTTACTTTTAGCACTTAAGTGCGGTGAATTTAAGTAACGCAACGGTTTCATTTTGTTTGTCCGTTCAATTGAAAAACCTTACCCGGGTTCATTATATTTTTTGGGTCCAGTGCTTTTTTAATCTGTCGCATAATATCCACACTATCTCCAAGTTCTAGATCTAAATATTTTTGCTTTCCCTGTCCGATGCCATGTTCACCCGTGCAAGTTCCATCCATCTCAATTGCCCGCTTACTTACGCGTGAGGCATATTCTCTTACTCGAACAAGTTCATCATCATCATCAGGATTGATCATGACTTGAGTATGAAAATTTCCATCTCCGGCATGTCCAATAATTGCGCCGAACAGGTTCAATTCAGCTAGATCTTGTTGAGACTTTACAACACACTCAGAAAACCGGGATAAGGGCACACATGCATCCGTCGTAATCATATCAGTATTTGGTTTAAGGCTTTTCATTGCCCAATAAGCATCATGGCGTGCTTTCCAGAGTTTGTTTCTTTCTTCCAAAATAGAAGAAAATTGTGGGTCTTGTGCGCCAAAATCCTTTGCGATTTCAGCGAACATTTCTGCTTGTTTTTCAACATCTTCCTCCTCTCCGTGTAATTCGATAAAGAGCGTAGGTTTCTCAGGATTATCCATGTCGGAGTAAATGTTTGAAGCTCTAATTTGCACGGCATCCATAAGCTCTATTCTTGCTACAGGGATACCCATTTGGATGGTCATGATCACCGTGTTTGTAGCTGCTTCAATGTCGTCAAACACGCAAGTACCGCTCAATATACTTGACGGGGCACTATGTAGTTTCAGCGTTATGGCTGTTATTACACCTAAGGTGCCTTCGGAACCAACGAAAAGCCGTGTTAAATCATAGCCTGCGGATGATTTGCGAGCGCGATTCGCTGTCTTGATCTTCTTTCCATCTGCCGTGACAGCTTCAACTGAAATTACATTCTCGCGCATTGTACCGTATCTGACAGCATTTGTGCCTGAGGCGCGCGTGGCAGTCATTCCGCCAATTGTTGCGTTGGCTCCAGGGTCGATGGGAAAGAAAAGGCCTGTGTCCCTTAAGTAACTGTTAAGCTGTTCGCGGGTTACCCCGGGTTCGACTGTGCAATCCATATCTTCTGAATTAACTGAAAGGATTTTATTCATGCCGGATACATCGATTGAGATGCCGCCGTTTGCAGCATTTATCTGTCCTTCAAGAGATGTACCAATTCCAAACGGTATAACTGGTACTTCATATTTAGCGCAGGTGTTAACAACTATAGTAATGTCATCAGGATTATCTGCAAAGACAACTGCATCTGGAAGTTGGGGAGGGAGAGATGTCGTTGTATGAGAGTGCTGTGAACGTACGCTCTCACCTGTGTTGATTTTTTCTCCTAACTGCTGCCGCAATACATCTATCACGAGAGAGACTTTTTCAGACCGTTGCTCGGAACTTGCCGCAGGCATATGTTATCCTTCCAAAAAGCTTTGATTCTTTATGATAGGGTTCGTCTAACTTGTCTAGATTTTAGTGATTTAGTGCACGAAATTGAAGCAATATAAATGGATGGGGAATATAATTGCTCTTTGAAATCACCAGTAAAACCATAGGGCTTTTTTCTCAGTGGATACGGCCTAACTTATCTAGCTTTACAACACATCGACAGCCTCTAATTTGGATGCTTGGCATTATAATCGGTATTGGCGCAGCAATCCTTGTTGTTTTATTCAATGAATTTATCGGTTTCGTACAATATGTTTGGTCAGGTGAACGGAGCGAAATTTTTCTTGCAAAGCTTAAAGATGTACACTTCCTCGTAATTTTACTAACGCCAGCTGCCGGCGGGTTAATTGTAGGTCTACTGTTGCAGTTTGTATTGAAAATACACCGCGCTGGAAGTGTAGCTGATGTTATGGAAGCTCGACATGTTTCTGGTCGTAAATTGAGTTTTCGAGAAGGTGTTTGGTCTGCAATTGTAACTGTCATTTCTCTTGGGGCAGGAGCAAGCGCAGGTCGTGAGGGTCCAGTCATTCATCTTGGCGCATCATTTGCGAGTTCACTTGCAAGCAAGATGAAATTGCCAGAAAAATCGAGTAGAACATTGCTGGCTGCGGGAGCTGCATCTGCCGTGTCTGCTAGCTTCAATGCGCCGATTGCTGGCGTATTGTTTGCTCATGAGGTCATACTTGGGCACTATTCTGCTCGTTCTTTTGTTCCAATTGTATTGTCTTCGGTATCAGGTACTGTCATTTCCCGACTTTGGTTGGGTGAAGATACGGTATTTTCTATTCCAAGTTATGAAATTATCTCATATTTTGAATTTCCGGCTTTCTTCCTTTTGGGAATGGTTTGTGCGTTTGTTGCTATTGTCT
Source organism: Lentilitoribacter sp. EG35 (assembly GCF_040784015.1). Taxonomy (NCBI): domain Bacteria; kingdom Pseudomonadati; phylum Pseudomonadota; class Alphaproteobacteria; order Hyphomicrobiales; family Rhizobiaceae; genus Lentilitoribacter; species Lentilitoribacter sp. EG35. Next base: position 386,246 of record NZ_JBFNGQ010000001.1, read on the forward strand.
TCCAATTTAGTCTGTTCCTCGCGGACTATTCGGCGAAAAAGCTGGACCTTCCGTTGTGGATCAGGCCCGTTCTTGGTGGTTTAGCATTAGGGATAATCGGTACTTACTATCCGCAAATATTGGGCATTGGTTATGAGACGACAAATGATGCTCTTTGGACAAGAATTCCCGTTATGCTTATGGTCGTTTTGATCACGCTGAAAATATTTGCATCGGCTCTCACGTATGCCTCCCGATTTGGTGGTGGTGTGTTTTCACCAGCTCTTTATTTAGGTGCGCTTACGGGTGGTGTATTCGGTATTACTGCGGCAGGAATATTGCCAGAGATGGCCTCTGATCCAGGTCTATATGCAATTTTAGGCATGGGGGCGGTGGCTGCAACTGTCATTGGAGCTCCGATTTCGACAACGGTGATCGCGTTTGAATTGACGGGAGGATATACGCTTTCTATAGCATTGCTTCTTACTATCGCGGTTTCTCACGGGATAAATCAGGCTATCCATGGTCGCTCCTTTTTCCATTGGCAGCTTGAGTTGCGTGGGTTGGACGTAAGACACGGGCCGTACCGCGCAATGCTGAGAAATCTTTGGGTTTCTGATATCATGATTGAGCTTGATGGATCTGCAAGTGGCCAAGGTGATGATGTTCTTGCTGAGGGCGATGTTTTGGTTTTGAAGTCGACAGATAATTTTGAAACTGCATTGAAGTTGTTTGATGAAACAGGTGAGATGCGATTGCCTGTTGTTGGATCAAATGATCACAGAAAAATCATTGCATGGGCAGAATATACCAACGCGATCGACCTTATTAATCAGTCGCTTATAGATGTTCAGGAAGAAGAACATCAATGATGTTGTCGGAGTATGAAACTTGACATGTGATGAAACTTGAGAACAGTTTAGTTTACTGTATCAAATTGCAGCGCCTTGCGTTATGCAATCTCAAAATAAAGCTGTCACATATGAATTTTTTAACTGGTTACATCAATTTATATTGGTATTCATAGACAATGTACTAGCGTATATTAAGATAGTGTTTGAAGTTGAGGTTAGTGAAATGCCTGCTAAATTATCTGTAAATTTGAATGCGGTCGCCTTGCTTCGAAATAGGCGTGATCTACCTTGGCCAGATGTCGTTGGTTTAGGGCGTATTGCGTTAAATGCCGGGGCTCATGGTTTGACGGTACATCCAAGACCTGACCAGCGGCATATAAGGTTTTCAGATTTGGCCCCGCTACGTGCGCTTATTGATGATGAATTCCCCGATGCTGAATTGAACATTGAAGGCTACCCAACAGGTGAGTTTCTGGAGTTGGTTGAAAAACACGAGCCCGACCAGGTGACGCTTGTGCCAGATGATCCATCTCAAGCAACATCTGATCATGGATGGGACTTTATTTCAAACCACAATGTTTTGGTGCCGATAATAACGCGCTTAAAAACAAAGCAATTTCGCGTATCGTGTTTTTGCGACCCTGATGTTGATGAAACCCAAATTATTGCAGCTAGTGAAGCTGGTTCTGATCGGATTGAGCTTTATACTGGTCCCTATGGCAGTACTTTTGACGATTCGGATGCTGCGGAGAATGCTCTCGCTGATCTTTCTCATACGGCAGGTTTTGCAGCCAAATATGGGATGGATGTTAATGCGGGGCATGACTTAACCGTCGCAAATATGCTAGGATTGGCAGGTGCAGTTGATAATCTTTTAGAAGTTTCAATTGGAAATGGTTTAATTGCAGACGCACTTGAATTTGGGATGGAAGGAACCGTAAAGCGGTTTTTGTCTGCTAGTGGCTGGCCGACGACTTAGTCTGGGTAACGTTTAACGACAGGCGTTACCCAGACATATTGATTATTATTCCGCAGCGTTTGCTGGTTCGGCATTTAGCTGGCCGTATTTCTCAACGCCAATATTTTCCAATAGCTCAAGTTGAGTTTCAAGGAAGTCGATGTGACCTTCTTCATCGGCCAATAGATCATCGAAAAGACGCATCGAAACGAAATCACCTTCAGCTTCGCATATTTTGCGAGATTCTGAGTAGGATTTGCGTGCACCATATTCGCCTTCCAGATCAGCCTCTAAAACTTCCTTGATGTTTTGGCCAATTTTAAGTGGTGCTATGGTTTGCATATTCGGGTGTCCACCGAGAAAAATAATGCGGTCGATCAGCTTGTCAGCATGTTGCATCTCTTCAATTGACTCCTCGCGTTCTTTCTTTGCAAGCAAAGCAAATCCCCAATCATCAACTAGACGATAATGTAGCCAATACTGGTTTACAGCTCCAAGTTCTAAAAATAGAGCTTCATTCAATCGTTCAATAACTTTTGCGCTACCCTTCATGGCTAACCCCTTCTCTTTAACATAGGTTGGATTCCAGTGGAATCTACAGATTAGAATAATTCTAAAGTAGTGATTTGCGTGAGTTTGTCTAGGGGGGAGGGAGTGGTTTTTTAAAGAAAAAAGAAACTAAGCTTGTTTGCGGGTCTTTAGTTGACGATGCCGAGCAATCATACGTGCTGTTTCACAGGCATCATGATGCTTTTTCAATTTATCCATGAAGCAAATAATCTCTGCTGAAGGTGTCTGTTGTTCTTCATGAAATTTTTGAGTTGTTGCGACGATGATGTCCACAACACCAGGGAAGCATCCGCAGCATTTCCCACGTGCATTCATCGCATGGTATACAACACCGGGGACAATTAGGCGCCAAGGGTCATCTTGGAGAAGCTCAATTATGACTTCTTCAATTTCTTGTTTGGAAATAATATTGCAGCTACAAACAATCATACGCATCAACGTTATTTAACATGAATAATTAAGTCACCTTATTATCCAGTCGCGCGTTGGAGTCAATATATTTTGATCCAAGATGACGATTCCGCTCATTAATTGGCAAAAATGGTTGACGACGACATAAACTTGAAATATTGAAGAACCGTACCGTACGGTACTGGAGAAATTAATGTTGCAAACTGATCATTTAGGTGTCCAAGATTATGGACAATCCGAACTGACAATACGTCAGAAAGAAGTGTTGGAAAACGCTCTGGATTTGCTTGTTTCCGGCGGCGGGAAGGCGTTGACGACTGCAAACATTGCGCGGGCTTCAAATTGTTCCAAAGAAAGTCTCTATAAGTGGTTTGGTGATCGCAATGGTTTGCTTGCTGCAATGATGACGGTTCAAGGCAGCAAAGTAGGAGCTGTTTTGAATAATGATGTTTTTAAAAGTACGGCTGCATTTAAAGAATATCTCGTACGTTTTGCAACCGAGTTGCTTACGGTTTTGTCGGGTGAAATTTCATTAGCATTAAATCGGCTTGCCATAGGGCAGGCGAGTGACGAGGCTTCTCAGCTTGGGCCGCTTTTGATGAAGAATGGTCGCGGATTGATTGAGGCGCGTGCACACGCATTTCTCAATTCGGCGAAGGATAAAGGCTTTTTAAAATTTGCGAAGGTCGATGAAACTTATCGAGTTTTATACGGGCTTATCGTTTCAGATTTTCATGTGCGTTTGTTGCTCGGCGATAACAATAATATGAGCGCAGATGAAATAGAGAATACTGCCAACCAAGCGGTTGAACAGTTTTACAAGTTGTTTGGCTCAATAAAGAGCTGAGTGAGAAAATAATTAATAGAAAAACAGACATAAGTCTTGTTATTGGAAGGATATAAAATGCGCGTTTATTATGATGCTGATGCGGATCTAAATCTCATCAAATCGAAAAAAGTTGCAATCATCGGTTACGGTTCACAAGGTCGTGCTCATGCTATGAACCTTAAAGATTCTGGCGCGGAAGGTATTGTTATTGCGCTTCGTGAAGGCTCTCCGACAGTGAAAAAAGCTGAAGCAGATGGTTTTGAAGTTAAGTCTGTAGCCGATACGGCTGCTTGGGCTGACTTTATGATGATGGCGGCTCCTGATGAACTTCAAGCTGACATTTATAAGGACCACATTGCGGCGAACATTCGCGATGGCGCTGTGATTGCGTTTGCCCATGGTCTTAATGTTCATTTCGGTCTTATTGAACCAAAATCAACAGTAGATGTTGTTATGGTTGCACCGAAGGGCCCTGGTCACACAGTGCGCGGCGAATACATGAAGGGCGGCGGCGTGCCATGCCTGATCGCTGTTCATCATGATGCTTCTGGTAATGCACATGATCTTGCATTGTCATATGCTTGTGGCGTTGGCGGTGGTCGTTCAGGCATCATTGAAACAAACTTCCGTGAAGAGTGTGAAACTGATCTATTCGGTGAGCAGGTTGTTCTTTGTGGTGGTCTTGTTGAATTGATCCGTGCTGGCTTTGAGACATTGACAGAGGCTGGTTATGCGCCTGAAATGGCTTACTTTGAGTGTTTGCACGAAGTAAAACTCATCGTTGACCTTATCTATGAAGGTGGCATTGCAAACATGAACTACTCAATTTCAAACACTGCTGAGTGGGGCGAGTATGTTTCAGGTCCACGCATCATCACAGACGAAACAAAAGCTGAGATGAAACGTGTTCTAACTGATATTCAAACTGGTAAATTTACATCTGACTGGATGCAAGAATACCGTGCTGGTGGTGCCCGCTTTAAAGGTATCCGTCGCTTGAACGATGAGCATCAGATCGAAGAAGTTGGCGCAAAACTTCGCGGTATGATGCCTTGGATTGCCAAAAATCAGTTGGTTGATAAAGCTAAAAACTAGAGCGATTTTCAATTTTGATCTCTTTTGCCAACCCCATCCAATTATTGATTTTATTAAATAATTGGATGGGGTTGGTTTTTTTGTGCCAAATGGTGCATTGCATCTACATTACTTTGTAGTTTTGACTATCTATTTCTTATTAAGCCAAAAGGCTTCAAAATCTTAGGGACTTGCAGATGATTAAACGTTTTTTTGTATTACTTATTGTTCTTGTTAGTATTACTGCCTGCCAAACAAAGCCAGATCCAGCCACAGTGAATGCGGTTTCTAATTACTATGCCCAGTCGGTTGTCGTTAATAGATCTTTGCGGTTTAGCACAGGAGTTAAATCACTTGGAGATGAGTCGTCCGAGGTTTTGGCACAAAAATTTTCGGATCAAGTCAAAGCGCGTGTTACTGCTGATTTACCAAATTTGATGACTGGGCAAAAGCCAGCCCGTCTTGTTATTCTTTTGGATAAAGCCAGCATAGCTTCCGGCGTTGGTCGCGTTGCGCTGGCTTCTGATTCCTATGTCAGCGGTGTCGTAAGCATTGTTGATGTGGACACTAATGCGACTATTGCTGCGCACAAAATTAGAGGAGAGGATCGAGGTAGCAATAATGGCTCTTCAATCAATGGTATCCCTGTTGGCTTAATTTATTCCGCTATCAAGAATGTCTCAACGGCTAAGACGGACAAGCGTATTGATTTAATTGTTACTTCCTTTTCTAATAATTTGAAAAAATGGCTCAAAAATGCGCGATAGGCTTGCCGTCTGATTGTTAATTTTATTTGCGTCATTCGCGAGTTTGTCGAATAATTAAGCCCTGTGCATTTGCTCAGGGCTTAATTATTTATGAGAATAGTTTGCTATTTATTTGAGTGCAAATTTGCTTAAGGGGGCTGTTATGGTTTCCCAAATCTTAACGATATATCGCGATTTCTGGCAATGGTAAGTTAAGCCGCACTTAATACTAGAGAGGTATTCTTGATCGTAGATGGTGCATGTTTTTTAAGGCATGCCATATTCAATTTGTGTTCGGGGGGACACGGAGTAACGGACAAGTATTATGATTTCAGCATATGCAGGTTACCAACAATTTGCCAATGTATCACTCCAACAATCTGGAAGCGATAATGGCGGGCAGCAAAAATCGGCACCTCCCGGCCCTAGAAATGTATTAGGTGCGCTGCAGGGCCATACTGATGGTGCCAGACAGGCTTTTGATAAAGCTGCGTCGCAGATCCTTACCTCCTTCCTAGATAGTATGCAGAACCGAATTTCGGATGAACCTGTAAAGGGTGGGAATAATGCGGGAAGTCTTACCCAGCTTACAAGCGCCGAATTTGAGAGTTCGCTTTCTGTATCTGCATCCAAAAGCGATGGCCGTGGCAACAGCGCGGGTCTTGATTTGGAGTCTTATGCAGGGCTTTCATTCGATATGGAGCAAGTCGACGGCAAGTTAACAAGTTTTAATCTTGATTTTGAGATGTCGACTGCATTCTCGTTCGAGGGCTCCAATGCTTCGGGTGGATATCAAAATATTTCTTATTCAAATACCCAATCGTTTAGTATCAGTTTCTCTGTCACCGAAGATGAGAACGGAAATTCAATTTCCACATTGTCTTTCGAGCGGTCGGAAGTAACACAAGCATCTTATATGGCCTATGGTGACCAGCGCGGCCTCGGCTTCGGCGGAGGTTCTGCAAGTTTAAATGATATGGCAAGTCTGTTTGATGGTGGTCCAAGCGGTTCTCTCGGTCCTCAACCTGCCGGACAAAACCCATTAACTGCTGCAGCTATTGTTGATCTAGAGATGGAAGCCGCGCTTGAAATTATGAAAACAATTGCAGAAAATGCGCGCGAGCAGTTGCCAAGTCTGTTTACGGACTCATTTTACAACGATTACTGACGCAAATTCCTACAAGTAAATAATTGGGTTCGCTTCTGTTATGAAAGCGGGCCCTTTTTGTATGGGTAAGCCCGACGCAATTAGAATATGTTTTTGATGAGATGAATTATCCATTCTATCTGGGGAGAATGCATTGGATCATCATGACCTTATTGTTATCGGCAGCGGGCCGGCTGGGCGCCGTGCGGCAATTCAAGCCGCCAAACTGGGGAAATCAGTCTGTGTTGTTGAAAAAGGCAGACGAGTAGGTGGCGTTTCAGTTCATACTGGTACAATTCCATCAAAAACTCTACGAGAAACCGCGCTAAATCTGAGTGGATGGCGGGAACGGGGTTTTTACGGTCGTGCATATCGTGTGAAGGAAAACCTTTCGGCTGATGATTTGCGCGAGCGTCTGCATATTACGCTTAATCACGAAGTTGAAGTGCTTGAACATCAATTTGCACGAAATCGCGTGGATACGATTAAGGGTGAAGCCAAGTTCATTGCAGAAAAGAAGATCTCGGTGCAGGGGGAAGATGGTGAGATTATCGAACTAACAGCCGATAAATTTCTTCTCACAGTAGGAACAAAACCATTTCGGCCAAAAGACTATCCTTTCGATGGTAAAACATTCTTGGATAGTGATGAGATTTTGGATTTGGTGAACCTGCCGCGTAGTATCGCCATTATTGGTGCAGGTGTGATTGGTGTCGAATATGCGACTATTTTCAATGCGCTGGATGTGCATGTTACCTTGATTGAGCCGAGGGACTCTATGCTCGATTTTGTCGATAAAGAACTAATCAGCGATTTTACTTACCAGTTGCGTGATCGCGGAATGATTCTACGATTTGGCAAGAAAGTTGAAAAAGTGAAGAAACTCGATGGAGCTGGATGTCAGATTGACATGGAAGATGGACGCTCAATTAAGTCGGATATGGTGTTATTTGCCGCTGGCCGGATGGGTGCAACAGATAGTCTAGGTTTGGAAAATTGTGGGATTGAGTGCGATCATCGCGGGCGTATTTCCGTTAATGCAAATACTTTTGAAACAAGTGTTAATGGCATATATGCCGCTGGTGATGTTATCGGGTTTCCTAGTTTGGCTTCGACATCAATGGAGCAGGGTCGAATTGCTGCGTGCCATGCGTTTGGAGAAAAGGCGCATGAACCGCCAGAATATTTCCCTTATGGTATTTACGCTGTGCCCGAAATTTCGACTATTGGCATGACGGAAGAAGAAGTTAACGAACGTAATATTCCCTATGAGTGTGGCATAGCGCGTTTTCGTGAGACATCGCGCGGACATATTATGGGTCTGGAAACAGGCATGTTAAAAATGATATTTTCATTGAAAACACGTCGATTGCTTGGTTGTCATATCGTGGGTGAGGGAGCTACAGAGCTAATCCATGTTGGTCAGGCGGTAATAAATCTTGGTGGCACGCTTGAATATTTTGTTGAAAATACATTCAATTATCCGACGCTCGCAGAAGCTTACAAAATTGCCGCGCTGGATGCTTGGAATAAAATGCCACATTAGTTGGTGTAGAATTGTGCCCATAATGCTAACCCTACAACGGCTATGAGCGCTATGGCCATGCTTATATTGATAAAATGCTGAATTCTCGCGGATAAACTAAGCCTATGTATCGTTACCCCCATAGCTAACCACAATATGTGGATACATAGCCAAATTAGATTTAATGCAAAGAATTTGAATGTAATCTCTGTGGTGAAACTATCAGGCCAAATTGAGAAGCCCGTAAATAGGCTCGTATTAACGACATAAGCTTTGGGATTGATGATTTGCAGAATAATGCCGCCGCGTACTCCAGGTGATTTGCTGGCGCCAATAAATGCAATTTTTGAACCTGAGAATGCAATCTTATATGCTAAAAAGATCATATAAGATACGGATAAAACAAGTAGAATATTTCGAATGATTGGCGCTGCTAGCAATATGGCCGCTAGACCGGTAGCAACTGCAATGGCAACAATGTTTTGACCGATAAGCAGACCGATTAGATATCGAAAGCCATGTCTGTAGCCATATGCTGAACCAACACCGGCGAGCGTTAAAACACCGGGACCTGGTGTGGTTAGAAGAAGAAACACTGCAATTATAAACGTAATCAAAGGTTATTCCGCAAGTTCAATTTCATATGAAACAAAGTGTATGAGTTCCATTAAACCTTATATCTATTTTTCCAAATAGGAAGTTCTGCACATCAAACAAAAGAAAAGTGTTGCAATTTTCAATACGTCAATATATCTGACTAGGTCAGTAATGCTGACATAAATGAGAATCCGATGAATATATCAGACCTATTCGCAAATCGCATGAAGAATATGCAAGCTTCAGAAATTCGTGAACTTTTGAAAATTTTGGATCAAGATGATATTATTTCTTTTGCAGGCGGGATTCCTGATCCAACATTGTTTCCCAAGAAGCGATTTGAAAGTGCTTTTAGCAAAATTCTTAGTGGCGAGAATGCAGAACAAAGCCTACAATATTCGGTTAGCGAAGGGTATTTGCCACTGAGACATTGGCTTGTCGAGTATATGGCGAAGCTGAATGTTGATTGTGATGTCGATAATATTCTCATAACGTCGGGATCGCAGCAGGCATTAGATTATCTTGGAAAAATGTTTCTCTCTAAGGATGATGTAGCCGTTGTTGATAATCCGACATATCTTGGAGCATTGCAGGCATTTAGGCCTTATGAGCCTGAATTTGAACCGCTTCAAATCGAGCAAAAACGGAATGGGCGAGCAAAGTTTATTTATACTGTGCCTGATTTTGCAAACCCAACGGGAGTTACACTAAGTGAACATGAGCGGCGCAGAATTCTTGAGAGTGCGGAGGTTTCGGATTCAATTGTCATTGAGGATGCACCCTATAAGGCTCTGCGTTATTCTGGGACTGATGAAGCTTCTCTTTTGGCGTTGGAAATGGAAGATGGGAAAAGTATCAATGACGTACGAACGATTTTTTGTGGAAGTTTTTCAAAGACACTTAGTCCTGGCTTGCGGATAGGTTGGGTTTGCGCATCAAAGGAAATCATCGAAAAGCTGGTGCTCATAAAACAGGCTGCGGATCTACATTCGCCAACGATAAATCAGATGGCTGTTTACGAGGTCGTGCAACATGATTTTGATGAACATGTTGAAGGTCTCAAGTTGGTTTATTGCCAAAAACGTGATGCCATGTTGGGCGCGTTGGATGTAAATATGCCAAACGGCGTAAGTTGGACAAAACCAGAGGGCGGCATGTTCATTTGGCTGAAATTGCCAACGACAATGGATGCGACAAAGCTGCTAAAACATGCATTGCATAAGCACAAAATCGCATTTGTGCCGGGGCATGCATTTCATGCAAATGGTGAGGGTAAAAATACATTGCGGCTAAATTTTTCGCATCCAAGTATTGAGAATATCCAAACGGGAATAGCTGAACTTGGTCAATGTATATCAAACTTCACTTGACCTTGGGTGCAAAAAAGCCCAACCCTCATTTCAGGATAATGAGGGAATGTGGTCAGTATGGTATTGAGAATAGCGACGTTTAACGCTGAAAATCTATTAAGTCGTTTTGATTTTTCCGGTTTCGAACGAGATCATCGTCAAGATCGTGTCAATCAATTGTATGATCCGAAAGACAAAGAACAATATAAGCAGATGGAGATTGCTCGGATTGTTTCTCTAACAGATGATACACGACAACTCACTGCGCTTGCTATAGCAGATACTGACGCTGACATTGTCTGCCTGCAAGAAGTTGAAGATATCGATACATTGAGTGCATTTGAGCGTGGCTATCTCTATAAGATGGTTGGTGAAGGTTATCGCCAGAAATACCTAGCGGAAGGCAATGACCGTCGGGGCATCGATGTTGGTGTTATGATGCGCGAGCAAACCAGAGACGGGCAGGACATAGAATTTGTACGTATGCAAAGCCATGCCCATGTAACCTATGAAGATTTTGATCTATTTACCGAAGAATTGTCAGAAAGATATAATCCTAAGGATCGCATTTTCAAACGTGATTGCCTAGAGATTGACGTGCTAGTTGGCGGTAAACCGTTGACCATTTATGTCGTCCATTTTAAATCAATGGGATCTTCACGAAATGGGTTGGATGGGAAAACCTATACGATGCCAGTGAGGGCGGCGGAGGCAAAGGCAGTTCGCAAAATCATTGAAAAGCGTTTTGGTAAGGGGAAGACTGACAGTAAACGCTTTATCATTTGTGGGGACATGAATGACTACGATGAGCGTGTTGTCGTAACTGGTGATCGAAGAACAGGTTATGATTTTAAGGTTGAGCACGAAAAACAAAGTGCAATAGATGTTTTTTTATCTGATGGGTTTACAGAGAATGTAATACAGCGCCGAAGTGAATTAGATCGCTGGACAGTTTACCATACACGTGGACCAGATGTGCAGCATTTGTGTCAACTTGATTACATTTTATTATCTCCAGCTCTCGCAAAATCTTCTGCAAGCATAAAGCCGGATATAATTCGCGCCGGCCAGCCTTGGCGTACAGTATTTCCCGATGGGCAGGACGTAGAGCGTTATCCACGTGTCGGTTGGGATAGGCCGAAAGCTTCGGATCATTGTCCTTTAGCGATGTCGATCAATATAGTGTAATTTTTTGAAATTCTGATTGGTTGATTGGGAAGATGATGATCGTTTGTTATTTTACAGACCATCCAAAAGAATGCCGCTCCATCTGAAAACAATGTTGGATTGGTGTTTTTAAAAAACTATATGATAAAGTAACCTTAAATCTAAAGAAGCACTTGATTCCAAAGGCTAAGATATGAGTAATTTTTTGCGATTTTTCATTGCAATGTTGTTTGTTAATTTCAGTGTGCTGACGGTTACATCTGCGCAGAATATTTCTCCGTCTTTTGAGCGAGATCAAAAGCAAATCGAGTCTTTTGAGACCCAGATACAAATTTTGGAGCGGCGGTTTACCGATAACCAGGAAAATGAAGATGAGCTTATTAAGTTACGCACGGATACAGAGGATTTTCTAGCACCTGTTTTGGAGATGCTTGATCGACTGCGTGCTGAAGGCGTTAAGGACAAGGAGCGCCTTACCGCGCTCGGCGATGCACCCGCTGATGGTGCAGAACCCGAGGCTGAGGCGATCACGGTAGAACGCAATAAACTAACCGAAAACAGTGCGCTACTTACCGTATTTATTGGGAAATTGGATGGAGTTGCTGCTGCCGGTGAGGATTTAATTTTTGATATTGGTCTTCTGCGTCGGGATATGTTCACCTCGCAAGTGTTTGAACGCGTGAAGATAGATACGATTTCGTTTGAAAATATTACCACAGCATTCTCGCGAGAATTTGCCGTATTTAAAGCAAAGACATTTTCTTGGCTTTCATTCGTCTGGCAGTTTAAAAAACAAAGTGTCCTGATTTCCATTGCATTGTCTATACTTGCGGGTATGGCGATTTTTTTTGGTGGGTACAGGTATTTTGGCCAGTTTATACATAATGAGAGCACTCGTGCCGAACTAAGCTTTGGAAGTAGGCTCAATTCGGCTTTTTGGTCAGCTATTATTCCCACCCTGTCGGTCGCAGCTTTTGGTGTAAGCACGTATTTTCTGTTGTTGAACTTCGGTGTGTTGCGAGTGGACTTTGCGTCCCTATTCGCACGCGTTCTTCAGGCTATTGTTTTGCTCGTTCTCGTTTTGAAGCTGGCGTCAGTTATCTTGGGGCCGTGGGCACCTCGCGGGCGATTATTGAATTTGACAGACCGAAGCGCAAAGGCTCTTTATGGTCTGGCAGTTTTCACGTTTTTAATTCAGACCGTCAGTTATCTTGGTGCTGGTGTGCGTGAATTGTTGAACTTACCTATCCAGAGCAGTGTTCTTCAAGCATTTGTCGAAACAGTACTTTTTGCACTTATACTGATTATCACGTCGCAACTGAGACCGCTGGTTCCGAAAGACGAGAGCTCTGGTAGTCATGGCGAACCTTGGCCGCTATGGGTTCGCCTGCCAATGTTGATGACAGGGGTTGGATTAATTTTTAGCTGTTTGGCTGGTTACGTTGCATTGGGTGCGTTCATGTCATCGCAAATCATTGTTACGGGCGCTATTTTGATTGTAGTTTATTTTGGATTGCTATCTGGAAAAGCAATTATGCAGGAAAATGCTTTCGCCGAATCTCTTTTGGGCAAGCATCTGATCACAACTTTTCAGTTTTCACAGAGCCTATTGAATAGTCTTGGTCTTGTTACAGGCATTATTATTAACATCCTTTTATTTGGGCTTGGTCTGTCATTTGTGCTCTTGCAGTGGGGGTATCGGCCGCAGGAGTTGATTACTGGGGGGCTTGATCTTTTTACTCGCATACAAATTGGCGGAATAACAATTTCGATTGTTAATATCGGAATTGGCCTCATCCTCTTTGCTATAGGTTATTTTGCGACGCGGCGCTTCCAACAATGGTTGGATCGTAATATTTTAAGTCGTGGTAAGGTTGAGTTAGGAGTTCGTAATTCTGTTCGCAAAGTTATCGGATATTTTGGAATAGCTGTTGCTGCGATGATCGCGGTGAGCGCCGCAGGATTTGACTTATCCTCGCTGGCACTTGTAGCTGGTGCGCTTTCATTGGGTATTGGTTTTGGACTTCAAACTATTGTTAGTAACTTTGTATCTGGTCTTATTCTTCTGGCGGAAAGACCCTTTAAGGCTGGTGATTGGGTAGAGACAACCAGTGTGCAGGGCATTGTAAAAGAAATATCCGTTCGTGCTACTGAGATTGAAACTTTTTCCCGTAAATCAGTTATCGTACCCAATTCAGAGCTGGTAAATGGTGCTGTGGGGAACTGGACCCATCGAAACTCTATTGGACGTGTTGAGGTTCCGATTGGTGTTTCATACGATAATAGCCCAAAGAAAATTATGGATCTATTGCTGGAGATTGCGGATGAAAATCCAAATCTTCTTAAAATACCTGAGCCAAGTGTTGAATTTGTTGACTTTGGAGCGTCATCACTGGATTTTTCTTTAAGAGGGTTTCTTGCGGATATTAGCAATGGATTCAATGTTCGTAATGAGCTGCGTGTCGCAATATATGATCGTCTTCAGGCTGAAGGAATTGAAATTCCATATCCTCATCGGGAGGTTTATTTGCACGGACCTGAAGAATCTGAAAACTAAGATGGTGAGTTATTTTATTTGATGCACCCCTTGTGTATTGAAATTTATAGATAAAGTTATCTTCTATAAGTCTGATAACTCATCTTTTGCATAATTTTTTGTTGAGCTATCGCTATTTTGACCTTTTGTTCTGTCAAAAAATCTTACTTGCAATTTTAATCTAATTGGCTAGTTTATTTTTGTGCAGTTTCTGGAAGGTCTCAAACCGTTAGAGGTGTCTGATCGCTGAGAGATTGCGAGCGGGCAATTCTTGGTCGTTTTGCTTGCTTCTTATGATTGGAATATGGAGTCGAGTTTTATGGCAACCGGTACAATAAAGTGGTTTAATGCAACTAAGGGCTATGGTTTTATCGCGCCCGATGATGGCGGAGCGGATATATTTGTGCATATTTCTGCGGTGCAAGCGGCAGGCCTCTCAGAATTGCAGGACAATCAGAAGCTTTCTTATGAGTTGGAAGAAGGTCGAAATGGTAGATCCGCAGCTGCTTCATTGCAGTTGATAAACGATTAATTATTTGGCGGCTTATTTTACCTAGGCCGCCGATTACGCCCACCTCGTCTGCGGGACTGCTGAGTCTGATCCGATTGTTTTCTCTGCACGGAATTCATTTCTCGCGGTGGTAATATGACTGTTTTTTCAAGCTTTGGAAATGGATCTACCTTGTTAGGAAATGCCATTGCATTGACAAAATGTTCCTGAAAGCTTGGCTCCAAAGCCGTTTCGATTTTTTCAATATCCCGAACTGTCTTCTCAATTTCGCGTCTATAGTCGCGGTTGAGTAGGGCCATGCGTGCGCCCGTTCCTGCCGCATTTCCAACAGCTTTAACATTTTCAACGATGCAATCAGGGACCAGTCCTAAAACCATTGCATATTTAGGGTCGATAAACGAACCAAATGCACCAGCCAGACCGATTTTATCTACTGACGTGACTTTCTGTTTGTCCATCAACAATTTGACGCCAGCATAAAGAGCTGCTTTTGCAAGCTGGATTGCCCGAACGTCATTTTGCGTTACGATAATGCGAGGCTCGCCTTCTTTTACGAGGTAGGAGAATGTACGGCCATCTTCAAAAATTCTGTCAGACTTTTCTGCGAGTTTCCCATTTAAAACACCATCTTCGCTAATGATGCCTGCTAGATACATTTCGGCAATAACTTCGATAATACCGGAACCGCATATGCCCGTAATGCCGATTTCTTTTGCTTTTTCCTCAAAGCCATCTTCATTTGACCATTGTTCAACACCGATGATACGATAACGCGGTTCTAAGGTTTCAGGATCAATTCGAATGCGTTCGATGGCTCCAGGTGCTGCCCGCTGACCACAAGATGTCTCAGCGCCTTCAAATGCGGGGCCAGTTGGAGATGACGCTGCAACGGCATGACTACTGTTTCCGAGAACGATTTCAGCATTTGTACCAACATCAATAAGTAGCATCATTTCATCTTGACGATGCGGCCCTTCGCAAAGCGTGGCAGCTGCGGCATCCGCGCCAACATGGCCGGCAATACAGGGTAATATATATGTGCGAGCACCTTCATTCAATTCGATATCAATCTCTTTTGCCTTCAGGTGAACTGCACCAGAAACAGCCAGAGCAAAGGGCGCGCCGCCAAGTTCTGTTGGATCTATGCCCAAGAAAAGGTGATGCATGACGGGATTGCCAACAAATACACTGTCCAAAATGTTATGACGGTCTATGCCGCTATCTTCGCATACTTGATCGATTAATTCATTGATAGATTTTCGTACCGCTTTCGTCATGGCTTCTCGGCCATCTGGGTTCATCATGACATAGGAAACACGGCTCATCAGATCTTCGCCAAAGCGAATTTGTGGATTTGATGTGCCAGCAGATGCTATATTTGAGCCTGACAGTAGGGATGTCAGATGAAGCGCAATCGTCGTTGAGCCGATATCACAGGCTATGCCATAGGCTTCATTTTTAAGCTCGGGATAGATTGCAATAATTTCTGCCTGAGACTTTTCAGTTTCTTGATGGACAGCAACAGTTACGCTCCAATTTCCAGCACGTAGGACCGATTGCACCTCGGAAACAAGATGAGAGTCTATTCGTGGGTTAGAAATCTGCCAGTCTTTCTCTAACCCATCGATCAACCTATCCATGTCACCCGAAGGGCTATGCATATCTGGTTCTTCAACCTCTATATAACACATGCGAACTGCTGAATTGCGTTCAATAACACGTTGATCTGCATCTTTGCGTACTACTTGTGCGTTGATAACTGTGTCTTGCGGTATATCGACAACCAGATCACCCATGATGAGGGCCGAACATGAAAGACGCCGATCTTCTTTTAGATCACGTTTTTCGGCATAACGAATTTCTTTGGCACCCAGCTCGGAAATGCTGCTTTGTTCAGATGTAATACCATGTTTTGCAAAGTGCCCGAATTGTGTTTCCACCTGACATCGTCCACATATGCCGCGACCGCCGCATACACTTTCAACATAGACACCAAGCTGACGGGCTGCTTCCAAAATGGGGGTGCCCGTTGCAAAGTTGCCTCGTTTGCCAGATGGCATGAAAAGGACGAGATGATCTGTCATTTGAAGATGTGGCTTTCTATCATTCAGTAACTATCCATTGAACATCATGTCTTATTCACCGCCACTACGTCGCGCTGCACGGCCACCTCTGCGACGTCCCCCGCCGGAAGCTTCGCCGCCTGCAGCCGCAGATGAGGTGGAACTTGTCGGCTTGTGGTCACGGTAGGTCATAATCCAATTCTGACAATTTGGATCTGTTCCATTTAGAACATTTGCACCATGTACGGCTTCCATCTCTTGAGGGCGGCAGGGGTTCATGATCGCAGATGTCATGCCTGCGCCAATGACCATCGGTAGAAATGCCGCATTAATACCATGCCTGTGTGGTAGGCCAAATGAGATGTTTGAAAGTCCGCATGTTGTGTTGACTTTAAGTTCATCACGAAGGCGGCGAACAAGCTTGAAAACCTGCTCACCCGCAGTTCCCATCGCACCGATTGGCATAACCAGCGGGTCTACAACAATATCTTCCGGTTTAATTCCAAAATCTGCGGCACGCTCCACAATCTTCTTTGCTACGGCAAAGCGTACATCCGGGTCCTCAGAAATACCTGTTTCATCATTGGAGATAGCCACAACCGGAACATCATATTTTTTAATGAGCGGAAGAATGGCTTCGAGTTTTTCTTCTTCGCCCGTTACCGAATTTACCAATGGGCGACCTTTTGCAACTTCCAGACCCGCTTGGATTGCCGCTGTCACAGAGCTATCAATTGTAAGCGGTACGTCGACTAGTTCCTGAACCATCTGGAGCGTTTTCACGAGCAGGGGAGGTTCGGTCTCATTGGGATTAACGGCAGTGACACCCGCGTTGATATCAAGCATACTCGCACCGGCTGCAACCTGCGCCAAAGCATCAGCTTTCACAGTGTCAAAGTTGCCGGCATTCATCTCAGCTGCAAGTTTCTTGCGGCCCGTCGGATTAATTCTTTCTCCGATAACGCAAAATGGTTGATCAAAACCAATGATAACTTCTTTTGTTGCTGAGGCGACGATCGTACGTGTCATTTAAGGCGGCTCCTTTTGCCTGATTTAGCGACATTGTAAGTCATTAAAATGCAATGCCATCAAGATATAAAGATATCTTTATATGAAGTGATGGTTTCTTACAATACCAAAGTATAGCAAGGCATATTTGCTGGAAGATCGACCGTCATGTCAATCATCTATTTCTTTGCCCAGCCTTCAGAATTTACCAATGCAACAAGTATATCCTTCGTGTATTCAGCTTCGAGCGCGGTTGCGGCCTGTTCAGCTTCCTGTTCTAAGTTATCTGAAACCTCAACAGGGTCGCCCTTGCGCCACTCAGCAAGATAGTCTTCGCTCTCAGCTGCGCCGGTTCGCATAGCGCACATGTCAATTGCTTCCGTAAATCTGAGAGATAGTTCTCTCTTAGCTGCATTTCTGCGTTTCTTAACGATAACTTGTGCGGGAATATCTCTCCAATAGAGGATTGTGCAGCTGGCCATTGTTCTCTCTTATATTATGTGATGAGTGTTCTTAGATGAACAAGATTATTGGGTTACCAAATATTTTTGGTAATACCACACCAGATATAAGACCAAAGTGTTGGTTGAAACCATAGCTGAGATGGGATGTTCACATCTTTCACAACTATTTTATTATTGCAAACATCATCAATAGCTCTAAGTGAAATGTCCATTGAATGAGTGACTTGGATAATGGCATCCGTGAGCATGGTTTCATGCCCCTTAATGGGAATGATGCTTTGGTACAAAATATCGCCAGTATCAACTCCAGCGTCTACCAAATGTACTGTCGTTCCATAATTATCTACATCACCATTTCTGCGCGACCAATAGCCGCCGAACATACCTCGATATTTTGGATTAATCCCGGCATGATAATTTAAGATAGGGATATCGATCTCAGTCAGTGTTTCTTGTGAGATAATTCGACACCCTGAAAGGAATATTATGTTTGGTTTCAGTGTTTTAACCAAATCAATAAACTCTGATGAATTGGGTGTGGAAATGTCTACAATATCGATATTACGGTCTAGTTTAACATCAAGATTCCGCTCCGATATTTCACGTTTGTAAACTCTGAAAAAGACAGATTTTCCCATACGAGAGAAGACCATTGTGCCAAGTTGTCCGAGCGCTTTCAACCAGCCTTTAGATCTGGCTCTGGAATATGTTATGGCAGCTTTAGATTGTACTTTTTCACGTGCGATAATGAGGTTGGGATGCGTTCTATATATATGATTGGCGAGGGCATATGGTGCGTCCCCGCCCGCTGTTACATATAAAATTTTTTGCTCTGACTTGCTCATATTCATTACATAGCGGGTATATGTCGTCGATTAAAAAACGTGCTTTAGAATAACAATACTTGCAAAGATAACTGAACCGGCAAGGATCAGTGAGCCGATTCCAAGGAGTGTTCCTATGAAAAGCATAATCCCATCGCGTTTTGTATAGGCAGCTGCAAGAAAGGCAATTGCAAATGCAGGTGGCCAATTCCCCAATGGAATAGGAATCGTGACGACGACTGCTAAAATAAGGCTAAACAGGCCAAATAGTTTATCACCTAGCGCCAGATTTATTGGCCAGTAACGCTCTTTGACAAAGGATTCGCCTTTTTTAAAATGTGGAATGATTTTACCAATCATAGATTGGAAACTATCTTTACTAAGGCTGTATTCAGCTAATCGTTTCGGTAGCCAAATTTGCGAATGACCTGCAAGAATTTGAAATGAAATAATGATTAGTGGAATGCCCAGAATGGCTGATGATCCAGGTGGAAGGGGGACAAGATTTGGGAGGCAAAATACGAGGAGAAAGGCACCGAATGATCGATCTCCCAGCGCTTCGCATATTTGTTTCACACTCACATTCTCTGTGGCGTTATCTGCCAAATTTTGCAGTGTTACTGAAAGTTCTTCGCAATTTTCTTCAGTATTCACCTGTGTCACACTTGTAATTGCGCTATTTGTAATTGCCACATCCATGCCCTGTCCCATCTTATATTTTTTATATGACGATAAGAACACAAAGCTATTGAGGATTCGGTTATGCGGTATAGTAAATTGAAAGTTTACATTGCTTATCTTGGCTTCGTCGTAAATCTTCTATTAAAATAAAAGGTAAATAGATAATTGAACGAACAGTACTTTACTGCTCTAATTCATTGAGTTCTTTGATTAAATCACCATATCCTGTGAAGCGATACTCATATTCTAACCCCAGAAACCTAGCAGCGTCTTTGGCTTTTTCTTCTAGATTAACATCGTTGGTTTGAGCAAGGTAAATAAGCTTGCTGTAATTGGAAAACATCATCTCAACGAGCTCTGGATGCGTTTTCAATTTATAGGTATCGATGATGAGTGTTTCAAATTGTCGAGCCAAGAAATCAGTGAGAAAAAACGCTGACATATCATTGTCCCAGCGGTTTTGAAATTCCAGATTACCTGAGAAAAATGAATAACAATGTGGGCCGCGAAGTCGCTTGACGTTTTCGTCTTTGCAGACCCTGTCCAATTCTCCACCGGTACCACAATCAGCGTAGGCAATGAATATATCTGTAAACCCTTCAGTACGCGCCCTTTTTATGGCTGCTTTTACGCCCGGGCTTATTTTCTCAGGATTATTATGCCATTGTGCGGGTAAGCAGTCTAAATCAATTTGCGTTAGCTCATTCAACTTTGAAACGGCTAGGATTTCACGTGCTAAGGCACCGCAAGCAATAACTCTTATTTTTGTGTTATTGCTTTGTTTCATAACGGTTTTCTCGTAGTTCTATTTATCCAGAGGCGTGAGTATTATGCTTACGTGCCATAAGCTCTTTTGCAGTTTCCACCGCTACAGCAGCGTCGCGACAATAAGCATCAGCGCCAACGGCTTTTCCAAATTCTTCGTTAAGTGGCGCGCCGCCAACAAGAATTATATAATCATCACGGATGCCTTTTTCCACCAGTGTATCCACAACAACTTTCATATAGGGCATGGTTGTGGTTAAAAGCGCGGACATACCAAGAATTTGCGCATCTTCTTTTTCCAGTGCTTCGATATAGTCCTCAACAGGATTATTGATGCCAAGATCAACAATCTCAAAGCCTGCACCTTCCATCATCATGCCGACAAGATTTTTGCCAATATCATGAATGTCACCTTTAACGGTGCCAACCACCATCTTGCCGAGTTTCGGTGCGCCAGTTTCAATAAGAAGTGGTCTTAAAATGCCCATTCCTGCTTTCATTGCATTTGCGGCTAGCAATACTTCTGGCACAAATAAAATACCATCACGAAAATCTTCACCGACAATTGCCATGCCTGCAACGAGGGATTTGGTCAAAACATCGTAAGGTTCCCAGCCGCGATCAAGAAGCAATTGCGTTCCTTCGAGTATCTCTTCTTTTAACCCATCATAAAGGTCGTCATGCATCTGGAGAACCAGCTCATCATCTGGCAATTCAGAGAGTATGATTTCTTCTTCTTCAGACATGGGAGATCCTCTTTGGTGTCTTGCTTTCGTGAGATATTATTATCTAATATAAGTGCAAAGGCTTTGTTAATTTAACTAACGTTTATCAAGAGCTTGCATTAATTTTCTAATTTATTCTGCACCGTTGAAATGGCTTGAGACTTATACGAAATTACCTTGCTATTTATATCAATAACGGCTGGCAATTTCTAGCAAAATGATGTTTGATTTAATAATGAATCTTAAAAAAGACAATGAAAATGCGCGTAAGCGAACTGGTGGCTCCAAGGCGCGTCGCGGAGAGCAGAAAAATCAAGTGATTGAGCCTTATTTTGGTTCATTGAAGCAAGCTGTCAAAGGTTTGAACCTCATAGATAGTGCGACATTGCCGCTTGTAGAGGAGCGTGCATTATCTGTCTTAGAGAATCTTGGTGTGGATTTTGGCCTTGATGGCGAAGTTCTTACCATCTTGACTGATGCGGGAGCTGAACAACGAGATGGGCGAATTTATTTTCCAAAAGGGATGTGTCAAAAACTTCTGGCCAACGCGCCAAGAACTTTTACCCATCATGCACGTAATCCAAAGTACTCTTTGGAAATTGGTGGCGACACATCGTCTTTTACACTATCGTCAGGCGCACATTTTGTCCAAGATTTAAACGGTGACAGACGGCAGTCAACACAGAATGATTTAGAAAATTTTATAAAACTGGCACACGTTTCGCCAAGTGTTCATGCGCAAGGTTTTACTCCATGTCAGGCATCAGACATTGATAAACGTGAGCGATATCTCAGCTCTTTATATGCGCACATAAAATATTCGGATAAATCTTTTAGCGGTGCTGTCGGTTCGCAGATGGAGGCTTTGCACTCGGTTGAAATCGCAAAGATTGTTTTCGGTGAGCAGTTTTTAGAAAACCATCAGGTTTTGTTGGCTGAAGTCAATGTTCAATCACCGCTAAAATTCGAGCAGAATGTTCTTGATGTTTTGCGGGTCTATGCTTCGTCAAATCAAGCTTCGGTTATTACCTCAATGGCGCTTCTGGGGATTACCTGTCCAATGTCGATTTTTGATGCGTTGGTGCAAGTTACGGCAGAGTTCTTTGCCGGAGCTGCATTTACACAAATTGTTAGGCCGGGATCTCCCGTTGTTTTTGGTGTTTTTTCTGCCGTTGCTTCCATGCAGACAGGAACGCTATCGTTCAGCTCTCCTGAGGGCGGTCAATTTATGCAGTGCGCTGGGCAAATTGCAAGAAAACTAGGTGTGCCATTTAGGGCAGTGAGTGGAATAACCGGCTCAAAAGCGTTGGATTCACAGGCAACATTGGAGGCTCATAACGGATTAATCGCATCAATTTCCAGTGGGGCAAATATTATTTCATGTGGTGCGGGCTCATTGGAAGGTGGGTTAGTCGCTTCTTATCAGAAATTTATTACCGATTCTGACCAGCTTTCATTGCTTCAAAGGCGTGTTTCTTCCGTCGAATTCATCGGTTTTGGTGATAGCGAAGATACGATTTCAGACGGAATAGCTTCTGGTAGTTTTTTAGGGAGTCGTCACACCAAGGATAATTTTAGAAAGTTTGATAATGGTTCAATTCTTTCGGACAATAGCATTTTTGAACAATGGAATGCCGATGGTGCTAAGACTTCTGAAGCGCGCGCGAATGTAATTTGCAAATTGTGGCTAGACAATTATCAGCAACCGCCGCTTGATCTCAGGATTGATCAGGCTTTGCGCGATTTTATTGAATCAAAGAGAGAAGTTTGTGCTCAAATGCCAAAATCAAACTATAGCAGTTTTAAAGAGGCTGATTGCCAGGCGATTGCTGCCAATCATCTGCATGATAATATGTGGGGAGATGTTTTTAGGCAGTTTGCGCGGTAGGTTAATCAGTGCTCAGTAAGTTAAAAACGATAGCGAATTAATTCACCTTACGACGACTGCGACGGGGACGAGCTGGCGCATCAGCACCATCAGCCGCAGCTTGATTTTTCATTGGTCCGATGCGTTCAACGATCTCTTCAATAGTTGGTCGTTTTGTAAATCCGTCAGCCGGGGCGTTATGTTTATCAATTGCACCGCGAATAGCTGAGAGATGGTCGCATGAAGTGCCACAACAGCCGCCAATAATTTTCGCGCCGGCATCAATTGCAAGGCGAGCATAGTCAGCCATCAATGCTGGTGTGCCGGAATAGTGAATTTCACTACCGCGAAATTCTGGGACGCCGCAATTGCCTTTAACAACAACAACTGCGTCAGGGTCAGCTTTTGTCATATCAAGTAGAGATGATAAAATGTCGGAGGCTCCAACACCACAGTTTGCGCCAACTGCGACAGGGCCATCGCCAATGTCACCGGCGACGTTGTGTATATCTTTAGGATGAAGACCCATCATGGTTTTACCAGCAGTGTCAAATGAACCGGTGTAAACATAAGGCATACCAAGTTTCACTGCTGCTTCTGCCGCTGCCCGAATTTCGTCCGTTGCTGACATTGTTTCAATCCATGCAACTTCTGCGCCACCAGCCTTCAAACCTTCCAGTTGTTCAACAAATGCAGCGACTGCTTCGTCATAGGTCATCGCGCCTAATGGAACCAGCAACTCCCCAGTTGGTCCAACGGAACCAGCCACGATCACACGTTTGTTTGCTGTCTTTGCAATTTTTGTTGCAATTTCAGCTGCAGCTTTATTGAGTTCAAACACTCTGTCTTGCGCATGGTGAAGTTTTAAACGGTGACGCGTTCCGCCGAATGAATTTGTAAGAATGATATCTGAACCAGCATCAACAAAGCCTTTGTGTAGGTTTTCAATTTTTTCCGGTGCGCTTTCATTCCAAAGTTCAGGCGCTTCGCCTGCTTCTAATCCCATTTCAAATAGGTTTGTGCCTGTGGCGCCATCAGCCATCAAGATCCCTTTTTCCGCGATCAGGTCAGTTATAGGATTAGATGTATTGGTCATAGATTACGCCTTTTCAAATCATTTCAAGATATAAACATGTCTTTATATCATTGCAATAGTGTTAAACTCGCTTTGTCAGATTTTTGTTTGAAATTTTTTTGCGAGTTAACCAGAAAAAATGCGAAATTAAGATTCGCTTAGTCTTTCAATAACTTTCCGGTAACGATGTTGCTGTAGAACTACCTCCAGCAAACTTAAAATTTGCTCGCTTCGGATCAGGTACTGCGTACCGAAGTGCTAGTAACTACATGCGTATTTTGTAGTGCCTGCGTATTTTGGCAAAAAACCGTGTCAGCTTTTTGAGCTGACGCGGTTTTTCTTTATGAGCCACAATTTTTCGTTCCCTCTTTTCTTTGCGGGTGTTATTCAGCGATTATGGCTAAAGCAATTATGTTTCAGGGTACGGGTTCGGATGTTGGTAAAACCGTGTTGGTTGCCGGTCTTTGCCGTCTTGCTGCTAATCGTGGCATTAAGGTTGCGCCATTCAAACCACAGAACATGTCGAATAATGCAGCGATTGCCGATGATGGTGGCGAGATTGGCCGCGGTCAATGGCTACAAGCCCTTGCGGCTCGTGTGTCACCATCAATTCACATGAACCCAATTCTGTTAAAGCCTCAATCAGAAACAGGAAGTCAGATTGTAGTTCATGGCAAAGTTTGGGGGCAGGCGAAGGCTCGCGAGTATAAATCGGTCAAACCAAAATTATTGACGTGCGTATTGGAGAGTTTTGAAAAGCTATCTCAAGAGTATGAACTGATATTGGTGGAGGGGGCCGGGTCACCTGCTGAAATAAATTTGCGAGATGGTGATATCGCAAATATGGGATTTGCAACAGAAGCGAATGTCCCGGTTATACTTATCGGCGACATCGATCGTGGAGGTGTCATTGCTTCCATTGTCGGCACATATCAGATTTTGCCGGATAAAGATCGCGATATGATTACAGGGTATTTGATTAATAAGTTCCGAGGGGATGTGTCACTTTTCGATGATGGCTTAACATCAATACACAAGTTCACAGGCTGGCTGAGCTATGGTGTTATTCCGTGGCTTAAAGCAGCTGCTAAATTGCCCGCTGAAGATTCAGTTGTTCTCGATAGAATGAGCGCAAACACATCAGGTAAGTTTAAAATAGCGATTCCAAGACTTCCACGGATGGCTAATTTTGATGATTTTGACCCGTTGATTGCAGAGCAGAATATTGACGTGCAGTTCATCAGTTCGGGGGAAGCTATACCCGGCGATGCTAATATTATTATCCTGCCAGGAACAAAATCGACAATTGCTGATTTAACTTATCTAAGGTCTGAGGGATGGGATGTTCAGCTTCGGGAGCATCTGAAAAAAGGTGGTTCAGTTTTCGGTATTTGTGGAGGTTTTCAAATGCTTGGCAGAAAAATCTTTGATCCTGATCGTATTGAAGGTGACATTTCTGAAATAGACGGTTTTGGTCTTCTAGATATTGAAACCATCATGGAACCTGAAAAAGTTACTCAGAAAACTGATGCGCGTTCGGAGTTTTTTGGTCAAGATATAAATGGTTATGAAATCCATATAGGCAGAACAACTGGCCCGGATTGCTTGCGACCGTTTTCGTTTGTGGGTGAGCGAGGCGAGGGCGCTATTACACAAGATGGGTTGATCTTTGGCACATATTTACATGGCCTGTTTACCGAAGATGATTTTCGCCATGCGTTTTTGAACCACTTCGGCATAATGCAATCTGAGCTAAACTATACTGAGATGGTAGATGTAGCATTAGATGATATTGCTAATGAACTCGAACAACTTGTAGATTTCGATGCTTTACTGAAGATTGCAGAAACTTCATCATAAAATCAAATTACCCAATTGACAGTCACTGAATGCGCGCTTAACAATCGCTCACCATTTGGTTTTTGTTTTGCAAGGTGCAAAGCAAAATTAAAAGGGAATGTGAGGAAGTTGACTCAAGTCGAGGACTTTAATCACAGCCGATCCCGCGACTGTAGAGCGAGTAGGCACCCCTTCGTTGTTTGGCTAAGAGCTTTGTAAATTCATATTGATGAATTGGGTTCAATGGCAAATTTCGAAAAAACCACTGATGGGCAACTGGGATAACACGGGTTGAACGCCTCTTTCTCTACGAATCGTTCCTCGCCCAGACGCCGGTATTCGATTTAGATCGAAGCCAAACATTGGGAAGGTAAGGGTGTGCTGATGACAGGAAACTGTCGAAATACGTGAGCCAGGAGACCTGCCAGAAGGGAACTGAAACAGGCTTGATGTATGTCAGGCCATTGAAGACACGGGGAGCTGTCTGAGTGGGAAATGTATTATATTCTATAAATGCGTCTGTAAACCAAGCATGGCCTGGGCCCATGCTGGCTATTATGCGTCGTTAGAAAATGTCTATCGCACGACATTATTTCGTGCTTGGTGGTGCTCGGTCTGGCAAGTCTTTGTTTGCTGAAAAACTGACACTTAACCTTGCGCCTTCATGCAGCTATCTTGCAACCGCACGCATCTGGGATGATGAGATGCGTGATCGCATTAATGAACATAAAGTACGTCGCGGGGATGAGTGGTTGGGCTTTGAAGAACCGATTGAGCTCGCGCATCAACTCAAGATATTGAATGATCAAAAACAACCTGTTCTCGTTGATTGCTTAACGATGTGGGTTACAAACCTCATGATGGAAGAGCAAGACGTAGAAGCAGCGAGCGATGAGCTGATTGATGTTCTCAAAACTCTCTCAGTGCCAGTTGTGTTTGTCTCAAATGAAGTCGGACAAGGCATTGTACCAGATAACAAAATGGCACGCGAATTTATTGATCATACTGGTCTTTTGCACCAAAAAATTTCTCAAGCAGTTGATGAGGTATATTTTCTCACCGCCGGACTGCCATCCAAATTAAAGGGCTGAACATGCTACAATCTAAAATTCCTGCAACGATTATCACAGGCTTTCTTGGCGCAGGTAAAACAACCATCATTCGATCGATGTTGCAAAATGCCGACGGCAAGAAAATCGCCCTCATTATCAATGAATTTGGTGACTTGGGTGTTGATGGTGATGTGTTGAAAGGGTGCGGAGCTGAAAACTGCACCGAGGAAGATATTGTTGAACTAACAAATGGCTGTATTTGTTGCACGGTTGCTGATGATTTCATTCCCACAATGGAGAAGCTTCTCGAGCGAGAAGAGCGGCCAGATCATATCGTAATTGAAACGTCAGGCCTTGCGCTACCACAGCCGCTTGTTGCCGCATTCAATTGGCCTGAAATAAAGTCGCAAGTAACCGTTGATGGGGTTGTGACTGTGGTAGACAGTGCCGCTGTTTCTGATGGCAGGTTTGCCCATGATCATGATAAACTAGATGCGCAGCGCCAGGAAGATGAAAGTCTGGATCATGAAAGCCCGTTAGAGGAGCTATTTGAAGACCAGCTTACGGCGGCGGATATGATTGTCCTAAATAAAGCTGATCTCATTGATGAGATCAAACTTGATCAGGTTAAAGCATCGGTACAAAATTCTATTGAGCGTAAACCAGCCTTTGTCGTAGCGCGCAATGGTATTGTCCCATCAGATGTACTGCTTGGGCTTGGTGTTGGTTCTGAGGACGATCTGGCAACTCGCAAATCACATCATGAGAAACATCACCATGATGAACATTCTGACGATGATCATGAACACCACCACCACCATCATGACCATGATGAATTTGAAAGCTTTGTGGTTGAACTTGGTGTGGTTAAAAAGCCAGAGGAGTTTTGTGTCGGTCTCAGCGAGTTGATCCAGGAATATGGTATTCTTAGGCTCAAAGGTATTGTTCATGTTCCAGACAAAGCCATGCGCCTCGTTATCCAAGCCGTAGGTGCGCGTGTTGATCAGCATTTTGATCGTCTGTGGAATGCTGATGAAGAGAAGTCTTCTAAACTCGTGGTCATTGGTTTGCATGATATCGAGCAACAAAAAATTGCTTCTGCAATCAAGGGATTGATCTGAGTTAAATCATGCATCTTCTCTTAGCGCAAAAAGGAACAATATCTGACGGAGATGAGGCCATTGATCTTGGTCAATCTCCGGGAGATGTGATTTTCCTTTCAGCAGCAGACACTGAGAATTCAAGTATTGCAAATGCTGTTAATGGTGTTGCTAATTTGGATTGGCGACTGGCTAGCCTTGGGCAGCTGACGCATCCAATGTCAGTTGACACATATGCTGAAAATACCGCTAAACATGCCAAGCTGATTGTCATTCGTGCACTTGGTGGTGCGGGTTATTTCTCCCATGCACTAGAAGCATTTTATGCGACTGCGAGCAACAACAACATCAAGATAGTCGTTGTTCCAGGTGATGACAAACCGGATCCGGAACTAGATCGGTTTTGCAATGTTTCAGGTGAAGACGTAGCTGCATTGTGGCGATACCTCATTGAGGGTGGCGCAAAAAATGCAGCAGGTTTTGTAGAATATTGTGAAACGCTACTTGAAGATAGAACAAGACCTGTTTCCGCTGCGCCGCTACTAAAAGCTGGATTATATTGGCCGCAAGAAACTGAACCAACCCTAGATAAGCTTAAATCAATTTGGATCAAAGGCGCTCCGATTGTAGGGATCAATTTTTATCGCGCGCTTATACAAAGCGGACAAACATCACCAATCGATGCTTTGATTAAGAAGATGCGGGAAGCCGGGTTAAACCCGCTTCCCATATATGTATCCAGTTTGAAAGAGGAATTTTCACAAAATGTTGTTTTGCATCTCTTTCGTCAAACGCCACCAAACGTGGTGATTAATGCGACAGGATTTGCGGTTTCAAAGCCAGGCAATGATTACGCCGCTACAGTGCTCGAGAGAAACGGTGCCCCAGTTTTACAAGCTGTTTTAGCGGGCGGGAATATTGAAGCTTGGGAGGCATCATCACAAGGGTTAGGGTCCAAGGATCTTGCAATGAATGTGGCATTGCCAGAAGTAGATGGTCGTGTGTTTGCTCAGGTGATTTCGTTTAAAACGGCAGATCATTATGATGAGAATGTTCAAGCGAATATTGTTCAGCATCAACCGCATGAATACGGCATTCAGCATGTTGTGGATCTAGCTAAATCATGGGCAGAGTTAGCGCATGCCAAGCCAAATGATAAAGCGATTGCGCTGATACTAGCAAACTATCCAAACCAAGACGGGCGCATTGGAAATGGTGTAGGTTTAGATACGCCTGCAAGTGTTATTGAAGTGCTTCGTGCTATGGAGGCCAATGGTTATGATGTGGGCGAATACCCCAAAACATCGCTCGACCTGATGGATGCCCTTCAAGGGGGTAAGACAAATTCTTCCAAAGTGATTCAAGATGTTCAAGTTGTGCTTGAGCTTAATGAATATATGAATCACTTCAACGGATTATCTCAATCCGTTCGTGATGAGATTCAACAAAGATGGGGTTCTCCAGAAGATGATCCGTTCTTTAAAAATGGAAAGCTGGAGCTCCCATTTATCCGCTGTGGTAAGACCTTGATCGGTGTCCAGCCAGCACGTGGGTATAATATCGATCCTAAAGAAAGTTACCACTCCCCAGACCTTGTTCCACCTCATGGCTATCTTGCTTTTTACATCTACTTACGAGAAATCGCCAAGATACATGCTGTTGTTCACATGGGTAAACACGGAAATTTGGAATGGTTGCCCGGCAAGGCTTTAGCTTTATCTGAGAGCTGCTATCCTGCTGCAATCTTGAAAGCTGTTCCAAATATTTATCCCTTTATTGTCAATGATCCGGGTGAGGGGACACAGGCAAAGCGCAGAACATCTGCCGTGATAATTGACCATCTTACACCTCCGCTTACGCGTGCGGAAAGCTATGGTCCACTCAAAGATTTGGAAGCGTTAGTTGATGAGTATTATCTTGCTTCTGGTTACGATCCTCGACGTTTAAAATTGCTCAAGAAGAAGATTTTTGAACTGATGCAAGATACCGATATTGCGAAAGATGTGGGTGTTGAAAATGACGCTAATGATGATCTGGCGTTGGAGAAATTGGATGCGTGGCTTTGTGAAATGAAGGAGATGCAAATCCGCGATGGGCTGCATATCTTTGGTGTTGCACCACAAAATCGATTGCTTGAGGATTTGACAGTGGCGCTTGCGAGATTGCCGCGCGGAGAAGGCGAAAAAGATAAAAGTCTTCATCGTGCAATTGCTACTGACCTTGAACTTGGGCATGGTTTTGATCCACTGGATTGTGATTTTTCAAAAACATGGGATGGACATCGCCCTGATGCGCTCAACAACGTGAGTTCGGAAAATTGGCGATCAAATGGTGACACAGTCGAGCGGATAGAGCTACTCGCAGCAGACTTAGTATCTGGCAGAACTGAGTGTGCCGAACAATGGGTGAATACAGATATCGTTTTGTTAGAAACGCAGAATCGATTGAAGCAAAGTGTAATTGATAGCGGCAAAAATGAGATCAGTAATATAATAACTGCGTTGGATGGAAAGTTCGTACCTCCCGGCCCATCTGGTGCGCCAACACGCGGACGTCCTGATGTTTTGCCTACGGGCAAGAATTTTTATTCCGTTGATAGTCGTTCATTGCCGACGCCGACTGCATGGGAGCTTGGCAAAAAATCTGCCGAGCTTTTGATTGCGCGCTACGTCCAAGATAATGGAAATTGGCCTACAAGCTTTGGCATCACTGCATGGGGCACGTCCAATATGCGCACAGGTGGTGATGATCTAGCGCAAGTTTTGGCACTGATGGGCGCAAGGCCAACTTGGGATATGGCCTCACGCAGAATGACTGGTTACGAAATCATACCTTTGGCCAAGCTTGGTCGCCCACGGGTAGATGTCACGCTCCGAATTTCAGGTTTTTTCCGAGATGCATTTCCAGATCAAATTGCATTGATTGATCGCGCTGTTCGTGCAATTGGCGCACTTGACGAAGATGCTGCCGATAATCCAATTGCTTTTCGCATGAAGGAAGAGGAGCAGGCCTTATTGGCACAGGGCGTTAGCGTAGAACATGCCAAGAAGCAGTCAGGCTACCGTGTATTTGGTTCGAAACCCGGTGCATATGGCGCTGGTTTACAGGCTCTCATCGATGAGAAGGGTTGGGAGTCTAAGGATGATCTTGCCGAAGCATATATGGTTTGGGGAAGTTATGCTTATGGTGCAAATGAAGATGGAAAATCTGAACGTGATTTGTTTGAAACTCGTTTGAAATCCGTTGAAGCAGTTGTTCAAAATCAGGATAACCGCGAGCATGATCTGCTTGATAGTGATGATTATTATCAGTTTGAGGGTGGTTTAACCGCTGCGGTGGAAAAAGTATCTGGTACGAAACCATCGATCTATCACAATGATCATTCAAGACCTGAAAAACCAGTCATTCGATCGCTTGATGAGGAAATTTCACGTGTGGTGCGTGCACGAGCTGTTAATCCAAAATGGATTTCTGGTATTATGCGTCATAGCTATAAAGGCGCTTTTGAGATGGCGGCAACGCTGGATTACATGTTTGCCTTCGCTGCAACAACCGGTGCCGTACGAGATCATCACTTTGAACTTGTGTATCAAGCCTATTTGGTTGACGATGAGGTCAGGCAATTTATTGAAGATAATAATCCGGAAGCTTTGAAAGAAATGGCAAATCGCTTTTTAGAAGCCATTGATCGAAATCTATGGCAACCGAAAAGTAATTCAGCGAAATTCCAGCTCAACGAGATGGCGAAACTAGATGGAAATGGGAGTTAAGCATGGCGGGTAAAATCACCGATAACATGACCGAAGAGCAGCTCAACGAGCGCCATACGGAAAAGATGAAGAAGAAAAAGGCCGCACGCGATAAGATAATTGCGACCAAGACAATCGAAAAAGGTCTTGTGATGGTTCATACGGGTAAGGGTAAAGGTAAATCAACAGCTGCCTTTGGTATGATTTTTCGTGCTCTAGGTAATGATATGAATGTCGGTATCGTTCAATTTGTGAAAGGTAAATGGGGAACTGGAGAGCGCAAAGTTCTTGAAGCCTTTCCTGATCAAGTTCAAATTACTGCGATGGGTGATGGTTTTACGTGGGAAACCCAAGACCGTCAGCGTGATATAGAGGCTGCCAAGCAAGCGTGGGAACGCGCTAAAGAGATGATTATGGATGACAGTACCCATATGGTTTTGCTGGATGAGCTGAATATTGTGCTGCGTTATGACTATCTTGATATTAACGAAGTCGTTGAGTTTTTAAAGCAAAAACCTGAAATGAAGCACGTTATTATCACTGGCCGGAATGCCAAGGATGAACTCATTGAAGCTGCCGATTTGGTAACTGAAATGACAATGATCAAACACCCGTTCCGTTCGGGCGTTAAAGCACAGGTCGGTGTGGAGTTTTAGGGGAGGGTTTATAGCTTCCGGTGCTGGAATACCGGTACTTCAGAATTGGGATTGAATGAGGTCAAAAAACTGGTCAATACTTTATGTATTTTGGGCTTAATTGTTTGACCGAGAGAATACAAAATTATAGATAACAAACGTATGTACGGTGGTGCCCTTTGAAGGGCTGAAAGAAATTCCGGTGCGGCTGACTTAAACCAAGGGCCAATTCCAGAACTATCGATCATCGAAGCTGTTTTCAGTTTCGGCGTCTCGTGCATCAAATGATGAAACACAAGGAGATGCCGATGCGCATTCTATCAATTACGACTGGACTCATTATTTTAGCTCAACCTGCATACGCCCATATGGGGCATGCTGGTGAATTGGCCGGGCACGCCCATTGGGTGGGAATTGCTGCTGGTGTTGCAGCAATCGCTATTGCTGCGGCTCTGGTCAAAGGCAAAAAGAACACTGAGGTGGACAACGAGCAAGACGATGTATCGTCGGAAGAGACTGCAAGCGGTGAAACTGGAGAAACAGCATGAGCGCTCAAGAAAAAATCGGCATCATGGTGTGTGGCCATGGAAGTCGTAATCAGAATGCCGCAAAAGAGTTTTCATCTGTCGCCAAGGGTTTGAAAAAACTCTACCCTGATACGCCCGTTGAATATGGCTATCTGGAATTTTGTAATCCGGTTATTTCAGATGGTTTGGATAAGCTTCGTGAACAAGGTGTTACCCGTGTATTGGCAGTTCCGGGAATGCTATTTGCTGCCGGGCATGCAAAAAATGATATCCCTTCTGTACTTAACACTTATCAAGCGCAGAACGACGGTATGGTTATAAATTATGGTCGTGAACTTGGTGTAGATCTCAAGATGATCCGCGCAGCAGGTGCGCGTGTTGAAGAAGCGGTGGAAGCTGCAAATAAAGAGCATGGTGAAGTGGGTAAGCACGAAACACTTCTCATGGTTGTCGGGCGCGGTTCATCTGATCCTGATGCCAACTCAAATGTGGCCAAGATCACGCGGATGCTCTGGGAAGGATTGGGCTTTGGGTGGGCAGATACTTGCTATTCTGGTGTAACATTTCCACTCGTCGCACCTGGCCTTAAACATGCAGCGAAGCTTGGTTACAAACGTATTGTTGTTTTCCCGTATTTTCTTTTTACGGGCGTTTTGGTCAAGCGTATATTTAGCTACACCGATGAGGTAGCGGCACTAAACCCTGATATTCAATTTGTGAAGGCCGGTTATCTCAATGACCATTCGCTTGTCCTGGATACATTTAAAGACCGGGTTGAAGAAGTAAAAGTCGGGCAGGCATTGATGAATTGCCAGCTTTGTAAATATCGTGAGCAGGTTTTGGGCTTTGAGGATCAAGTGGGACTGCCGCAGGAAAGCCATCATCATCATGTCGAGGGTATTGGCGGTGGTTTAGAAGATTGCCCGTGTAATGGCGATTGCGATGCCTCTTGCCGCGATCAGGAATTTTGTGAGAAGCATAATCTTCCGTTTACACCGATACATTCACATGATCATTCTCATGATGATGGCCATACTCATAGTCATGATCACCATCATCATCCATATCCGCACGCAGATCATCCACACGGACCCGTTTCAATGACAAAGAAGACATAAATGTCTTCTTTGTCATACGAGCGAAACCCTGCCGAAATTTATCGAAAGTCATTTGAAACTATACGGCAGGAAGTGGATTTATCCAGGTTTGGCAAAGGGTTGGATCAACTGGTTATCAGATTGATTCATTCTTGCGGGATGGTTGATATTGCTGATGATGTTTTCTTCTCAAAAGATGCATTTACTAGCGGACGCAATGCACTTGAAAACGGTGCTAAGGTTTTTTGTGATGTTGAGATGGTTAGAAAGGGCATTATCCCTCGCATGTTACCATCGGAAAATGAGGTTGTTTGTTTGGTGAATGATCCAGATGTTCCGAATATTGCGCAGAAGAAAAATACGACGAGATCAGCGGCTCAGGTTGATTTGTGGAAAGATCAGCTTAAAGGGTCGATTGTGTCCATAGGCAACGCGCCAACAGCTCTTTTTCGATTATTGGAACTTTTGGATGAAGGTTGTGAAAAACCGGCTTTAATCATTGGCATGCCTGTTGGTTTTGTCGGTGCAGTTGAATCAAAGGCCGAACTTGCTGCCAACCCACGTGGCGTGCCTTTTGTTACAGTTGCTGGTCGTCGTGGAGGATCTGCAATGGCCGCCGCTACGGTAAATGCACTAGCTGGTGGGTTGAACAACAATGGTTAGAACTCCCTGGCTTTACATAATCGGTATAGGCGATAATGGTTTAGACAGCTTAAGCGGCCAAGCAACGAGACTGTTTGAAGCAGCTGAAACCGTTATTGCGCCTGCGCGCGTTCTCGAAGAAATTGAAACAGGTGATCGTGATATTATCCCCTGGACATTTGGTGTTTCTGAAACAATTATATTGATAAAGCAGAGACGCGGTACACCAACCACTATATTGGCAACTGGTGATCCTATGCATTTTGGGATCGGCGCCACGTTGCGGCGTTTTTTTGATGCGGATGAGATGGTTGTTGTACCATCGCCTTCCGGCTTCTCGCTGGCAGCATCAAAGATGGGGTGGCCGCTACAGGATACAGCCCAAATATCACTACATGGCCGCGCAGTGGAGGGGCTTCATACACATCTGGTGCCAAAGGCAAAGATATTGTCTTTAACGTCAAATGAGAGGACAATTTTTGAAGTTGCGAAATTATTAGTTGCTCGTGGATTTGGTTCATCTCGGGTTACGGTTCTTGAGCATATTGGCGGAAAGTGCGAAAAGATTACGGCATTTAAAGCTTCTGAAATCTCGGCGGAACTGAATAGCTTTGCTGATTTCAATATTCTTGCCATCGCATGTGAGGCTGATGTTTCGGCACCTGTCCTATCGCGAGTTCCTGGCTTGGCTGATGAAACGTTTGAGCATGATGGTCAGCTAACAAAGCGAGAAGTCCGTTCCGTCGTACTTTCGTTTTTAATGCCATATCAAAATGCAGTCCTGTGGGATGTTGGAGCAGGGT
Organism: Lentilitoribacter sp. EG35; assembly: GCF_040784015.1. Taxonomy (NCBI): domain Bacteria; kingdom Pseudomonadati; phylum Pseudomonadota; class Alphaproteobacteria; order Hyphomicrobiales; family Rhizobiaceae; genus Lentilitoribacter; species Lentilitoribacter sp. EG35. Next base: position 421,415 of record NZ_JBFNGQ010000001.1, read on the forward strand.
GCGGTTCAGTATCAATTGAATGGATGCGATCTTCACATGGTGCCTGTGCAATTGCAATTGAAGAAAATACTGAACGCTGTGATATGATTTTGGCGAACGCAAAGAACTTGGGTGTGCCAAAGTTGCAGTTGGTTCAAGGCGAAGCACCTGCGAGTTTGGAAGGTTTACAAAAGCCCGATGCCATATTTATCGGCGGTGGTTTAACGGATAAAGGCGTGTTTGATGCCTGTTGGTCCGCATTGGATGAAGGCAAGCCGCTTGTAGCAAATGCTGTGACTGTTGAAAGCGAAGCGAAGTTGATCGCCTTACATGAAAAATACGGTGGTGAACTTGTTCGTATGCAAATTGCAAGGGCTGTGCCAGTTGGTCGTTTTTCCGGTTGGAAACCTTTTATGCCAGTTACGATATGGTCAGTATTAAAAGGGGCTAACCGATGAGCGGCACACTTTATGGAATTGGCGTAGGTCCGGGTGATAGCGAGTTAATGACGTTGAAAGCATTGCGCATATTGCGTGAGTGCCCTGTTGTAGCCTATCCAGCGCCAGACAATGGTGAAAGCTTTGCCCGACAGATCGCAGCGCCATTTATATCGGAAGATCAGAGCGAAATTCCCATTGTCATTCCAATGCGTGTTGAAAGATTTCCTGCACAGGAGGTCTATGATGCTGTTTCTCACAAAATCGCTGAGCATTTGCGGCATGACCGCGATGTTGTTGTTTTGTGTGAAGGGGACCCGTTTTTTTACGGCTCATTTATGTATTTGTATGAACGCCTTGCAGATAAATTCGAATGTGAGGTTGTTCCAGGCGTTTCATCAATGATGGCAGGAGCATCTGCGTTAGGCAGGCCGCTTGCAGCTAGAAATGATGTGCTGACTGTTATTCCTGCACCTTTGCCAGATGAAGATATCTCGCGCCAACTAAAGAGTTGTGATGCTGCATCCATTATCAAGATTGGCCGCCACTTTGAGCGTATTCATAGTCTGTTGACCAAAGCCAAACTGATAGATTGTTGTGGTTACTTGGAGCGGATCAGTCTTCCTACACAAAAAATCATGCCGTTGGCATCGGTGAACCCCACTGAAGTTGCTCCCTATTTTTCAATGATCTTGATGTACAAAGGTGCTGAAGATTGGGTCTCTAACTTACCTATACCAGAGAAAGAGGCGGAACGTTTACAATGAAGCCTGCAATCATAATTCTGTCCTCGTCTGCAATGGCAGTGGCAGAGAAAATTAAGCAAAGCACTTCCGGCGAAATTCATGGATTTGAGAAAAGAGTCCTAAGCGCGGATGTTGTTTTTGGAGATGTAAAGGAGCATCTAGCTGAACTTTTCCTAGCCAGACGCCCGATTGTTGCTGTCATGGCAATTGGTGCCGTTACGCGTTTGTTGGCTCCATTACTTAAAAACAAGATTAGTGAACCACCTGTTCTGGTGGTTGCAGAAGATGCGTCGAGCGTGGTGCCATTACTGGGTGGTCATCATGGTGCAAACGAAATGGCTAGAGTATTGGCAGATGATTTAGGCGCTCACGCAGCTATTACGACTGCTGGTGATCTCCATTTTGGTGTAGCGCTTGATAATCCTCCCAAGGGGTATGTATTGACGAATCCCGAGAGCACAAAAAATGTAATGGCAGCGTTGGTAAATGGTGCGAATGTTGATTTAGTGGGAGATGCACAATGGCTTCGAGAAAGTAAATTGGCGTTTGAAGATGGTGCTGAAGTTCAGCTTACGGTTACACAAAAACTGAGTCATCCCAAGGAATTAGAGCTGGTCTATTACAAAAAGAGTCTGGTTCTTGGCGTGGGCTGTGAACGCGGTTGTAGTGCGGACGAACTCATAGAGCTTGCCGAAGCGACGATGAATGAAAATGGATTTTCCGAAGCTGCCATCGGTATGGTTTCATCAATTGATTTAAAGGCGGATGAAGCTGCAATTCACGCATTGGCGCGACGGTTTGACTGCCCAGCGCAATTCTATAACTCGGATGAGTTACTTGCTCAGACGGATCGATTGCAAACTCCGTCTGACATTGTTTTTGGTGAGGTTGGCGTTTACGGCGTGGCGGAAGGCGCAGCTTTGGCTGCTTCTGGAGGCGACGGCGATTTGATCGTGGCTAAGCAAAAGAGCCAGCGAGCGACATTGGCTATTGGGCAAGCTTCAGATGTGTTTGTGGATACATCAAAAACAGGGAAGCAACGTGGTCGATTATTTGTGGTTGGGATAGGGCCAGGAAATGACGCATGGCGTTCACCAGAGGTAACACAATATGTTTGTATGGCGACAGACCTTGTCGGATATTCACTTTACCTCGATTTGTTAGGTCCGCTTACACACGGTAAGACCCGTCATGACTTTGATCTTGGTAAGGAAGAAGCTCGCGTTCGCCACGCTATGGAGCTGGCGGGAGAGGGCAAAGATGTTGCCCTTGTTTGCTCAGGTGATGCTGGAATTTATGCGATGGCAACGCTTGTCTTTGAGCTGTTGGATAAGGCTGACGGTGAAGACGGATTAACGCCAGATGCAAAACGAATCGAGATCGCGGTGTCTCCGGGGATTTCGGCATTGCAGGCAGCTGCGGCTCGTATCGGCGCACCACTTGGACATGATTTTTGTACAATTTCACTCTCGGATCTTCTAACACCGCTTGAAGATATTGAACGACGTGTGAGCGCTGCCGCCATGGGCGATTTTGTTATCGCATTTTATAATCCTGTTTCACGCAAACGCCGCACTCAACTTGCGTGGGCGCGGGATCGTTTGCTTGCTGACCGACCACATGACACACCTGTCGTGTTGGCCACTAATTTAGGACGCGAAGGTGAAAATGTACGCGTTGTTAAACTTGGCGATTTGGACATCAATGACGTTGATATGCTGACTGTCGTGATTGTTGGTTCGAGTGAAAGTCGAACAATCAATACAGGCGATGGTAAAACATGGGTTTATACACCGCGCGGATATTCCGGTAAAAGTGGTTCCTCAATGGGTGAGAAATAATGAAAGTCTATTTTATTGGTGCCGGGCCTGGTGCGCCTGATTTGATTACTGTGCGCGGGTTAAAGCTCATCGAGCGCTGCCCCGTTTGTCTTTATGCGGGTTCGTTGGTTCCAGAAGAGATTGTGCAGGCTGCTCCAAAGGATGCGCTTGTTAAAGATACTGCGCCGATGAACCTTGACGAAATTATTGATGACATCAAAAAAGCGCATAGAGAGGACAAAGATGTCGCGCGTGTGCATTCAGGCGATCCGGCTATTTACGGTGCAACGGCAGAACAAATGCGTCGGCTTGATGCGCTAAATATAGCTTATGAAGTTATTCCGGGCGTGCCGGCTTTTGCGGGCGCTGCGGCAAAACTTTCGACAGAATTGACTTTGCCAGAAATAGCACAGACAGTCATTATTACCAGAACTGGTATGAAAGCCTCATCCATGCCGGATGGAGAACAACTTGAGATTTTAGGTCAATCTAAAGCAACACTTGCGATCCATCTTTCTATTCGTAATCTTGATTATATCAAAAATTCACTTGAACCTTATTATGGGTTGGATTGTCCTGTGGTCGTCGCATATCGTGCGACGTGGCCTGACGAGCAGTATATCTTTACTACGCTGGAGAATATGAAGGCAGATGTACGCAAGGCTAAGATTACGCGTACAGCTTTGGTTATGGTTGGAAAAGTGTTTGGCGATGTCAATTTTAGAGATTCAGATTTATATAATTCTGAATATAGTCATGTGTTGCGAAATGTAGGGAAGAAAAAGAGCAGGGCAGGGGCGTAGTCTTATTTTAGTCCGGCCTGTTGATCATGATCACCGGTATGCTTAATTCTCTTGCCGCTATAATCTTGCGGTAGGATTGTTCGCCGCCGGAGTTTCTGCATATGATGATCTGGATTTCGTTTTCTCTAAGGAGTGTAATCTCCTCTTCAATCGATGTGCTTGGTCGCCCAGTTAGCAACTTGTGGGATTTGAAACCCAGCTCCACTTCCGGGTTATCAACCATTCTGATGACAAAGTAACAATCTGTACGTGTTTGGAAAACATCAATATATTGTTTTCCAAGAGCCAGAAATACACGTGACATGTTGGGGATGGTTTTTGCAGCTTCCAATGTTGATGAGACGTTTACCCAATTATCACCGTCTTGTTTTTCCCATTCTGCCCGCAAGAGTGAGTTGTATGTAATGTTCTTTTTATTTGAAGCCGCTCGCGCGTTTTTTGAAATTTGCAAAGCATAGGGATGTGTTGCATCTATGATTTTGGTCACATTGTTTTCAGCGATGAATTTGATTAATCCATCTATCCCGCCAAAACCGCCGATGCGAATTTCACAGTTGAGTTTTGGTTGACCTGTTGTTCGGCCTGCAAGAGAATATATGATGTTATGATTGGTGTTCTCGCCGATGAGTTCTTGTGTTTTTGTAACGGCTTCCGCTGTGCCACCAAGGACTAGAATGGTTTCCATTACAATACCTCTTTAGCAATAATGTTTCCTTGTCGATCAACAATAATAACTTCCAGCTCAATTGGCGCATCTCGCAGCATATCTTTTGCATTTTTGGAGGCCAATGTTGCGATCGGTGTTGTTATATCAATGTTGTTTTCTTTTGTTATTTCAAAGGCTTCGAGAGCGGTATTCGCACTTAGAATCGTGCTTTTAAGATCTTGATTCAATCCCGCCTCCAATGCAATGTTTGCCAGGAAGTTCATGTCTATTTGGCTTCGGGAGGAATGTAGGTCCATCGATCCTTGTGCAAGTTTTGTTATCTTTGCAAAACCTCCTGCAATTGTCAGTTTTGGTACCGGATGTTTGCGGATATATTTTAGTAATCCTCCTGCAAAATCACCCATGTCCAAACACGCAATATCTGGAAGACCATATAAATCTTGAACAGCTTTTTCCGACGTTGAACCTGTAGCACCTAAAACATGATCAAGCCCTTCTGCTCTTGCGACATCTATGCCGCGATGAATGGAGTGTATCCATGCCGAGCACGAGAATGGATGAACTATACCTGTTGTTCCCAATATAGAGAGGCCGCCCACAATCCCTAATCTAGGGTTCCATGTCTTTTCTGCAATTTCTGCACCATCGGGTATGGAAATTCTGATTTCGACATCTGCCGGAAGACCATAGGTGGTGCAAATCTCTTCGACAATTTCTGTCATCATTTTGCGTGGCACTGGATTAATTGCAGGCTCGTCTTTTGGGATAGGTAAGCCGCTTTTTGTGACTATCCCCACGCCTTCGCCAGCTTTGAATACGATGCCGCTATCTGGCGGCATAGGCCTGACCGAGGAGATGATCATGGCGCCATGCGTTACATCCGGATCATCACCAGCATCTTTTATTATTCCCGCAACTGCATAGCCTTCACCAAGACTTTCCATCGCTAAAGGGAAGTGTGGGACTTCACCTTTCGGCAAAAGGATTGCGACAGGGTCAGGAAATTCGCCAGTAATGAGGGCTGTCAATGCAGCTTTTGTGGCCGCTGTCGCGCAGGCGCCAGTCGTCCAACCGCGTTGTAACTGTCTTGTCCCGTCTTTGTTGTTTTCATCAGCAGTCATTATTGGTGATAATACCATAGATTCATCTGTTTCTTGTCGATATCATTCTTTTCCACCGGATGGAAAGAGTGTAGAAGAAACATAACCATATAGGAACTCGAAACGAGGGTTAAACTTAATCGCATGCAGGATTGGCAAAACACATTACCAATGATGGAAGATGGGCATGTCTGGCTGGTTGGTGCAGGGCCAGGTGATCCTGGATTGCTAACTCTCCATGCCTATAATGCATTGTCTCAGGCTGATGTTATTGTTCATGATGCTTTGGTGAATTCGGACTGTTTAAAACTGGCCAGTGCAGACGCAGTTATAGAATATGCGGGCAAGAGAGGTGGGAAGCCATCTGCGAAACAGCGCGACATTTCGCTTCGACTTGTAGAATTGGCGCGTGCTGGAAAAAAAGTTTTGCGGCTTAAGGGCGGCGATCCTTTTGTTTTTGGACGCGGGGGTGAGGAAGCGTTAGCACTTGTTGAACATCACGTTCCGTTTCGCATTGTGCCTGGTGTGTCAGCTGGTATTGGAGGCTTGGCTTATGCTGGTATCCCAGTTACTCACCGTGAAGTTAATCAGGCAGTGACATTTTTGACCGGTCATGATGCTGGCGGAATTATACCGGATTCGATTGATTGGAATAGCATAGCTAAGGGTTCACCCGTAATTGTTATGTATATGGCGATGAAGCATATGGATGCCATCGTTACCAAATTACTGGCGGCCGGTCGTAGAGCTGATGAGCCGATCGCGTTAGTTTGTGATGCGACCACGGAGAAACATTTTGTGCTAGAAACTACATTGGCAGATGCTGTGAGGGACATCAAAGCAGCAGATTTATCGCCACCTGCCATTGTCGTTTTGGGGGATGTCGTTCGCCTTCGTTCGGGGTTAGACTGGCTCGGCGCTGCTGCTGGCAGATTGCTAGTTCCTGATCCGTTGAAGCTCAAACCCAACAAAGCGGTCTCATGAGCGGGTGCGTGATCGCAGCTCCTTCATCAGGCTCCGGTAAAACTACTATTACATTGGGGCTTTTGCGGGCACTTAAAAACCGAGGCATTTCTATAGCATCAGGTAAAGCCGGTCCTGATTTCATTGACCCGCAGTTTCACGCCATTGCATCGGGTGCTAAATGCTATAATTTTGACCCATGGGCCATGCGGCCTGAACTTCTTATTGGCCAAAAAAACAGATTGCAAAGCCCTGATGATTTTTTGCTTATAGAAGCTATGATGGGGGTGTTTGATGGTGCTGCAGATGGTACTGGATCTGCAGGGGACTTGGCAGCGTTACTTAATCTGCCAGTTATTCTGGTCGTTGATTGCTCAAAGCTTTCTCATTCTGTCGCGGCTGTTGTATCTGGTTTTGCCCATTTTCGGGACGATGTACATATCTGTGGTGTTATCCTGAATAAAGTCGCAAGCACTCGTCATGAAAAAATGCTGCGGGGAGCTTTATCTAGCCAATCTATCGAGATTTTTGGTGCAATACATCGTGACGATAGATTCAAGTTACCGGAACGTCACCTTGGCCTCGTGCAGGCGGGTGAACATCTGAAAATCGAGCAATTTATTGAAGATGTTGCCTCACATATTGAGCAGAACCTTGATATGCAACGGATTATTGATGTGGCAGATAGTAAGCATTCTGCGCAAATTCCCACAGTAAATGCATTGCCGCCTATTGCTCAAAATATTGCTGTCGCAAGCGATATGGCGTTTTCATTTTCCTACGAGCATATTTTAACTGGTTGGAGAGATATGGGCGCAGAATTGAGTTTCTTTTCTCCTCTTAATGACCAAACACCCTCTCAAAATGCAAAAGCAATCTACCTTCCGGGTGGTTACCCTGAACTTTACGCAGAAAAGCTGTCAAATTGCACTAGTTTTAGATCTGCAATGCGAAAAGCTGCCAATGAAGACAAATTGATTTACGGCGAGTGCGGTGGGTACATGGTGCTTGGTGAGAGGTTGATCGATGCACATGGGGTATCGCACCCGATGCTTGGTCTGTTACCGTTAGAAACAAGCTTTGCGAGTAGAAAACGTCAGTTAGGGTATCGCAAACTGCACCCAAAAAATAATTTGTTGTGGGATGGACCGCTTCGTGGTCATGAGTTCCATTATTCGACTGTTCATAAAGCAGATCATGTTGAACCTTTATTCTCCGCCGGGGATGCTGAAGACAACGCGTTAGGTGATAGGGGAATGCGCGTGGGTCATGTTGCGGGTTCATATATGCATGTGGTTGATCGGGCTTAGTTATGGAGCATATTCAACACGGTGGAAATTTACTCAAAGCCATTGAGGAATTTGGTGGCACTCAAGAAGATTGGCTCGATCTTTCAACAGGCGTAAGCCCGTTTACTATTGATCTACCTACGTTCCATAAAGATGTCTGGCGACGCCTACCAGATCCTTTGCATGTCGAGCGTCTTGAGGGACAAGCGCAGGAGTTTTATCAAACGAAATATAATTGCCTGGCCGTACCGGGCTCGCAGTTTGCCATCCAGCATCTGTCAAAGATATTGGATGGTGAGGTCGGGATTGTCGAGCCAACATATGGTGAATATGCAAATTCGTTTTTGCGTAATAATAGAGCCTACAAGTCGCTTTCAGATTTTAAGATTATTGATGATGTATCGTCAGTGATATTGGCCAATCCTAACAATCCTGATGGCAGGCTATATACCTCACAGGAATTGCAAGAACTCGCCGTACAACTATCTAAGCGTAATGGATATTTGGTCGTTGATGAGGCTTTTATGGAGTTTGATGATCATAATAGTCTTCTTAATGTTCAAAGTAGAGCAGATAATATTATTATACTTCGTTCGGTAGGGAAATTCTTTGGCTTGGCAGGTATCCGGCTTGGGTTTGTGTTTTCATCGTTTGATATTCGAATAAAATTTGCAACATATCTTGGCCCATGGGCGGTTACAGGTCCGGCACTGGCTATTGCAGAACATATTTTTACACATCCTGATATTGTAAACGAACTTAATCAGAAAACCTTAATCCGTCACAAGCAGATGGGCGAGATCCTAAAACAGTCTAAGCTAACAATTATTGGTGAGAATAAGTTGTTTTTTCTCATAGAACACTCAAATGCAAAAGCACTGGATGTTCATTTGAAGGAGCAAAAAATTCTGACCCGCATATTTGATTATAATTCTAAATGGATGCGTATAGGTCTTACGCCTGATCAGGGCGAAGATATTCGTTTGCTCAACGCTTTAAATGGGTTTCAGGTATGATGCTGTCGGAATGGCATTTTACTATCCTGTTTTGCGCAACTATTTTGGACATGCTTGTGGGGGATCCAGACTGGATCTGGCGGAAGTATACACATCCGATCGTTTGGTTTGGTCAAATTACCGGATATATGGATAAACGTTTCAATTCTAACCTTCTCTCCCAGGCTCATAAAAAGTTCACAGGTATAATGGCGATTGTCATGCTTGTGGCAATCGCTGTAATTTTAGGCCTATTATTTACAGCAATTTTATCCAATATTGGATTTCTGGGATACGTGCTGGAAGTTATCATCGTGGCCATCTTCATTGCGCAAAAAAGCATGTCTGATCATGTGGAACGGATTATCACTCCATTAAGAAATGGAGATATCAATGGCGCTAGGAACGCTGTTTCAATGATTGTAGGCCGCGATACAGCTCAACTTGATGAATCTTCTATTTCTCGCGCTGCCATTGAAAGCATGTCGGAAAACTTTTCAGACGGTGTGGTTGCTCCAATATTTTGGTATGCAATCTTTGGGTTGCCCGGTTTGTTTGCTTACAAAATGATCAATACAGCTGATAGTATGCTTGGGCACATGACTGAAAAATATCAGGATTTTGGATGGGCAAGTGCAAAAGTGGATGATCTTGTTAATTGGTTTCCTGCGCGTTTATCCGCATTATTCATTATTTTTGCTTCCGGCCTTGGCGCAAGAACGAAACCCCCTATGTCTGTTGTCAAAGTAGTTCTGAAAGATGCAAAACATCACAGATCTCCAAATGCTGGCTGGCCAGAATCTGCAATGGCAGGGGCTTTAGATATTGCACTTGCTGGCCCTAGAACCTATTCAGAATACAAAGTTGATGACGCATTTATGAACGCTACTGGTCGGAAAAAACTAACATTTATCGATGTTGAATTGGCTAAAATTGTATTTTTGACTGCGTGTTTGATAGAGGCATTTGTTGTTGTCATACTCATCACCATTAATCATTCGTTTTAACCATTCTCAACCTTTTGGCTGTGCACTAAGTCATTTTTCACGTAAAAGAGGTGATCTTTTAATCTCTCTGGGGGAGTGCCGAATGAAAAATGTTCTTATGATATTTGCATTTGTAATGTTTGTATTTTCGACAGTGCAGGCCAGTGCAGCACGACTTGAAGCGCGCGTTGATATTTCTTCACAAACGATGATCGTCAAACAGTATGGTAAAGTGAAGTACAAATGGAAGATTTCCAGTGGTCGAAAGGGCTACCGTACACCTACGGGCCAATGGAGTGCTAAATGGCTTTCCAGACACCATAAATCTAGAAAATATAACAATGCGCCAATGCCGTTTGCTGTATTTTTTAACGGTGGTTATGCAGTACATGCTACAAATGCAATTAAAAATTTGGGTCGACCAGCATCGCACGGCTGTATTCGATTACACCCAAAAAATGCATCAAAATTTTACAGATTGGTAGAGAAAGCGGGCTTAAGTAATACGCGTGTGGTCATCAAGCACTAAACGGGTTTTAGTTATTGGTTTTAGAAGAGGGCACTTTGCCCTCCTTTTTTTGGGCTTGATATACAATCAAAGCGTATGTTTGATATTCCAGCGGTCATGAAACCATTGCCATTGACCGGGATACTCTCTCACCCAATCTTCAACTTTATCATTTAGCAATTGGCAGGTGGCGTTAATGTCAACGACACCATCGGCGTTTTTGGGGATATCGATTGCCGGTTCAAGCTCGATGCGAAACCGCCCTTCCGGTAATCTGATGCATCTTGCCGGGAAAACATCGCATTCATATTGACGTGCAAGTTTAGCCAGAAGCGGATTGGTTCGAACCTTGTGCCCAAAAAAAGTCGTGTCAGCACCTCGTTTATCGAACTTTTGATCAACCAGCATGCCTACGCCGCCATTTCGGTCCAGTTTATGAGCCAATGTCCAAGCAGCGCCAGCAGTTGAGGGCACTAAGTCATCAACATGGGCACCGCGAGCTGAAAAAATCTTCTTAGCAATATATGGATTGTTTGGCGGGCGAAACAACGCGCTGACAGACAGGCCATATTTTTGTGAAACGATTGGTAGGAGTTCAAAATTCCCAGCGTGCATTGTAAAAACAATGAATGGTCTGGGATTTTCCATTAAATCTAAGAAAATATCAGTGCCGATAACTTCAATATTACCATTGTCTGGATTTTCAGGATCATATTTCGAGATTTTGTCTAAAAATATATATTCCGCACCCAAGCGAGACATGTTTGACCACATTTGGGAGACTATTTCTTCCCGTTCTTCCTCAGATTTCTCCGGAAATGCAAGGGCAACATTTTTCAAGGCAAGTTTTTGCCGGCTGGTTCTTGGACCAACAAATCCTGTAATTTTGTCCATAAAGCTTAATGCTGTCTGAACGGGTAGCAAGCGCGCAAGATTGAGCATCGAAATTGCGACACTCGCCTCAAGTCTATAGCGGATATTTGTTGCTATATTATATAGCTTTATTGAAAATTTGCTGGGTGTTTGTTGCAACACTAATCTCAGTTCGAACTATTTACAGTTTCAGGATAATTTTGCCGAACACTTTTCGTCCTTCCATACGCTCAAGCGCAGTTTGGATGTTTTCCATGTCAATCTCAGTGTCGATGACTGGCGATACAAGGCCTTGTGACATTTTGATCATGGCATTGTTCATGTTTTCCATGCGGCAACCAAAAGAACCAATGAGGCGTAATTGCTGCTGGAACAGCATCATGAGATTGGTCTCGGTAGAAACACCTGATGTTGAGCCGCAGGTGACCAGCCGGCCACCTTTTTTAAGGCTAAACATGGAGCCAGCCCAGGTATCTTTGCCAACATGTTCGAAAACGACATCAACACCCTTCTTTTTAGTGATTTTGCGCACTCGGCCTTCGAAACGGTCTTCGCGGTAGTTAATGACGTGATCAGCACCAAGTGCTTTGGCCTTTTCAATTTTGTCATCAGAGCCGACCGTTGTGATAACCGTGCAGCCCATTTTTTTGGCTAGCTGAATAGCCGCGGATCCAATGCCTGAACCACCAGCATGAATGAGAATGGTTTCGCCCGGCTGGAGCTTTGCATTATCAAAGAGCATATGTTCAACTGTGCCAAATGTGACAGGTGCAAGAGCTGCGCTTACGGCATCGACATTTGGTGGGGCAGGGACGAGCAATCGTGCGGGATAATTTACCCGCTCTTGTGCAAATCCATCAAGGTGGAAGCCGTGAACGCCACCGACTTCTGTGCAAAGATTATCGCGGCCTTCCTGACAATTTTTGCAGCGTCCACAGGTACGTGCACCGTAGATAGATACAATTTGACCGGGCACTAAACCTGAGGTTCCTGGTCCTACCGCCTCAACAATGCCTGCAGCCTCTGCGCCAATGACCAGTGGCATTTTGCGCTTTGCAAATGCCATGCCGCGCCATCCCCAAACATCAATATGGTTGAGTGCAACAGCTTTTATGGAAAGTTGAACTTCTCCGATACCTGGTGCTTCAGGTTCAGGTAGGTCAACAATTTCCAGTTTGCGGTCTTCAACAAGTTGCAGTGCGCGCATCAGCTTTCCTTGAATATTTGATTCTTATTATAATGTTACGCCAAAAAGCGTGTCGCAAACCTTTAAGCGGGATTGGCGCTGATGACAAGACATGCATTTTGTCCACCAAATCCAAAAGAATTTGAAAGAACAGTGGTAACTGGCATGTTGCGCTTTACGTTTGGCACGGTGTCCAATGGAATTGCAGGATCAGGATTATCATAATTGATCGTTGGCGGAAGGGTGCCAGATTTGATTGTCATAACTGAAAATACTGCTTCTACCGCGCCAGCAGATGTGAGCGTATGGCCAACCATTGATTTGTTAGATGAAACCGGAGTCGAGGCCATATTATCACCAAACACTGTCGAAAGTGCTAGATATTCCATCTTATCGTTCTCAGGTGTAGAGGTGCCGTGCGCGTTCACATAATCGACATCTGAACAATCAACACCAGCATCGGCTAGTGTCGCTTTTATTGCTGAAATTGCAGGTGCTGCATCAGGTGATGAGCGGGTTCTATGAAAATGATCAGCTTTTTCGCCACACCCTTTAATAACGCCATAGATTTTGGCTCCGCGATTTGTAGCGGCTTCTAATGATTCCAAAACTAGTGTCGCTGCACCTTCGGCAATTACGAAGCCATCTCTATCTTTAGAGAAAGGTTTTGAAGCCTTTTCTGGCGGATCATTCTGCGTAGATAAAGCTGACAATAGCGAGAAGCGTATGAGTTGTTCTGCATTAATTGAACCATCTGTAGCCACAGAAAGCGCACGGTCTGTACGACCTTGATGAATGGCTTCAACACCCAGCTGAATAGCTGTTACACCCGATGCGCAAGCCGTAGATAAGGTGATCGGCAAACCGCGTGTACCAAATTTTGCAGCAAGTCGCTCTGATATAGCGCCATACTGGGCTGAATCATGCAGCTTTTCATTTGGTTTATCTTGTAAGAGGTTCAGTAATTGGCGATAGGCTGAACCTTCACGCTTTTCGATTGGCACCTGGTTAGCCAAGTCAAAGCGCTGTTGCCAATCAGGTTCGGCGGGTGGGCCGGCTAGAAAAAGAGGTCCATTAAAATCCCCATTGATACCCGAATCTGCCACAGCTTCCATGGTTGCAGTCTCTGCAAGCTTATGGGAACGATTGACAATATTATCTTCTTCAATGTTGATAAAGTCGATACTCCCACAAATATGCGTGGATAGCTCATGGGTGGAGAAACGTTTTATCGGATGTATGCCAGATTGACCTTCAGTCAATTTTGTCCAGTTTTCATCAACACCTTGCCCCAATGATGTGACGACACCCATTCCTGTAACGACAACAATTGGTCTGCCAAGGTGATCTTTAAATGCTGATGATGTCATATTATTCTACCTAAGCCTTTGAAAGTGTGGCGATGCCCTCAGAGCGACGATGTCCAAATCCGGTAACAACGGCTTTCTGGGGAGGATTTTGCATATCTTGATCTAACTCGTCTGCAAATTTACCAAGCTTTTCATCATTGCTGAGCCCAACCGCTGCCAAAGCAATGCCTAGAGGGAATTGTGCCTCAACTGTGTGGCCAAATAAAGCGCTGCTGGTTCTAACGGTCGAATCAGCAAATTTTTGATCAAGTAATGTCCGTTCTTGATTCGAAATTTCTCTCGCCCCTGACGCGCCAGATATTACGAGTGTTTCAGTATCATTTGTCGCTTGGGTACTCTCACAAAGATAATCTATGCGAGATTGCAGCGCTTTGTCATCACGTGGACCACAATCACCGGCAACATTATCAAGCTGAGCATAAATTTTCGCGCCACGTGCTTCTGCGTGTTCGCGAGATTCCAGAATAAGAAATGCTCCGGCTGTTCCAAGTGCAATTCCACCTTGTTCGCCTTTGCGTTGCCAAAATGGACGAATAGGTGTCTTTTCGAGCTCATTTATTGCTTCAAATATGAAAAGTACATCTTCCCGTTCTGCAACGAAAGCACCACCAACTAAGCAATGGGTTGATTGTCCGTGTTTAATTCGGGCATGGGCTGTTTCAATGGCCGAAACGCCTGAACCTTCTTCGCCCATAAAGGTGCGAGACGAACCGGTTACTTTATGAACGATTGAAATGTTTCCTGCCATCAAGTTTGATAGCTGGGCAAGAAAAAGCGTTGGGCGAATTTCGGTACCAAGTTTTTCGTTTAGCAATTCATCGACATTATTTGTTTCTCGAGCGCCTTCAACGATCATTGAGTCGACTTCAACATCGCGTTCGCCGCCGCCTGCGCAAACAATCATATCCATTGATCCTACGGCATCTGCATCCTCTTTAAGGCCAGCGTCATCTAGAGCCAAACCTGCCGCAAATACACCAAGCCTTTGCCAGTTTCCCATTTGACGTTGATCACCTTTACGGGGAATTTGTTCCGTCCAGTCAATTTCAGGGAGTTTGTGAACGGCGTAGGGAGAGAGGATCTCTGTATCGATTACAGGATCAATCTTAGTCGATGATGTCAAAATATTCTCGTGAGCTTTGACACCCACACCAAGTGACGTTACGAGACCAATGCCCGTGACCACAACATCAGTATTCTGAGCCGCTCTGTGAGCCATTTGAGGCTTCCTTCACTATGTTTGCTGGGCTGCGATGGCTTCGTGTAGGCCCAATTTTTCTGCGCTGCCAAGAACATTATCAAGAAATGGCAGTTCTTCAAAGGATCTTGTTTTAAATTTGAGTTGCGCATTGCATACTCTTTTACCCGCCGTTGTGATTGATGTCTTTGCGACGATAAACCCTGAACCTTCATGCTCGATCTGAGCTTTGATATCCAAAACTGTTTCCGGCTCGACAAACATGCGCATTTTTGCGTTATCAACAGACATTAAAAATGGCATGATCTTGAAGTCTGTGACAGCGATAACCAATAGACCGACTGATTGTGCCATAGTTTCTATGAGTAAAACGCCTGGCACTAAAGGCAAACCTGGGAAATGCCCTTCAAAAACAGGGCTTTCTTTTGGCACGGTTGAGCGCATGCTTATAGTTTTCGCGCTAAGGTCTATAGCCTCAACGTGGTCAAGCATTTGGAAGTATTCTAATTGCATATGTTGTCGTCCGCCAATTGTTGGGGCTTTAATTAGCCCTTGGCAGCTCTAAGTTCATCAATTTTTGCGCAAAGATTTTTCAATACGAAATAATCTTCCGCATTTGCATTGCCGTCATTGATGTCTTGAGTCCATTTTTCCAATGGCGTTTTAATACCGAATTCTTTATCAATCGCAAAAACGATATCAAGGAAATCTAAGCTGTCGATTCCCAAGTCATCAACGGTATTGCTTTCCGGTAGAATTGTGTCGCGATCAAGTTCACTCGTATCAGCGATAATATCGGCAACTTTGTCAAATGTTTCAGACACGGTTTAGGACCTCATAAATTTATTGTTTCGGCGAACCTATAATCAAGTGCGCACAAAAAGCCAACGATTAATTCTTGTATTCAATGTTATTGGCCATAATTTGTGACTTTTTGTGGACCAGATTTGTAATTATTTGCAGACCAGAGGTTATATTTCTTTACAAGGCTTTTCAAATTCTCCTAAACACTTGGTAAGGGTAGTTCAATGAGTGGGTTGAGATTGACTCAAATACCACTTTTATGAGTGCGATTTGGAGGATTGAATGTCAGAACGTGAAAGTATGGAATTTGATGTGGTTATCGTTGGCGCGGGACCTGCGGGACTTTCTGCTGCTATTCGATTGAAGCAACTTGACGAAAATTTGTCCGTAGTTGTCCTGGAAAAGGGTGCGGAAGTTGGTGCTCACATTCTTTCTGGTGCTGTTGTTGATCCGGTTGGCATTGATAAGTTGCTGCCGAATTGGCGGGATGACGCAAATCATCCTTTTAAAACAGAAGTAAAAGATGATCATTTTCTGGTGCTAGGACCGGCAGGATCAGTACGTCTACCCAATATTATGATGCCCTCTTTGATGAGTAACCACGGAAACTACATAGTTTCATTGGGTAATGTGTGCCGTTGGTTGGGTGAGAAGGCTGAAGCGCTGGGCGTTGAAGTCTATCCCGGGTTTGCCGCCGCCGAGGTGTTGTATAACGATGATGGCGCGGTAATTGGCGTTGCAACGGGTGATATGGGCATCGGTAAGGACGGTCAACCTGGCCCAAATCATGAAGTGGGTATGGAGCTGCTTGGAAAGTATGTGCTTATTGGTGAAGGCGTTCGAGGATCGTTGGCGAAGCAGATCATTAACAAGTTTGAACTTGATAAAGATAAAGAACCTCAGAAATTTGGTATTGGTATTAAAGAACTTTGGGAAGTTAAACCCGAAAATCACCGAAAGGGCCTCGTTCAGCATTCATTTGGCTGGCCGTTGGATATGAAAACAGGGGGCGGTTCGTTTCTTTACCATCTTGAAGATAATCTAGTGGCTGTAGGATTTGTACTTCATCTCAATTACAAAAACCCTTGGATTTCTCCATTTGAAGAATTTCAACGCTTTAAAACTCATCCGACGATTGCGGCAGCTTTTGAGGGTGGTAAGCGATTATCTTATGGCGCTCGTGCCATCACCGAGGGTGGCTGGCAATCTGTGCCTAAACTCACGTTCCCAGGTGGTGCGTTGATCGGATGTTCTGCTGGATTGGTAAATGTGCCACGTATCAAAGGCTCTCATAATGCTGTGCTTTCGGGCATGCAAGCTGCGGAGAAGGTTGCTGCGACTTTAGCTGCGGGGCGTGCGCAAGACGAGATCATCGAGTATGAAAATGAATGGCGATCAACCGAGATAGGCAAGGATCTCAAACGTGTTAGAAACGTAAAACCACTTTGGTCAAAGTTTGGTACGATCATTGGCGTTGGTCTTGGTGGCTTGGATATGTGGCTTAACAGCCTCATTGGGTGGTCACCATTTGGCACGATGAAACACGGGAAGCCAGATCATGCATGTTTAGAGCCAGCAGATCAGCATAAGGAAATTACCTATCCGAAACCAGATGGTGTTTTGACATTTGATCGGCTTTCATCGGTGTTTTTGTCAAATACAAACCACGAAGAAGATCAGCCTGTTCACTTGAAGCTTGGAGATGCTGATTTGCAGAAATCGTCTGAGCTTGCGATGTTTGCAGGCCCGTCTAATAGATATTGTCCTGCGGGTGTCTATGAGTGGGTGGAGGAAGATAATCAGCAAAATTTTGTGATTAATTCCCAGAATTGCGTGCATTGCAAAACTTGCGACATAAAAGATCCTAATCAAAATATTAATTGGACTGTGCCGCAGGGTGGCGAGGGACCTCTTTACCCGAACATGTAGCTCTATAATAGTTGTAGCACTGTATTTGTGATAAGCAGCCATAGGCTTGTAGAGATTATGGCTGCGCCAGTACCTATGGTTATTGATGTGGCGGCTAGTCGTTGCCCTGTACCAAATTGTTGAGAGACAACCCATGCATTTATTCCTGCTGGTAGCCCGGCGATAGAAACTGCAACTTTAGTTGTAAAATCAGGCATTCCAACTAAAATTGCTACGCACAAGACCAATGCCGGCATGAGCATGAGTTTAAAAAATACAAGCGATAAAGCAGGTGCGATTTGCCCAGCGATGCCATAGCGGCTAACAGCCATGCCAAGTGCAAATAAAGCTATGGGGCCTACGGTTGCGCTGATGTTATCTATAAGCAAATTAGCAACGGATGGAGGATAGAAACCAATGATTTTTGCTGTAAATCCGGCGAGAACACCAATTACCAACGGGTTTGACAATAATTGACGAATGAAGTTTTTAAGTAGTTGAATAAAGTTGATAGCACCATCCGCCGCCCCATCACGTCGGCTTGCCCATTCAATTTGTATAATTGTAGCGGCAAGCATGACCGGCAGATGTATTGTCAGGATTTTAGACAAAACCGCCATACCATCATCACCATAGACGCCACTGACAAACGGTATCCCGACAAGCACGCTGTTTGAAAATGCGCCAGTTACACCAGCTACGACACCTGCGCGTGCATCTCGCCTAAATGCTTTTTGAATTGTGAGGTGAGAGATAGCCCAAATACAAGCCGCTGAACCAAAATAAACTGACCAAAGCTGGATCACAGTTCCACTTTGAAAATCTGCATAAAGTGTATTTTTGAAAAGTAAAAGTGGAACACCTACTTTGTAGATAAAAGCGGTCAGATTATCACTGACTTCTGCTTTAAAGTAACTAAAGGCAACCGATATATATCCCAGTGCGATCAATGCGAATATATAGATAATGGTTTCAGTATATGCTGGCATTTAGTCGCTTTCGAGCGTAAGTTTCATTGAAATTATAGTTATCACCTAAAAAGGGCAAATGAATTTACACTTGATGCAGCATAGGGCTGGCAATCAAAAACAGGAAGAGGGATAAGCATTTAATTAAAAAGCCCGTGTCAGATTTATGTCATCTGATCACGAGCTTTAATTAGCCGTCCCCTGGCTTATTCTTAGGTTAGACCTAGTGCATCGTCATCCACTCGCGGGCTTGACGAAGCGCTTTTGCGAGGTCTGCTTTAGTCATTGTATTTGATAGTTCTGCGCGAAGGTCCGCCGCACGTTCCGAGCCTTTGATGGCAGCAATGTTAAGCCATTTATGTGCTGTGATCATATCAAGTTCGCAATTACGACCTGTTGCATACATAAGGCCCATATCGCAAAGGATATCGGCTGGTGCCTCACCGCCTGCTATTACATTATTTACTTCTGCCATTTCAAAACGTGCCATTTTACTTATCCCTGTCATTTACTCCTTTGCGGAGCTTTATATTGTCCGGTTTTCCGGAATTTTCCCTGTTGCTCTTGAGGAGCATTACGCCTGTCATTTATGTGGACTTAGTGTCCTTGTCGCGCTGTTTTTCAACGCTTGTTTGATGGTTGTTAGAATGTCGGAATACTTTGAAAATGCTGTTAAATTGCATGATTAATTTCGGATAAACAAAATGAAAATATTTCGTAAATTTGTCATTTTGTTAAACATCAGAGTCACTCAGAATGCGCGAATTTCGATCAAAATTTACGATTGATTCATGAATGAATTTCAACCTTTGAGTAACCAAAGATTCCGAAGACAAAATACAGTTTTACTAAAATTGTCCTGAAAATTGGTGTGATTTGATTATCCACCTTGGGGTCTTGTTTTGCCTTTTTGCCAACAAATCCGACGCTGATCATCAGCCTGTTAACGAAACTGAACCGAACATGAATGGGTATCTCAGATTTTGTTCAGTTTCAGTCGTCTATCTTCTCAATCATCGAGACAAGAAGATCAATCGGATGAGGGGCTTTTAAAAATGACAATAGTTCTGGCGCAGCGCTTCACAATAATCGGACTGGCACTGACCGTGTTTGCAATGTTTTTTGTCTGGCAGGTTCGCGAGCAACAAATTTTGCGCCGACCATACCTATCTGGCGAACTGTTCGTCTGTGTTTCAGGAAAAGAACCAATTTGCAACATTCAAGATGTGAACGGAATAGAACAATGAGAACGCCAGCTAAACAAACTTTTTCTATTGTTTTTAGAGTTTCTCTTTTGATGGCGGTTTTAACTGGACCGCTTTGTGCAATGGCTCTTAGTCAAGACCGTGGTTTTGGCGACGATAGCAACGCCATTGGATTTGTTCTTATTAAAAGTATTCAACGCGGTGCATAATCTATTGTGAAAAAAGACACTGAGATGAATTCTGTTATTTTCCTGTCACCGTTATTCCGCTATAAGGTCACATGGATACACATTTACACACCAATTCTGACAATATACTTTCACCACAACGCGAAGAAGCTCAAGAATTTCGCAGTCCAAAAGATGCCGTTGCTGCATTGGAGAGGCTCTACAACAAGAATGTAGAGTTTATTCAAGATGCTTTTGAGAATTTTGTTCCCAGCGTTCGTAAATTTTATCGCGCTTATTATCCTGAAATTTGCATCAGCTGTCATACATTTGGCCAAACTGATCCGCGGCTTTCATTTGGGCATTTTTCGTCGCCAGGCGTTTACAGTGCGACAATAACTGATCCCACGCTCTTTCGATCTTATTTGACTGCACAACTAGAAATCATTCAAGAGAACCATGATGTTGTGTTTGTGATCGGGGAATCTCATGTTCCGATCCCTCTGCATTTCGCAATTACCAGTGAAACCAGCGTAAGTTCGTCTAAGGGCGAGGAGTTTAAGCTTTCCTTGCGGGATCATTTTGATACGCCTGAGTTGGCTACAATGGATGATTCCATTGTCAATGGCACGTTTGAGCCAGAGCCAGGCGAGCCGAAACCTCTTGCACCATTTACCGCTCAACGTGTAGATTATTCTCTGGCCAGACTAGCTCACTATACAGCTACTCATCCAGACCATTTCCAAAATTTCGTTTTGTTTACGAATTACCAGTTTTACATCGATGAATTTTGCAATTATGCCAAAAACATGATGGCAAATGGGACGGGGGGCTATGATAGTTTTGTCGAGCCGGGAAATATTACCACATACCCAAATACATCAAATACTAATTCTGACAAGCAAGTAAAATTGCCCCAGATGCCAGCCTATCACCTGACAAAGTCAGGGCATGGCGGTATAACGATGGTCAATATTGGTGTGGGGCCGTCAAATGCGAAAACAATCACCGATCATATTGCGGTTTTGCGCCCTCATGCATGGTTGATGCTTGGGCATTGCGCAGGATTACGTAATAGTCAGCAGTTGGGTGATTATGTGCTGGCGCATGCCTATGTACGTGAAGATCATGTTCTAGATTCGGATTTGCCGCTGTCGGTTCCAATTCCAGCATTGGCGGAAATTCAGGTTGCATTGCAAGATGCTGTTGAGGAAGTGACCGGGTATGACGGTTATGACCTTAAACGTATCATGCGGACTGGAACAGTAGCAACAATTGATAACAGGAACTGGGAACTTCGAGATCAAAAAGGGCCTGTTCAGCGTTTATCTCAATCTCGTGCTGTTGCTCTTGATATGGAATCAGCGACGATTGCAGCCAACGGATTTAGGTTTCGAGTACCTTATGGAACCTTATTGTGTGTTTCTGACAAACCATTGCATGGTGAACTGAAGATGCCCGGAATGGCAACCGAGTTTTATAAAACGCAGGTCAATCAGCATTTAAAAATTGGTATTCGAGCTATGGAGATGTTGGCAGATATGCCACCGGAACGGCTGCACTCTCGTAAACTTCGTAGCTTTGCTGAAACACCGTTTCAATAATTTTTGTCAGATGAATCCAAATAGAAATGTGAAAATATGTCTGTAAGGGTTGGGCTTCTTCAAACCGGCGACCAAGGTGAGGCGATTGCTGCAAAATATCGTTCAAATGCAGACCTGTTCAAAACAATGCTGGATGGGCAAGGTTTTGAATTCGATGTTTATGAGGTCAACCGTGGCAAGCTTCCAATAAGTGTGCATGCAGCGGATTCTTATTTAATCACAGGCTCGCAACATGGCGTTTATGAAAAGCTCGCCTGGATATCAGAACTAGAACAATTCGTCCGAGATTGCTTTGTGGCAATCAAGCCCGTTGTTGGGATCTGTTTTGGCCATCAGGTAATGGCGCAGGCGCTCGGTGGTAAAGTTGAAAAATTTAAAGATGGTTGGGCATTAGGCAGACAAGAATATCGAGACTTTGATGGCAAAATCTTTCCAATAAACGCCTTTCACCAAGATCAAGTACTTGCAGCTCCTGCTGATTCTACGTTAATCTTGACGTCGGACTTTTGTGCATGTGCGGCGCTTTCATATGGGGAAAGGGGGCTGTCATTTCAGGGGCATCCAGAAATGGACGCTGAATTTATCCTCGACTTGCTCGACGTAAAAGCTGACTTTCTTGCGCCTCATCAAATTGCAACTGCTCGTGCAAGTTTGGAACCAATGATGGACGTAAGCACCATTACGTCTCAAATAGTTGATATGTTGACATCTCAAACTAAAAAATAATTCCAGATACGGATTTACTATGTATGCTCTTAAACAAGTTGGAACCAAGTCTATTTTATTCGTTATGGCTGCTGAGCCAGAATATGGGACGCAGCTTAAGCAAATCTTTAGTCCGCTAATGTGCGGTGTAGGTCCTGTAGAATCTGCCGTTGAGGTTACCCATGCATTAGCAGAGTTATCGCTAAGGAATGACTTGCCGGATGTATTGGTTTCGCTTGGCTCTGCGGGATCGTCTACTTTGAAACAAGCGGAAGTCTATCAAGCGACAAGTGTTTCCTATCGGGATATGGACGCTTCCCCCCTTGGTTTTGAAAAAGGTAAAACTCCCTTTTTAGATCTGCCAGTTGAAAACGTGCTTCCGTTCCTAATTCCTGGCGTACCCACCGCGAGATTATCCACTGGGGCTAACATCGTCTCGGGGGATGCATACAAAGATATTGATGCTGAGATGGTAGATATGGAATCGTTTGCAATCCTGCGCAGCTGTATGAAATTTGATGTTCCTATGGTGGCCCTGCGAGGAATTTCAGATGGGAAAGAGGAGCTGAAAAAAATGACTGATTGGACAGAATATCTTGATACTATTGATCAAAAACTTGCCCAAACGGTCGAAAAGTTGTTCAAAGTGATAATGTCAGGTGAAATTCTTTAACGGGATTAGCCTAACTTTCGTTCATGATCGTTGCTTCTATGAGTTGTTAGCTGTTGCGCAAGCGCCACTTATAAAGTCCTTTTCCTGTTGATATCTGTTTTACCCTTGTGATTAGGTTTAATGCGCATCATTTATAGTCTAATGAAATTTCTGTAAGCGGGATTGCCGCCTTTGCGTGGAGTGTTGTTGTTGTCAGCGTCGATAAGATTTCTATTTTTCTGCATTTTTTCATTATTGGCTTTGCCCGCGGCTAGCCATGCAGAAACCTTGTATGGCGCACTTACGCGTGCTTATGAGTCTAATCCAGATATTGAAGCTGCCCGTGCAGGATTACGCGCGACTGATGAGAGTATAGCAATCGCCAAAGCTGGTCGTCGTCCGAATGTAGCGGCTGAGGCAAGAGCTACATATTCTGATACAAATAATACGGTTTCAAAGACAGCCCAGGTTTCATTGACGGTTAAGCAGGCATTGTTTGATGGTTTTAAAACCAAGAATAGCATTTTGGCGGCGAACTCTCGAATTTTGGCTGGTCGTGCAACCCTTAAATCCACAGAGATGGATGTTTTGATAGGCGGTGTGCAGGCTTATGTTGACGTTCTTCTTAATCAGCAAATATCGAGTATTCGCAGACAAAACCTTGATTTTCTTGCTGAACAGCTAAATGCGTCAAAAGCACGTCTGAATGCTGGTGAAGGTACGCGTACCGATGTAGCGCAGGCACAGGCGCAGCTGGCGGCTGCACAAGCGCAGCTTACAGCAGCCAGGACAAATCTGCGGTCTTCTCGTGCGGTTTATAAGCAAATTGTCGGGCTTAAGCCCGCAAAGTTAAAAGTGCCCAAAATACCGACCAAATTTATCCCTAAGAATTTGAATTTGGCTCTTGGTTTAAGTATGCAGAACCATCCTGCACTTGCTTCTGCCAAGCACTTTATCGATGCTTCAGAATTTGATGTAAATGTCGCTCAAAGTGCCCTTTTGCCCGGAGTAAATCTCACTGGTGCTTTAACGGAAGCTGATGGCGGTGTGACGAGTGCGCAAATTGGTGCTCGCTTAACCATACCGATCTATGGTGGCGGTGCAAATGCAGCTGGTGTAAGACAATCAAAGGAAAGATTGGGCGAAGCGCGTATCAGGCTTGATTCTGTTCGTCGCCAAGTTGAGCAAATTGTTATCGATGCCTGGGTAAGCTTTAATTCCTCCAAAGCTTCCATAGAGGCTGGAAATGCAGAAGTTAGAGCAGCCCGCTTGGCTTTGTCTGGTGTAATAGAAGAGCGAAAAGTTGGTCAGCGCACAACGCTAGATGTTCTAAATGCCCAAGCCAGTGTTTTAAGTGCAAGAGAAGCTTTGGCACAATCGCAACGTAATACAATTGTTGCTGCGTATAATATTCTTTATACAACAGGCCAGTTGACTGCTAATGGGTTAAACCTGAATGCGAAAAGATACAATCCTGAAGCCCATTTTAAGCAAGTCGAAGACAAGTGGTTTGGTTTAAGAACCGTGACTAAGTGATTGAATAGTCTCTTTTCCACAGGCTATTAACAAGTATGATCAGTTTTGATCCGTTTTTTCTCCCAAAATTATGCTGTTTAGGGTACCCGCTGTTGTACTTGGGGAGATGCGCATGACTGATAATAAAAAAAATCCTGACCATCGATATGTAAATGATCTAAGGAGATTGGATTATACCCAATCTACGGCTTTGCGCCTTCGCAGTGTCATTATCCCTATTGGCATATCAGTTATATTTCTTGCGTTTATAGCTATTTTTGCTGGCACGCGGCTAACAGGCATATCAGAAGAGCCGTTGTTAATCGTTATAGCTGCCGTCATTGGCGGTTATATGGCCATCAATATCGGAGCAAATGATGTCGCCAATAATATGGGCCCCGCGGTTGGGGGCAAGGTGCTCACTGTATTCTGGGCCATCGTTATCGCAGCTGTGTGCGAGAGTGCAGGCGCCTTATTGGCTGGTGGTGATGTTGTTAAAACAGTATCTAAGGGGATTATTACACCAGGCGACAATATAAGTGTCATTGATTTTAGATATTTGATGCTTAGCGCGCTTCTTGCAGCTGCTGTCTGGATCAACCTGGCGACATTTGTTGGTGCTCCTGTTTCGACCACTCATTCGATTGTGGGTGGCGTCTTAGGGGCAGGGATCGCCGCAGCTGGTGTTGGCTTGGTTAATTGGAGTACGATGTCTGCTATAGCTGCGAGCTGGGTCATTTCGCCAGTTTTTGGTGCTGCGGTCGCTGCTGCGTTGTTGCTATTCATCAAGGTGAATATACTTAACGTGTCAGATCGGTTAGCCGCAGCCAAAACGTGGGTTCCCGTATTAATCGGTATTATGGCCGCCGCATTTGTCGCTTATATGGCTATGAAAGGTCTTAAAAAGATCTGGAAGCCCTCAATTGCCGAAATCGCTATTTATGCCCTCATAGGGTTTGTTCTTGCGCTCCTGGCTTCACGGCCATATATTTTAAAGAAGATCTCAAAACTACAAAACAAGAAAAAAGATATCAATGGATTGTTTGATCTGCCGTTGATTATTGGTGTTGCGTTTTTATCTTTCGCGCATGGCGCAAACGATGTGGCAAATGCTGTTGGACCGTTGGCGGCGATTGTTTCTACTATAGGTGAGGGCGCTGAATTTTCTAGCCAAGTGTCCATTCCTACTTGGGTGATGGTTGTTGGAGCTTTTGGTATTGCCCTGGGGCTCGGCCTTTTTGGTCCCAAGTTAATCGGTATTGTTGGTGAGAAAATAACGCGATTGAATTCACCGCGCGCATATTGCGTTGCATTATCGTCTGCCATTACGGTTTTGATAGCATCCGCACTTGGTTTACCAGTTAGCTCCACACACATTGCGGTGGGTGCTGTATTTGGTGTTGGATTTTTGCGCGAATATACCGAGCATCCGGCAAGACGCAAATATGGCGCAGATATCATCCTGAGTGATACAGCGGAGGATGCTATTGTTAATTCCAAAGCTCAACGTAAGCGAAGGTTAGTTCGCCGCCGTTTCGTGCTTTCCATTGCTGCTGCTTGGGTTGTTACTGTGCCTGCTTCTGCGCTTTTGGCTGCTCTGATTTATGCAATAACGCGGCTGTTTTAATCCAAGGGGTCAATTCTTCAAATTGGGCAAGAAGATTGTAAAAATCTTTGCGGTCAGCAAACCTCTGCACGTCCTTCATCGTTACCCAGTGTCTTTCGCGTTCGTCTTTTTCTGGCCAAGCATTGGACTGTGATTCCACTAAGAACGGATAATAGGTCACTGGTATCTTTTCGATCACACCATTCTTGGTTCGGCTAATAACAACAGTAATTGGAAAATCAGATAGGACAGTTCCGTTAATGCCGGCTTCTTCGAATGCTTCTCTATGACAGACATCCTCATGGCTTTCACCATCTTTGGCGCGGCCCTTTGGCGGGATCCATCGTCCTCGTGTTTTAGATGTGATAAAGAGCATCGCCATTTCGTTTTCAAAAATGTCGAATGGTAGAACTCCAACCCTGTGCATAATATTCCTCTATGTTGTCAAATTGCTCGAATCAATTCCCATAAGCATAACTATCATTTGAACCGATGCAAAATTGAGAGTGACACATTTATCTATTCGCATATTTTACGCGAATTAAGAAAAAACAGACTTTTTGCTTCCGCAATGCCGTTCACCTATTGCCAAAGCTCTAAAAATCATTAGAAACCAGTTTACCGGAGAGGTGGCCGAGTGGTCGAAGGCGCTCCCCTGCTAAGGGAGTATACCAGGAATGGTATCGAGGGTTCGAATCCCTTCCTCTCCGCCATTTTACATCTATTGATTCTACATAGCTTTTAAATCCTCGGTTTGGGATTGTACCCACTCACGTGCTCGGACTTAGTTATGTATTTAACTCACCGACATATTGGTTTTCGATTTCAACGCTATACCCAAGAACCTCGAACACGTTCTCGGCAAAACGCCAAAACAGAACCTTTGGAGCACTTATCCGCGCGAGGCATATTATATCGGGTGTTCGTTTGCTCATGATTGTCCTTAATGGTATCAGCAACACATGCGAGACCAGAATAGATAGCACCACCTATGATGCGAGAACCGACAACAAATCCGACGAATAGGATGATTAAGTTGAATTCCATATTTTCTCCCCGTATTGGCTGCATTGATCACAACAGTTGCGAAAAGTGAGATACATAGGTTGGCCATCGAAAAATCTCTTGCAAAGTACGTCAGATTCTTTATTGCGCGAAGAAGAACTAACCTCTCGATTTGCACCTCATCTGAACTCTGATAGGTTGAAACAGATACAGAAACATATTGCTAAAAAATAGTTTCGAATAATGGACCTGAAATGGAACGAATACATGGCAGAAATTGATAACGACATATCTTCGGTTGAAGTTTTAGAGTTTACCGACGACCGTGGAGCTGGTTTCTCTTTTTGGGGTGCACTAATTCTCTCCGTTGCTCTGATCATATGGATGGGTAGTGGTTTTATATTTCCATCTGAAGACAAACTAGAGACCGCTGAACAAATCGAAATTTTGCCAGTTGCCGTTGTCGTGAAACTATCATCGGCAAAACCTGTAACGCAGTTTTTTCAAGCCGAAGGTCAGGCGCTTCCTGATAGAGATACGGCTATTCGAGCAGAAACCTCCGGCCAGATTGCTGAAGTGTTTGTCACGAAGGGTCAGGATGTCGAGGCGGGTAGCGTCATTGCTCGATTTGAAACAGCTGAAAAAGAAGCAAATCTTATGCGTTCGCGCGCTGAGCTCGAAAGAGCTCAGCGAGACTTTACTAGCGCTAGCAAACTTAAAGAACAAGGTGTTGCGACGGTAGCTCGAGTTACTGAAACCGAAGCTGCACTTGCCTCTGCACGTGCGCAATTGACTGCCGCGGAAGAAGCCTTAGCTGATACCATCATTTCGGCTCCCTTCGCCGGACGTATAGAAACTCTGAGTTTGGACCGTGGTGAGTTTATTCAATCCGGCAACGATGTAGGTAGAATTGTGGATAACGCCCCACTAACAGTGGCTATTCAGGTGCCACAACAGTCACTGCGCCAACTTCAAAATGATCAGCCTGCGCGAGTACTTTTCATTACGGGTGAGGAACGAGCAGGTTCGGTATCATTTGTAGGCACGTCAGCGGCTCAAGATACCCGAACGTTTTTAACAGAAATTGATGTTCCCAATAGTGATGGCGCTATCCCTGCTGGGATATCTGCGAAAATTCAAATTCCCGTTGGTCAAGTTAATGCACATTTCCTATCCCCTTCAGCTGTCTCGCTCAATCAGGATGGTGCACTTGGTGTTAAAGTCGTTGATGAACAGGACACGGTTAGGTTCTACCCTATTGAAGTTGTTCGCGCCCAAATCGAGGGTATCTGGGTAACGGGTTTGCCAGAGAGGGTTAAAATAATAACAGTGGGACAAGGATATGTTCGCGATGGTGAACTCGTCCGTTCGCAAGTTGATTCGGCATCAAAAGGTGCGGATAAATGAATCTCCTTATAGATGCTGCTTTCTCGCGCAGCCGAGTGGTTGTGCTGCTCTTACTGATCATCATAATGGTTGGCGCCGTAGCTTACAATTCAATACCTAAAGAATCCGATCCAGAAGTGCCTTTGCCGTTGGTTTATGTTTCAACTGGATTGGATGGCATAAGCCCTACCGATGCAGAACGTCTTCTTCTTGAGCCGCTCGAGAGTGAATTTGCTGCAATTGCAGGATTGGACCGCATGGAGAGCCATGCCTCTGAGGGCTTTGCCAGTGTTCAATTAGAGTTTCAGGCTGGGGGCGACATTGATGAAGCGCTAGATAAAGTACGTGAAGCTGCTGATCGAGCTGCAGGTGACCTGCCTGAAGATGCACATGATATAACTATTACGGAAATAAATACGGCTCTTTTCCCGATTGTTACAGTTATTCTTTCGGGCTCTATACCGGAACGCGCACTAAATCAACTTGCTGAAGATGTTCAAGAAAAAATTGAAGGATTGCCAAGTGTATTAGAGGTCGATATCGGCGGCAAGCGTGATGAATTTTTAGAAGTTCTTATCGATCCGACTGTCTTTCAAACCTATAACCTATCTTTTGAAGAAGTGATTGGTCAAATCCAACGGAACAATCAGCTTATCGCAGCTGGTTCGATTGAAAATGGCTCTGGCCGCGTGGTGCTAAAAGTACCGGGACTAATCGAAGATTTAGATGATGTTTTGACAATGCCAGTTAAGGTTCGGGATGGGACAGTCGTCACCTTTAGCGATGTTGCTTCAATTCGCCGGGCTTTTGATGACCCAACAGGCTTTGCTCGGATTAACGGGCAACCTGCTCTCGCAATGGAAGTGAAAAAGCGGTCTGGTGCCAACATTATCGAAACGGTAGCAAAGGTGAAAGAGCAGATCGAAAGTATGAAGTCGGATTGGCCCGATGCGATCGAAGTTACATACCTGCAAGATCAGTCAGAACCAGTTAAAACTTTTCTTTCAGACCTTGAAGCCAATGTTATTGCGGCCGTGATTTTGGTTATGATTGTCATCGTCTTTGCGCTGGGTCCCCGATCTGCAATTCTTGTTGGGCTGGCAATCCCCGGTGCATTCTTAGCTGGAGTAACTGCGATTTGGATGATGGGTTATACGATGAATATCGTGGTCTTGTTTTCACTTATTCTGGTTGTGGGAATGCTTGTTGATGGTGCTATTGTTACGACGGAACTTGCCGACCGAAAACTGCAGGAAGGAGCAACTGCCAAGGATGCATATGCTTTTGCTGCCAAACGTATGGCATGGCCAATTATCGCATCTACCGCTACGACACTTAGTGTATTCTTTCCGCTTTTATTTTGGACTGGCTTGGTTGGCGAGTTCATGAAGTTCTTACCAATCACGGTTCTTCTCACTCTGTTTGCCTCTTTGTTCATGGCGCTTATTTTTATCCCGGTGATTGGTGGTTTGATAGGTAAACGCCAACCACAAACAGCTAAATCAAAGGCCGTATTGCACGCAGCTGAGATAGGTGATCCACGGAAGATGAGTGGTTTGGTTGGTCTTTATGTTCGCGTTCTTGAATGGTCGATCCTACGTCCTGGCACTACTGTTCTTTTTGCTGTTGCCATGTTGCTAGGGGCTTTTGGCCTCTACGGCCAACTTGGTAAAGGTGTCACATTCTTTCCCTCTGTTGAACCAGAGTTCATGCAGGTCCAAGTTAGAGCTCGTGATAATATCTCAATTTATGAACGGGATCGTTTGGTGCGTCTGGTTGAGAACAGGCTGCTTGAATATGGAGAAGTATCAAGTGTCTATGCCCGCTCAATGATGAGTGCCGGGCAGGGTGATGAAGAGACAGTAGGTTCAATTCAGCTTGAACTCACCGATTGGGATGAGCGTCGCACTGCAGCTGAAATAGGCGAAGAAATCCGACAGGATGTTTCAGATATTGCTGGCATCAATGTTCAAGTGCAAACTGAGAGCGGCGGCCCCTCAGGTGGAAAGCCAATTAACCTTCAATTGCGGGTGCAGGATGCAAAAGCCCAGTCAGAAGCTGTAAACGTCGTCAGGTCGGCAATGGCTAAAATTGGAGGTTTTACAGATATAACTGATACAAGACCGCTTCCCGGTGTAGAGCTTTCTATCAATGTTAACAGAGTAGAAGCAGCCCGTTTTGGTGCCGATGTTAGCCTTCTCGGACAAGCCGTTCAGTTGCTCACTCAAGGAATTAAGATAGCAACTTTTCGACCTGGCGATATTGATGGTACTCTTGATATTCGTATTAGATTTCCTTACCAGGATCGTTCACTTGCGGAGCTCGGAAGTCTTCGTGTCCCAACGTCATCTGGACTTGTTCCTATTTCAAACTTCGTTGATTTTTCTCCCGCAGAGCGTGTTGGTACCATCCGGCGGATTGATGAGTTACGTGTCGTAACAATTGAAGCAAATGTAGCACCTGGTATTTTAGTAAATGATCAGGTAAGCGAGCTTACATCTGCATTAAACGAAGGAATTTTGCCCGATGGTGTAGACTTTGTTTTTGCAGGTGAAGCTGAAGATCAGAACGAAGCAATGGTATTCCTAGTAGGCGCTTTCATATCAGCAATTGTCTTGATGTTCATGATATTGCTTCTTCAGTTCAATAGTTTCTATCAGGCATTAATTGTGATGAGCGCGATTGTCTTTTCTGTTGCCGGCGTACTGCTTGGATTACTTATAACTGGACGACCTTTCGGAATTGTAATGGGCGGCATAGGCGTTATTGCGCTCGCTGGTATCGTTGTGAATAACAATATCGTGCTTATTGATACCTTTAATCAGTTGAAAAGAGATGGACAATCATCCCTTGAAGCTGCGCTTAGAACTGGTGCACAACGGCTAAGACCTGTGCTTTTAACATCAATAACAACAGCGCTTGGTCTTATGCCAATGGTAATTGGCCTTAATATAAATTTCTTCACGCGAGATATTGTTTATGGCGCTCCGTCAACACAGTGGTGGACAGAACTTTCTAGCGCGATTGCCGGAGGCTTGGTCGTTGCTACAGTTCTTACTCTCATCGTAACACCTGCCATGTTGATGCTAGGTGAGAAGAAACAGCAGAAATAGTCACTCGTATCGGTGAGTTTTGCGCACCCGAATTCGGTTGAGTAAATGACGCTGACCGAAAGGCTTTAAAGGATAAATATATAGGTGCCGAGAAGCGCAAAAATATGAAACCAGACGAACGCCGAGCCTAACTTCTTGGAGTTGCGCAAGAGCTCTTTTTCAGCAGGGTTTGAGGCCACAACGATGGCAGAAATTCTTCTTGTGTCTAGGTTGTCGAAAGGTGGCTTTCATCACCACTTCTCATCAAAGGATGAGCCCCTATTTTCCGAGTTTGAACAGCTGCCCGACCGGATAGCTGATAGTTTGGGAGCGGTAGCAGTTAATGTATCCTAGAGTGCAAGAGGCTGATTTATAGCCATTTTTTCAATGGAGAGTGAGCTTTTTAAGGGCAGTAATTTTGCCGATCAGATGGATATGCAATTGATTTTGAATGAACATCAAAGTTTAGGCCTCAACCACCGTCTCAACCGCTTGATTCATGACAAGGCGGCTCCAATATTGGCTAGTATCATCTGAGATTATGCCAAGGGTGGTACTTTAGCAATCTTGGGTGCGGACGCAATATCCAGTCTAATCGTTTATCTAGGCAGACGGCATGATGTTGCTCTCGTTGGTGCCTACATGACCCATCGTATTGAATACTCAGATACATCTGCAAAAAGTCTGCGAGCCGCTCTGAAATTACAGTGCCAATCTATGGGTTTCTGTTGGGCTTTCCGATAGGCACAATTGATTTTGGATGGCCCGGAATATTGGATGCTATCATAGCCTTACCAAGTAACGGATAATTAGAATTTGCCTTGCTGGATAGCCCCATGTACGTTCTTCAATAGAACAACGAACCATGCGTGAGAGAAGAAGGTAGCTTTTTTAAGGAGCCAGCGATGAAATTTAAAAACTTAGTAATAGCAACGCTTATTATCGTTACGCCATTCTCATCCACTCAGGCCCAATCGAAATATGAAGCTCAACTTTGCGAGGCTGCTAAGACAAACCGCATTATCGAGATGGTTTATGACAAAGACGTCAGCAAAGGTTGTCTTCCACGCCTTGTTGATGTGCATCAGGTTGCGATTGGCAATAATGGTAAGCTTTACATGCATGGTTGGCAATCCCGTGGTTGCACTAAGGGGCGTGATTACGCTTCCAAACGAATATTCAGATTTGATAAGATCAAATCAGTTGTTGTAATTGAGGGTGTGTTCAGTGAGAAATCTCAATCCATAAAAGCTGATGGTTGGGATGGCTGCATCGGTTCAAATTGCTTTATCAAGGAAAATATCTGCGATTAGAATTTTGTTTTACGTGAGTGCTGCAATGAAAAAGGAAGTACTGCTTCGTCTACTCAATGGAGTTTCAATGACGCACAATTTTAGAACTGAGGTAGGGTACTGACTGTCCGTCGTCATAGTAAATCAGAAGGCATGCCGAGCCGATGTGGCCTAAGAATATTTTAATTGGTGCACGCGAAAATAATCGAGCGCGATCAGCATGGAAGTCAACAGCGTCGGTGAATAGAGATTTCATTCGACGATCTTTCCCTCAAAACAATTGGCAACCTAGCGCTTTTTGATCGTTGGCACATTAGTACATCTATACTAATTGACTTAGCCATGCGCTGCATCTAAAAATTGATAACAGTATCAACAAATTTGAATGGAAAAAAAATGGGTAAAATGGTTAAGCTGCAGACTTCGTTTAAGGCTTTGGCATTGCTTGGTGGAGCACTTTTGTGTGCAATGTCAACTGCAGGTCAAGCATTGGCGGCGGAAAGCGATCTCGTTATTATGCATAACGGCAGCCCATATTCTGTTTGGACGACTCGTAATAGGTGTCTGAATGCCATGCGCAACAACAACAACAAATGCGTCCCTTTAAGAGCCTGCGGGGGGGACTTGTATTCGACACCAGCCACGAGAAGTGTGGCCGCCGACAAATACAGTAGAGACGGGAGACTCGTAATCCACACACGCTATAGCGGTGAGTTTTGTACCGTCCAA
Source organism: Lentilitoribacter sp. EG35 (assembly GCF_040784015.1). NCBI lineage: Bacteria > Pseudomonadati > Pseudomonadota > Alphaproteobacteria > Hyphomicrobiales > Rhizobiaceae > Lentilitoribacter > Lentilitoribacter sp. EG35. Next base: position 454,973 of record NZ_JBFNGQ010000001.1, read on the forward strand.
AAATAGCAGGCTCAAGTGCACCATATACCTTCGGTTCTCATACCGGAAATTTGCGAGACGTATTTACGGATCCCAGCTGCAATGTCTGACGTCAGCGCCTATGTCTCAATTAGACCAGCCTAATTCTGAGACATAGGCGCTGACGTCAGACATTTTTAACTGTGCCCAATGTTTTCTGTTATATATCCAAACTGACTATTATTGATCATGAAGCAATAGGTTCCGACCAATTTAGCGGCCAATTTCTTCCTCTTCGACAGATACCTCAACAACTATTTAGACCCATAAAAATGTGTTTCTAATAAGCGAGATGGTTCAGCGTGATATTACAAAAGTTTAGTGTTATGATTTGACTTTAAAAGTTGCGGTATGAACCAAACTTATTAATCGATGACTGAGAATACTTCTCCGCTTGTCAGGTTTTTGACTTTGGTGACGATGTTCCCGTCCCAGTAGTAGGAAAAGTGCTGGCCTTGTGTCGGAATGCCAGCAATATCGGGCCAAAATAGTGCTGCGGCCAAACCGTCAGGAAATCTCACACTTTGGTATAGGACCCCATTTGAACCACCTTCACGGAGATTGCGCCCCAGGGTTTGAGGCGCTGAGTAATCTTCTAAGTCGTAAAGGTCTGCAAAGGCCGATGTTTCGCTCAGGTCATGAAGTTCAGTGGAGAGCGTCCCGACAAGTTCGCGAAAATCAGAAACCCATCCCGGTTCTTCTGATGTAGCGGCCATAAATTTTCCATGATGGTGCATAGTCTCAAACAAAGCGACTTCTATCCGATCACCTGCATAGTAAACGCCATATGACCCGTCAGAGAAACGACTTGGCCGATCAGTGGATGTATGTGTAAAAGGAGCCATGGCCCACGATGACCCAGCACCAGAAACCCGACGTTCTTTGGGAATAAGGTCGAGCATGCCCACGCTTTCAGCCAAGCGCGGATTAGTCTTTGTTTCCGCGGATAGAATAGCATCCCAGTCGGCTGGGTCAGCGATGTCCTCGAACAAATCAATTGGTGGGAAGCGTGACCGGATAATTCGATGCGTCGTTGCCCAGTTTACGTGGACCGTTTTCGGCTTGTTCAATATCAACCACCCCGGACGCTATCGAGGTATCGACGTACGCGCATAATGTCAGTCAATTCGCCAGCAAGCATGATATCAAGAGCAGACGTACCACCAAAAGTGTTGTTGTTTTGACTAATCCATTTATAACCACGTTTGGCGTCGGTAAAGATGATCCGTAGTGCTTTATGGATGCCCATAAGGTTGGACAGGCGTGCCTTTAGGTCACGCGGAACACGGCCAACGGAACCAGTTTTCCAACGAGCCCATGTACGTGGTGATAAACCACCCAAAAGTATGGTGGCTTGTGCATCTGATAGGCTCCATTTGGTAAACAGATTGACCACTGCTCGAGCCATAGCTTCGCTCTCCGCATCAGAGATTTCCGGAACGGTAGGTTGATGAGCTGTTTTCTCAATGAGTTGCAGTTGGGGCATTGCAGACTCCTTATATTGCCTTTTGGCATAATATAATACGGATTTCGCCAAAAGGCAAATATTTGAAATAACTAGAGCTGTTAGAAACAAAGGGGCAAAAGATGACCAGCGCCACTTTGTAGGCATACGCTGTAGAAGTCGGGATCACTATTTCATAGTTTTATCGCTATGGCAGAGTGGTAAATACTGCCTATATTGACTTCTAATCGATGTAATGGGAATTCAATTTCCACCGACATCAAAATATAATGTGATAACATCGATTATGATTATAACTGATAGATTTTAAGTCATGCTAGGACTACTAAACAGATATCATTGCTGCCAGAATGAATAATAATGCTCCCATTCAAAATCAGACTTTATGCTGGCATGGCTTCAAGCGTGTGCTCAAGCCCCTTTCTGATGTGTTTTTCGAGTAGTTGCCGTGCAAGTTTAGAGTCTCTTGCCAGTGCGGCTTTGAACATGCCTTCATGCTCATCAATAGCTTCTTGGCCACGATATGTGATTACCAACATTTGATATCTGAGATATTTATCGTAGATCGTAGCATGAATATCGAGCAGATTTTTGGAATTACATGCTTCAATTAACGCAAGATGAAACTCCCAATCATATCGTTTCCAGTTCTCTTTTTGGGTTTCATCGCCATCCAACATACGCTGTTCCATCAAATGAAGCTTATGATGTGCCGCTACAAGATTACCTTCCCAATCAGCATCACCATTTTGAACGGATTCTTCCAAGGCAGAACATTCGAGTAAAACCCTTAGGTTTGTAATCTCGATTAAATCTTCTTTGGAAACGGCTGTAACAAAGAAGCCACGCTGTTCCTCTGCTGATACAAATCCTTCACTTGCTAAACGACTAAGCATCTCACGTAATGTAGACAGGCTAGCTGCGTATCGGGCTTTTAGAGTATCTAGCTTTAGTTTCGACCCCGGTTCCAATTCACCATAGATAATATCATGTTTTATCCGCTGATAGGTGTTCGTACCGACTGTGCTGACTTGTTTGTTCATAATTTCATTATCATCTGGTTATTTCGCCCATTTCATTAATTTACCAAATTATCTGACAGACAACAATAGTATAATAAATCTGATTATTTAAAAAATATCATATATTATTGTTAATATAAGTTATTAGTGGTAAGGAAGTTGAAATTGAATATCTACACTAATGGCGGATTAAAAGGATTGGGTTTGTTTGATGGGTGACGTTGTTAATTTGGTTGTTGTTGGGCTAGGCTTAGTTGGTAGGCGTCATGCTGATGCAATTAAGAGGCTTAAAGGTGTTCGGTTAACCGGCATTGTTGAACCTAACCTAACCTCAGAAGATATTTGCGACGAGTATGGCGTGCCATGCTTTGCCAGTCTTGCCGACCTATTTGCTCTATTGAAACCAGACGGCGTAATTGTAGCAACGCCTACACCAAGTCATGTTGAACTGGGTCTTGAAATAATTTCAAATGGCTGTGCTGCCCTCATCGAAAAGCCTCTAGCTGTATCGTCTGTAGAAGCTGAAAACCTTGTTAAATTTGCCGTGGAAAAGCAGGTGCCGCTGCTTGTGGGTCACCATAGAAGACACAATCCGCTTATCAAAAAGGCGGCCGAAATTATATCCGATGGAGAGATAGGCAATGTCCGGGCGGTGCATGCGAATTGTTGGTTCTATAAACCAGATCATTATTTTGACCAGGCTCCTTGGCGTAAACACAAAGGTGCAGGGCCAATTTCTGTTAATCTCGTTCATGATATTGATTTGATTAGATACCTTTGCGGGGAGATTTCAACAGTTCAGGCCCAATCAGCTCCATCACAAAGGGGGTTTGAAAATGAAGATGTTGCATCGGTACTTCTGAGTTTTGAAAATGGTGCAGTAGGCACGGTTACCGTATCGGATTCTATTGTGGCTCCGTGGAGTTGGGAACTAACTTCTGGTGAGTATCCGATCTATCCGAAAACCTCTCAAAGTTGTTATAAAATTGGCGGTTCTCATGGGTCATTGTCTGTACCTGATTTAACGATCTGGAAGCACGGTACAGAGCGAGACTGGTGGTCACCAATTACAGCTACATCTATTCCAAGAGAAGCATCCGATCCCCTCGATAATCAAATTATACATTTTGCAAAAGTTGTTTTAGGAGAGGAAGCTCCGCTGGTGACTGGTCTTGAAGGACTGAAAACCCTCCGTGTTGTGGAGGCAATTGGTGAAGCTGCTCAATCTAATTCTCTTATTAAAATTAATGATTTTGCAGAATTACACAATCCAGATGATGTCACATCAGTTCACGCAGTTACTGCATGAATATCCTATGATACTAATAATAATATCAGATATTATTGATAATATATTGCATTAATGGAAAAATAAGATATAGTTTTGCCTTAGATAAATTCACTTATCTATTCATTTCGGAGGAATAAAATGAAAATCGAATTCACACGTAGAAACGTGCTTTCAGCGATTGTGGCAACGGGCATCGTCGTTGGTTCTGCCGCATCTGCATTTGCAATGGACAAAATCCAATTGCGTATGGCAACATCTGGTTCGGAGACTGATCAGCGTTCAATCGCAATGGCTGAGGTGTTTGCACCCGCAGTGGCAGATTTTGCCAGCTACGAGCCGAGCTATAACGGTACCATTTTTGCGCAAGGAACTGAGCTTGATGCGATCAGCCGGGGCAATCTGGAAATGTCGATCACATCTGCGCAAGAACTGGCACAGTTCTTTCCAGAGTTCTCAATTTTTACAGCCGGGTATGTGCATCAAGATGCAGCTCACCAGGTGGCAGTGTTCAACGATCCTTTGATGGATACTTTCAAAGCGAAAGTTGAAGACGAGCTTGGTGTAAAGCTTCTGTCAGTAATGTATCTTGGCCGTCGTCAGGTAAACTTGCGTCAAAGCAAAGATGAATTGACTGTCAACACACCGGCGGATCTTGCAGGTGTAAACTTGCGTATGCCTGGCACAGATGCTTGGCAGTTCTTGGGCAAAGCACTGGGTGCCGCGCCAACACCTATGGCATTCTCGGAAGTATATACAGCGCTTTCAACTGGTTCTGTAGATGGGCAAGATAACCCGCTGCCGACCGTAGTGGATGCGAAGTTTTTTGAGGTGACAAATCAGATCATTCTAACATCTCACCTTGTTGACCTTAACTACATAGCGATCTCAAAAGCGACGTGGGACAAGATGTCAGCCGATCAGCAGGCAAAAGTACAAGCAGCGGCAGATGCTGCAGCAGAATCTGGTCGCCAAAAGCAGTTGAAACTAGAGGGCGAGCTTGTTGCATTTCTAGAAGAGCAGGGCATGTCTGTCTACGAGCCTGACCTGGCTGCATTCCGCAATCAAGTTCAGTCTATGTATCTCGACAGCGAATTCGCTGCCACATGGCCTGAAGGTGTTCTTGATCAGATCAACGCGCTTGGTAACTAAGCCGTAATCCGGAGGGGAGAATAGTGATGCAATCTTTGATTAAAACATTCTCCCGTTTGGCCGAAGCGATTGCTGGCGGCATGCTGGCAGCAATCTTTGTCACGTTTTTATTGCAGATCGTTCTGCGCTATTTCTTCACCCCTGCGGGATGGACATTAGAGCTTATTGGTATCTTGTGGGTTTGGGTGATCTTTTTTAGCTGCGCATTTATAGTCAACGAACAAGACCATGTAAAATTTGATATCATATATCTAGCATCGCCTCTTAGAGTTCGCAAAGTTCTCGCATTGATAGCAGCGGCTGCCATCGCCATTGGCATGCTGTATTCGTTTCTGCCGACTTGGGATTACATTGATTGGATGAAAATCCGTAAAACATCTACGGTGCGGAATCCTTTCACAGATGCCAAAATTCCTCTCCGGGATGTGTTCTCGATTTACGCGATTTTCATGCTCGCGGTCATCGTGCGATATGTATGGAGTTTTATAAACATTCTTCGCAATGGACCACCCAAAACTGAACTTGAATTGGCAGTGGATGCTGCTCAACTTGACAGCGACAAAGGCGGGGATGCGTTATGAGTATCGAACTAGCATCATGCCTTCTTACTCTGTTCTTGCTCGCCGGTATCGGCGCTCCCATCGGGTATTCAATACTACTTGCATCGGTCATGTATCTTGGTGTTGCGGGACTTGATGTGGCGCTTGCAGGTGAGAAAATACTGCAAGGTTTTTATACAAGTACCATATTGCTGGCCGTCCCGTTGTTCATCGTTGCCGCAAACATCATGAATGCCGGATCAATTACGGATCGATTACTCAATTTTTGTGTTGCTGCAGTTGGTCGCTTCAAAGGCGGTTTAGGCCATGTTAACGTGGTGGCATCACTCATATTTTCAGGCATGTCGGGGTCCGCTGTTGCAGATGCAGCCGGTATCGGAAAAATCATTATTGAGATGATGACCAAAGATGGTCGTTATAGCCGCGGATATGCCGCAGCGATAACGGCGGCCTCGGCTACTATCGGCCCAATCATTCCACCATCCATTCCCATGGTTCTTTATGCCCTTGTTTCAAAAGCCTCAATTGGTTCGCTATTTCTGGCTGGTATTTTGCCCGGCATACTTATGGGGCTAGTGCTAATGGCAATGAATTATTATCTTGCTGGCAAGCGTGGTTTTGCTATCGAAGAGCCAGTGCCATTGCGGGAATTGCCGCGAAAAACGGCAAATGCATTTCCTGCGTTACTTATGCCTGCGATTCTACTTTACGGAATATATGGGGGCGTGACGACGCCGACCGAGGCGGCGGCAGTTGCGGCGTTTTATGCGCTTATGCTTGCTGCAATTTTCTACCGAGCGATTTCGTTGCAAGGACTTTATCGTGTCTTTGTGGATAGTGCTCGTTCCTCTGCTTCGGTTGGTGTCGTTATCGGCGGTGCATTTATTCTGAATTTCATCGTTATCTCTGAACAAATTCCACAAGCTATTTCAGCTTTATTGGAAGGATCAGACGTAAGTCCGGTTGTCTTCCTGATCGCAGTAAATATCCTAATTCTGTTATTAGGGTGCGTGTTGGATGCGACGACAATCATCTTGGTCATTGTTCCATTGTTCATCCCAACGTGCACAGTGCTCGGTATCGATCTGGTGCACTTTGGCGTATTGGTTGTTGTTAACTCCATGATCGGATTAATCACTCCGCCATATGGCATATTACTCTTTGTGATAAATGCTGTGTCAGACATTCCATTGCGGGAGATTATTGCTGAAATTTGGGCATTCCTAGCGGTCTTAGTAGCTGCTCTTTTGGTTATGTTGCTCTTTCCAGATTTGGTGTTGTGGCTACCACGTGTATTTGGGTATCTTGGATGAGTATCGCGATTGCAACGACGACTGTATCGGGTGATTTGATAAGCAAGTTCGATAAAATCGCTGATGCAGGTTTTCAAAACGTTGAATTAAATGAATATGACTTCATCGGGTTTAATGGCTCAGCAGGGGATGTTGCAGCACTTGCCAAAGATAGAGGCATAAACATTCAGCTGCTTCAACCCTTTATGGACCTTGAAGGGTTTTCTGGCGAAGCAAAAACACGTGCTTTTGATCGCTTAGAACAGAAACTTGATCTGATGCGCGCTCTAGATACCAGACTTCTTCTGGTTTGCTCCAATTGCGATCAACATGCATCGGGCCGTAGTGAGGATATTGTATCTGACCTGTATGAACTTGCTTCTCGTGCGCAAAAAAAGGATGTCAGAATTGCATATCTAGCTTTGCCATGGGCGGCCCATATTACAACAGAGCTGCAGGCTTATGAGATGATCAAGCAGATAGACCATCCTAATTTGGGCTTATGTATTAATTCCCGCTTAACGCTAGGTGATGGCTCCCGCCCCGCGCGAATTAGAGAAGTTGATGGCAAATATGTGTTTCATGTCCAATTGTCTGACATGCTCAGAACCAATAACGATTTACCAATTTTGAGTAATCAATTTGGTGTATTGCCAGGCCAAGGAAACCTTAATATTTCAGGACTGGTACGCCTTCTCATCAATTGTGGATATACGGGTAATTGGTCTTCGAGTGATGTTGGTAGTCGGCGTTCGTTTGATAATGGTACGACTGTTGCAACAGATGCCTTTCGCGCACTTGTCAACGTATTAGATGACGTTAGATCAAATACACCTAATGCGAACTTTAATATTCCCCGACTGGCGGAACGTGTTTATGCATCCGGTTTTGAATTTATAGAGTTTGCTGTCGATAGTGAAAGTCGAGACACTCTTATAAGTCTTCTTACATCGCTACGTTTTAGAAAAGAACGTCACCATCTCACGAAGTCCGTTGAGCTGTGGCGGCAGGGTTCGATCAATATAGTCGTCAATTCGGATAAGGAGGGGTACGCGCGGCAAGCATTTGATAAACACGGCGCTACTGTCTGCGATATGGGCTTGCGAGTACAGGATGCTGGAAAAACCGTCGAAAGGGCTATGACGCTTGGGTCGCCAGAGTTTTCGCAAGCGTTGGGAACAGGTGAATTAAATATTCCAGCGATTAAAGGTGTGGGGGGTAACGTCGTTCATTTCATAGATGAAAAATCTGACCTACATCACGTCTGGGATATTGAATTTGAACCAACCGTAATTGAAGACATAAAACAACCAGCAGGCCTGAGACGTATCGATCATGTTGCGCTGACAATGAGATACGATGAAATGCAGAGTTGGTTACTTTACTATACAACAACCTTCGAGATGGAAAAAACATCAATTGTCGATGTTGTTGACCCCTCAGGCATTGTAGCAAGTCAGGCCATTCGCAGTCCTGAGGGTGAAGTTCGATTAAATCTCAATGGAGTTGCAGGAAGCAACACAATTGGGGGGAACTTTTTGACAGATAGTGTAGGGGCCGGTGTTCAGCATATAGCATTTCTAACAGATGATATTTTTGAAACATCGAGCCTGTTGGCAGAAGCAGATTTTCAACGCCTTGAAATATCGCCTAACTACTATTCGAACCTTCAAAATGAATTAGGCTTGTCAGCGGAACTCGTTCAACAATTGCAGGCGGGTAATATCCTGTATTCTCGACATGACGACGGCGAATATTTTCAAATTTACAGTCAGTCTATATTTAGTGGTTTGTTCTTTGAGGTCGTGGAACGACGAAATCGGTATGATGGATATGGTGCGGAAAATGCACCTATTCGCCTTGCGGCCCAAGCACAAATCAAGCTCAATCAAAAGGCAGCAACAACATGACGGAAAGTGCAGACGCGGCATCCATTCGAAAATGGTGGCGTACATCGATAATTGACATGAAGCCCGGTCAAATTGCCTTTAGGGGCGAGCCGATTCAGGACTTGATTGGAAATATCACATTCCCTCAAATGATTTGGATGATGACACGAGGTCAGCTTCCTGATGAAAAGCAGGCTCAGCTATTTGAAGCAGCATTGGTAGCAGGTGTAGATCACGGCCCGCAAGCACCCTCAATCGCTGCATCACGTATGGCAATTACATGTGGTATTGGGCTCAACAATGCAATGGCGACGGGCGTGAATATGCTTGGCGATGTGCATGGTGGGGCGGGTGAACAATGTGCTGAGCTCTACTATGACATTGATCGGCTTATGGGGAGTTCAGGTTCACTGAAAGGCGCCGTCCAAGTTGGGCTTACCAACTGGAAAGAAAAACATGGGAAAATTGTCAGCGGTTTTGGCCACAGGTTTCATAAGCCTGTTGATCCACGTGCTCCGCGGCTAATGGAACTTGTTAGGAACGCCGCATCTGAAGGTACTGTTGATGGGAAGTTTGCCGCCATCGGTGAGGCCGTACAAAACCAGTTGGCAGAAGACCGAGGTGGTCGTCCGATTGCCATGAACATTGATGGGGCAACAGCCGTGATATTTTGTGAACTTGGGTTCCCAGCACCATTATCACGCGGACTATTTTGTCTTTCCCGATCCGTCGGTATTTTATCGCATGCATGGGAACAAATGGAACAAGGTGCTCGTAATAAGGGCCCGATGCCGACGAATTTTTTACCTCTCTATGAGCCAGAGGAATAAGAGGGCCAAATGACTAGACAATTCAAAGTGGGATTGATTGGGTGCGGCCGGATTAGCGACATATATCTAAAAAATTGCCAACGATTCCCGTTGTTGGATGTTGTCGCTTGCGCAGCGCTCGATATCGAAGAAGCAAAAGCAAAGGCTGAAAAGTATCAAATTCCAAGTGCTGTGACAACGCAAGAGATTTTTGAAAATGATGAGATTGAATGTGTTTTGAACTTAACAATTCCTGCAGCGCATTCGGAAATTTCTTTAACAGCCTTACATGCCGGAAAGCATGTCTACTCTGAAAAGCCTTTTGTAACAGATTTAACCGATGGCCAGAAAATTCTAGATCTCGCCACTGAGAAAAGTCTTTTAGTAGGGAATGCGCCGGACACATTTTTGGGTGGCCGCTGGCAGACCTGTCGCGAGTTGATCGATCAAGGGGTCATTGGCAAGCCAACGGGTGTAACCGCTTTTGTTGGAACCCATGGTGTCGAGCGTCATCATCCTAACCCGGATTTTTATTATAAAATTGGCGGTGGTCCACTCTTGGATTTGGGACCTTATTATCTCACCGCGATGGTGTTTCTACTTGGGCCGATTAAAAGTGTTTCTGGAATGGCGCGACGCACATTTGATCAGCGCATGATCGAAAACGGCCCCAGATATGGTGAGATGATGGATGTTGAAGTTGATACTCATGTTCTGTCCAATCTGGAATTTCAGTCCGGCGAGATCGGTACAATGACCATGAGTTTTGATGTTTGGGATTCAGAGGCTCCTAGATTTGAAATTTATGGGGAGGAGGGAACGATTTGTATTCCCGATCCTGACCCTGTTCATGGGGCAAACATCTTTGGTGGTGAGGTTTGGTTCCGCACTAAAAATAATTCTCGCTGGACGCACCAGCCCCGCCCGACGGGTCGGGAAAATTGGTTGATTGCGGAGAACAATTCTGGGTTTAATGATGATTGCCGTGGCTTGGGTTTACTTGACCTTGCGCACTCGGTCAGAACCGGCGCACCTCACCGCGCAAATGGTGTTTTGGCCATACATATTTGCGAGGTTATGGAGGGGATCTTAAAATCAGCGGAAACCGGGTCCAATGAAATCATGAAGACTTCATGCGAACGGCCGCTTCCGATGAGTAATTTAAGCAGCAATCAATATGGAGCAACACAATGAGTGTTCAAAAACTCGATTTTGCCGAACCGTTTTTCTCGGTAAGATTTTTGCAGGATGAGTTGGAGTATGATGTGAATGGTCGCGTTATTTTGCTCAACCTAGCGGATGAGGCCATTCAAATACATGAACAGAGTTTGGCACATCTCAATTCTGTAATCGCTGTTAATACCAGCATTAAAAATATCAAACGCGCTGTGATTATTGAACGCTTTGATGATCATGAAGACGATGAAACTTTGTATCGCGCTGTTAAACAAAAATGGCCATCAGCTTATGAAGTTCGCGGCGAAGAAAGGCTTAAGGGTGTCAGTCATTATATGTCGCCTAAGGTTTGGGCCGGTAACATTGGGCTTACCATGTATCATTCAGGATCTGTGCCTTTAAATGTGGGATTGCATAAAGAACACCCGTTTTGTCCAGTGCCGGGATTTCGTGAAGTTCATACCCAAATCGTAGGCATTGGTAAGATGCAGCAGTGTTATGAAAAAGATATAGCAACGCTTTACTTCGAGGAAACGATGGCGCCGGGACATACGCATAAATCGATGTTTGATGAAGAGGGTAATTATCCCTGGCATCAATTTGAAACCATTACGCCCAGTATTTTTATGGCGGTTGAGATGTTGCCGGTTGGTGCAACACCGCCACGTTAGTTTTTAATAGGTGATATAATGACAAAAGAGTTCTTTTCACAAGTTACCAACTTAGAGCAAGCTTTTCCAAAACCAGATCGTAGATTGCGACTTGGTGTTGTAGGTGGAGGGCGAATTTCGCAAACACAAGCCATGGCCGCACGACAGAGCGACCGATGGGAGGTTGTTGCTGGGGCTCTCTCTTCAAACAAAGACAAGGCCAAAGCCCTTGGTGCTGAATGGTACCTTGATGATGAACGTTGCTACACATCTTTTGAGGATATGGCGCAACAAGAAGCCCAACACCCACAGGGTGTTGATGCTGTGATGATCACGACACCCAATCACGTTCACTTCGATGCAGCAAAGGCATTTATCGAAAATGGAATTGATGTCTTATGTGATAAGCCACTTACCAACGAAGTTGATGAAGCAGTCGCGCTTGCTGATTTGACGCGTCAATCTGGACTGATTTTCGGTGTGGGTTATGCAATGTCTTGCTTTGCAATGATCAGACAGGCAAAAGAAATTGTCGCTAACGGTGGCATCGGTAAAGTCAATCAAATTCATGTTGAATTTATGCAGGATTGGATGACACCCGAGGATATCGGTGAGGCGGAACATGTGAAATGGAGGCTGGATCCTAAAAAGTCTGGTGCAACAAGTTGTACGGGTGATATCGCTACTCATGCTGCACATTTGGCAACATTTGTCTCCGGATTACCAATGACACATCTGCGAGCTGAGATGCATGTTTGCGGATCTCCAAAGCCACTAGAAGACACTGTTTTTATGAATACGCGCTTTGCCAATAGCGTTCCTGGTACCTTGATGGCGACACGTTTGGCACCTGGTAATCGCGGTGGATTGCGCCTGCGCATTTTTGGCAGTGAAGGGGGCATTGAATGGGATTTGGAGCATAGTGAATATTTAAAGCATGCGCGATTTGGGGAACCAGATCGGATTTTAAGCCGCGGCCATGGTCATGGAGTTGCATCAAATGTTGAACGCTTGGTCCGAACGGGGCGCGGATTCCCAGAAGGTTTGATTGAGGCTTGGGCAAATTTATACACTGAGTTTGCAACGGCAGTTGCCGCGCGAAGAGACGGATTAACCTTACCAAACGACTATTTGGCCTATCCAGACGTTGAAGATGGTGCAGAAGGTGTGAAGTTTATCCATGCCACGGTTCAATCCAATGCCGCAGGTGGAAATTGGGTGGAAATTCTGTAATCACCTTTTGAGAATTAGAAGTTGATACTTTAGAAAATATCTGATATTTTTATTTATATAATATGATATGAAATATATTAGACGTTATTTAAGGTGTCATCTTGCATTCAACAGCCGGCCCAAAACTAAATTCAACTGGTCTAGCGGAGCCTTTATATTCATTGGCTCATTTGACCCTGATTGAATGTTCCGCGCCAGAATTGGTCTATATCGCTGCCCGCGCGGGTTATGACGCGGTTAGCCCAAGATTTATCCCAATGAATGTCGCGGGTGAATTTGCATGTTGGCCAGAAGATACTTCCTTGGTGGGTGCTACAAAATTGGCTCTTAAAACGACCGGTCTTAAGGTTCTAGATATGGAGTTAGCACGCATCACAGATGAGTGTGACCCGAGGTCATTCAAACCTGCAATAGAACTCGGTGGCGAGCTGGGAGCGAAACGATTGATTATGAGTGCTTGGACGAGCAGTCGTGATGATCGTAATTTCCTCGTTGATTGCTATGCAGAGACTTGTGAATTAGCAGCACCATATGAGTTGAGTGTTGATCTCGAATTTCCATCCTTTTCAAGATTACGTACATTGGATGAAACTCTTGATATCGTGCGGGCAGCGGAACAGGAAAATTCTGGCATTCTTATCGATACCCTGTACATGCACTTATCTCGTGTCGATATTGCCGAACTCTCTCATGTACCAAGTGAATATCTAAACTTTTTACACATATCAGATGCACTTCCAGGAATTGCCGATACGAGAGAAGGCATGATTCAGTTGGCGCGAGATGCGCGACTATATCCTGGAGAAGGTTGTATCGATTTTAAACGAATAATCGAACGTCTTCCTATTTTAGATTACTCAATAGAACTTCCGAATAAAACAAGAACCCAGGAGCTTGGGTTTGAAGAACATGCGCGTCGATGTTTGCAGCACGCAAAACGAACTTTCGGAGATGTTTCATCGCAAAGAAGAATTGCCAATGGTGAATCTGCAATGCTGTCTCCTCCCGACTTCACAAAAACAAAAGAGATTGAAAATGGCACGAGAACTTAACGAAGCTGATAGAGCTCTAGTCGCAAGCATGCTCACTCGAGCACGAGCTGCAATGGCTGAAGTAGAAGATTACTCACAGGAACAACTTGATCGCCTTGCGCAAGCAATTGGCTGGTATGCAGGTAACGAGGAAACTTTCACAAAGCTAGCTCAAATGGGCGTTGATGAAAGTACGATAGGTGACCGTGAAGGGCGCCCGGGTAAACGATTTAAAATCCATGGTGTATTGCGGGATGCTCTTCGTCAAAAAAGTACAGGTGTTGTCGAAGTTGACGTTTCCAAAGGGATTATGAAATATGCAAAACCTGCGGGTGTCATAGCGTCACTTATTCCTATGACAAACCCTGCTCTGACGCCTCCCGTAACGGGTATCTATGCGGCAAAAGCAAGAGATGCCGTTATCTTTTCTCCCCATCCTCGGACGAAGGTTACAACCAATAAGATGGTTGAGGTAATGCGTGCTGCTTGTAAAGCTGTAGGGGCACCAGAAGACTTATTTCAGTGCGTAGAAGAACCATCAATCGCAATCACTCAGCATCTTATGGAAGTATGTGACTTGACGCTTGCTACAGGTGGCAAGCCGATGGTCAAAGCTGCATATTCATCCGGTCGTCCAGCATACGGTGTCGGGGCAGGGAACTCCTCTATTGTAATTGACGAGACTGCCGATATTGAGATAGCTGCTGCAAACACACGTATGTCAAAAACATCTGATTTTGGCTCCGGGTGCTCTGCTGATGGCAATATCATCATTCAGTCATCGATCTATAAAGAATTGGTTGCAGCACTTGTGAACGAGGGTGGTTACCTTTGTAATGATGATGAAAAAATAGCGCTCGAAAAAGCGATGTGGGATGAAAAAGGCAACCGTACTTTCCCAACCATCGCATGCCGTCCACAACAAACAGCAAAAGAGGCTGGTTTTGAAATTCCTGATGATCGCAAATTTTTGATGGTTGAAAACCAAGGACAAATTGGTCCCGAGCACAAATTTTCCAAGGAAAAGCTGACAACGCTAATGGCACTCTACCATTTCGATGAATTTGAAGATGCTCTCAGTATTGTTGAAGCAATCTACAATGTTGGTGGTAAAGGTCATTCATGTGGCATTTATTCCCACAATGATGATCACATCGATGCTCTTGCTCGACTAGCGCCAGTTAGTCGGATGATGGTGCGTCAACCCCAGTCGAAGGCTAATGCAGGCTCATATACAAATGGTATGCCGATGACTTCCAGTCTCGGCTGCGGGATTTGGGGTGGAAATATCACCAATGAAAATGTCACGCTAAAACACTTCATGAATTACACTTGGGTTTCTCGCCCAATTCCTGAAGATAAGCCATCAGAAGAAGAGCTGTTCGGTGAATTTTTCAACAAAAAGGCGATATAATTCATGACACAAGAAACAATGACAAAAACTGTTGCAGAACATATTGTTGATTACCTGGAACGCCGCGATGTCGAACATGTTTTTGGTTTATGCGGTCACACAAATATCGCTGTACTTGCTGCTATGGCTGATAGTCCTATTGATTTCATCACGGTAAGACACGAGCAAATTGCGAGTCATGCTGCAGATGCCTATGCTCGGATAAAAGGGAAGGCATCAGTAGTATTGTCTCACCTAAGTCCGGGACTAACCAACTGTGCCACAGGTGTCGCCAATGCAGCACTTGATTGCATCCCTATGGTGGTCATTGCTGGTGATATTCCAACTCATTATTACGGCAAACATCCGCACCAAGAGGTCAACCTGCATGGAGATGCTCAACAGTACGAAATATATCGCCCATTTGTGAAACGAGCTTGGCGAGTTGATCGTGCAGAACTCATGGCCGAAATTCTGGAAAAGGCATTTCACTTGGCTGAAAGTGGGCAACCGGGTCCCGTTCTGGTTAATGTTCCTATGGATATTTTTTCAGAAGTAATTTCTGATGAAAGTTTCAAGCGCATTGAAAGTAATACCCGCCAGCTGACCAAGCCGTCCGTTGACGATGAAACAGCAGAGAAAATTCTGGATGCTATGGCTAATGCTAAAAATCCAGTGCTCTATGTTGGAGGTGGTATTCTACTTTCTCAAGCCTCAAAAGAGCTTGAGGAGTTTGTAGATCATATGCAAATACCCGTTGCACATTCTCTGATGGGCAAAGGTGCATTACGTGATGATCATCCCTTTGTCATGGGAATGACAGGTTTTTGGGGAACAGAGTTGGTCAATCAATCCTGCCTGAATGCCGATTGGCTTTTGGCCATTGGTACTCGTTTCAAGGAGGCTGATTGTTCGTCTTGGTATCCGGGGTATACATTTAATATTCCAGGTACAAAGGTCATTCACATCGACATCGAACCGTCAGAAATAGGGCGAAACTACCCAACAGAGATCGGCGTAATAAGCGATGCAAAAGCTGCGTTGCGTGTTCTAAATAGAGTAGCGAAAAAACTTTATCCAAATGGTTTTCAACGAGATGAAATTCGAAAGCAGATTACTGATTTTCGCGTTACTTTTAAACAAAGCAATAGCGAGATGGCAACGAGTTCTGCTTTCCCCATGATGCCTGAGCGTATATTAGCAGACGTGCGATCTGTACTTCCCCATGATGCGATCATTACAACAGACGTTGGCTGGAACAAAAATGGTGTTGGACAACAGTTTGATATCCTTACACCCGGTTCCATTCTCACACCCGGCGGTTTTGCAACAATGGGTTTTGGGCCACCGGCAGCAATTGGTGCCAAAATAGCGGCGCCTGATCGTGTTGTAATCTCGCTGGTTGGGGATGGTGGTTTCGGGCAAAATCCTTCTATGCTCGCAACGGCAGTCGAACGCGATCTTGGTATTATCTGGCTCATCATGAATAACAATGCATTTGGAACAATCGCCGGATTGCAAAAAGCACATTACGGACTGACATATGGTACAACGTTCCCCGGTACAGCTGCGCAACCGTCAAATGGACCTGCGTACGCGGATATTGCAAACGCATATGGTGCCGTCGGTGTTCAGGTTTCGTCAGCAGATGAGCTTAAGTTAGCAATTGAAGATGCGATAGTAAGCAATAAGCCCACTGTAATCGACGTGCCTATGATCAATAACCCAACTCCGACAACAGGTCATTGGAACATTTTAGACATCTACTCGCCTGATAAAGATGTCTCTCACGTGTCTACATAATTCAATGCTTGTGCGGAGTTCCCATAAATTCGCACAAGTCTGTTTTCAGTTAACGGTGGGAAAGTAAAGGGATGGAAGTAACGTTGGTTTAAGATTGGAAAGACTATGTCATTTTTTGGCATTGGTTTTTGTTCTTGCGAGGTTTTGAGCTCTTTGGTTATACAAGCAAGAATTGGTCTGATAATGTTTAAAAAATCCCGCTATGCCACATTCTTGGCATTCTGAGAGATCTATCTCTTCAGAGCGTCTTTCCTCAGGTCATGATTTCCAATGACAACCAGATTTGTAAGAGGTGAGTGATGGTGAAGTTCAGAAAATCGAACTTGGCATTGTTCAAAACTAGGTTGCTTTTATGAAATACTTAATGTCCGAGACACGCGCGAAGTGCAGCAGCCGTGCCATAACTCGAAATTAATGAATACCAATACACGAAGCGATCAACAAAATATTCATTATTGATTAAATCGCCATAGATATGGCGTTGTTGGAGCCAGATGATAGGTGTCTCTTTTGCCCGTTTTGCCGATGCCTTCAAGTCATCCCAATTCGGGTCATTATCCATAATCAAACTACCGTCTTCGCGCGTTCCCTCACACATTCGAGCCCAGATAGCTTGTGAGAGAATAAGGCCTTCGCAGGCGCTATGCACCTGCAAAGCCTGTCGTAGAGTGGGGAGTATAAATCCAGTTTGTCTGGATGAACCATCAAATGCAACACGGCGCACGGTATCGATAATTTCCGGATTTGAGAAACGTTGATCAATTAGGCGAACATAGTCTGCAGGCGTCATATTCGGAACAGATTCTACATTGGGTGCGATTTCATCGATAGCTACTTTGCGAAAATAGTTGCCAATCAGATTATGCTCCATGCAATCAGATATGAATTCGATTGAGAGCATTTCGCCAGCATTGGCTATCAGTTGATGGCCACCATTTAGAATTCGAATCTTCATTGATTCATAAGAATGAACATCATCTGTTATGGTAACGCCCGCGTCCTGCCAATTCGGTCTGCCATTGCAGAACTTATCCTCAATGACCCATTGCCGAAAATTCTCATGTGTTACCGGTGCGTCATCTTCAATGCCCATATCTTTGGCCAGAGCCAGCTCTTTTTCACCCGTTGCAGGAACAATGCAATCAACCATTGAGTTTGGAAATGAGCAATTTTGTTCGATCCAGTCCGCAAGCGTTTTGTCACTCAAATTTGCAAGCGACAGGATTGTGTTTTTGAGAATGTCACCATTTCCCTGAAGATTATCGCAGCTTTGGCAAGTAAACGGTTTTGAGCCTGCCGCTTTTCTTAGCTTCAGCGCGGCGATGATAGCGCCAAATGCAGTGCGTGGATTATCAGGATTTTCTGCATCAAACTTTATATCAGGATGTTGATTGTCAAATGCGCGAGTTACTGAATCAAGATAATATCCCCCCTCAGTAACAGTAAGAGAGACAATGCGTATCTCAGGTTTTGCCAGTTGCGCAATTAATGAGGAATTGTTTTCCTCTACCGCAACAAAATCTACCATGGAGCCAACAATTTCAGCAGAACGACCCTTTGGGTCAAGTTCGATCAAAGTGGTGAGATAATCTTGCTTGGCAAGTCGTTCGCGTTGATGCTGATCTGCCGCGCGAACTCCAGCTCCCACTATTCCCCAATCAAACGCATCGCCTGTTTGCATTAATCGGTGTAGGTACCATGATTGATGTGCTCGATGAAAATTGCCAAGCCCGATATGAACGATCCCAGGGGTTATTGCTGACCTGTCATAATGAGGTCGTTTAATATCGGCTGGTAAGCGATTCAAAGTGGCGTTTGAAAGCTTCATGTTAACTCATCCATTGGCCACCATCGACGTTATATGTCTGAGAAAGAATGTAATCTGACTCTGAGGATGCAAGAAATATAGCCATGCCAGTTAGATCGTTTGGTGTTGCAAACCTGCCGGCAGGAACTCCCGCAGCAACCTCCGCTTTTTTCTGACCAGGTTTTTTATTTTCCAGCTTTGCAAACATTGCATCCACATGTTCCCAATGTTCGCCATCGACAACACCTGGAGCAATTGCATTGACGTTTATATTGTGTTTGATGAGATTTAGACCAGCTGACTGTGTCATCGATATCACTGCAGCCTTTGTGGAGCAATACACCAACACCAGACTCTCGCCACGGCGCCCTGCTTGAGACGCCATATTAATAATTTTGCCTCCGTGGCCTTGTTTAATCATTTGAGTGGCGGCGGCCTGCATTGTAAAAAGCGTTCCTGCCACATTGACTGAATATAGTTTATCGTAGCTTTCACGCGTAATATCAACTGTTTCTGCGGCATCAAAAAGTGCTGCATTATTGATAAGAATATCTAGTTTTCCAACTTCTTCAACAACTGAGCTTATTGCAGCGTCGATGCTCACTTGCTTGGTAACATCAAGTTGGATGGCATAGGCTGCCTCGCCAATTTCGTTGGCGGTTGCCTGAGCTGCTTCAAAGTTTACATCAGCAATGGCTACCTTTGCACCTTCACGAACATATGCTTCTGCAAACCCTCGACCAATTCCTCGTGCAGCCCCTGTAATAAGAGCTGACTTTCCCTCTAAGCGTTTCATGATATACGCAATCCCTTGTCATCAAATTTATGAATATGCTCGGTATTTGGCGTTAAATAGACCTTGTCATCATGGCGGACGCCAAATTCACCATCTGCACGTACTGTCAAAGGCTCAGGAAATGCCTCAACATGCACGTGTAAAAATGTATCGCTGCCTAAATGTTCTGAAACCCCAACTGTGCCCTGCCATGTTCCGCTATCAGTTGAAACATGCATATGTTCAGGGCGCACGCCGATTGTATGTGCATTGTGCTTTGCTGCCTCTTCACCTTCCAGCAAGTTCATTTTTGGCGAACCAATAAAACCGGCAACGAACTTGTTTTTTGGGGTTCGATAGAGTTCTAACGGACTGCCAACTTGCTCGATAACGCCGGCTTGCAGCACAACAATTTTGTCAGCCATTGTCATGGCTTCAACTTGGTCATGGGTAACATAAACCATCGTTGTTTTTAGACGATTGTGTAGTTCACTGATTTCCAGGCGCATACCAACGCGCAAAGCAGCATCCAGATTTGACAATGGCTCGTCAAATAAAAATGCGGCAGGCTCTCGAACGATGGCACGACCAATGGCAACTCGCTGGCGCTGACCTCCGGATAATTGTCCGGGTTTTCGATCCAGATAATCAGTAAGATTCAGTGCTTTGGCCGCAGACATAATCCGCTTTTCTTGCTCTTGCGAATCCATTTTTGCCATGCGAAGCGGGAATGCAATGTTCTTACGAACGGACATATGAGGATATAGCGCATAAGACTGAAAAACCATCGCTAGTCCGCGCGTAGCTGGTGGTAAATCGGTCGCATCCTGACCGTCGATCTCTACATATCCAGAAGTCGTATCTTCAAGCCCTGCAATTAGCCTTAATAATGTTGATTTTCCGCAGCCAGAAGGACCAACAAATACAACAAATTCTCCATCGTCGATTTCCAGGTCTAGAGGCGGAATGACAGTAACATCACCGAAAGATTTCTTGACCTGTTTGAGTAGGATTCGTCCCATTATTGTTTCCTCATTTCACGGCGCCGAAGGTCAATCCTCGGACAAGTTGTTTTTGACTGAACCAGCCCATGATCAAGATGGGTGCAATGGCCATGATAGATGCCGCACTCAATTTCGCGTAAAAAAGCCCTTCAGGGCTGGAATAACTTGCAATAAATGCGGTGAGTGGGGCAGCGTCGGCTGCTGTTAGATTGATGGTCCAGAATGCCTCATTCCAGGCAAGAATGATGTTCAACAATACGGTTGATGCCATGCCAGGTATAGCCATTGGCGCAAGCACGTACATAATTTCATTACGCAAAGATGCGCCATCCATACGTGCAGCTTCCAGTATTTCTCCTGGAATTTCTTTAAAATAGGTATAGAGCATCCAAATGATGATCGGCAGATTTATCAGCATAAGTACGATTGTTAGACCGATACGGGTATCTAACAGCCCAAAATCTCGGAAAATCAGATAAATCGGGACAAGAACACCTACTGGTGGCAACATTTTAGTTGATAGCATCCACATCAAAACGTTTTTAGTATGTTTGGCTGGAACAAACGCCATGGACCATGCCGCTGGCACTGCAATTAAAAGTCCAAGGAATGTAGACCCAACGGATATAATGACTGAGTTGGAGAAATGTTTGAAATAGTCGGATCGTGCTTGAACTGCGCTAAAACTATCAATTGTCCAGCCGGAACTAAATAGCACTTCCAGTGGAGCTCTAATTGCATCTTCTTCAGTTTTGAAAGAAAGAACGAGGATCCATAAAATTGGAAAAAATAGAAAGAAACCCAAGGTTCCAGCGATTGCTGTGTTTAATATCCGTGTTTTTGTTGAAACTGCGCGTGCCATATCGCTTCTCCTACGCGTCAAGATTCTTGCCGATCATCCGCATAAGGAAGATCGCAACGATATTGGCTAAGATAATGGCGATAACACCACCAGCACTGCCCATACCGACATCGAATTGCAGGAGTGACGAGACGTAAATTAAATAGGTCAGGTTTGTCGTAGCCGTCCCGGGCCCACCATTGGTTGTCACAAGTATTTCGGCAAAGATCGATAATAGAAAGATTGTCTGGATTAGGATTACAACAGTTATTGCGCGTGCGAGATGTGGCAGCATTATAAACCAAAACCTGTTCCAGCGATTAGCGCCATCCATTTCAGCAGCCTCCAATTGCTCCTGATCAAGCGATTGGAGTGCGGTTAGAAGGATCAAGGCGGCAAAGGGCAACCACATCCAAGACACCATAACGGTTATAGAGATTAAGGGAATTTGGCCAAAAAAGTCGACAGGATCGAACCCCAACCCGGTGGCAATGCGCCCAAATATTCCATTGACCGGGTTCATGAACATATTTTTCCAAATAAGCGCGGAAACGGTTGGCATGACAAAAAATGGTGCAATCACCATGATGCGAATAATACCTTCGCCAAACATTGGGCGATCTAGTAATAGCGCTATCCCAAGCCCACCAACGGTGGTGATAAATAGCACACCGCCCACAAGTAAAAATGTATTAATGATCGCTGCTTTAAAGCTCGGGTCGGTTACAAACCAATAGTAATTTTCCCACCCTGCGAATGGCGTCGCTCCGGGTTGTAGTAAGTTATAACGCAAGAATGAAAAATAAAGTGTCATGCACAAAGGCACAAGCATCCACCCCAGAAGCAATAGTACAGCAGGCGAGATCATTAAACGTGCGGCAGACTTAGATGCTTTGGTAGCCAAACTTACTCCTCCCTACGAATTAAATAAGCGTTTTTGAAATAAATTTCGATCGAATTTGTTTCAAAAAAGCCTAAATGTAAATATTATAGCTGAATGGGCCAGTCTAAGGGAAGCCGGCCCATTCATGGGAGGATTGGTTACTTAATGTAACCCGCTTTTGTCATTTCGCGCACAGCAAACTGTTGACTGTTTGCAAGCGCAGTTTCAACCGTTTGTTGACCAGCGAGAGCCGCAGCAACTTGCTGACCGACATAGTTGCCAATGCCTTGAAATTCAGGAATTGCGACGAACTGCACACCCGTATATGGAACTGGATCACGTGTTGGATCTGCTGGGTCTACTGAGAAGATGGCATTCTTCACAGTTTCTGCAAACGGGGCAGCTTCTAGTAGTCGCGCATCACTGTGAATTGAAGCACGAGTACCACTTGGCACCGCAACCCAGCCTTCAGTCTCACCAACTTTCTGGAAGTAGTCTTTAGACGTCGCCCACTTCAAGAAGTCCTTCGCAGTGTCTGTTTTTTGTGAACTTTTAGGAATAGCAAGAGCCCATGACCAGAACCAACCTGTTCCTTTATCAGTAACCTGCTTCGGCGCCTGAAAGAAATCCGTTTTATCCGCAACGCCAGATGTTGCTGGATTGCGAATGTCATTGGCAGCAGATGTTGCATCAACCCAGGTCGCGCATTTGCCGTCTTTAAATAAAGCACGGTTTTCGTTGTGACCATTTGCTGTTGCACCCGGAGGACCATATTTTGTCATCAAGTCAACATAGTAGGTGATAGCATTGTTCCACTCTTCGGAGTCCAGTTGCGGGTTCCATTGCTCATCAAACCAGCGTGCACCAAATGCGTTGGCCATTGTACCAACGAATGCCATGTTTTCACCCCATCCGGCTTTACCGCGCTGACATGTGCCATAGACGCCGTTATCCGGATCGTGAAGCTTGGCAGCCATTTCAGCAAACTCGGTATATGTGATCTGTTCAGAAGGCACCGTAACGCCAGCTTTTTCGAACAGGTCAGTACGATAGAATGTAAATGAGGTTTCTGAATAGAGCGGAACGGCATAAAGATTGCCATCCGCAGACAGGCCATTACGCACCAATTGGAAAATATCGTCAAGATCATAATCGACATCGTCGCCAAAATCGTTCAATGACGTTAACCAACCATTGGCACCCCAAATAGGTGTTTCGTAGGCACCGATAAACATGATGTCAAAAGAGCCGCCGTTTGTTGCAATGTCTTGGGTCGTGCGTTGACGAAGAACATTCTCTTCCAAAACAACCCAGTTGATGGAATTGCCAGTCGCTTTTTCCCACTCAGGGGCAAGCTTCTGCATGACAATCATGTCAGCGTTATTAACTGTGGCGATCGTTATTTCTTCAGCAATTGCAGCTGTCACTGTTACAGACATAAGCGCCGTTGCTGATATAAGTAAGTGCTTCAATTTCATGAAACTTCCTCCCTAGTGGTTTCTTACACCACCAAGAGTACCTCATAGTAAATGCTCGCGTCAACTATAATTTATACATGTGTATAAAAATTGACGCAAGCATGAGCTGAAATCCAGTATTTATGGTGATGTAAGTATGTATAAGAATGTTAGAAAATGGAATGTTAGGCTGAATTCCGAATGCATAATTGTGCAGGAAACAGTCGGTCTACTGGCAATTTATCTGTTTCCGTTGCAGCCCGAGCCTGCCTTGATACACAATCAACTGCAGCACGGCCAATGCGATGTACGTCCTGTGACACCGTGGTCATTGATGGCCACATATATTGACTAAGGGGATGGTCGTCGTGTCCTGCGACGCGAAATCCAAGTGCGCCTTCGTTGACTTCATTAAAGAGTCCGGCTTCATTCGCGGCCCTTAATGCGCCCATAGCCAAACGATCATTTGCACACAGAATGGTAGCATCTTTACTTAGTCCGCGATCAAGTAAATCTCGAACAATTTCATATCCGTGAGACTCAAAGTCCCAAACAGGTTCTTCTGATGAGGTTCGGATAACCTCTGGTGTAAGGCCAACTTCATTCATGCGTGAGCGGTATGCCTGTTCTCGTTCTCGTGAATTACTGTTCACTGGTGGCATTGTTAAGTATTTTGGGGGTGTGCCAGAGCGTCTCAGGTAATCAACCATAAGCTTCATGCTTTGAGAGTTGTCGGTGCCAACAAAAGAAAAATCTTTTTCAAGGCCAGGGCATTTGGCGTCTACAAATACAAGCGGCAAGTCTGATGAAATGCGCTTGAAGGAGGGGGTGTTTTCTTCGGCTCCAATCGGCGCCACTATCACGCCTTCAGCATTCATTGAGCGCAGGTTTTTGATGGCGCGGACTTCTTTTTCGGGGTCTCCATGAGAGTTTTGGATTAAAACAGAAAAGTCCAATTCCTCAGCTCTGCGCTCTATTTCTCGAAGCAAAGTCATGTAGAACAAGTCGTTTAGATGTGGTAGGACGACACCAAACAGACCCGTTTGCTTCCTGTTCATGTTTCGAGCGAAAAAGTTGGGAATATAGTCCACTGTATCTAGAAGATCGGCTATCTTTTTGGATGTAGACTTTCTAACAAGGGAGGGGTCTTGAAAATATTTTGAAAGCGTTGCGCGCGATACGCCGATCTCAGCGGACAGTTGCTCCATCGTGTTTATGCGTTTTTTGTTGCCGCCCATAAGAACTCTCCTCATATTCGGTGGGGACTGTATCACTATTTCTCTGCTCGCGTAATAAATTTTAACAACTATTGACAAATAAAAATAGACGCGCGTATAAAACCCTCTTGATTTATATGGTTTTTTGTTGAAGCGAGATCTAGATGATAATCACAGCCGGTGAATTACTTGTTGAGTTTGTGTCTCATGAATTGGACTGTGGTCTTGCAAAAACAACCCAGTTTTCGGGGCCATTTCCGAGTGGTGCACCAGCTATTTTTGCAAGTCAGGCGGCAAGGGTTGGAGCAAAATGCGGAATGATTGGCAGTGTGGGTAATGATCCTTTCGGTTCGGTGTTAATTGACCGTCTTGTCGCTGATGGTGTGAATGTCGATAGTGTTACAACACGTTCAGATCATACAACCGGAACGGCTTTTGTATCGTATTTTACAAATGGGTCACGTTGTTTTGTGTTCCACCTGAATAACACTGCAGCAGATCGAGAACTGGTTTCTCCCGTCATTTTGCCTGAAACAATTTTTCATATATCAGGTTCGTCGTTAGGTAATACGGCGTTACGATCGGGCATCATGAATATTGTTGAGGAGGTCGCGTCGGTAGGCGAGATCAGTTTTGACCCAAATATACGCCAGGAACTCATGTCCGACCCCGAGACTAGGTGTTGCTTAGATAAGATTATGGATGTTGCAACATATTTGCTTCCAAGCGATGCGGATATTGATTTTCTTTTCCCCGATAGTTCTCCCGAAGATATCATTTCAAAAATGCTAGCCATGGGCAAGAAAGCCGTTGTTGTTAAACAAGGAGCCGATGGCGCAATTGGTTCATGTGATGGCAATATCGTTAAATCAAATCCTATTGCTGTCGAGGAGGTTGATCCGACCGGAGCAGGAGATTGCTTTTGTGGAACGTTTATAGGTTTAATTGATCAGAGAGCTTCCTTTGAAGACGCTCTAAACGCAGCAACAATAGCTGGTGGGTTGCATGTTTTAGAGCGCGGCCCGATGGAATGGAATCCAACTTTGGAAGAAATCAACAAACATAAAGTTTCAGAAAGAGCGTAATCCGTGGACCTAAAAGAATTAGTACGATCAAATCGGGTTGGTGAGTGCAAAGCGCTACCCAGTATCTGCACCGCAAATGAAAGCGTACTTGGTGCAACTGTGGCCTTTGCTGCGGAACATAAAATTCCTGCGTTAATTGAAGCAACTTGTAACCAGGTTAATCAATTCGGAGGTTATACTGGTTTGAGGCCTGCAGACTATGCCAAGAAAATTCGATCAAAGGCAGGGGGCGCTGGTCTCCCGCAGGATGATCTGATACTTGGTGGAGACCATTTAGGACCTAATCCGTGGAAGCATCTTGATGCAAGTAACGCCATGGAAAATGCTAAGGTTCTGGTCAAAGATTTTGTTGAAGCTGGTTTTACCAAAATTCACCTTGATGCCAGTATGGCTTGCGCAAATGAGAGTACACCATCTTTTGAGCTTGTTGCACAACGTTCAGCTGAACTTTGCCAAGTCGCGGAAGCGCACGCACCAGATCCAAGTAAATTGTGTTATGTTATTGGAACAGAAGTGCCGATCCCTGGTGGAGAAACGGATGATATGTCCGATATACAGGTCACGACGGTCGATAATTTAGCTGCCACAATCAACACCCATATCGATGCATTTGAGAAGAGGGGTGTGCCGCAGGGTATTGAAAAGTCGATCGCAGTTGTTGTTCAGCCGGGTGTCGATTTCTCCCATGATGGCATTTTTCATTATGATCGCGATAAAGCCGTAAATCTTACTCAGGCAATAGGTGAGTATAATGGTATCGCTTTTGAGGCTCATTCAACTGATTATCAATCTACAGAAGATCTATCCGCTCTTGTTGCGGATCATTCCGTTATCTTAAAAGTAGGTCCCGAAATCACCTTTCGCTTTCGTGAAAGCATAATGGCATTGGATCAACTCGAAAGACAGTTGGGTATTCAGGACAGAGCCGACGTGATAGATGTCGTACTGTCCGTGATGGATAAATCCCCCGCTGATTGGAAGAATTATTATCAGGGTGATGATGCTGAAATCGCATATCTTAAACTGTATAGCCTAAGTGATCGTGTTCGGTATTACTGGGATCAGGATGAGGTGAAGTCTGCGCTTGCAAAATTGATGCACAACTTGGATACAGTTGGCATTCGATCTGCTTTGGCAACCCAACTTGGGTCTGACTTTCCTTCCCCAGAGCCTGTTCTAAGTCCTCGGTCGATCATTGATCAGCGTATCTGCACAACATTATCTCGCTATTATAAAGCCTGCGGATTAATTTGCTGATTTTGTGCAAATAACCATATCATATTTCATTCGCAAATTGAATCTGTGGGAGGGCGGAGGATACCGAAGTTCGGGTGAGGGGAATTTCTATTAATGGTGCGGAATATTCGTTGTAGTGCAATGTCCTTGTTGACGGTGATGTAGTGAATGTTCCGATTTAATCTAGCTAAAATGAAGAATTATGTTATTTATAACGTTGTAATTAAGAGTAGCATTCATGTAGAGTAATATCTGATTATTCAATGCGGGTAGTTTTCCATTGGCATATTTCTTATGGAGATACTTATAAGGATACCGTCAATTTAACCAAGTTCTGCCAGATGTTGAATTTGAAAGAGGTCAGGTTATATGAGCAAAAAGGCGACTTTGAAGTCAATTTCTTTAGAGGCTGGAACGTCACTTGGTACGGTTTCTCGTGCGTTGAAGGATGATCCTAAAATTGCGATCACAACACGTAAACGTATTAAGGCGCTTGCGGAACAATTGGGTTATGTGCCAGATCGAGCTGCGCAAAGACTTAAAACAGGTAAAACTAAAGTAGTCAGCCTTATTCTTGATCCTCATAATGAAATTCTTGGGTTTGGTAATTCACTGGTTTCAGGTTTAACACAAGGCCTTGATGGGTCTGGGTATAATCTTACGATTACGCCTCATTTTTCCGGCAAGTCTAAAGACAGTCTAATTGAGCATATTGTGCATAATAATCAGGCTGATGGCATTATCTTTTCACGTACAAAACCCTTTGATGATCGAGTACGCTACTTACTTGAACACAAATTTCCCTTTGTATGCCACGGTAGAACAGAATTTAGTTTACCTCATCCAGTTGTTGACTTCGATAATCAGGTATTTTGTTATGAGGCTGCACGCAGACTTGCCAGTAAAGGCGTGAAAAAAATATGCCTCTTCGCGCCAGATAGGCGTTTTACATTTCATCAACACCTGACATATGGGTTAGCGTTAGCTGCCAAAGAGAGCGGTACACGATTTATAGTGCCTGACGATATTACGCTCGATGATTCAACGCAAGATATCAGGAACTGGGTGGTAAAAAATCAAGGTAGTGAAGATGCCGCCGATGGATTTATCTGTCCAGGTGAGTCTTGTTATTTTTCTCTTATTGATGCCATGCGCTCACTTGATAGAAAGCAAGGCCGTGATTATCAGGCGGTTGTTAAAACCAGTACATCAATTTTGCAGCATATAGATCCAGATGTAGATAAAATTCACGAAGATATTCATTTGGCTGGAAAAAAAATGGCTTCTATACTTCTCGATCAAATGCAATTGGATATAGGTTACGAGAAGCAATTTATACAAGTACCAGACGTGGATTGGGACTGAAAAATTTTAAACCGCACTAACTGCAAGTCACTGATGTGAGTGACAAAATATTTAGCTAATTTCCATTCGGCTGTTTAATTCAAAAAATAGATGCCGTAAGCTAATAAACAATGCTCTACAAAATAAATATATTCAAAGAGTATTGACATAAATACTATTTATAACGTTATAAATCGAAAGGGACATTAATGTCTCTTGATGTTTTGGAGGAAAATAATGACATTTAATAAATTTGCACTGAATGCGACGGCTGCAATGCTGCTTGTTTCATCGGTTAATGTTGCTTCGGCGAATGATGTAGAAGTTTTACATTGGTGGACATCTGGCGGTGAAGCTGCCGCGATTGGCGTTTTGAAAGATGACCTTTCGACTAAGGGAGTTGGCTGGAAAGATATGCCAGTCG
Organism: Lentilitoribacter sp. EG35; assembly: GCF_040784015.1. NCBI lineage: Bacteria > Pseudomonadati > Pseudomonadota > Alphaproteobacteria > Hyphomicrobiales > Rhizobiaceae > Lentilitoribacter > Lentilitoribacter sp. EG35. The sequence goes on from NZ_JBFNGQ010000001.1 coordinate 483,827, forward strand.
CTGGTGGTGGCGGTTCTGACGCCATGACAGTGTTGCGTGCCCGTGTAACAGGTGGCAACGCACCTACAGCTGCGCAAATGCTTGGCTTTGATATTAAAGACTGGGCAGAATCAACTGGTAAGTTGGGCAACCTAAACGCTGTTGCTGAAAAAGAAGGTTGGGCCGATGTTGTGCCTGCTGCTCTGCAGGAATTTTCAAAGCATGACGGCAATTGGATTGCTGCACCTGTGAATGTGCATTCAACAAACTGGGTATGGATTAACAAATCTGCTCTTGATGCTGCTGGTGGCAAGGCCCCACAAAACTGGGATGAATTGGTTGCTGTCCTTGATGCAATGAAAGCAAATGGAATCACTCCATTGGCTCATGGTGGTCAAGCCTGGCAAGATGCAACGATTTTCGATGCTGTTGTTCTGGGCGTAAGTTCTGATTTGTATAAATCTGCATTTATTGATCTTGATGAAGCTGCTCTAGGTGGCGCTGATATGGTCAAAGCATTTGAGCGTATGACTAAACTTCGCTCTTATGTGGATGACAATTTTTCTGGCCGTGACTGGAACCTAGCTTCTGCAATGGTTATCGAGGGTAAAGCCGGCATGCAAATGATGGGTGACTGGGCTAAAGGTGAATTCCTCAAAGCTGATCAAAAACCAGGCGAAGACTTCGTTTGTATTCGTTTCCCAGGTACGCAAGGTAAAGTCACATTTAACTCTGATCAATTCGTTATGTTTGATCAAGGCGATGCATCAGATGCTCAAGTGGCAATGGCGGCATCTGTGATGAATCCAACATTCCAATCTGCATTTAACGTTGTAAAAGGTTCTGTGCCTGCACGTACTGATGTGCCGAATACAGATTTTGACGATTGCGGTAAAAAAGGAATGGCAGATTTTGCCGAAGCTAACAGCTCTGGCGGACTTTATGGTTCAATGGCACATGGACATGCAAATCCAGCGTCTATTAAGAACGCTATCTATGATGTTGTGACAGCCCACTTTAATGGCGAATACGACAGCGCAACAGCAGCTAAAGAACTTGCAGCAGCGGTTGACGCCGCAAAATAGTGCCTGTTAACTAACTTGTTAAAGATCGGCAGATGTATTTTCTGCCGATCTCATTTTTAAAAGAAATAGTTGATCAGGAAAATTTTAATGGATCGCATTCAGCAGTGGTTACCACGCCTAGTGCTTGCACCAAGCTTCTTTTTGGTTCTGCTCTTTGTGTATGGATTTATACTTTATACAGGCTACTTATCCTTCACAGATTCGCGCATGCTGCCATCTTATGGCTGGGTGGGGTTTGAAAATTACAGTAAGCTATTTGCCCTGCGACATTGGAATACCGCATTGGTGAATCTCGCCATTTTTGGTATCCTTTACATCGGGATATGCTCTGTACTTGGGCTGTTTCTTGCAATCTTACTTGATCAAAAAATTCGTGCTGAGGGCATCATACGCCCAATCTATCTCTATCCTATGGCATTGTCATTTATTGTAACCGGTACAGCTTGGAAATGGTTTTTGGATCCGGGTATTGGTATTGAAAACACATTTCATAATCTAGGTTGGGATAGCTTCCATTTTGCTTGGATCAAGGATCGAAATTACGCCATCTACACGGTGGTTATCGCCGCGGTTTGGCAATCTTCCGGATTTGTCATGGCGATGTTTCTTGCTGGCCTGCGCGGTGTTGATAATGAAATTATTAAAGCGGCCCAAATTGATGGCGCTTCTTCTTTTCAAATTTATAGAAGAATTATCATACCCATGATGCGACCGGTCTTTTTATCTGCATTTGTCGTGTTGGCGCATCTGGCAATTAAGGCCTACGATTTGGTCATTGCGCTGACTGGTGGTGGTCCTGGTCGAGCGACCGAGGTTCCAGCAACATTTATGTATTCCTACACGTTTACGCGAAATCAAATGGGGATTGGAGCATCATCTGCAATCATCATGATGATAATGATTTTTTCCATCATAATTCCTTATTTGTATAGCGAACTTAAAAGCGGAGATCAAAGATGAGCGGCATGATTTCTCAAGATAATGCCGTTAGTGGTAATAAGCTTACCCGTGCATTGATTTACTCGGTTCTACTGATTTTTCTGGTTTACTATCTCTTGCCGCTCTATGTCATGGTCGTGAACTCTCTTAAACCTCTTGATGAGATAAGAGGTGGCGATCTAATGGCTTTGCCAAAGTTATGGACGATTGAACCCTGGTTATCGGCATGGTCTTCCGCACAGATCGGTGTCGAATCGACGGGGTTAAAGCCGTATTTTATAAATTCAATTCTAATTGTTGTGCCTGCTGTTTTCCTTTCCACTGTGCTAGGCGCGCTGAATGGGTATGTTCTGACCAAATGGAAATTTAAGGGTGATGGAATCGTATTTGGTCTGATGCTGTTATCTTGTTTCATTCCATTTCAAATTGTACTGATCCCTGCGGCGAAGGTGCTTGGTGTCTTAGGATTATCAGGCTCTATTTTTGGCCTTATTCTTATTCATCTTGTATATGGTATTGGCTTTTCGACATTGTTCTTTCGAAACTATTATGCTGCATTCCCAACAGAGTTAATCAAAGCGGCCCAAATTGATGGGGCTACATTTTTCCAAATATTCCGACGTATTTTATTGCCAAGTTCGGGGCCAATCATTGTTGTGACGGTCATTTGGCAATTTACAAATCAGTGGAATGACTTTCTGTTTGGCGCATCTTTTTCCGGTTTCGGTTCGACACCAATGACTGTTGCATTGAACAATTTGGTGAACTCATCACACGGTGTAAAAGAATATAACGTGCATTTTGCAGGTGCCATATTGGCCGCCTTGCCAACGCTTTTGGTGTATATCGTTGCAGGTAAATATTTCGTGCGGGGCCTTATGGCCGGCGCAGTTAAAGGATAGATAAAATTGGCATCTCTTAAAATTAAAAACCTAAGTAAATCCTATGGCAAGGTCGATGTGCTTAAAGGCATTGATCTCGAAATTGAAGATGGTGGCTTCCTCGTTCTTGTTGGGCCATCCGGTTGCGGAAAATCTACACTTTTGAACACAATCGCTGGTCTTGAAGAGATTACATCTGGTGATATTCAAATCGGTGAACGCTCAGTCGGGTCATTGCATCCATCCAAGCGTGATATTGCGATGGTTTTTCAATCCTATGCGCTATATCCAAATATGACTGTTGCAGAGAATATTAGCTTCGGAATGGAAATTCGCGGGCTGGACAAAGCCAGTCAGACAAAAGCCATTGAAGATGTTTCGTCTATGCTGCAAATCAAAGAGTTGCTGGATCGTAAGCCAAGCCAACTGTCAGGCGGCCAACGTCAACGTGTTGCTATGGGGCGTGCCCTGGTGCGTGATCCGCAGGTATTCCTGTTTGATGAGCCATTATCAAATCTGGATGCAAAATTACGAGTTGATATGCGCACAGAGATCAAGCGGCTTCATGCGCGCATGGGCACAACAATTGTTTATGTTACGCACGATCAGATAGAAGCATTGACTCTGGCTACAAAAATCGCCGTTCTACAAGACGGATATTTGCAGCAATTTGGCACTCCCGATGAAGTTTATAATGATCCGAACAATGTGTTTGTTGCAACATTTATGGGCTCACCATCAATGAACCTGATTGATGCCAAAGTCGTGAAGAGTGGAGGCCGTTTTGCTGTTGAAATTCAATCATTTGATGAGAAAAAAATTGAACTTCCTATTGATAACATAACCGACATAAAAAATTATGTAGATAAAACGGTTTTATTTGGTATCCGCCCGGAAGCTCTAACAGATCCAGAGGCCGCAGACCGAACATCTTCTCAGATAAGTCAGCACGAATGCATGATCGATGTTGTTGAACCTGCAGGTTCGGATACGTTTGCTGTGGTTAACCTGGGTGGCGGAGAAGCCATTGCCCGTTTGCGGGCAGATGCTAAGATTAAGGCAGGTGCAAAAACCAACCTTGCATTTAACATGTCAAAGGCAGTTTTCTTTGATCCGGAGACGACGGAACGCATTCGTTAAGAAAACTTCTTGGATTCTGATCTGTGGAATTGGTCCGGTTATGGCCATTTCACCAGTCAGGAAAATGCCGATCGGAAAATTTTGGGAAAGAGTTTGAAAAAAGCTTTTTCATGAATGATTTTAATTGGATGACTGGTGTGATTTTTGCGGGGGCGCCGTCTACGGGCGTATATCCGATTGTGTTTGTGGTCTCATTGATATCCCAGCGCATTCCGGCATTGTTTGACATCAGGTTAAGAGCGGCGAAATCAACATCTTTTGCTGTGATGGCAGATTGCATGCCGTTTAGAAAATCTTGATCGCTGAGCCACATTTCCTGTCCCCAACGCCCCATCGCCATATGAGGTCCGGGTTGGTTATTGTGTGTCCATTGCGTCCAACCGATCCGTAAACAGATCACGGATAAATCATGGTGCTCAGCAAAATAAGCGCCTGTTCTCTCACAAAAGAGTTTGGACATGCCATAGGCGTTTACAGGGCCTGGTGGTGTCGTGCTGTTAAGCTTCTGGCGGGTAAAACGTTTATCACCATGAACCCAGTTTGAACTTGCAAAAACGACGCGTGAAACTTTTTTCTCCACGGCTTCATGATAAAGTGTGAGCGTGGCGTCCATGTTGTTTTGTACTGCCGATTGCCAGCTTGCGGTGGGCTCTCGATCACCGGCAAGATGCACAATGACATCAACCCCTTCAAAATGCCGGCTCCAGCTCGTGTCGTTGCTCAGGTCTGCGGTATGGATTCGAGGGTGGTCGACAGATTTAATATCCAGCCCGCTTACATCAAAACCATCTTGAGCATCCAGATGATCAAATAGTTTGCGACCGAGATGACCGCCAGCACCAGTAATTAGGACATGCATGACATGAGTTCCATTTCTTGAGGGGTAAGTTTTAATTTATCCGGTATTTGTTCGCCTGACCAAGGGATAAAAGTTTGTTCAAACATCGTACTCTCGTTTGGCTTTAGCATCTTTGCAGGCGCATGCCATTCCGCTTCACAATATTGATAGTCACCAGAGTTAAAAATCTCGAGCGAGTGATCATGCGCAAATGTAGCGTGCGGGGAGGGTGGTTTTGTAAGGCAGGCCATCCAAATTGGATTGTTTTTTTCACCCAACTTCAAAACTACCCGTCCGTTTGGATTGTCAGCGCCAATTTTAAATTCGGCCAACGTTTCACAAACGCAAATCAGCTTGCTATCAGCAACTCGATAGTGGCCATCGGGCTTGCCAAAAATGGGTGTAACTGTTTGAGGGCCGGATACAACACCTATCTGTGTTGGATGATCGAGCATAAGAACAGACCAGATACCCGCCATGCGATCCTCTAAACCATGATTGGTGACTTTGTGGGAGATCGTTATGCGCGCATCGTCGCCTAATTTGATTGAGCGTTCGATCTGTAATTGAGATATATTGCAAATTTGGCTTTGTATTGTGATTTGTTGTTCATCTTGAAACACTATCTCATATGAACCAGAATCTAAAACAGGGTACGGGCCGCCATCAGGCCATAGACTATCGGGTGCTATCCAGGTCTTCTCGCCGCCCCAAAGTGGAAATGCAAATTGCGGAGATCTTGTTGGCAGATTTTCCAAGGAAGAAAGATCAGGTTGGTGTCCAACCAAATCGTTGTTCTGAAACAAAAGTGATTGTTGTTTGTAGGTGATATCCCAAAGTCGACCACCTATGCCGGGTAGGATATGCAAGATTAAGTCATCTTGAGAGAGTGATGAAATTTGCCAAATATCTTGCACAAGACATTCCTATCGGAAAGCTGGCACCGCAAAAGCGGTGCCAGAGGATTTATACGTGTTTAAATTGCCCAACGTTGTCAGCTGTAATTGGCATAACACCAGTTTCAACACGTTCTGGCAATGGGTTGATGCCAGCAGCACGCCAGTCCGGTAGAACTTTTAATCCATCCGTGTTTTGCCAATGCATCATATGGAAGGCAAGGAAGATCTCCAGATATGATTTCTGTGCGACTGCTCCGGTGATTGTTCCATCCTCAATATACGGAAGCATGTCATCATTACGATCCATCGCAACAATTTTAATATCGCCCACACGACCAGCTTCTGTCACTGCAATCGCAGCGCCTTTGCCGCTATCACCATCTGTACCACCAATGCCAACAATGTCAGGGTTTGCCTGTATGGCTTGAAGATAGGCTGTGGGTGCATAGGAAGGATCCGCTTTATCATTGACGACATCGACGACTTCAATATCAGGATATTTTTCTGCAAATATTTGCTTGTACCCTTCAACGCGCTCAAGTGTAGATGGAGCAGGGAATGTACCCAAAATAACCTTACCCTTGCCGCCAATAGCTTCTGCCAGCATTTCGCCACCGACACGACCAGCTTGCACGCCATTGATTCCAAGGAACGTGGATCGAGGGCTGCCCGGGATATCGCCAATGCAGCATGTGATGGGAATACCAGCTTCGACAGCACGTTCAACACCTGGTGCTAAAGTTGCAGGATCTCCCGGGAAGATCAAAATTCCGGCAGGGCGTCGCGCAATCAGCTCGTCCAACTGGCGAGCCTGCGCAGCTGTATCAAAGTCAAGTGGACCAGTGAATGTGGCTTTAATGCCCATCAATTCTTCCAAGTCTTTCATGGCATTGCGATAATCAACCCAGAAAGGTACCTGTGTTACAATAGATAGGAATACATATTCTTTACCTGCAGCCTGCGCGACTGCTTCGCTTGATAGGCTTGGCAATCCAAAAGCTGATGCCAGTCCGGCAACGGCGCCCGTTGCCAGCAGTTTTCGTCTGTTTACATCCGTCTCACTCATAATATTCTCCCTTTTGATGTTAATTTAAGTGATTTGAAAATAGGTAATCTGGTCAGTCGCGTTTACCGCGTATCAGCATGTCCAAAGCGACTGCGCTCACCAGAACAGCGCCGATGACGATCATTTGCCAGTAAATAGACACAGCAAGCATGGTCATCGAATTGTTGATTAATGCGACGAATACGACACCAAGAAACGCCCCGAGAATTGTTCCTTCACCACCACGTAGCGACGCGCCCCCAATAACAGCTGCGGCAAGCACTTGCAGCTCGATACCATTACCTGCGGTTGGTGTGCCACTCATGAGTCTTGAGGCCAGAAGCACACCTGCGAATGCAGCGAGCATGCCAGTTAGAACATAGGATATAATTCTGACGCGCGAGACATGAATACCCGACAGCATTGCTGCTTTTTCATTTGCGCCAATGAAATAAACCTGCCGGAAAAATCGTGTGTGCCGGACCGCAAGATCAAAGACGAGAACCAACACAAGAGTAAGTAAAACGAGCACTGGAAAGCCGCTAAACGTTGCTTTTCCAATCCATGCAAATTCTGGGGGTAGACTGGATAATGAGAAACCTTCCGTCAGTACAAGTGCAATGCCGCGAGTTATCGACATCGTGCCCAGAGTTGCAATCAGCGGATTTATTCCCAACCCGGTGACAAGCACACCATTTACTAATCCAGCAACGCCACCAAGCACTATTCCTGCGATGACGGCAACAGGGATTGGTACGCCTGCAAGCAACAGCATTGCGACGACGGTAGATGACAAGGCCATAACCGAACCTACAGAAAGGTCAAACCCGCCAGAAGCCAGCAGGATGGCCATGCCAATGACAATGACCGCAGTTGGAGCCATGCCCACCGATATGGCGCGGAAATTGGAAATTGAAAGGAAGTAGGGGTTCAGTGTTGACATCGTGATGATGATCGCGAGAATTAACACAACTAATGTCAATTCTCTGATATCTACAAATGCACCGAGCACACGTTTTACCAGTGATTTTGGCATTGGTTTTTGTTGCGATTGTTGGGTGGCGGCTAGCGTTGTTGTCACGTCAGAATCCTACCTGATTATTATTTGTTGCCAGATTATTATTTGTTGAATGAGTGGTGGGTAAACCGGCGGCCATTTGCAGCAAAGTGTCTTCACTTGCGTCTTTGGCATCTGTCGATCCGGTAATGCGACCATCATGGATTACAAGAATTCGGTTAGCGAGCGAAACCAGTTCAGGGAAATCAGATGACACGACCAGAACTGCCATGCCTTCGGCTGCACGCCTTTGCAATTCAGTGTGAATCTGAAATTTGGCACCAACGTCCACACCCTTTGTGGGTTCTTCAATGATCAATAAATCCGGTGATCGTTCCAGCCATTTTGCAAGCATGATTTTTTGCTGATTCCCGCCAGAGAGAGAACCAATTTTTTCGCTTGGTCCGCGCGTTTTGACGCCAAAGGCATCTATTGCCTTATATGCCGCCTCGTTAATGGAGTGAGGTTGCAATATACCGAGTTTTGTATGTTGTTTAAGGCTGGAGGCGACAAGGTTCTCGCCGAGAGTGTTATTCAAAAACAGACCTTCGGTTTTTCGTTCCTCTGGAACAAAGCCAACGCCAGCTTTCATAGCCTGGCGAAGGGAGGAAAAAGACGAGCGGTTGCCGTTTAGAAAGATGTCTCCGGAATAGCCCTGTAATAGTCCTGCAATTGCGCGTACGATTTCGCTTCGCCGCGACCCAAGCAAGCCAGCAAGTCCTAAAATTTCACCCTTCTTTATGGAGAAAGAGATATCGCTGAACAAACTTGGGTGCGATAAGTTCTGCACATCTAGTACAACTTCTCCCAATTCGTTGGATGCGCGTTCAACATCACCCGGATGCGCGTTACCGATCATTTCACCGACAACCTGCGCCTGAGTCGTGTCACAGGTCTTGCAGGTGCTGATCTTTCGTCCATCGCGTAGAACAGAAATTCTGTCCGAGATCTCAAAAATTTCAGACATATGATGGCTGACATAAACGATACCGATGCCACGCGCTGTTAGCTTGCGCAACACGACAAACAATGCATTGACTTCATCTGGCGTGAGCGCAGATGTTGGTTCATCTAGTAATAATATCTTTGAGTTCAGCGAGAGCGCCTTCGCAATCTCAACAATTTGCCGTGTGCTGATCGGCAAGCTGTCAACTGGTGCTGATACATCAAGATCAAGATCAAATTCTGCCAAAACAGCTTCTGCCTTACGTCTAAGTTCAGACCAATCGACAATTCCAAACCGAGTGGGAGCTCGACCAGCAAATATGTTTTCGGCCACTGATAGTGATCCGGCAAGGCTCAACTCCTGGAAAACACATCCTATGCCAAGTGTTTGTGCATGAGAGGGGCTTTCAATGCGAACGGGTTGACCATCGCGATAAACACCACCTGCGGACGGTTGGTACAGTCCGTATAACAAACCCAAACAAGTCGATTTCCCTGCACCGTTTTCTCCGACAAATGCGTGAATTTCTCCAGCGTTCAATTGGAAATTTAAATCGTGAAGGACGGCAACCGAGCCAAACTTTTTTTGAATGTTTCTCAGTTCAAACAGCGGCGCGTCGTTTGTTTCAGCCGTTGCTATATTTCCATCTTGTAGCAAATTATAGTCCTCCCAATCTCAATGTGACATCTGATATGTCAGATGTCAATATCAAAGTTCGAAACTATATTCATGTTCTAAGGTATTGTTATTATTGAGCTGTAGAGACCTTTCAAAGAATATAGACTACGATAGCGGTTTATATTTTAACCAGTGCATTACGCTTTCAATGCTGTTATTTAGAATGTTCTGCATCTTTGGCATCTTCCGCTATGGAATATGCTTGTCGCGTGCGATCAATATGTTCTGCAAGCAAATCGCGTACAACTGTCATATCACCATCTCGAACTGCATCAGCCAATTGCACATGTTCATCGAATGAAAGCGCAGTGTGTTGCGGCAAGTTTGCCAGATGCGTTCTGAGTGCCGCGATTTTGCCGACATATCTAGAGTAGCTGGCGGAAAGATAATCATTGCCGCAATGTTGAAAAATTAATTGGTGAAATGTGGTATCGAGCGCAAGATACTTAGTTTCATTATCTGCTTTACGCGCCGCAGCCATGTCCTTAACGACTCTTGCCATGTCTTTTGCCAGTGCTTTTGGATTTCGCGCCAGAGCAATTTCAAATGCAGCAGTCTCAATCGCCTGTCGGAAATCACAAATCTGCGCAACTTCACTCTTCGAGAGTGTGAAAACGCGCGCTCCCTTTTGGGGTTCAATGCTGACCAATCCTTCATCTCGAAGTTGCGCCAATGCTTCTCGAACCGGCGACTTAGAAACACCGAGTTCCTCGGATATACTACGCTCTGAAAGAATTTGTCCCATCTTTAGTGTTCCATCAATAATCCGGTTTCTGAGATGCTCTAAAGCGAGTTCGCGAAGGGATTTTGGTCTTGTTAGCATCATAGTCGCTCCAATTTTTGTGTTGCATGTTTGATAATATCTGATATACCAGACAATGCAACCTGGTATATCAGACGCCAGTTGTATTTTGGAGGAATAGAAAGTTGCTGCAGGCTGAACTCATAGTTGATTGTCAAAATATCCACGGGGAAGGTATCTTTTGGGATGCTCTTCAAGGATTGATCTGGTGGACAGATATAGAAGGACGCCAGATCTGGTCATTCAATCCGAGCACGAATGAAAGCAAATCATATTCTATGACTGATAGGGTTTGCTGTTTTGCACCACGTCGGACAGGCGGGTTAATTGTCGCTTTTGCCAACCGAATATCATTTTATGATTTGTTGACGGGTGTTGAAGAAAAAATTTGCGATTTTGAGCCAGGGAACTCTGAAACGCGCACAAATGATGGGCGAACAGACAGGCAAGGGCGGTTTGTCGTTGGCGGTATGAACGAAAAGTCGGGCGAGGCGACTTCATCTGTCATTCAAATCGACAAGAGCCTAGCTGTTAAAACGTTGCTTTCAAAAGTTTCCTGCGCCAACTCAACCTGTTTCTCAGCTGATGGCAAAACAATGTTTTTTGCAGATACGCCAGATCGCGAAATCGTGGCTTTTGATTATGACACCCAAACAGGAGCGGTCTCAAATCGACGTGTTCATGCCTCGTTTTCAGACGAGCCGGGTTTACCGGATGGCTCGTGCGTGGACGCGGAAGGCGGCGTTTGGAATGCTGAATGGGAAGGACGCCGTGTTGTGCGCATCGCCCCCAATGGCAGTATAGATCAGATCATTCACGTACCTGTTTGGAAGCCCACATGTTGTGCATTTGGTGGGCCAGATATGGATACTCTTTACATCACAACGTCACGACTAATGAGTGACGAAGAAACACTCAGAAATGAACCACATTCAGGCGGCTTATTTGCCGTTAAACCAGGTGTGTGCGGAGTAATTGATACTCCGTTCTGTGCCTAGACATGATCAGGGAGGAAAACATGATCAAATTTCTAAAAAGCACCGTAGTTTTCGCGGGCTTAGCTTTAGCAACTCAAACTGTAATGGCCGAGAATTACCCCACGCCAGTTCCGCTAAAAGAAGGTGCTCAAGCACCAATTAGTGAGATAAAACCGAAGAATGAAAAGTTCCGGATTGCATATATGCCGCCGGCGACCGAATTTAATTATTATATTGCAATTGGTGAAGGTATTAAATCCGTCGGTGCAGATGCTGGTGTTGAAGTATTTATGCTGGCACCGCAGAGCGGCGCAGATATCAACGGCCAAATGGGTATGATCCAAGATGTTCTAACTCAGGATGTAGATGCAATTATATTCGGAACGCACGATGAGTTTGCTGCAGCGCCTTTGTTAAAACAAGCGGTTGATCAGGGCGTGGCTGTTGTAATGATCAACTCGGATATTCCAAATTTCCCAACGCCAATTCATGGTGTCGTCGGATATTCTCAGCGCAACGGAACCCATGCAATTGCTGATTGGGCAATCGAGAACTATGGCGACAAACCGCTCAAAGTTGGTGTCATCGAAGGTCAGCCGGGTTATCACTCAACTGAGCGCGTAGGCGGTTTCCTTGATGGTATCAAAGGCAATGAAAACTTTGATGTTGTGGTTTCCATCGATGGCAAATGGAATGTAGAAGGCGGCAATGTCGCTGGAATGGATATTCTGCAATCACACCCTGATTTAGATATGATTTTCGCGGCCAATGATTATATGATTATTGGTGCTTCTTTCGCCGCAAAAGCTTTAGGTAAATCAGATGTCGTCCTCTTGGGTAATGATGGTGATACTTCTGGTCTGGAGGAAATTGCAGCAGGTAATATCACAGCTACCGTGAACACATCTCCATATTTGATGGGTAAGGCCGCGATGCACGCAACACTGGATGCTCTTAAAGGAACATATCCAGGTGGTTGGATCGAAACGCCGACATCAATTGAAGATAAGTCAGGTGCGATAGCTGTTCTTCAAGAGCCGGAAAAGCTCTTCCCGCAGCCTTCTAAAGACTACTAAGTCTCCTCCCTGTTTTTCGGCGACATACTCTCTCCATGTCGCCGAAGGACATTCCCACTCACACTTAGCTTAAAGCGCAATGAGATAATATCATGTCCGCCACACATCCCCTTTGGGAATTCGTCAACATCAGCAAGAGCTATCCCGGTGTCCTTGCCAACGACAAAGTTTGTATCAAACTTCTTGAAGGTTCGATTCATGGTTTGTTGGGCGAAAATGGTTGCGGCAAATCCACGATGATCAAAACACTTTCCGGTGTGCAGCAGCCCGATAGCGGGAAAATTTTGCATCGTGGCCAATCAGTACAGATAGGCGATCCATTGGCGGCTCGTGCTAAAGGGATTGCCACTGTTTTTCAGGAGTTTTCAATTGTTCCCACTCTTTCAGTTGGTGAGAATATTTTTCTGGGCAATATGCCAAAAACAAGATTTGGTGCAATTGATTGGAAAAAAGTTCACGCTGATGCAGCGCAAGTTCTTGTCGAGATGGAAGTTGACATTTCTACCGAAACCATAACGGGTCAACTGTCAGTTGGCGAACAACAGCTGGTTGAAATCGCCAAGGCAATTGCCATGGATGCGCAGATGATTATCCTTGATGAACCCACCGCCGCGTTGGGTGAGGATGAAATTGAACGCCTGCACCAACTCTTGCGCCGAATGCGTGATCGCGGAACCGCAATTCTTTATGTTTCCCATCGCTTGGATGAGGTTGAACGTATTGTGGATGAAGTTACGATATTGCGAAATGGACAGGTTGTTCGAGCAAGTGGTGAAACAGAAATTAGCGTTAGCCAGATCGTCAGCGCAATGGTTGGTGAAGATATTGGAGAACACTACCCAAAAGAACACAACACTTCGGCCGAAATCGTACTTCAAGCAGATAAGCTTTGCACGAAAAATGGCGTGCGCAATGTAAGTTTTGATCTGCACAAGGGTGAAGTACTTGGGCTGGGCGGTGTGCTTGGTAGTGGGCGAACTGAAATTGCCCGCGCATTGTTTGGTGTTGATGCTTTGACAAGTGGCAAGATTATTTTGGATGGAAAACCACGGCGTTTTTCCAATGAAATGCAGGCTATCAAAGCAGGGTTGGCTCTGGTTCCGGAAAATCGAAAATTTGATGGCTTGTTCTTCAATTTTCGAGCCAGCGGCAACATAACAGCTGCATCACTATCGGAAATTTCCAAGATGGGGATTCTCGATCTTGCGGCGGAAGAAAGCGGCACTAAACGGCTCATCAAAGAGTTGGAAATTTCGGCACAGGCGGAAGAAAAAACCGTGAACTTTCTGTCGGGCGGAAATCAGCAAAAAATCGTTATTGCACGCTGGCTATTTTCCGATGCGAAGGTGCTTATTCTGGATGAACCGACACAAGGTATTGATATCGGAGCAAAAATTGCTGTCTACAAGTTGATCAACACTCTGACTCGTTTGGGCAAGTCTATTATTCTCATAAGTTCAGATCACGACGAATTGCTCGCCATGAGTGACCGTGTCGCAATTGTGCAGCACGGCGCGATCCAGCGGATTGAAGATGCTTCCAATCTGACACACGACGATCTTGTTAGGGCTTCAACAGAGCAAACTAAATCAACTAAAATACAGGTGAACGCATGAAGCGGATTTTTGATACGCAGCTGATAGGGCCATTTGCAGCGCTAATAATTGTAGCAATGATCGTAGCGCTGACAACAGATCGTTTTCTCAATCCTGGAAACCTATCCAATTTGTTTTTGCAGGTCAGTATTGTGGCATTAATCGCTATTGGTGCAAGCATAGTCATTTTTGCAGCCGGCATTGATTTAAGTTCGGGTTCGATGGTTGCGCTTTTAACAATGGTCCTTGCTCAAATGCTCAAATTTATGGGCATTCCGCTGGCTCTTGCCGTGCCGCTTATTCTTCTTGCGGGTGCTCTGCTTGGGCTTCTACTCGGCTTTATCACGGCATATGGCCGTATACCCTCGTTTATTACTACTTTGGCTGCCTTGATTGCATTTCGGGGGCTGGCGCTAACTTTCAATAATGGCTCCCCAATCTTCTCACTTGATCCCGGGCTAGAACCTATATTTTACGGCAAACTTGCTGGTATCCCGCTCCCCTTTTTCTATCTCGTCGCGTTCTATGGCCTTGCCGCATATATGATGAATTTCACCAAGCTTGGCAGAGAAATTTACGCAGTTGGCGGTAATCCGTCAGCAGCTGTGTTGACGGGCATTAATGTACGCAAGGTGCAGGCAATGACGTTTGCAATTGCCGGATTAATGACAGCCGTCGGTGCGGTTCTCATGTCGGCACGGTTAAACTCAGGCTCCCCAAATTACGGTCAGACATTGGAATTGCAGGCTATCGCGGCAGCGGTTGTTGGCGGGGCAAGTCTTGCTGGTGGGCGCGGTAACATTCTGGCCACTTTGATGGGCGCCATGACCATTGTGATTGTTCAAAACGGATTAAACCTAAATGCAGCACCATCATCAGTTCAAAATATTGTTCTTGGTCTGATCATTCTAATGGCAGTTGGCATTGATATGTGGCGCGCAGAAACCACCGAAGTTCTGCAACGGGTTTTCGGTAAATCAACAAAAGGCGGAGAAGGTTAAATGGATCTTGGATTGAAAGATAAACTTGTTCTTGTCACTGGTTCTGGTTCAGGTATCGGCAAAGCAACTGCAGAAACTTTTTTGAAGGAAGGTGCACGCGTCATCATCCATGGTTTAACAACGGATGAAGTCAATGCATGTGTAAAAGACCTTTCACCGCTGGGTTCGGTTGTTGGTAAGGCGGGAAATCTGACAAAAGCCGATGAAGCAATTGCCTTATGTGATTTTGCACAACAGCAGGGCGACATTGATGTTCTTGTCAATAATGTTGGTGTCTTTTCGGTAAAAGCTTTTGAAGACCTGACTGATGAAGATTGGATGCAATATTTTGACATCAACGTGCTGACGGCAGTTCGCATGAGCCGTGTGCTTTTGCCAGCAATGCTCAAACGAGGCGTTGGATCGATTGTCAATCTTGCCAGTGAAGCGGGCGTGAAACCATTGCCACAAATGATCCATTACTCTGTTACCAAAACTGCCATGTTGGGCCTTTCCCGAGGAATGGCAGAGTTGACCAAGGGCACTGAAGTGCGGGTGAACTCTGTATTGCCTGGGCCCACTTGGACCGAAGGCGTGAAAGCCTATTTTGATGGATTGGCCGAACAAAAAGGCGAACCATTGGATCAAATTATTCAAAACTACTTCAAAACAGATGAACCAACATCACTCATCCAGCGTTTTGTCCAAGCTGATGAAGTTGCACGAACCATAGTCACTGTGGCGGCGAACAAAGCCGTCAATGGCGGCGCCCACCGCGTTGAAGGCGGTATCGTCCGCAATATTTTATAATTTCACTTAATTAAGGAGCCATCACATGGTCGCACTCACATTCTCTCATATTGGTATCACAGTTCCAGACTTGGAAAAGGCCGTCGAGTTCTACTCAAAAGCTTTTGATCTATACGTCATTATGGGCCCAACAGAAATTCAACACGACGAAAGCGCCATTGGCCAAATGTGCGACGATGTTTTTGGCGAAGGTTGGGGTTCGTTTCGTATTGCCCATCTTTCTATGGCAGACGGCACAGGCATCGAGCTTTTTGAATTTCCAAACACAGTTGAAGAGGAGCGCCCGTTTGAATATTGGCGTCGAGGCCTGTTTCACTTCTGCGTTCAAGATGAAAATGTTGAGGAACGTGTGAAGATCATCGAGGGGCTGGGCGGTAAACAGCGTATGAACCAAGTGCGTAAGTATTATCCCGACGAAAAGCCGTATCGCATGGTCTACATGGAAGACCCATTCGGCAATATCTTTGAACTTTATAGCCATTCATATGAGTTGACCTATTCGGCAGGTGCCTATGTCTGATTTTAAGCCGATTTCAGTCAGGGAAGATCGCCCGAAGGTCGTGATCACTGATTATGATTACGGCAATGTCGATATCGAGCGTGAGATACTTGAATCTGTTGGGGCACAGGTTGTCCCCCTTCAGAGCAAGAAAGAAGAAGATTTGTTCGATGCAGCGGCAGATTGTGCGGCGATGATCAATCAATATGCTCGTATTGGAAAAAATACGATTATTCGGATGCAAAAGTGCGAAGTTATCGCCAGATACGGTGTCGGGGTCGATATTGTTGATGTCGATGCGGCAACTCAAAAAGGTATTTTGGTCACTAATGTGCGAGATTATTGCACAGAGGAAGTTGCTGACCATGCAATATCAATGTGGCTAACCTTAGCGCGTAAACTGCCAGATTATGATCGGGCGACCCACAATGGTATTTGGCAATGGCAAAGCGGCAAGCCAATTTATCGTTTGCGTGATCGCACAATGGGTGTTGTCTCATTTGGCAAAATTGGGCAAGCCATAGCCGAACGTGCTAAATCCTTTGGAGTCCGGGTGATTGCTTACGACCCGTTTCTATCGCCAGAAAATGCTGCACAATACGGTGTTGAATTGGTCTCAAAATCAGAACTTCTTACCTGTTCAGATTATATTTTGATGCAAGCTCCAATGACGCCAGATACCAAGCATTTTCTATCATATAGCGAGTTTGCGGCAATGAAGCCTGGCGCGATTGTTGTTAATACCGGGCGCGGCCCAACGATTGATAATGCTGCACTTTATCATGCGTTGACGGAAGGTCACATTGCAGCTGCCGGTTTAGACGATCCTGAAGAGGAGCCGGCAAAACGTGCAAATTGGACACCCGTCGATAATCCTATTTTCACATTGCCAAACGTCTTGGTCACGCCACATGCAGCTTATTATTCAGAAGAATCTATTGAAGCTGCGCGAGTTACGGCTGCGACGCAGGTCGCTAAAGTTCTCACAAAACAATCTCCGGATTATCCGGTAAATGCAGATGCGCTGAGCGCAGAAAAAAATATAAAGGAAAAAAAGAATGCTTAAGGTTTTTAATGATTTTGACCGACGTCCGGATTTGTTAGAAAAGTTTGATAAAGTCATTGAAGCTTATTCAGCTGCGGCAATTTTTGCGGATGTGCAATATCGTACTGGCGTTATGGATAGCGGCATCAAACCTGCTTTTCGTGCCAAGGTCACTGGACAAGCGGTGACTGTGCAGCTCTCCAAAGGAGATCTTGTTGATCCGCTCAAAGCTCTTGAAATGGGGCAGGCGGGTGATGTGATTGTTGTTGATGCTGGTGGTGACCTAAACACATCTGTTTGTGGTGGGCTCATGGGTGGCCTTGCACAAAACCGCGGCATTCGCGGGATGATTGTTGATGGCGCTGGTCGAGATACAGATGAGTTGGAAGATATCAAGTGGCCAATCTGGACCCGTGCAATTACGCCACGCGGCACACACACCATGTTTTCAGGGCGGAAAGAAGAGCTCTCTATCAATGTCTCAATAGCTTGCGGTGGTGTTATCGTAAATCCTGGTGATTTTATCGTCGCAGACCTAATGGGTGTTACCGTGATACCTTTAGAAAAGGCCGAAGAGATTGTTAAACTTGCTCAAGAGCAGGCAGATCGAGAAGAGGAAACTAGAAAATGGGTTGCCAAAGGCAAAACAGTTGAGGATCTCCTGAATGAATTTGGCCGTATCTAAACCGACCTTGATTGGTATAGACTGGGGTACCTCATCTCTGCGCGCCTTTTTAATAGGTGCGCGGGGTGAAGTATTGGATAGTATCTCGAAACCTCAAGGGATCATGCATATTGAAAATGGAGATTTTGAAACTGTCTTTGGCGAGTTAGTTCAGAATTGGATCGCAAATGGTCCTATCCCTGTTATTGCATCGGGTATGATAACGAGTCGAAATGGTTGGGTAGAAACACCCTATGTGAATGTCCCATCCGGAGCGGCAGAATTGGCAGATTCACTTGTTCCGTTTAATACGGAAAGCGGTATGACCATACAGTTTGTTACAGGCATGACAACGGAGCAAAACGGAGCCCCTGACGTTATGCGCGGCGAGGAAACCCAGATCATTGGTGCATCAGCGCTTGGTATTTGTGATGGTGTTTTTGTCTTACCTGGCACACATAGTAAGTGGATCACTGTTAAAAATGATCGTATTGAAAATTATGCGACATTCATGACAGGAGAGGTATTTAGTGCACTCCGAATACATACAATTCTCCGTACATTGATGGAAGAAGGGCCGTTTCATGAAGGTGGGTTCCGGATGGGTGTACAAGCAGGTCTATCAAAAGGAGCGCGACTTCTACACGATCTTTTTAATGTTCGAACCTTGCCGCTTTTCAATAAAATTTCCGGCGAAATGGTAGAGGATTATCTATCGGGCATGCTTATTGGTGCTGAGATAAGTGGTGTTGATCATAAATCTATTGTGGGGCCGGTAACAATCATTGGAAATGACAATCTTACAGACAAATATGAGATCGCGTTAGATGTCGCCGAATTGAATTGCAAACGAGCACCCGATGATATTGTTGCACGCGGACATTTCTTGATCGCCAAAACAGCCGGCCTTATATCATAGGAAGTTAAAATACAGCACTTGAGATTCTTGATGATGATGGTTCCTCGTGGGCTCCAACCCACGGGTACTCATATAATTGGAAGATCTTGGTTATAGCGTGTAACAATGGGGTCAGAGCTGAGGTAAGAATTGACATGCC
Source organism: Lentilitoribacter sp. EG35 (assembly GCF_040784015.1). Classification (NCBI taxonomy): domain Bacteria; kingdom Pseudomonadati; phylum Pseudomonadota; class Alphaproteobacteria; order Hyphomicrobiales; family Rhizobiaceae; genus Lentilitoribacter; species Lentilitoribacter sp. EG35. The sequence continues at coordinate 502,820 of NZ_JBFNGQ010000001.1, forward strand.
GTATAATTATAGCCTTGTCCCCATTGTAAGTCCGCGCTTGTTAGGCTTGCAATGGCCTGACCACGGTCTGGCAAATATTAGCAATGATACACGATTTCTGTTCCGTGGGCTCTCTACAAAGATTTATCTCAGTTTTCTCAACTCCGGATCGATTCTCCATGAAACAGCCAAAACACTCCTTTTTAATGTTCACGACAGGTTACATCTGGTAACATTCAGCCTTAGTTTGTTAACAGACTCTAAATATAACAGGCGTGACTAAGAAAATTGTGTCATTTGTGCAACAAGTCAGGCCTAAGCTGCATTGAATAAATCTTCACAGCCTATTTCTCGATTGATATTCAATACACTGCCTCTATGTTCAATCTCGAAGCGTGGCGGGTAACGTCTATCTTCAATATTATAATTAGGGATTGAGACAGGGGTTGCTGTTTCTAGCATTTCTCAAACCCGCCCAAACTTTTGACTGGAGGTCAATTATGACAATTAAGAGCCTACTTATCGGTTCAGCAGCTGCAGTAGTAGCAGCTTCAAGTGCACAAGCTGCAGACGCAGTTGTAGCAGCAGATCCAGAGCCAGTAGAATACGTACAAGTTTGCCAAGACTTCGGCACAGGTTACTTCTACATTCCTGGTACAGAAACTTGCCTAAAAATCGGTGGTTATGTTCGTGCGCTAGCAACATACACTGACGTATCAGGTGGTTCAGCTGCAGATACTACTACTTTTGATCACGATGTTCGTCTTACTCTTGATGCAAATTCATCAACAGAGCTAGGTACACTTGCTGCTCACGTTCGTTTGGATGAAACTGGTACAACTACTGCTGCTCGTCGTTTGAATGTTGACCGCGCGCACATCAGCATTGGTGATGGTAACGTATTTAACATTGGTTTGAACGGTTCAATCTACGATTCTTCAATCGTTGGTGAGCAATTCTTCAACCCTGAAGGTTCTACTGGTAACCAAGTTCAGTACACAGTTGCTCTAGACTCAGCTACTTTTTACGTACAAGCTGTAGCTGGTACTACTACAGGTACTGGTGTTCCACAAACAATCGCTGGTGATATTGCTGCGCGTGTAGACTTCGCTGCTGGTGATCTTGGCGTTAAATTGTTCTACGGTTATGATGGCGACAATACTTCTACTGCTGGTGGTCGTTCAGGTGCTAAAATCGAACTTTCATACATGGGCTTTGGCGCATACTATGCTTGGTCTGAAAAAGGTAACGGTAACTTTGCTGGTCTAGCTGGTACTACTGGTACTTCATTCGGTTCAGGTGCTAAAAACGTATTCGGTGTTGGTTATGGCTTTGATGCAACTGATAAGTTGAACATCGCTTTTGCAGCGGATTTTGCTGATGGCATCCAAAATGTTGGCGCTCGTGATGCATATGGTATTTCTGCAATTGCATCATACACAATCGTTGAAGGTCTAGTTGCTGACGCTCGCGTTAAGTATTGGGATTTCAACAATGCTGCGACAACAGGCAATGCTGCTCTTACAGACCGTACAGAAGTACGTTTCCGTTTGACACGTTCTTTCTAATCTCCTGATTAGATAGTTACATTGAGAACCCGGTGGTTTTTCCGCCGGGTTTTTTTGCTTTCAATTAGCATTGACTGGCTGAGTTAAGTGTGGATGTATATTTATACTTTTCCAAGTCCAATTATTTTTGCTAACGTAGAGTATGTTTAAAAAATTCAGCAAATATTTTTGGCCCGGTCTTGTGAGTACCATCCTTCTTACAACACTTGCGATTTGGTTCTATAGTGAGTCAAATAACCCAACACTTGCCACTGGTGAGGAGCTAGGCCTGACAATTGAATCTTGTCTTGTAGGTTCCTGCGACACCACAGTTTAATGCCAATAATCAATCTAAAATGAATTATTGAGAATATTATTCTGTTATTTGACGTTCTTTTTCGTTGAAAATGAAAAATTCTTGCTTGGAAGCCTAAAGCTTGTCATATTTTGCCGGGTGACAAATAGCGTTGAATATATCAGTGGTTCACATTGTTTATTCAGACGTGATTTTTTGGTATACCCTCTAGCTAGAGAGGGATAGGAGGTAAGAAATGTTAGGACACTTAATAGCACATATTTGGATATGGCTTTTGGCAGCTTTCGTCATTGGAGCGGTCATTGGTTGGATTAATTATAAATGCAGCGATGCATGATAAATAATAATAAAAGGGGTGGAGCATCATCATGATGGTAATTTTAACGGCTATATTAATTATAGTTGCATTTGTAATAGGAGTGCTGGTTGGCAGGATATTGAAGATGTCGTTTGGCTGCTCTGATAAGGATAGTAGTTCTAATACTGCATTGGACACCAAATCAGGTTCATCTTCTGCGTCGAGTACCTCGAATGAAAGCGTATCTGCTGCCTCAGCAGGGTTCGTGTCCACAGACAATAATAAAGCTGCAGATAAGGATACGCAGACGAAAACCCGAGCGGCAAAAAAATCTACGGGAACTAAGGCGAAGTCTCCAGCAACTAAATCTAATGCAGCAAGCAAGACATCCACCGGGAAATCGGTGGCAAAGAGTTCAAAAGCTGCACCTGCAAAAGCAACTAAAGCTAAGAAAAATACCCCGGCTACTAAAGCAAAACGTGCTGCGACAAAAACTGTTGCCGCAAGTAATACTGCCGATGATTTGAAGCTCATTAAAGGCGTCGGTAAGATGAATGAGACAAGGCTCAATAATGAAGGCATCACGACTTTTGCACAGGTTGGCTCGTGGAAGAAGGCAGATATAGCGGAGTTTGACGAGAAGTTGAATTTCAAAGGTAGAATTGAGCGGGAAGAATGGGTGCCTCAAGCAAAAGCACTGGCGAAAGCAAAGGCCAAGACTACTTCAGCGAAACCGGTAGCAGCTAAGAAGGCTCCTGTTAAAAAGGCAGCACCTATAAAATCGGCCTCCGCAGCAAAAACTGCTACAAAAAAAGTGGCACCTAAAGCTTCCGTGAAGAAGGCTGCTGTGAAGTCAACGGCGAAAAAGGCATCTACACCAGATGATTTGAAGCTGATAAAAGGTGTCGGAAAGTTGATTGAAACCAAGCTAGCGAAGGAGGGTATAACCTCTTATTCACAAATCGCGGCATGGAAGAAGGCCGATGTTACGGAGTTTGATGAGAAACTTTCATTCAAGGGTCGAATAGAACGGGATGATTGGATTAAGCAGGCTAAAGTTTTGGCCAAAGGTGGTACAACAGAGTTTTCTAAACGTGCTGCCAAAGGTGACGTGCCCAGCTCCAGCTAAGAGATTTTAGATCATTCATTAAAGCCCGGGCCTATTCCGGGCTTTTTGGTGAGTTGAGAAAATCGGTAATACTATGCTCTATCCCATCTCCCATTAGATTTGGAGGATGTCCTTGCCCAGGCATTGTAATGCTTGAATGTTGAGGATGTATGTCGCTCATTTTTTCGACAATACGGTTAGAAAGTAGGCTTGAATTCGCACCCCTTATCGTAAGGATTGGGATATTGCTAAGAAGTTTAAACTGATCCCATAGTGCAGGTACTTCCGTATCTTGATTGATATCAGATATGGAGTTCGCGATAGTCGGGTCAAAGTCGGCAACAATCTTATTATCCTTTTCGATATAGATATCTTTCGCTATGTCCATCCAATCATCGTCACCAAACGCGGGAAAGTTAAGTCTATGTATTTCTTTTTGGATAGATGCCGCATCAGCCCAACTTCTTGGCCGCGTTGATTTAAAAAGATACTTCTTGATATCGAGCAGGCCCTGTAGCTCTAGTTCTGGTCCAATATCATTAAATATAATCGATGAGATTATATCTAGTTTAATAGTCGCGATAATATGCAGGATGAGGCCGCCGCGTGAGGTGCCAATAAAATATGCTTTGGCGATTTGTAGCCAATTGAGAATACCGAGAACATCTTGTGCCTCACGCAAAATATTGTAGTTGGCTTTGTTGTCATCCCATTGAGATTTGCCTCGTCCACGATAATCAACGCTGATGACACGGTATGATTTTTTACTGCTGTTGCAAAGGTGAGTAGCTAATTTATGAAAATCTTTTGAGTTTCTTGTCAGTCCTGGCAAGCATACGACTGGCCTGGTATTTAATTCTTCCTTGTTCGCAGAATAATCGCGAACATATAATTTTAGGCCGTCATCTGACTGAAAATAATGCTCTTTGTACATCAAATAACCAGATCAACGACCGAATCGTAAGTCTTTTATGATGTTTGCTTTTTGACCGAGGCGGGTTTTGTAAACCTGATAATTTTCGATCACGCGTTGAACGTAATTTCGCGTCTCAGTGTATGGAATCATCTCCACCCAATCGACGACATGTTCAATGCTTTTTCCCTGTGGATTTCCAAATCGTGCGATCCACTGGGGTACGCGGCGAGGGCCGGCATTATAGCCTATAAAGGTCATGATATAAGAGCCATTGAAGTTTGCAATTTGCTCATTTAGAAAATGGGCACCTAATGTCGCATTATAGGCCGCGTCTGTGGTCAGCCGTGATTTTGAGTATTTAAGCCCATATGTTCGCGCTACTGTTTTTGCTGTTGCCGGTAGAAGCTGCAATAGTCCTCTGGCGTTTGCTGGTGATATTGCTGCTTTGTTAAATGTGCTTTCCTGGCGGGCGATAGAATATGCTAAAGCTGTTCCAGTGCCGGATATGTTGGCCTTTTTGGGAATGGCACCTAGAGGGAAGGCGAGGGCCGCCACATCCAAACCTCGTCGGTAACCAATTTTCCCAACTTGCAATGCAAGTTGGTAATTGCCACGTTTTTCTGCCATTGCGGCTAACAAAGCCAGTTCGCCCGGGCTTGTAAGTTGTTGTGCTGCGGCACGGTATAGTCGATCACTGCGCCAAGCATGCCCGCTTATTTCAAGTTTCTTGATGGCTTGTACATATTCGCGTGATGCAAAGTTTCTGCGGTCAGCAGAACTTGGTTTTGGGTATCTAACGTTCAGATTTTTAATATTCAATTTCGCACTTGCAAGCTGGCCATAATATGCCGTTGGATATTGCGATGCATGGCGATAATACTCGGATGCTTTTTTAGATTTTTTCGCTTCTGCGGAACGACCAAGCCAATACCATGCTCGCGATTTTGACTTTGGTGTCGTGGCATAGTCAAGAATTTTAGAGAAGTGTTTGATGGCGGTATTGGGTTTTTTGAGGCCTCGCAATGCGAAAAATCCCGCATGAAATTCCGCTTCAATTCGATCTCGTTCTGATACAGCAAGATGGTTTGCTGCTATCTTATAGGCAGCGGAAGCGTTTCCGCGTTCATATAGAATTCGGCTGACAATACGTTGTTCAACCCACCATTCGCCTGGGTTTATCAGGCTGTTTGGGTCTCTTGGTGCTTTAACAATGAGTTTAGCAACCTCATTGAAACGCTCTTCTCGTCGCGCGCGTTCAATTTTTGTAAACAGGTAACTAGGATCTTTACGCCAACTTCTATGAACGGATTTTATAAGCTTATCGGCTTTAGGTTGTTTACGTATGGTCGCAGCACGCGCTCGATAAAGTGATTCTGCACCAGCTAATTTGGAAAAGCGCTCTGCTTGGGTGACCCGATCTCGATATAAAAGCATATCCATGCGTCGTTTATGGTCTGCTTTGCTGAGTAGAGAAGAAAACTCTTTTAGAATTAAATTTTCTTCCTTCTTGTCAAGTCGCTCATTATGCCAGAATGGTAGTAATACAGTTCGGGCATTCTTCTTTCGCCCCTTGCTTTTCAATGCGCGGGTTAAAATTATTGCACCTTCTGCTGTTTTCGGCTTCGCATTGCCAAACGCAGCAATCACGGTGTTGGCTGGAGGGTTTTCTTTAAGTAGGGCTTTTTCCCAACGATAACGCAGGGTGGTTAAACCAGGCCATGATTTAAGTTCAGCCATTGCCATCGCAATCTCGGATGATGGTATATCATTTAGTCCGGATTGGGAAATCGCCCAGGTTAAAATATGCCGATCTTGCGAGTTTTTTCGCATTCCATTGCGAATAGCGCGCGCGCGATTTTGATCTTTTTTCCCGAGCGCATCTAAGCCTGATTGCAACGAACCACTCACCGCAGGTACAAATGACGACTTGACGATTGCGCCGGTTATTTGAGCGTCGGTTATTGTCGGTGCTATAGTGGCATTCTGATCACGTAGAACTGGAACGGGTATATCTGCCGGCGGAAGCGGGTTTGCATAACTTGCACATGTTGCAAGCATTGCGATTATAAAGGCAGCTTTACCGAGTTTTTGGCTATACATATTTTGTTCCAAATGAGTTTGATGTCTTCACAATATACAATTAAGTGGCAATTTAACGACAAGCGATGAAACAAACCTTAACAAAACCTTATTTGGTTAATCAAAACTTGAAATAATTACAATTTGGCAACACGGGTATATTAAAATTTCAAAACTTGATTGTTTTGCTTGCGGCGGGTGCCTGCTGAGATTATGGTGCCGAAAATTTGAAGCATTTATGCAAGTTTATTCCCGAATTGAATTGGGTACTAGGAGATTGTAATGTTTAGTGGTTCCATGCCAGCTTTAGTCACGCCATTTGATGCAAATCATGATGTAGATGAAGCCGCATTTTCTAAACATATAGATTGGGTTATTCGTGAAGGTAGCAACGGTGTTGTGCCTGTTGGAACAACAGGTGAATCTGCTACTTTATCCCACGATGAACATAACCGTGTCGTGGAAATTTGTGTTGAGCAAACGGATGGTCGAGTCCCGGTCATTGCCGGTGCAGGTTCAAATAATACAATAGAGGCAATTGAGCTTTCGCTTCATGCAGAAAAATGCGGTGCTGACGGGCTTTTAGTTGTCACGCCTTATTATAATCGACCAACGCAAGCCGGGCTATACCAACATTTCAAGCTTATCGCACAAGCAACAAAACTACCGATTTTGGTTTATAATATTCCCGGTCGTTGTGCTGTCGATATGAGTGTGGACACAATGGCAGCGTTGACAAAAGATTTTTCTAATATTGTTGGTGTAAAAGATGCGACCGCTGATATGGTTCGCGTAACACAAACACGAGCCGCGTGTGGGCCTGATTTTTGCCAGATGTCTGCGGAAGATGCTTCTGCGCTGGGTTTTTATGCCCACGGTGGTGTTGGCTGTATTTCTGTAACAACTAATGTCGCGCCTAAGCTTTGTTCACAATTTCAAGCAGCCCTTGCCGCTGGCGATTTCCTGAAGGCATTAGAGTTGCAAGATTTGTTGATGCCGCTTCATGATGCTATTTTTGCTGAACCTGGTGTTGCGGGTGTAAAATATGCCCTATCCAAAATGGGGCGTATGGAAAATACACTTCGCTCGCCGATGCTGCCGGTCACGCCGGAAACTGCTAAGAAAATTGATTTAGCTTTGAAGCATGTCGGTATAGAGGCCTAAAGTGGACTCATATGGCAGCTAAGAAGAAAAAGAAATCAGATCCTAATAAAAAGATAGTGGCTGAAAACCGGAAAGCTAGATATAATTTCGAGCTTTCCGAGAACTTAGAGGCTGGTCTTATGTTGACGGGAACAGAAGTCAAATCATTGCGTGAGGGGAAAGCAAATATTGCTGAATCCTATGCAACATTTGAAGACGGCGAAGCATGGTTGATCAACTCATATTTGCCTGAGTATTTGCAAGGCAATAGATTTAATCACGAGCCGCGTCGTCGCCGTAAGTTATTGATGAGCAAGCGGGAAATGAAGAAGTATAATGATGCTATCGATCGCGAGGGCATGACAATTGTTCCGCTTAGAATCTACTTTAATGAAAAAGGTCGCGCGAAAATTGAAATAGCCTTGGGTAAAGGTAAGAAACTTCATGATAAGCGGGCATCTGAGAAGGCGCGTGATTGGAACAAGCAGAAAGCTAAGCTGCTTCGTGATCGCGGATAATCTATTTGGCTTCGCTATCAATGTAATTTCTCACTGAACGGAATACGGCTTCAAACATTTTCTCGGTCAGACGGCCAGTATTGGTATTGTAGCGAGAGCAATGGTAGCTTGAAAAAACTTTAAGACGGCCAACTTGTGTGACTTTGTTATGACCAAATGGGTGTTGCGATACGCGCTCATTAAGTGTGCGAATAGTGCTATCGTGTGAGATTTTTCCTAAAGTGACAATTGCTTTCAGGTTTGTATATGATGAAAGCGTTGCCTCCAGAAATGGACGGCAATTGTTTATCTCTTGTCCAACTGGCTTATTTTCGGGTGGTACACATCTAACGGCGTTGGTGATTGCTGCTTCTTTCAGCGTAAGTCCATCATCAATTGATGAGCCAAATTCACCGTCACTAAAGGCAAATTTTTTCAAAGTTGCATATAGTAGATCACCAGCGTAATCACCCGTGAAAGGCCTTCCTGTTCGGTTAGCGCCACGAATTCCGGGGGCTAACCCGACTATGAGCATTTTTACACTCTTTGCACCATCTGGTGGCAGCCATGTGGGGACGGGACCGTTGAACCAGTCTGGGTATTTTGCGCGCGTTTCAAGAATGTATGTTCTCAAGCGAGGGCAAATCTCGCAATCATGGTCTGGGTCTGTAATGAGATTGGTCATAAAAAAGTACCTGATTGCCGCATAATTTTGTTCTGATTTACTAAAGTCAATAATATAGCGGACAAAAAACTACAATTGATTGGCGTAGATCTACCTAAAAAACTTGTATTTTGAGGCAATTCAGTTTATCGCAGGGATAATTCTAATCATAAATAATTTGCAGAGGACATGACATGGCACGCGTCACAGTCGAAGATTGCATTGATAAAGTAGATAATCGGTTTGAACTTGTTCTATTGGCAGGTCATCGCGCACGTATGATTTCGCAAGGCGAATCAATCACAGTTGATCGCGATAATGACAAAAATCCAGTTGTAGCATTGCGTGAAATCGCTGATGAAACACTTTCAACAGGTGATCTAAAAGAAGATCTAATTCATTCGCTTCAAAAACATGTTGAAGTTGATGAGCCTGAAATGAATACAATTCCTGAAGATGATGTTGTCGAAGAAGTTGCTGCTGGCGATACAATCATTGTTCAAGATGAGCGTCCTGAAAAAGTTACGTTTGATAACATGACAGAAGAAGAGTTGCTTGCAGGTATACAAGGTCTTGTGCCACCTGAAAAAAGTGACGACTATTAATTTTTCTCTTCCGCCAGTGCGGAATTCGTGAGATGTTTATGACCTAGCCATAGAGTTCACACTCTTTGGCTAGGTTTTTGTTTGTCTTAATAACGGAGCTGCTCATAAATGATCCGCCAGTACGAGCTTATAGAGCGCGTGCAAGCGTATAAACCTAATGCTGATGAGGAAATCCTCAATAAAGCTTATGTTTATGCAATGCAAAAACATGGTAAGCAGACGCGGGCAAGTGGAGACCCTTACTTTTCGCACCCGCTAGAAGTTGCCGCTATTTTGACAGAAATGAAGCTTGATGAGGCGACAATTGTTGTTGCATTGCTTCATGATACGATTGAAGATACCAGCGCCACACGAGCGGAGATCGATGAGCTATTTGGAGAGCAGATAGGGCGCCTGGTCGAGGGATTGACGAAGATCGAGCAGCTCGATCTTATCTCGCGTAAGGCAAAACAGGCAGAAAATCTGCGGAAACTACTTCTTGCTGTTGCTGACGATGTGCGTGTTTTGCTCGTTAAGTTGGCAGACCGATTGCACAATATGCGGACGCTTGATCACGTGCCACCTGAAAAGAGGCAGCGTATTGCTGAGGAAACGCGTGATATTTATGGTCCGCTTGCCGGCCGCATGGGTATGCAGGGCATGCGCGAAGAGCTGGAAGCGCTTGCGTTTAAATATGCTCATCCCGAACATTATGAAATGGTCACTAAGCGTCTGGCTGAATTGTCTGAACAGAACAAAGAAGTGATCGCAACGATTGAGCAGGGGTTGGGCAAGCTTTTCAAGGATAATGATCTTAAAGTCGAGGTCAAAAGCCGATTGAAAAAGCCATACTCTGTTTTTCGAAAAATGGAGTCCAAGTCACTTTCATTTGAGCAGCTATCTGACCTTGTCGGGTTTAGAATTATCGTAAGCGATACAGCAGATTGTTATCGCGCACTGGGTATTATTCATACGCGATGGGCAGTGGTGCCCGGACGTTTTAAAGATTATATATCCACTCCCAAACAAAACGATTATCAATCCATACATACCACAATTGTGGGCCCATCTCGTCAGCGTGTTGAACTTCAAATCAGGTCCGAGTTTATGCATGCTATTGCTGAACGCGGCGTTGCGGCTCACTCGTTGTACAAAGATGCTTCGGTTGAAAGTAAAACGCCTCAAATTTCAGAAGAATCGAATGCGTATAATTGGTTACGTAGAACGCTGGATGTTCTATCTGAAGGTGACAGCGCGGAAGAATTTTTAGAACATACAAAGCTTGAACTTTTCCATGACCAAGTATTTTGTTTCACGCCAAATGGAGCTTTAATTGCATTACCAAGAGGGGCAACGCCGATTGATTTTGCATATGCTGTTCATACAGATGTTGGCAATAGTTGTGTTGGCGCCAAGATTGACGGCATATCCATGCCGTTGGTCACTCAACTTTCCAATGGTGATCAGGTTGAGATTATTAGATCCGAGAAGCAGGTCCCACCACTTGCATGGGAAAAGATCGTTACCACAGGCAAAGCAAGATCAGCCATTCGCAAGGCCACACGTACGGCTATGCGAGCACAATATAAGGATCTGGGTGAACGAATATTGGTTCGCGCATTTGAGAAAGTTGGAAAAGACTTTTCTCCAGAACTTTTGGTGCCAACTCTTTCTAAACTCGGTCACACAGAGGTTGATGATATTTTTGCATCCATTGGTCGTGGCGAATTGACATCATTAGATGTTATTGCGGCTGTGTTTCCAAATTATAAAGAAGAGCGTAAATCTACCGGAAAACCAACCAGTGATGGTTGGTTTAACCTTAAAAGTGCTGCGGGATTGATCTTCAAAGTTCCAAGTCTGTCAAAATCTGCCAAGGCGAAAAGAGGGCGCCGGGAAAAGATACTACCTAAATCAAAAAATGCCATGCCCATTCGAGGCATGGATACCGATATGGGCGTGGAATTTGGCCCGACAGGAGCTGTGCCAGGCGATCGCATTATTGGGATTGTACAACCAGGTAAGGGCATTGTTGTCTATCCCATACAAGCTCCACAACTATCAGCATTTGAAGATGAGCCAGAAAAATGGATCGATATCCGATGGGACATTGATGAGGCGAGCGAAAATCGTTTTCCTGCGCGTATTATTGTTACGGTCGTGAATGAGCCAGGTGTTCTTGCCAAAGTTTCGTCGGCAATTGCAAGTTCGGACGCGAATATTGAAAACCTGATTATGGTATCTGCTGCTGACTTTAAAGAGATGACGTTTGATTTAATGATCTGGGATCTTAAGCAACTCAATCAACTGCTTGCACAATTAAAAGCCTTTCCATTCACTTCATCGGCAGAGCGGGTCTACGAATAGACTGATAAAATTTCGGTGAGATCACAGTATTTTCATTGAATTGTCGAATTATCAACATAAGTGTTGGATAATAAGATTTAGGCTCGCACCAGCTTAGTGGCTAAAATTAAAACATATGTGTGATTAGCCGTTGAACTGGCGATCGATTTGGAGTTATGACACTGGTGCGCGGTGGAGATTCAACTCGCGGCTTTTGAGCCGTTTACTATAGATATTGGACTTAATAATGCTGTTTAGGCGTAGGGAACCAGAGGGACGTTGGACGCGTATTCGCACCGCGCTTTGGCCGCGCCGTTCTTTTGCACGATCTATCCAGTATTTTGTTAAGCGTGTAATCCGTCTCACTGCTTCACCACATGCCATTGCAGCGGGTGTCGCGGCTGGAGTTTTTGCGTCATGGACACCTTTTCTTGGGTTTCATTTCGTTATTGCTGCTGTTTTGGCATTTCTACTTGCAGGCAATTTAGTTGCATCCGCCATTGGGACCGGTTTTGGAAACCCAATTACATTTCCTTTTATCTGGGGTGGCACACATAAATTGGGAAAATTTATTTTAGGTGATCGTTTTCACTCTGGGGATCATAATATAAATTTGTTTCAACACTTTCGACATGGTGATTTTAGCCAACTTTGGGAGCCGCTCTTAAAACCGATGGCTATAGGAGCTATTCCGCCAGGAATTTTCTGTGCGATTATCTTCTATATTGTAACCTATTGGGGGGTTTCTGTTTTTCAAAATAGGCGGAAGTTGTTGGCGAGCCGAAATTGATAAATTTACGAAAGCAAGCAAGATGATTATCGGCTTAGGTAGCGATATGACTGATATTCGCCGAATAGAGAGAACCCTTGAACGATACGGTGAAAAATTCACGGAACGCTGTTTTACTGATATAGAAAAGACAAAGTCTGACCGAAGGAAAAATCGAGCCGCATCATATGCGAAGCGATTTGCGGCAAAAGAAGCGTGCGCTAAAGCTTTAGGGACAGGAATTTCGCATGGTGTCTTCTGGCGAGACATGGGAGTTGTCAATTTAACCAGTGGCAAGCCAACAATGAAGCTGACAGGGGGCGCATTGATGCAAGTTAATAAAATGCTGCCAGACGATCATGATGCAAATATCCACCTGACTATTACGGATGATTTTCCTTGGGCGCAGGCTTTTGTAATTATTGAGGCTATCAAGCGCTGAAAACACCAACAAGCTTGCTGTTGAGCGCGCTTGCCTGTAGAGAAACTCCAGATATGATAATAAGGAATGAATTACGTGGCTGATAAAGCAGAAGATAAAGGCAGTTCGCTGTCTGAAAATATAAAAGTACTTTTTCAAGCTGTATTACTTGCAGTTTTTATTAGAACAATTTTGTTTCAGCCGTTCAGCATTCCGTCCAGCTCTATGGAAAACACGTTACTTGTTGGCGACTACCTTTTTGTATCTAAATTTTCCTACGGTTATTCAAAATATTCCCTGCCATTTTCGCCTGATTTATTTGATGGTAGAATTTTAGGTAGTGAACCAGAGCGTGGTGATATTATTGTTTTCAGACCTAATCATGATTTGGGTACTGACTATATCAAGCGCCTTGTTGGGTTGCCGGGTGATAAAGTGCAGGTTAAAGAGGGCGTATTACACATTAATGGAACGCCCGTGAAACGCGAATTGTCAGGCACTTATAATCCGAGTGAGTCGGATGGTGATGGTGTACCGATATACACCGAAACATTACCAAACGGCGTGACCTATAAAACTCTTGATTTGAGCCCAATTTCGCCAGGTGATGACACGCGAGAATTCCTTGTTCCTCAAGGGCACTATTTTCTAATGGGCGACAACCGCGATAACTCATCAGATAGCCGTTTTGCTGTAGGGTTTGTTCCATTTGAAAATCTGGTTGGTAAGGCGCAAGTTATTTTCTTCTCAATGAAAGGCGGAGCATCTCCGCTTGAATTTTGGAAATGGCCAACATCCGTGCGCCTTGAACGGATTTTTACATCGCTCGCCCCATGATGGCCCCTGCGATGAATTCTAGTCGACAGGCTTCACTTGCTGAACTTGAAGGCGTCATTGATTACCAGTTTTCTGACAAGGGTAGGCTTGATCGTGCGTTAACGCACTCAAGCGCTCGTGATCCAAAGGCAGGAAATTATGAACGGTTAGAATTCCTAGGTGATAGAATTCTAGGGCTTTGTATTGCTGAGTTGTTGTTTGGGAGATTTAACGAGGCTGCAGAAGGTGAACTATCGGTTCGGTTAAATAATCTCGTCAGCGCGGAAGCATGCGCAAGTGTTGCCGATGATATTGCAATACATAACTATATCTTGACCGGTTCTGATGTTAAGAACATTAAAGCATCTACAATGTTAAACGTTCGCGCCGATGTGATGGAATCATTGATTGCGGCTATTTACCTTGATGGTGGTTTGGAAGCTGCACGCGCATTTATTTTGAAGTTTTGGACATCGCGGGCATTAGCGGAAGTTGCTATTCGCAGGGATGCGAAGACAGAGCTTCAGGAGTGGTCGCATGCGCAATTTAAGAAGCCGCCTGTTTATAAAGTTTTGAAGCGCAGCGGGCCAGACCACGCACCTGAATTTGAGGTTGAGGTTACGATTGGTGAGTTAGCGTCAATTACAGGCAAAAGTGGCTCAAAGCGCAGCGCAGAACAATCAGCCGCGGCGGCATTCTTGTTGCGTGAAGGTATATGGTCCGAAGGTGACAAGTAATGACAGCGAATGAACAAAGCAATAATGTGAAAACTAAATCTGGTTTTGTTGCACTAATCGGAGCTCCGAATGCCGGTAAATCAACACTGGTTAACCAATTCGTCGGCGCCAAGGTTTCGATAATATCTCATAAGGTGCAGACCACACGTGCTATCGTCCGCGGAATTGCCATCTATGATAAATCTCAGATCGTTTTTGTTGATACACCGGGAATTTTTAAGCCAAAGCGACGTCTTGATCGTGCGATGGTTTCTAGCGCGTGGGGTGGGGCTCGCGATGCGGATATTATCCTGTTTATGGTGGATGCACAGAAGGGCTTTGTTGGCGATGCCAAAAACATTCTGGAAAACCTCAAGGATGTAAAGCAACCAAAATGGCTCGTCATAAATAAAATTGATCAGGTGAAGCCGGAAAAGCTACTTAAACTTGCGCAAGAAGCAAATGATGTGGTTGGTTTTGATGAAACCTTCATGATTTCTGCGTCGCAAGGTTTGGGATGCGAAAAGATACTCAAGGCTCTTAATGATAAGTTGCCGGATGGTCCTTGGTATTATCCGGAAGATCAAATATCTGATCTGCCAATGCGCCAGCTCGCTGCGGAAATAACACGCGAAAAAATTTATCACCGCTTGCATCAAGAGCTTCCATATTCATCCCATGTGGAAACGGAAACGTGGGAAGATAGAAAAGATGGATCTGTTCGAATTGAGCAGGTGATCTATGTAGAACGAGATAGTCAGAAGAAGATTGTTATTGGCAAAAAAGGCGAAACAATTAAAGCTATCGGCAAGGCAGCAAGACTAGAGTTCGCGGAAATTCTTGAACAAAAAGTTCACCTTATTCTATTTGTGAAGGTTCGTGAAAATTGGATACATGACCCTGAGCGTTATCGCGAGATGGGGCTTGATTTCCACGAATAGTCAGTCAATCTACCTATTATGGAATGGGTTGACGAAGGAATCATACTAGGCGTTCGCAAACACGCCGAAACCAGCGCAATTGTTGAGGTCATGACGCGTAATCATGGCCGTCACCTTGGTTTGGTTAGGGGTGGGCGTTCGCGTCGTATGCAACCTGTGTTACAAACAGGTAATTCAGTCGATATAGTTTGGCGCGCTCGTTTGGATGAGCATCTTGGCAGTTTTCAGACCGAGCCTGTAAAAATGCGTGCGGCGCAACTTATGGAAAATGCAATTGGTGTAAACGGAATTCAGGCTCTGGCTGCAATTTTGCGCTTCCTTCCTGAGCGAGACCCGCATGAAAATCTATACGAAATTCTTGAAGTTATTATTGATAATTTAGAAGCGCCGGCTGATGCAGGGGAGCTTTTTGTTCGTTTTGAATTGACCGTACTAAATGAACTGGGTTTTGGGTTGGATCTTGAGGCATGCGCGGCAACTGGTACGAAATCGGAGCTGTCCTATATTTCTCCAAAATCGGGCCGGGCCGTTTCTGCGCAAGCGGGTGAGCCTTGGAAGGACAAGCTCTTCCTTTATCCTGAATTTTTGCATACGGAGAAGAGGATGGCTGCGACGCAGACTAATCTTATCTCAGCATTTGCAATGACCAACTTTTTCTTTGATCGGCATATCTATACACCCCGCGGTGTTGAACCACCTATCTCTCGAGAGAGTTTTATTCAGGCTCTTATTCGGAAAATGGATAAAGACGATGAAGGTATTTAAATTTTGACTGATCCATAAAAATAATTGAATATGCCGATATTCAGGAGGGAATATTATGCTTAATACCTTGATGCGCATTAGTATAATGATGTTTATTTGGTTAGCTACACTGTCAGCATATGCGCAGGAGTTTGATCCGAATTCGAGTGAGTTTGATCCAGACAAGCAATTTGTCATTACGCCCTTTGGTGCTATCATGGGGGATCCTGTTCAGGTCAAAGTGTTGGGTAAAGACAAAGTTGGTTTTACGGTCGTCACTGTGACACCCACTTCTGATGGCGTAACAGCAATGCTTTCGATTATTGAACCACAACAGAATGGCGAACCCGGCGGTGGTCATGCACTTATGATGTCGCTTGTGGAAGTCGAGCAGCTTATGAAGTTACTCAACGATACTCAGAACGCTGATGTGGTGAGTCTTGAGAATTATGGTGAGCATCATAAACTCGTTGGGCGCGTTACGGAACCTAATGCGCCGATGGGTGAAATTGCTGTGCTTTTTAATGCTAAAGATGTTGAACGAAACAACATTCGTATCGTTCATATATTGGGTGGTACGCCGCAATTATTTGAGTTTTCGGCCGCAGGGATTGAAAAACTCATAAGGCAGATTGGCCACTATGTTGAAAAAGCGGAGACAACTGCCGAGGCTACAAAGCTCTAAACTGTTAAGCGTGAGTTGGTTTGAATAACAAGATTGGAGCTAGTCGAGGGGCAATATGAACGGATTACCTTGGCTTGCTTCGCGACCTCGACCAATGGAATTGACCGCTTGTGAGAGTTTTCCGCCGCGATCAAGAAGCTTGTCACCAATTTCAATGATCCGTCTATTGGGAGTGGCGCTTGGTGATGCCTCACGAAGCCGATTTGCAAGTTCGTGATCATTTTGTTCTGGCTTAACTGCCATCGAGGATAAAAGAGCAGCAGCTGGTGATCTGGATACGCCAAACCAGCAATGGATGAGAAGCGGGTTTTTCTGATCCCAGTTCTGCGCAAACTCTATTACGCTTGCAACGTGGGCTTCATCAGGTGAGATCAGGCCTGCGGTATCAAAGTTGATATCGTTCATACCGACGTGCAAATGGCATTCTGGTGAAATCTGTGCTGGTCGTTCTAACTCATGACCTGGGCTCATGAGGCTTATCATTCGTTTGCATTGATGCTGTTCGGCTACATCTGCGATATTTTCAAGTGGACATACAACAATGTAGCTCATCGCGATTCTTTCTGTGTCGACGCTTTATTGTTTATCACATTACGTTCAGAATCAATTTTCTCAAACCTAGCTTTGAATAGGGTTTCAACATCATCGATTGGCAAAGGCTCTATGAGAAGTTGATCTTTTGTTATATTTTTGGGTTGTCCAAAGAATGATCTGGCTTCTTTGTCTGAAAAACCTGCAAGTAGAACAGCTTCGAAATATGCCGAAATTTGATCGGCTTTTTTGATTTTCTTTTTCAGTTCTGGCGAAATGTCCGGCGTTAAGCCATACCGAAGGTGAATTGCAGCCTCAAGCCGTTTTTCAATCGACTTATAATTATCGCCTATGACGGCCTTGAACGGCGAAATCATATCACCAACAACATATTCTGGCCCATCATGCAGTAACGCAATGAGTTGCTCATCAGGCGTAGGGTTGGATATGATGGTAAAGATTTGTTCCACTACGAGCGAATGTTGCGCAACAGAAAATGCATATGGTCCGTTAGTCTGACCATTCCATCTTGCAACGCGCGCTAGTCCATGAATGATGTCTTGAATTTCAACATCGAGCGGTGAGGGGTCTAATAGATCAAGCCGCCTGCCAGATAGCATACGTTGCCAGACCCGTGGCATATTACCGCCTGCTGTACTCAAATTACTGGTTCCACTTTTACTGGAATATAACGATCACCCACCCACTTAGGAAAACTGACGAGCACTTTGGTATTGCCAACAAGGATATCTTCATTCGATTCCTGAGCTGACAAAAGGCGATCTACTCTTATAATTCCCAGTCCATTGGTGTTTATGACTGTGCCGAGTTGGCCTATGGTTTTTCCAGCGGTCGTTATGTTTTGCTCGCCATTTTGTAGTTCATTATCGGCGGACACGACACAAACCCGCTTTCTGGCGGAGCCGCGATGCTGCATGCGCGAGATAACTTCTTGCCCCACATAGCACCCTTTTTTAAAGTCGATGGCATTGTTTAAATCGTAATAGATGTCGTGTGGAAAGATATCGTTGAGTTCAAAGTCTGAACCGGACTCAGCAACGCCATATCGGACGCGTTGTTCATCAAAACTTCCTTCGACACTCTCAAGCGATGTGGGCTCATATAATCTATAGACATCAGCTTCGTCAGGAAAACGTAGATCTTTCAGCCCCGATATGTTCTCAACGTCTTCTGACCATATTACCGAAACTTGATATTCATTAGGATCCTCAACAAAAACATCTGCTCGTAATTTATAAAGCTGAATTCTCTTTTTAAATGTTTCTACCAAATCTTCTCTAATATCGATGAAGAAATCATTGTGTCCTGTTGTGCCGATTAGAAAATCAAATGCAATTTTGCCTTGGGGTGTTAGCAATGCACATGGCGTAACGGAGTTTCTATCAAGGTTTTCGATATTTGCTGTGACTAAGTTTTGCAAAAAGGACGTTGTGTCCTCACCATGAAGCCGAATGACTGATCTATGTCGCAAATATTGATGTGGCAAGGCCATCTCCCGAACTAAAATACACTATCTAATTAGGAGTTTGAGACGCCAATAACAAGTCTCGTGAAAGGCCTATTGTAGAATTCTTTCTGGGGAAAATTCACCAGTGATGATGCGATCGCGAACTTCATTAAGCATGGCCTCGGTTGCATCTTCACCCTGAAGGCGAATGGCTTCGCGAATTGCCATGGCAAGTGTTGCATCTATCAGAATTTCTTGTTCAATACCTTCAGCTACGCAATTGGCCCAAACATCATGTTGATGTTGCAGGGCGGCCTGCATTTTTTCTTGTACGATTAGATCTTCTAATTCGTCGAGCTGATGTTCAAATTGATCATTCATGCGAGATTGATACTATCAATGAAAATAAAGCGCCAGCTGAAAATGCAAATAACTAAAAAAACATGAGTCTTGACGTTAAGATTTAATTAAAATTTTTTGTATTCTATTGGCTTGTTAACAAAATTTATTGATTTTGTTGCATTTTAGTTCGAATAGCGCGTTAAGAGCTCATTGATAAGTTTCTGGCCTTCTTTGCGATAATTACCTTCAATCAGGCGAGCTGCATCGGTGCATATGGTATAAACCGATGAAAATGCGCGATAACCCATATTGTATTTTGCAATCAGTTGTTTACGGCGTGCAGGCTCTGATGCGGTTTCAGCGTCAATAATTTCCTGCATGCGCAGCCGAAATGAGTTGTTTTGGGATGTTTTGCATAAATTGCTAAGATAATGCATTGATCCTGCAAGTTCGGCTACCCGGTGAAGACGGTCTTCATAGGGAGGCTTTTCTTGACCAATAGTCGGCGCGAATAAGCTGGGCCAGATGATTAGCCCAACAGTAGCAACTTTTGAGATTCGGTTTAAACAATTCATAAGAAGGCTATAGACCAGTTTGCAGAATGTTTAAACTATGAGATTGAAACATAGAAGTTCATTGTTCTATTGGGACATCCGGCATAAACGCGTGTGTTACAAATGCAAATGTCAGGTCATAGGGGATGTCTTCATCACCACGTTTAGCGATAACATTTCCTATCTGTCGGCCTTCTGAAATTTGCCGTGCGTCGAGTGCTGATCGAGTGCCATCTGTCCATGTCAGGGTTATGCCTTCTCTGGTGAGTGTTTTCTCATCACGAAGTTTTTGTAAGGAGACAACAAAGGGCTTGTCGCCATCTTTTACAGATACAACATACGCCAGTGGTGCGATACCCTCAGGAAACTCACCTCTGAAAAGGAAAGGTCGGTTAGAGGTATCATATCTCACATACGGGTTTGAGCCGTATTGCCTAAGGTGTATGTTATTTGGAACCAGAACATCTGCTTCAGGGTGGCGTTCAACAAACCTGCTCCAAGATTCTGTGCGTGATGGAAGGATTTTCAGTTTTGTACCAAGGCGAGAGCCTACAATTGCTTCGCCCGTGAATTGTTGCCACCAGCTATCTGTTTTCCGATCATACATGATCATATCAGAATGCCGAAGTTTACCGCTTACGCCGAATTCTGTGACGTCACCATCAATTGTGCGTTCAAATACAACAGATGCATTGCACAAAGGGCAGTAGGTGATTGCAACAGGAACACCGCCGATCACGTCATTTACGATTTCGTGCCATGTCAATATTCGAACGGGGTAGGCTTTCGTTTGGCCGTTTACCGTCAAACTTAAAACTGGTTCATGTTCCTCAAGACCTTCAATCCCTGCGGCTGTGCGGAATTCTGGACGATCAATGGACGGAATGCCATCTTTGGGCGGTCCACCAGAAAGCACCTCTTTGAAATCTATTGATGATTTGGAGAAGTCAGTATTGCCCCAACCTTCAATCTTCCAAATATCCGGATTTGCATATGCTTGCGAGATCAAAACAGTAAAACTTAATAGCGCAGATAAAACAAAGTGTTTCATGAGTACTTCTCCTTTTGGGCAAAATATGCCCCAATTCAGAGTTCCATGCCAAGCAAGTTTGTTCACAATGTCTTGAGGCCTGTCTCAATCTGGAGACTCTCTAATCTTTAGCGAGCTTTGCAAAGCAATCGATCATGCTCGGTGGCATCTCTAGAGATGCAGTGTCTGGAAGTTTATACCATCCCAATTCTTCTGCATCGTCTTGAGCGTACGCACCTGAAACATCACTCACGCTAACTTTGAAAACAGTTAGTGCAAAGCTGCCACCCTCACGCGTTAGGTCGTATTCTGCATAGAATTGAGCATCGATTCCAACAAGTCCCGTTTCCTCAAGAAGCTCGCGCAATACTGCTTGCATCAGACTTTCACCAACTTCAACGCGACCACCTGGAAACGCATACATACCTTTAGATGGCGGGTTCATGCGTTTTACGAGTAAATAACTATCGCCATCTCGCACGATTGCTGAAACAACTTGCTGGGATGAACGCACGTTATCTTGCATAATTTTTTCAACCTTTTGATTCTACTTGACCAGACAATACGCAACCTGCAATGAATTCGCTATGTGTGGTCGTTTCTCCCTTATCGCTTCTCCTGAAGAACTTTCGGATTTTTTTGCAGTCTTGGAAATAGAAAAATTTCCAGAGCGGTATAATATTGCGCCAACGCAACCGATAATGGTGATCATTGATGGTCCGGTGGCTGACGATGAATCAAATTTGCCACAAAGGCGCGCGCTGCTGGTTCGCTGGGGACTGACCCCAACTTGGGTAAAGGATCCGAAGGACTTCCCGCTTTTGATCAATGCGCGAAGTGAGACTGCAATTGGCAAAGCCTCATTTAAAGCGGCAATGCGTCATAGGCGGGTGCTCATTCCTGCCTCAGGGTTTTATGAATGGAAACGTCCACCAAAAGGCTCAAAAGAAAAATCGCAGGCTTACTGGGTGAAGCCAAAGAAACAAAAAATTGTGGCGTTCGCCGGTTTGATGGAGACGTGGTCATCGCCTGACGGATCAGAAGTTGATACGGCAGCGGTCTTGACAACGACTGCGAACAATACGTTATCTCCTGTTCATCACCGTATGCCTGTTGTGATTAATCAGGAAGATTTTGGTCGTTGGCTTGACTGTAAATCGCAGGAGCCGCGTCATGTCGCTGATCTTATGAAACCTGCCGATGACAGCTTCTTTGAAGTGATTGCGGTGTCTGACGCTGTCAACAAAGTCGCTAATATGGGGCCTGACATTCAAACGCCTTTGACCGATGAGCAGATAGCTTTCGCGAACACCCTGGAACCAGCAAAAAAGCCGAAAGTAAAAGCTGAAAAACCGAACTCAGGCCAAATGGATTTATTTTAGCCATGACAATGTATCTCTCTCCATTTGTGTCGGGCTTTATTCTTGGCGCATCTTTGATTATTGCAATTGGCGCCCAAAATGCCTTTGTGTTGCGGCAGGGCTTGTTGCAAAAAAATGTATTTGTAATTTGTTTGATCTGCGCAGCGTCAGATGCGCTTCTGATATCAATGGGTGTGACAGGTTTAGGACTTTTGATTGAGCGATTGCCTGGGTTGATCACGATAATTACGCTTGCAGGCGCTACATTCCTATTCGTCTATGGAATGATGGCTGTTAAACGGGTATTTTTACCTCAATCGATGGAAAGCTTAAAGGAAAATGGATTAAGCTTACGTGCTGCAGTTCTGACGTGTCTTGCGTTTACCTTTCTTAATCCTCACGTATATCTCGATACATTTATTCTGATTGGAGGGCTTTCAGCTTCATACGATGGAGGCTTGAAAATTGCATTTACTGTGGGTGCGATGATGGCATCCTTTGTCTGGTTTTTCTCGCTTGGTTATGGTGCTCGACTTCTCGTACCTTTTTTCGAGAAACCAAACAGCTGGCGGGTACTCGATGGTTTGATTGCGATTGTCATGTTTGGATTAGCGATCAGTTTGCTATTACAATTTTTAAATGGTTAGAGATAAAACCTTGACCGAAATCTATCAGCACGGCATAAAGAGCTTATGAAAACGAAGCAGCGACAGCCACTTATTTGCACTTGCGGAATTATTATAAACTAGCTCACAGCTGGTTTGGCCGTTTTCGTCTATCACTCAACGACATAAAGCGCCGGACCAGCCGGACGATGAACTTTGCTGTTTGAGGGATATAAATGACCACCGAGATAATGCTCTACAACACTTTAAAACGTGAAAAATCGGTTTTTGAACCAATCGATACCGAGAATATTGGTGTCTATGTTTGTGGCCCAACAGTTTATGATTTTGCTCATATTGGAAATGCGCGACCAGTTATCGTTTTTGATATTCTAAACAGATTTCTTCGCGAAGTTTATGGTGCTTCTCACGTTACATTTGTGCGAAATATTACCGATGTTGATGATAAAATAAATGCGCGCGCGTTGCGTGATTATCCCGACCTTCCATTAAATGAAGCGATCTCCCACGTAACGGAGAAGACCATTGCGCAGTATCATGCTGATATTGGTGCGCTTGAATGCTTGGCACCTGATCACGAACCGCGGGCCACGCAATTTGTGGATGATATGGCGACGATGGCGCAGAACCTGATTGATAAGGGGTTTGCCTATATCGCTAAAGGTGATCAAGGACGTGAGGTTCTGTTCGATACAGAAGCAATGCCCACATATGGCAAACTCTCAAACCGTAAGTTGGACGAGCAAATGGCAGGTGCTCGCGTTGCTGTTGAAAACCATAAGAAAAACGCAGGTGATTTTGTTCTGTGGAAGGAATCATCGGCGACTGCCCCTGGTTGGGATGCGGACTATACTGCAAATGGTGAAACGCAGAAAATTAAAGGGCGACCTGGTTGGCACATTGAATGTTCTGTCATGGCAAAGGCCTACCTTGGAGAAGTATTTGATATCCATGGTGGTGGTCTTGATCTTATCTTCCCGCATCATGAAAATGAAATTGCTCAATCTTGCTGCGCTCATGAAACCGATCATATGGCACGCTATTGGATGCATAACGGATTTCTACAACTCGAAGGTAGAAAGATGTCGAAATCTGAAGGAAACTTCATCACTATCAGCGAGTTGTTAAATACGAACAAGTTTGGTGGTCGAAAATGGGCAGGGCAGGTTTTAAAACTTGCAATGTTGATGACGCATTATCGTGAACCAATTGATTTCTCGATTAAGCGGCTTGAAGAGGCTGAAGCTATTTGGAAGAAGTGGCCAATTGTTGAACTAAAAGACGGTAAAGTCTCATCTCAAGTTATGGATGCATTAAGTGATGATTTGAATACAGTCACTGCTGTTCAAGCTATTCAAAAATTAGCCATGAATGCTGGTTCAAGTGAAGCCGCTGCGCAAGAATTTGCTGCAAGTGCAGCTCTGTTGGGGCTTCTTCCCAAAAGTGCAGAAACATCTGATTTAGATGTAGCAAAAATCGATGAACTTGTGTCGAGCCGTTTAGGCTGCCTTAAAGAAAAAAATTGGGCAAAAGCTGATCAAATTCGTGATGAACTCGGCGAACTGGGTGTTTTGCTTAAAGACGGAAAAGACCCCGATAGTGGTGAACGAATTACCAATTGGGAAGTTAAGCGGTAATCTTGAATTTAATCTGTGAATGCTAGAGCAATCTTATGAGTAAACGACGTATATACATATTTGATACAACCCTACGCGATGGTCAGCAAACGCCGGGGATTGATTTCTCACTAGATGATAAAATTCATATTGCTGGTTTATTGGATAATCTTGGTGTTGATTATGTAGAAGGTGGGTATCCTGGAGCTAATCCGACTGATACCAACTTCTTTTCTAAAACACGAACGGAACATGCAACTTTTACAGCGTTTGGCATGACTAAGCGCGCTGGGGTTTCAACATCGAATGATCCCGGTCTTAATGCGCTTCTTCAGGCTGGAGGTTCAGCGGTTTGTTTTGTTGCAAAAAGCTGGGACTATCATGTCGAAATAGCGCTCGGTTGCACAAATGAAGAAAATCTGGAAACAATTTCAGATTCTGTGCGAGCAACCGTAGCTGTTGGCAAGGAGCCCCTTGTTGATTGCGAACACTTTTTTGATGGTTATAAGGCGAACCCGAAATATGCAATTTCATGTGCTAAAACAGCCTATGATGCAGGTGCGCGGTGGGTTGTTCTTTGTGACACAAATGGTGGAACATTACCGCACGAAATTTTGACTATCGTGAAAAAGCTGGTTGATTCCGGTATTCCGGGTGAAAATATCGGCATTCACGCGCATAATGACACCGGTCAAGCCGTTGCCAATTCATTGGCTGCAATTGAGGCCGGTGCATGTCAGATACAAGGAACATTAAACGGGATTGGAGAGCGTTGTGGTAATGCCAATCTAACAACGATTATACCGACAATATTGCTTAAGCCATTTTATGCATCTCGATTTGAACTCGCCATTGCAGAAGACAAACTCAAAAACATTACGCAAACATCGCGTGCGTTTGATGAACTTCTTAATCGTCCGCCGGAAGCGCAATCGCCCTATGTCGGGTCTTCGGCCTTTGCCACAAAGGCCGGTATCCATGCGTCTGCACTTTTAAAAGATCCAAAAACCTATGAACATATTGTGCCGGAAAGTGTTGGAAACTCGCGCAAGGTAATGGTTTCAGATCAGGGTGGAAAGTCTAACTTTATCGATGCACTTACGCGTCGCGGAATTGAAGTTGACAAAGACGATCCACGACTTGATACATTAATATCACTTCTCAAAGACCGCGAAGCTGTCGGTTACGCATATGAAGGGGCGGATGCGTCATTTGAACTTCTGGCACTTCGGACATTAGGCTCGGTTCCGACTTATTTTCGAGTTGATAGTTTCCGTGTGATGGTCGAACGTCGATTTGATGCGCAGGGTCAACTCAAAACAATATCGGAAGCTGTTGTTAAGGCAGAGATCGATGGACATAGTGCCATGTCCGTTGCCGAAGGTCATGGACCGGTAAATGCGCTTGATAATGCTCTGCGGAAGGATTTGGGCAAGTATCAGGCGGAAATATCTGATTTGGAACTTGTTGATTATAAAGTTCGTATTCTAAATGGCGGTACCGCCGCGACAACGCGGGTTTTAATCGAATCACGTGACAGTTCAGGTCAGCGGTGGTCAACTGTCGGAGTATCAGAGAATATTATTGATGCTTCATTTCAGGCGCTAATGGATTCGGTGGTTTTTAAACTTATGAAGAATCGCAAGCTCGCAGGGCTTGTTGCGGCGGAATAAAGGCTAAATATTTAGTCAAATTATTGCTAGTCCGCCGTATTTATATACTAAATGCGGTGCTGGGTGGATGTATCCATGCCCAAGCTTGTGTCACCATGATAAAGTGGCTAACAATTATGGCAGTTATTTCGGTGTATGGAGAATTGAATGCTTGATATTAAGGCTATCTTGGCGACTTTAGCGGGAATTATAGTTGTCGGCGGAATTGGGGCCTATGTTTACTTAGAGAATTCCACTCCAGAAGATCAAGTTATTCAGGTTGCTAATGATCCAACGACCTCACAAACGGCAAAGGAGGAAACCTCTGCTCAAGTTTCTGAATTTGATAGTAAGGATGAGAAGCCAGAGGTAGGTGATGACGCGGAAAGTAATGAAGCCGGCGAAAGCTCCCAAGAGGAAACTGTCGATGCTGCTCCAGACGAGCCAACCGAGAATTGGAAGATGCCGACATTTGATGTTTTGCGCGTGGAGCCAGACGGTTCAACTGTTATAGCTGGTAAGGGTGAACCAAATACGACTTTAAAAGTTATGAACGGAGACGAAGTTCTCAATGAAGTTAAAATAGGTTCAACTGGAGACTTTGCCGTTATTTTTGATCAACCTCTAGATTCAGGTGACTATCAACTTACTCTGAAAGTGGAAGACGAAGATGGTAATGCTTTGGTTTCTGAAGAAACTGCGGTGGTAAGCGTGCCAGAAGAAGCCAGTGGTCAACTCTTAGCTATGATAACAAAACCAGGGAAGGCGAGCCGAATTCTTGCTCAACCAGAAGCGCCCTTACAGGTCGCTAATGATGGAGCTGAAAAAGAATCTGAGAAAGTTGAAGTTGCTGCAAATACTGTAACTGCTGAAAAAACTATAGAAGCGGAAAAAGAAGTGCCGACAGTCTCTGCGTCCGAGAGCGAGAGTGTTGAGACGGCAGTTTCTGAGCCAACATTGGATAAAAACATCGAAAATGCAGCGACTTCTGAGTTGGAAACGACTGCGGAAAAGGTGATGGAGAAATCGGAAGAGAGTAAAGACCTGGTTGCCGCTAATGAACCAGATGTGAGTAGTGAAACGTCTGCTCCTACTGAGGATGCCGCCGCTGCAAAAGTGGTGGAGATGGCTAAAGATGAGGTGATGGAGAACGCCACTGATGCCGCTGAAACTGTCGTTGCAGTGGTGAAAGAAGCCGTTGAAGATGTCGATAATACTGCCAAAGACGCTGTAGAAGTAGTTTCAAAAAATGCTGAAGAAAATAGCGTCTCTGAAACTCCAAAAAATACAGTATCCCAGCAGAAAAATAACTTTGTCGTCCGAATTGAAGCCGTTGAGGTTGAGGGTGACAGGCTGTTTGTTGCAGGTGTTGCGACTAAAGGTAATAGGGTTCGTATTCTTGTTGATGGCACTGAAGTTGGAGCTGTTGATGTCAACGGGGAGGGGCGTTTTCTAATTGAAACCCGGCAAGAACTAAGCGTTGGTCAACATATGATCGCTGCTGCACTGGAAAATAAATCTACAAAAGAGATTGTACTTCAAGCCGTTGTTCCGTTCAACCGTCCAGAAGCGCAGTCAGCAGCAGCTGTTGCAGCTTCAGATAGCGAGCAAAATGCAGTGAACGCAGGCGAAAAACCAAAGATGAAAACAGAGATGGCTAGCAATGCTGCAGATAGCCAGAAATCTGAGGGTACGAATAAACAGGATAGACCCGTCATAAGTAGTTCTGAAAATGCGCTTGATTCAAAGCAAGGCAATGCAGATGAAAGTATGAAAACCGCCGATGAGGGTTCCGAAGTAACTATGAAAAATGACGCAGCTAATGTGAAGGTAAAGTCTGAAACAGCTATGGCTAGTTCTGATACTATGACGAAGGATGAGCCGCAAACTATTGTACAGGATACGTTAACGCCTGCTGCCTCTCAATCAGTTATTATTCGTAAGGGGGACACTTTATGGCAGATTGCGCGCCGTACTTATGGTGCCGGCGTTCGGTACACGACAATTTACCTGGCAAACCAAGAGCAAATTCAAAACCCGGATAAAATTGCACCTGGCCAAATATTTATGGTTCCAGAAGAAGCTTTAGAAAACGCGGAAGAGTTGCACCAAAAGAGGCTTCAGGGAAATTAATTAAGCATGGAATAGCTTTCATGTGTTACTTGACGCACAATCGTTCATCGTGTATCGACGATGAACGATGAATACTAAAAACACTTCATGCAAATTCGAAAATGATGCAAAACGCCTTTCTGCGTTGGCTCATCCAGTGCGGCTTAAAATTGTTCGTCATCTGGTGCATGAAAATGCGTGTTGTGTGAAAAACTTAGTGGAACGTGTTGATTTGGCACAATCTACAGTTTCCCAACATCTGAAGACGCTTCTGAATGCTGGTCTGGTAACATATCAAACCCGACAACAATCCTCTTGGTATGAAATAAACCGGGAAGAATTTGCAAAATTGTCAGACAGTTTAAACGTCATGTTCGATGAGTGTTGCAACTGTGAAGTCATGCCTTCGTCCGATAAAAACGTTACCAAAAAGTAGATAGGTAATACACTGAATGAGTGAGAAAACAGTTTCGGCTGAGAGTGGAAATCCATATCAGTCTTTGAAAAACCTCTGGCCTTACATGTGGCCATCTGAGCGCCCTGATTTGAAGCGGCGTGTAGCTTTAGCTATGGGCTTTTTGCTCATTTCAAAACTAATACTGCTTTCTGTTCCATTCTTTTTTAAATGGGCGACTGACGCACTCAATGGCCAACTTGATTCGAGCTATTTGCCAGAGATGCTGTTGGCGCCAGTTATGCTTGTGATTGCTTATAATACTGCGCGCCTTGTCCAATGGGGTTTTAATCAGTTACGAGACGCCTTATTTGCTCGCGTCGGGCAATATGCCGTGCGCCAGTTGGCTTTTAAAACTTTCATCCACATGCACCAGCTTTCGTTACGGTTTCATCTGGAACGCAGAACCGGAGGTCTGTCTCGTATCATTGAACGTGGCACCAAAGGCATTGAGACGCTGGTTCGGTTCACCATTTTGAATTTAGCTCCGACAGTTTTGGAGTTTGCGCTCACTGCAGTTATCTTCCTTTTTGCCTATGGGTTGTCTTATGTCACGGTCGCAGCGCTTACGATTTGGCTCTATATCTGGTTTACAGTCAGGGCCAGTGATTGGCGTATTCAAATACGCAAAGACATGAATCATTCTGATACAGAAGCCAACACAAAAGCGATTGATTCCCTCTTAAACTTTGAAACGGTTAAATATTTTGGCAATGAGGACATGGAAGCCAAGCGGTTTGATGTTTCTATGAAAGATTATGAGAAATCTGCCACGCAGGTTTGGACGTCGCTTGGATGGTTGAATATGGGGCAGGGAACCATATTTGGCATTGGCATGACTATCATGATGGTCATGTCCGCAATAGCCGTGGGGCAAGGTCAGCATTCTATTGGAGATTTTGTGTTGATTAATGTGATGCTGATGCAATTATCCATACCTTTAAATTTTATTGGGTTTGTGTATCGCGAAATTCGGCAAGCCCTTACCGATATTGAGCAGATGTTTGATCTTTTGGATGTCGAGGCAGAAATCAAGGATTCAGCTGATGCTTTTGATTTGGATATCAAGGATGGGGCGATCAGATTTTCGGATGTTCATTTTGCCTATGATCAAAATCGTCCCATACTAAAAGGTATTTCCTTTGATGTGCCTGCAGGAAAGACCGTCGCGATTGTTGGGCCCTCTGGTGCCGGGAAATCTACGCTTTCGCGTCTTCTATTTAGATTTTATGATGTGCAGAAGGGAACTGTTAGCATTGATGGCCAGAATGTTTGTGATGTGAAACAAAAAAGTTTGCGTAAAGTTATAGGGATGGTGCCGCAAGATACGGTGCTTTTTAATGACACGATTGAATATAATATCGCCTATGGACGCGTAAGCGCATCAAAAGAAGACGTGGCGGAAGCCGCAGAAATGGCTCAAATCGGCAGTTTCATAAAATCGCTGCCAGATGGTTACAAATCTATGGTTGGTGAGCGTGGATTAAAACTCTCAGGCGGAGAAAAACAACGTGTCGCAATTGCACGTACGATCTTGAAGGCGCCACCAATTCTCATTCTTGATGAGGCGACATCTGCGCTTGATACGGCGACGGAACAGGAAATTCAGGCATCGCTAGATTTTGTGTCCAAAGGGCGAACAACGTTGGTCATCGCGCATAGACTTTCTACCGTGATCAACGCTGATGAGATTATCGTTCTAAAGGATGGTTTGATAGCCGAACGTGGCAAACATTCAAATTTATTAAGCCAAAATGGATTGTACGCATCTATGTGGGATCGTCAGCGCGAAGCTACAGAGGCGGAAGAGAACCTCAAACGGGTGCACGAAAGCGATGAACTTGGCATCATAAAGCGAAAAAAGACCGATCCTGTTTCAGAATAAGCTGAATTTTGTTCTGCGAAGTTGCTTCTCAATTGCATCGGCGCAAATTTGCCGTTAGCAATAGCGTAACTTAATAATTTTGAAGGTCAAAATGAGCATCGTTGATAGTATACGCAATTCCTTTGTGCCAGTTCATCCAGAAGGTTATAAATTTATCGGCCTATTCTTCGGAATATCGGTCGTTCTTGGGTGGTTGTTCTCGCCGCTTTTTTGGGTTGGTATGGTTCTGAC
Source organism: Lentilitoribacter sp. EG35 (assembly GCF_040784015.1). NCBI lineage: Bacteria > Pseudomonadati > Pseudomonadota > Alphaproteobacteria > Hyphomicrobiales > Rhizobiaceae > Lentilitoribacter > Lentilitoribacter sp. EG35. The sequence continues at coordinate 533,251 of NZ_JBFNGQ010000001.1, forward strand.
CGCTTGGTGTGCATATTTTTTTCGTGACCCTGAACGGGTAACCCCTATTGAAAAAGATTGGGCAATCAGCCCAGCGGACGGACGTGTATCGTCGGTTATGAAAATGATTCCACCTTCCGAACTAGAGCTTGGCGATGACGAGATGTGGCGTATCTCAGTTTTCATGAATGTATTTAATTGCCATGTGAACCGAGCACCGATGACGGGTGAAATTCGTTCTATAAGCTATAAAGCTGGCAGCTTCTTGAATGCTGAGTTAGATAAAGCCAGTTCGGAGAACGAGCGTAACGGCATGGTTATCAAGACAGATCACGGAGAAATCGGCGTTGTTCAGATCGCAGGATTGGTTGCGAGGCGGATCATGTGTTGGTCTAAGGAAAATGATCATTTGAATGCAGGTGAACGATTTGGACTTATTCGTTTTGGTTCTAGGTTGGATGTATTCCTACCGCTGGACGCAAGACCACTTGTCTCAATTGGTCAATCAGCCATTGCTGGGGAAACTGTTCTTGCTGAGTTTGGTACCAAAGGTGCCCCCGTTTCTAGCAGGCGTGACTAATAGGAGAATTTATGGAGCCTACAAATTCGTCTGAAGATGTGAATGGTGGCGATAACTCGGATAGAGGTCCTCGTTTACGTGAGATTCCACGCCGTCTATTAATCCCAAATGTGATTACAGTACTTGCAATATGCGCAGGCTTAACAGGTGTTCGCCTTGCCTATGAGGGGCGTTTTGAAATGGCCGTTATGATGGTGCTTGTCGCGGCATTTCTCGACGGACTCGATGGTCGCGCCGCGCGTTTACTAAAGGCCCAAACAAATTTTGGCGCCCAGCTGGATTCATTGGCAGATGCCATTAATTTTGGCGTTGTACCGGCGCTAGTTCTACACGCCTATCTATTGCATATTGCGCCATCAATTGGCTGGGTTGCGGCCCTGCTTTACGCAATTTCAAATGTGTTACGCTTGGCTCGTTTTAATGTGATGCTTGAGCGCGAGGAACGACAAGTTTGGGAGGATGCTTTCTTTTTAGGTGTTCCCGCGCCGCTGGGCGCGCTGCTTGTACTGCTACCGCTCTATTTAGGATTTCTGGGTATTGAAGCCAGCATGACCTTTGCTGTTATTGCTTCGCTTTATACTATGGTCATTGCCTTTTTGCTTATTAGTCGTGTTCCTGTGTTTTCTGGTAAGGATATGGGGCAAAGTATCCGTCGTGATCGATTTTTGCCGATCATTCTGGTTGCTGTTTTATATGTTTGGCTTCTTGCCAGCTTTACTTGGCAAACGCTGACACTAACAACGCTGGCTTATTTGCTCTCATTACCATTTGGTGCTTATGTTTGGTCTAAAAGATATGGTGCGCGCTCGCCGCAACTGGATGAAGATGCATCGTTGGATCAACGAAGATCTCCTAAAAAGAAGAAGTAAAAAAAAGCGGCATTGAATTTTAATCAATGCCGCCTGAGTTGACTGGAGTTTAGTTTCGCTTGGAGCTACTCGGCAGCCTCACGAACCGTTTCTTGATTATTCTCATTCGCTGGACCTTTGTTGTTATCGATCTCGTCTTGATCGGTAATCTCATCGTCATCCAGCGTATCCTTCTTCTTTCTTCTAAAAATCGATTTAATGTCAAAACGGAGCCACGCAGCTGTGCCCATTATGTTATTTGGCAATGCTAGAAGAGTGGGTATCATCACAAGAGTTAAAACCGTTGAGTAAGCAAGTCCTGAGATAATAGCGGTTGAGAGCTGTACCCACCAGATTGAAGTGATGCCGCCCACTGACGTCGTTTGCGTAAAGAAGTTAAAGTTGATCTGAAGCGCCATTGGAATAAGGCCCAAAATGGTTGTTCCAGTTGTCAGTAAGATAGGGCGCAAACGTTGTGCGGCTGTCTTAATAACGGCCTGACGAATATCGGTCACACCATCTTCTCTCATACGGTTGAACGTATCGATCAAAACAATCGCATTGTTCACCACAATACCGGCGAGCGCAATTACGCCCGTACCTGTCATGATGATCGAGAATTTCTGCCCCGTTAACACCATACCGATCAATACACCTGAGACAGCCAAAATCACTGTCGAAAGCGTAATAACTGTCTGGTAGAATGAGTTAAACTGGGTCAGAAGGATGATGAACATCATAAACAATGCACCCATCGCAGCGTTAGCAAGGAATGTTTCAGACTCTTTTTGCTCTTCATCCGCACCGCGGAACTTTATAAAGACACTATCCGGCCATTCTTGAGTATCAAGCCACTCTTGAATAACGCCAACTGCATCATCTGGTGTCGCATCTCGGCCATCAAATTGGGCACCAGCAGCTAGGCTCGCCTTAATATCCATTGCGTAGAGGCCATCTCTACGGACAATTGACGAGACTTTTGCGACTGGTTCACGAGTTACAAAGTTTGAAACAGGCACCTGACCGTTTGGAGTATTTATTCTAATTTGGTCAAACTGATCGAGTGTTCGCTGGTCTTTTGGCAGTCGAACTCGTATTTCAACTTCGTCTTGCGAATTATCAGGACGGTATTTACCGATCATCACGCCGTTGGTCACGAGTTGTACCATTGACCCGACTTCGGTAATTGAGGTTTGATATCTGCCCGCTTGCACACGATCAACATCAAGTTGCCATTCGATACCAGGCAAAGGGCGACCATCTTCCTGGTCCGCAAGTAATTCAAGGCTGTCAAAATGCTGACGGACTTTAGAAACAGTTGCTATCATTGTTTCGTAATTGGTGGACTTGATCTCCAAACGGACATCTTTACCGGTTGGCGGCCCACCTTCGATTTTCTTTACCTCGACACGGATACCGGCAATGTCGGCCGTCTGTTGACGGATATCATCAAAAATATCAGCAGCTACACGTCTGCAACAGAAGTCAGCAAGTTCGATCGTAATTTCACCCACTGTATCAGCGGGTTTATCTTGAACGCCACCAATTGGATTGTCTGCACCGCCTGAGCCCGCACTGGCATTCATAACTGAATTTTCAATACCCGGAATTGCCAGAATACGCTCATCGACCTCGGTCACAAGATCACGAATTTCTGCAGCTGACCTGTTGCCACGCACTGAAACCAATACGATAGCGACATCAGGCTCTTCATCCACGAAGAATTCAACACCTTTGTTATTTGCTCCAAAATAGGAGAAGGAAAATACAGTCATTGCTATAACGGCAACAAGAACGACGATATTTCCAAAAATGTTACCAATAAACATACTTAGAAAACGAGAGTACACTCCTGTAAAGCCCGTAAGCTTTTTGATATCGAGTTCAGCTTCCGCAGATAACATTCGAGCATTTCCATCGATAACCTCTTCATCGCGTTTACGACCTGATACCAATGTGAAAATGAATGCAGAGAATACGGCAACAAAAATTGCAGCAACAGCTACCACGCCAGCCTTCATTTCGACTGGAAATTCGTTGAGATTAGGGGATAGCCACAATCCTGCGCCGACGAGTCCTGCAGCCAGCAGGGATACAATATACTTTGCAAACTTTGCGATGAGCACGGAAACCTTAGCGAACAAAGTCCCTGTTACAGGCAGGAATACGAGTGCTGTAAGTAAAGAAGCTGACAGTACAATAATTACCATACGCGGCAGATAGCTCATGAACTCGCCGGGTACGCCTGGCCATAGAAGAAGCGGCAGGAACGCTGCAAGTGTCGTAGCCGTAGATGATACCACCGGCCAAAACATCAATCGTGCAGAACGCTTGTAGGCTTCGCCTGCTTCCATGCCCTCGGTTATCTTCCGATCGGCATATTCGGTCACCACAATGGCACCATCAACAAGCATACCAACGGTGATCACCATACCGAACATCACCATCATATTCACGGTCATGCCCAGTGAGCCAACGATCAGGAATGCGACCATGAATGAGCCTGGGATAGCCAGACCGACGAGAAGTCCGGAGCGAATACCTAACGCCCACACAACGCAGATCATCACGAGAACAATTGCCGTCATGATAGATGATTGTAGTGAACCCAGAACCTCAAAAATGAAACTTGACTGATCGATCAAAAAACTGACTTTAATTGTCTGAGGCCAATCCTTCGTAAATTCGTTTACGACTTCGCGAACTGTTTCGTTGTTTGCAATAATGTTCGTACCGATCCGTTTAACAACGGATATAGATATGGCAGGCTCGCCGTTCACACGAGTATAACTCGATGCTTCTTTGTAAGTTGGGCGAATTTCTGCAACATCACCAAGTGTGACGACACCCTCACCATTTTGTTTGATCGGTATGGAGTACACGTCTTGTGCATTTTCTAAAAGTCCGGGAACTTTAACATTAAATCTACCTTGTCCATCATCGATAAATCCAGCAGGCACAAGTTGGTTGTTACTACTTACTGCATTGATAAGTTCAATTTGGGTAATGTTATAAGATTCAAGTTTTGTCAGATCTAAGATAACCTCCAAAACTTCGTCCCGATCGCCATTTAGTGTCGCTTCACGCACTGTTGAAATTGATTCAATTTCATCAGATAAGCGGTTGGCAAAGCTGGTTAAAGTTCGTTCAGGAACTTGACCTGAAAGTGTTACAATAATTGTCGGTTCAAGTGCAAAATTTGTTTCCGCAATGTTCGGTTCATCGGCTTCTGCAGGGAACTCGGCCTTTGCTTTGTCAACTTTATCTCGAATGGCCGCAAGCACGAGGTCTTTGTCTGAATCAATGGTAAATTCCAAGACTGCTAATGCTAGTCCTTCGTTTGAAACAGTCGTAATCTCTTTAAGACCGTCCAATCCGCGCAACTGTGTTTCGAGCGGTCGGACAAGCAATCGTTCAGCATCGCGTGGTGAGATACCCTGCTGTGATACGGTTACAAAATAAACCGGAACATCGATGTCAGGGTTCGCCTCTTTTGGCACATTTATATACGTCATAACGCCTGCGATAACCAAAACGACCATCAGCGTTAGAACTGTTTTTGGGCGAGAAATTATTGCCTGAAGTGCTTCAATCATGATTGTTGCTCTCTAAGGGAAGTCTGATTTTTTGCAGTTTCTTCGACACCGAGGACTTTCTGCCCCGCAGCCACATACTCTTGCCCGACTGTGATTACACGTTGTCCGTTGGCCAAGCCACTAACCCACATTGTGTCAGGTGTTTGAGCCAAGATCTTGAGTTCGACAAAATCGACGACGTCATCATCACCGATAACTCTGACGCCGACATTACCATTATCGGCCAGCGTCAACCATGACGCCTTAATCTGATAGGCTTCATCAGAAGCTAGTGCGATATTTGCCGTTGCAGTAATTCCATCACGAATGCGATTCTGATCATTTGGAATTTCGATTTCAACGCGAAATGTTCGAGTTTGTTGGTCTGCAGTTGGCGCAATATAGCGGATTTTACCTGAAACCTGCTCACCAGAGACCAGGCCAACTAACGCTCGATCACCATTCTTAATGGCTGCGACACTACGCTCAGATACCTGCCCAATGAATTTCATTGGGTTTGATTGTACGATTGTAGCACAGATATCACCGGGATTTAAAAGGTTCCCAATTTCAGCAATTGGGTCTTGAGCTGTACCTGAAGCCTTCGCGATAACATCGATGTTTTCCAGCTCTTTTTCTGCCTGTTCCAGACGAGCTTTGGCAGCATCTTTTGCTGATTGCATGGCAAGCAATTTAGCATTTGTACTGTAACCTTGCTCTTGCAATTGCTTATGTGCAAGATAATCAGACTCGGCCTGAATAAGGCCTGTTTTTGCCTGCAGTAGGGCTGATTTTCGTACGCCGGCATCCAGACGACAGAGAAGGTCTCCCTCTTTGACGAAGTCGCCTTTTTCGATGAAGCGCTCTTCAACAACACCAGATGTTTCCGCTCTTACTTGAACAATTGAAGCTGCTTCTGTTCTTCCTCGTAAAGAGAGTACTTGTTCGCGAATTTCAGGTGAAATAGTCGTGAAACGAACTTTTTGTAATATCTGTTCCGAGCCAGCTCGTTCGGCGGGTGGTGGGGTTGCATTTTCAGATTCTGCCTGCCCGCCGACAATGATGTCGCCTTGCAGCATCCAACCAATTACGCCGCCTGCAATGAGTACTGCAACGATATGTGAACCTTTTAAGCCGAAGGCCATGAGTTACTCCAATTATTCTGCTGGCGTAAGTGCTTGGGAGGACACTTTTGCGAGCGATTCAAGTTTTTTTCTGTTTTTAATAAGGTAATCAAGCGAGTTCTTTTGGCAGTCATGCCCATAATCTGCGATCCATTTCGTGCCCTCGTGCTCTGTTTCACGACAGGACTTATTTATAAACTCTAGATCGTTCTCAAGCTGCTTTATTCGGTGGTCAATTGCATTGACAAGAGTTTCACGGTCCAGCAATTCTGCACACATCGCGATCAATAAGAACTCTGATTTAAATGTATCTTGCTTGGGAGGCTCGACCATGTGTGTGGTGAGCTCTGTTCGGCCTGCTTCAGTAATTGAGTAGACTTTACGCGCTGGCTTCCCCGGTTCACGTTCTTCGTGTGAGGTCAAAAACCCTTCGGCTTCGAGCTTGTTCAATGCTGGATATATCGAACCATAACTTGCATCAACAAAATATGCATAGTGCGTTTCCGACGACATTTTTTTTATTTCATAACCAGTTGCTTGGCCGAAATTTAAAATTGCAAGGCAGAGTGTTCGAATATTCATGGTTGGCTGTTTCCGATATATTGTTCATCGGCATATATCAATTCGATATATAAAATGCAAGTATGATTATAAAAAATCATATATCGAAAAAGAATATACTTGGTAAGCAGATGCTAAGTGCAAATCAAATATAGCTCATATTTTATTATGTTGAGATACGGTCTAATGCCAATTTTAACTTGGTAGCTGGTAGTTAAGAAACTTTTCTTTTCTTACATCAAAAAGCTTACCTGTAACGGTTACACCAGGTGCGAAGATGGGCACAATTTTCGCAGCGACTTCTTCTGCGAGGGGAAGTGTATCCGCATTTTCTCCAGGCATCGCTTGAGCACGCATTGCTGTGCGGGTTGCGCCGGGATTAACAGAATTGACACATATACCGCGCTTTTCAACTTCTGCAGCCCAAACCCGCGCCAAAGCTTCTACTGCCGCTTTTGATGTTGAATATGCGCCCCAAAATGGCTTGCAGGAATGTGCGACACCAGATGATATAATAGCGGCGCGGCCTGAGTCAGATTTTGCTAACAAAGGTTCGACGGATCGGATTAAACGCCAAGTTGCTGTAACGTTTAGATGCATAACTTTTTCAAATATCTTGGCATCAATGTGGCCAATAGGGGTGATTGGGCCAAGCATTGCGGCATTTGCAACGAGAATGTCGAGTTTACCAAAACGTTCTTGCAGTGCAGAACCAATATTGTCGATTCCATCAAGATCCATGAGGTCGTGAGGGATTAAAGTTGCGTTGCCACCAACCTTTTGAATTTCATCATCGAGTTCTTCTAAGCCACCTACAGTTCTGGCAAGCGCGATCACGTGAGCACCATTTTTTGCTAACTCTACCGCAGTTGCAAAGCCAATTCCGCGCGATGCACCGGTAACAAGTGCGACTTTATTTTCAAGATTATCATTCATTTAAATTGACCTAGGCGAGCATTGCTGCACGTCGCAGTTGACTAACGTTTTCTTGATCGGCAAGGCGTGTGGGATAATCACCAGTGAAATAGTGATCGGTAAATTGTGGTGATTTAGCATCCCGCTTTATACCACCAACCGCATCGTAAAGCCCATCAATACTTATAAATTTCAGTGAATCTGCGCCTATATGCTTACGCATTTCTTCTAGTGTTTCATGTTGATTAGCAAGCAACCCATCTCGGTCTGGTGTGTCAATACCATAGAAATCAGGATAGTAGATTTCTGGACTTGCGACCCGGATATGAACCTCAAGAGCGCCAGCCTCTCGCATCATTTCTACAATTTTTATCGATGTTGTTCCGCGAACAATAGAATCATCAATAAGGACAACTCTTTTGCCGGCGACTACACCTGGGTTGGCAGAATGCTTTAATTTTACGCCAAGAGCGCGAATCTGTTGTGTCGGCTCGATAAAGGTTCGTCCAACGTAGTGATTGCGAATGATCCCGAGTTCAAACGGGATACCACTTTCTTGCGCGTAGCCAATGGCTGCAGGTGTGCCGCCATCTGGTACAGGTACTACGACATCAGCTTCAACAGGCGCTTCTTGAGCCAAATTAATACCTGAACGTTTACGTGTTTCATACACATTACGACCACCTACGATCGAATCCGGTCTGGCGAAATAGACATATTCAAACAAACATATTTTCTCTGGTTGTTTGACGGTAGACTTACGGCTTTCAATTGAAATTGAACCATCCGCTTGTCGTTCGCAAATAATTAGTTCGCCGTTTTCAACGTCTCGCACAAACTTTGCGCCAATAATATCGAGTGCGCAGGTTTCTGAACAAAATATTGGCTTACCATCGAGATCACCCATGACAAGCGGGCGGATGCCGTTAGGGTCGCGCGCGGCGATCAGTTTTGTGCGGGTGAGGGCAAGCATCGCAAAGCCGCCTTCAATATGGGATATGGCATCAGCAAAACGATCTGCGGATGATTTGTGCCACGAGCGCGCTATTAGATGCAGAACAACTTCAGAGTCCGATGTAGATTGGCAAATAGCGCCGCTGGAAATTAGCTGATTGCGAAGTGTTAAACCATTGGTGAAATTGCCGTTATGTGCAATTGCAATGCCGCCATTGTGCAATTCGGCAAAAAGCGGTTGGATATTGCGTAACCCTTCGCCTCCTGTTGTAGAGTATCGCACATGGCCAATCGCCATATTCCCTGGCAGTCGGGCTAAAACCGCTGGGTCAGTATAGTGATCTCCTACAAGACCCAACCTTCGTTCTGAATGAAATTGTTCACCATTAAAGGTGACGATGCCTGTTGCTTCTTGCCCGCGATGTTGAAGGGCGTGAAGGCCTAATGCTGTTAAGGTCGTAGCATCTGGGTGGTCTAAAATACCAAATACACCGCATTCTTCATGTAAGGAATCTGCTTCTGCATCATCGATCGAACATTCTGCATTAGAAAAATCGGCGAGTGTCATATGGAGCTATCCATTCATTTAGACTTTAAAAAGTCAGATTTATAAATTCTATGCGTCAGTATCGCCAGTAGCGTCGTCTTCGCTTTTCTTGCGGATGCTGTCGATAATAGAGCTATCTGCGTCTTCAGGTAATATATTAACAAGTTTAACGCCGAGCGAGTCCAAAAGAGGTTTAGATTTTGCTTCAGCTATCCATGTTGGTTGTTTTTCTTCAGCAATAAGCCAATTTAAGAATTGCACGGCCACAACCATGATTAAAACACCGCGAGCGGCACCAAATACAAATCCTAATGTGCGATCCAGAACGCCGATACGGCTATCAATGATGAAATCTGCAAGTCGCATTGTGATATAAGAAACGATAATCAATGTAACCAGAAAAATTGCAGCGGCTGATCCAATGGCCGCAAGAGATTTAGACGATGTGTATTGCAGCGCATAAGGCTCCAGGTATGGATACAAGAAAAATGCAGCTGCAGCGGCTGCAACCCAAGAAGCAACAGCTAGAACCTCGCGTGAAAAACCACGCACCATAGCAAGCATCGCAGATACAAGTGTGACGCCGATAAAAATTCCGTCAAATAATGTGATAGGCATATTGGTCAAAACCCGTAGAGCAATTTTTTGAAACCGCTATCATGTTGGGCTGATAAGGGCAACATTGCAATGCAGACATTCCTTATTTATTTTTCGTCAGGATTGGAGCCTTTTGCAATTTCAGCAACCATTTCCATCAAAGAATCAACCTGACGCCAATTTCCGGCATCTTTTGGCACGTCCACAGATCCATTCGGCAATGTAGCCTGTTCAAAGCCAAGTTTAAGTGCCTCTTTTAGTCTTAATCCTGTTTGGGCGACGGGTCTGATTGAACCTGACAGGCTGATTTCTCCAAAATAAACACTATCAGAGGGAAGTGGGGACCCTGCCAGAGATGATACGAGTGCCGCCGCTATTGCCATGTCTGCCGCAGGTTCGGTAATTCGATATCCGCCGGCGATGTTAAGATAAACATCATGATTTCCAAGCCGAACACCACAATGAGCTTCCAGAACCGCCAGAATCATTGACAATCGGGCTGAATCCCAACCTACAATCGCTCTGCGTGGGGTACCCAAGTTCGAAGGCGCTACTAGTGCCTGGACCTCAACTAACACAGGGCGTGTACCTTCAATGCCCGCAAAAACAGCATTCCCCGGGGCTGCGGTATTACGCTCACCCAAGAAAAGTTCCGATGGATTAATAACTTCGCGTAAGCCTTTGTCTGACATTTCAAAAACGCCGATCTCATCGGTTGGACCAAAGCGATTTTTAACGGTGCGCATAATGCGATAGTGATGTCCGCGGTCACCCTCAAAATACAAAACCCCATCCACCATATGTTCGACAACGCGTGGGCCTGCAATTTGGCCATCCTTGGTAACGTGCCCGACCAAAACCATGGCGGTTCCTGTTTGTTTGGCAAATCGGATCATCGCATGCACACCGGTGCGGACTTGTGTAACTGTTCCAGGTGCTGCTTCGGCAAGATCGCTCCAAAGTGTTTGAATAGAGTCAATAATGACGAAATCGGGTTTATCACCGTCGACCAGTGTTGCCAAAATATCTTCGACATTTGTTTCTGCAGCCAGCATGACATCGCTGTCGGCCGCGCCCAGCCGCTTTGCACGTAAGCGAACTTGCGCAACAGCTTCTTCGCCAGATACATAAATAACTTTGTGACCTTGGCGTGCCAGTGCTGCAGCTGCTTGCATTAAGATGGTTGATTTACCAATGCCGGGGTCACCACCAACTAGAATAGCCGATCCACGAACAAAACCGCCACCTGTAACGCGGTCGAGTTCGGAAATATTGGTTTTAATGCGTGGCGCTTCTTCTATTTCACCAGATAGTGTGGTGAGCGCTACGGCACGGCCTTTTTTAGGTGTTTTTCCCGGACCTCCACCAATGCCACCTTTGGGATCGTCCTCTACAATGGTATTCCATTCACCGCAACCGTCACATTTGCCGGCCCAACGGGTATGCACAGTGCCGCAATTTTGGCACACAAATTGTGTTCTGTTTTTCGCCAATTACTCGATGTCCTAAATAAATATTCATGTTTTGTTCTTATTGATAAAGTATTATTAAATGAGTTGCAACATGGTGAATTTATTTAATTTTATGAATATTTGTGTCGCGCGCGTCCAAAATTAGTCAGGATTTCGTAGCTGACTGTCCCCGAAGCTTCTGCAAGCTCATCGATTGTGATATTCTTGCCCGTGATCTCCACCCAGTCACCGATGTTTATACTGTTGTTTTTTAAGCTGGAGCAATCAAACATCGATATATCCATTGTGATACGCCCCACATTTGGAATGTGATGTCCTTTAACAAAGCCGCGCATACCGATTAGCCGTACTTTACGTGCAGGGACGCCGTGACCGGATGCCGAGCGGGGCAGGCCATCTGCGTAACCAATTCCCAGCGTTGAAATAGTCATGTTTTGCGGAGCTATGAAAGTTCCGCCATAACTAATGGATTCACCTTTTGCTACCGTTTTTATATCGATGATTTGGGCTTCCAGTTTAAACACAACTTCCATTGGGTTGGCTCTGTCTATTAGTGGATTTCCACCATAAATTGCGATGCCGGGCCGTGTGAGATGAAAGTGTGAATCCGGATTGGTGATGACAGCAGCAGAATTTGCCATGCTTGCTTCGATGCCAGTGAAGGTGGATACAATCGACGAGAATGCTTTCAATTGTTCTTCGTTTTTTATGTCCTCGGGCTCATCGGCATTTGCAAAATGACTTAGAATAAGGTCAGGTTTTTCGCTTAAGTTATCGAGAATGCTATTCGCATCAGAATGCTGGATTCCTATCCGGTTCATGCCCGTGTTAAACTGAATTGCAAACGGGTGCCGCCTTTGCAGTTTTTGCCATTGTTCCAATTGATGTGCTGAACCTATGATCGGAATAAGATTACTGGTAATAATTTTATCTCTGCTTTGCGGTAAATACCCGCTGAGTATATAAATTTTGGAAGAAGGAGCTAATCTTCTTACCAACTCACCTTCAACCGCATCGGCAACAAAGAAATCGGCGCAACCGTTATTCAAAAGAATGGGAACAACTGTGTCGATTCCACATCCATAAGCATTCGCTTTAACTGCCGCGCCGCAACGCGCCGAACCTGACAGATTTTTTAGTTGCTGAAAATTGCGCGCAATTGCGTTGGTATCAATCGTTAGTCGGACTGTTGGTGTGAGATTAATGGTCATTTACCAGCTGGTCATAAGACCCATCCGCCAAATCTGAGAAGCGCGTATATTGAGCCTGGAAGCCAAGTTTTACAGTGCCAGTTGGACCATGACGTTGTTTTGCGATAATCACATCCGCTGTGCCGCGAACTTTTGCCATCTCTTCTTCCCACGCAAGATATTCTTCATTACGAATATCATTAGCTTCTTCTTCTGGTGAGCGGCGAGGTTCTTTGTTTTGTGTGTAATATTCTTCCCGATACACAAAAAGCACCACATCGGCATCCTGCTCAATAGACCCTGACTCACGCAAATCGGAAAGTTGTGGACGTTTATCATCACGGTTTTCGACCTGACGAGAAAGCTGGGAGAGGGCTATAATGGGAACATGAAGTTCCTTGCCAAGAGCTTTGAGACCCGTCGTAATCTCGGTGATTTCTTGAACACGATTTGAATTGTTTTTCGAAGAGCCCGTCATAAGTTGAATATAATCCACTACGAGCACATCAAGCCCACGTTGACGCTTTAAGCGTCTGGCTCTTGCGGCGAGCTGTGCAATAGAAATACCACCTGTTTGGTCAATGAAAAGCGGTGTTTTTTGCATCATCTGCGAGCAAGCAACCAGTTTTTCAAAATCGGCTTCAGTAATTTCACCGCGACGAATTTTAGACGATGAAACTTCGGTTTGCTCAGAAATAATACGGGTGGCCAACTGTTCGCTGGACATCTCTAGGGAGTAAAAACCGACGACGCCACCATTTTTGGCCGTGGTTGTTCCATCAGCCTGCACTTCTGGTTCAAATGCATTTGCGATGTTAAACGCAAGGTTGGTCGCAAGCGATGTTTTACCCATACCAGGACGACCAGCAAGGACAATCAAATCCGAACGTTGCAGGCCACCCATGCGACCATCTAGCGAATGAATACCTGTCGAAATGCCGGATAGGCTTCCATCACGCTGATAAGCTTCACCAGCAAGATCAATTGCAAGTGCGACTGCATCATTAAAACTTTGGAACCCGCCATCATAGCGGCCTGTTTCCGCAAGTTCAAAAAGGCGGCGCTCCGTGTCTTCGATCTGTCCTTGCGGCGGCATGTCAACAGGCGCATCGTAAGCAATGTTGACCATATCTTCGCCAATGGTGATGAGCGAGCGCCGTAAAGCAAGATCATAGATCGCGCGTCCATAATCTTCGGCATTAATGATTGTTACAGCTTCTGCGGCTAGTCGCGCTAGATACTGAGCAACCGTTAGATCGCCAATTTTATCGTCAGAAGGTAGAAAGGTTTTGATTGTAACCGGATTTGCCGTTTTACCCATGCGGATAATGTCGCCAGCAACCTGAAATATGTTTCTGTGTAGCGGTTCATTAAAATGTTCTGGCTTTAGGAAATCTGAAACACGATAAAAAGCATCATTATTAACAAGCATTGCGCCCAATAGCGCTTGTTCTGCCTCCAGGTTATTTGGTGCTTCACGATAGGTTGGCTCCGCATTTTGATTGGAGGCTATCGAGGTTATATTTGGTGCAGCATCATTCATAACGTTGGGTGGGTACCTTAAATCATCGGTCAAATTACAGTGATAACGACACGTAGCGTTCTATGTATTCCAGGACTATCTAAAAAATGAAGTTTTCACCGTTGTCCCAGTGATTCACAACACAAAAATATTTATCGAAAATCGTACGTTGCTCTATTGACTGAATTCCGAATCAGATTCTCTACTTCGTTGTATCATATTTTGGCCAATTTGAGCCTAAATGGCGATTCTAAAGGTGCTATTTTATTTAATCGATTTATTTTCTGGGTAAATGTTACCGATAACAGGTTTGTACGAGTAGTTTTTGTAAAAGATCCTGCTATTCTCCCAAATCTGACTTAATCTCATAAAGTATTTAAGAGCAAAAAGGTAAATTATGGCAAATGCGGAAATAGGCGTTATCGGGTTGGCAGTTATGGGCGCAAATCTGGCGCTTAATATTGCGGACAATGGTTATAAGGTTGCGGTGTTTAACCGGACTTATGCTCGAACAGAAGAATTTATGAAAAGTGCTGGCGAATTGGTGGGTCAACTGATTCCTTGCAAAACTCTTGAAGAATTTATTGCCGCGATCCGTCCACCACGCCCTGTGATAATCATGGTTAAAGCAGGTGAGCCTGTTGATATGCAAATCCAGGCTCTTAAACCTCTTATGACTGATGATGACATTATTATCGACGCTGGTAATGCAAATTTTCGTGATACGCTTCGCCGTGGTGAAGAAATGTCACAGACGGCGCTCACCTTTATTGGAATGGGCGTTTCCGGTGGTGAAGAGGGTGCACGACGTGGCCCATCAATTATGGTTGGTGGCAAACAAGCATCTTATCCACGAGTACAAAAAGTGCTTGAAGCTATTTCTGCTAAATATAACGGAGAACCGTGTGCCGCTTGGCTTGGGGAAAACGGGGCAGGGCATTTTGTAAAAACCATTCACAACGGTATTGAATATGCCGATATGCAAATGATTGCAGAAGTTTATGGCATTATGCGAGATCGCTTAGCTATGCCCGCAGCGGAAATTTCTGACGTATTTGCTAAATGGAACGAAGGCCCGCTTGAATCCTACCTCATTGAAATTACAGCCAAAGTTCTTAAAGCCATAGATCCTAAAACAGATCGTCCGATGATAGAATTAATTTTGGATGCTGCAGGCCAAAAGGGAACTGGACGATGGTCAGCAATTGAAGCATTGCAGATGGGTGTTCCAGCTACCGGTATTGAGGCGGCAGTTGCTGCGAGAAGCCTATCAGCTGCAAAAGATGAGCGTCTTCACGCAGAAAAAGTTCTCGGTTTACCTCAATCAATCGGCGGTGCTGATGACAAAGATGCGGTTATTGCGGATCTTGAGATGGCATTACTCGCAGGTAAGATTGCAGCATATGCGCAGGGATTTGCGGTTATGTCCGCAGCGTCTAAAGAGTTTAGCTGGGGGCTTCCGATGCCGACAATCGCAAAGATCTGGCGTGCAGGCTGTATTATTCAATCGCGCTTTCTGGATGAGATTTCAACGGCCTTCTCTAAAGAGCCTGATGTTGCAAATCTTGCTGTTACTCCGAGTTTTTCAAAGATGTTGCAAGATTGTGATGCTCCGTTAAGACGTGTTGTAAGCGACGCCGTGCTCAACGGCTCGCCCGCAGTTGCATTGGCGAGTGCGATTTCGTATTTTGATACATACCGCAGAGGACAGGGGACTGCGAACCTTATTCAGGCGCAACGTGATTTCTTTGGAGCACATGGGTTTAAACGTGTGGATGAAGAAGGCGATCATCACGGACCGTGGGGCAGTAGTTGATCTGGGTCAATTACATCCGATGTTAATCTGATATTGGTGACGAAACTGGTGAATTGCAGTTTTGTCGCATTGGCATTAGATTACCGATGCATTAAAAGCGGCATAAAGCTGAATATGTATTTGTTAAGATTGCCTACGGAGGCTCAAATGGATTTTGAGAGTTTTTTCAACACGTCACTTGACGGTCTTAAAGAAGAAGGCCGTTATCGCGTGTTTGCCGACTTGGAACGCCACCGTGGTAATTTTCCTAAAGCGACACGCCATTGTCCTGATGGATCAATATCAGACGTAACTGTCTGGTGCTCGAATGATTATCTTGGTATGGGGCAAAACCCAAAAGTCATGGAGGCCATGAAAAAGGCTATCGATGATGCCGGGACCGGTGCAGGAGGTACGCGGAATATCTCTGGGACAACGCACTACCATGTTTTGCTGGAGAAAGAACTTGCAGATCTTCACGGTAAAGATGATGCATTGTTGTTTACATCTGGTTATGTATCCAATTGGGCTGCTTTAGGCACATTGGCCTCTCAAATTCCGGGTTGTATCGTATTCTCAGATGCGTCTAACCATGCATCAATGATTGAGGGCATTCGTCACTCCCGTGCTCAGAAAGTTATTTGGAAGCATAATGATGTGGCTGATTTGGAGGCAAAGCTTGCTGCTGCTGACCCCGAAGCGCCAAAATTGATTGCGTTTGAAAGCGTATATTCAATGGATGGTGATATCGCACCTATCGCTGAAATTTGCGATCTTGCTGATAAATATGGGGCAATGACGTATCTGGATGAAGTTCATGCAGTTGGCCTTTACGGACCGCGCGGCGGCGGTGTTGCCGAACGTGAGGGCATTATGGATCGCCTGACCGTCATCGAGGGGACTCTAGGTAAAGCATTTGGTGTTATGGGCGGTTATATTACGGCCTCTACTGCTCTGTGCGATTTCGTGAGAAGTTTTGCATCCGGCTTTATTTTCACAACAGCTCTTCCGCCAGCCATTGCAGCAGGTGCTGCTGCAAGCATTCAATATCTGAAGGTCAGCGATATGGAGCGTATGCGTCAGCGCGAACGAGTAAAATCTTTGCGTGCAAAGCTTGATGCAAGAGGCATTCCACATATGGAAAATCAAAGCCATATTGTTCCTGTTATGGTTGGCAATGCTGCAAAGTGTAAAATGATTTCTGATATGCTTTTGGATAATTATGGCATTTATGTTCAGCCGATTAATTACCCAACAGTGCCCAAAGGAACAGAGCGTTTGCGCTTTACACCTTCGCCCATGCACACAAATGAAGATATAGATCATTTGGTTGATTCGCTTCATGATCTGTGGTCGCAATGTGCACTGTCGCGTGCGGTTGCTTAATTTTAGACATTGTCATTAAATTGATAGATAACCCCCTTAGAGAACAACGTTTCCTGAGGGGTAATTGTTTGTGATGAAAATTTTGCGTTGTTGTACAAATTATGCCATTTGATGCGCGAATGATTACGTAAGCTCTCGATAATTATTGTTGGGTTTTAAAACGATGGTATCTAATGCACAAAGATATGCGGCTGAATTGGTCGGGACAGCATTCCTGCTCGCAACCGTAGTTGGTTCGGGGATCATGGCAGAACAGCTTTCCGGTGGAAATGTTGCCATTGCGCTTTTAGGAAACACAATACCGACTGGTGCAATTCTGGTTGTACTTATCACAATGTTTGGTCCGATATCCGGCGCGCATTTTAATCCGGCTGTAACACTTGTATTTAAGCTGCGTGGCGACATAACAATGGGTGATAGTCTTCTCTATGTTCTGGTGCAGATAATTGGTGGGATAATTGGTGTTTGGGCGGCTCATATTATGTTTGAT
The DNA here is from genome assembly GCF_040784015.1 of Lentilitoribacter sp. EG35. Taxonomy (NCBI): domain Bacteria; kingdom Pseudomonadati; phylum Pseudomonadota; class Alphaproteobacteria; order Hyphomicrobiales; family Rhizobiaceae; genus Lentilitoribacter; species Lentilitoribacter sp. EG35. Next base: position 550,786 of record NZ_JBFNGQ010000001.1, read on the forward strand.
CTGAGTATTTTTCAGTTTTCTGAAAAAGTACGCGCAGGTAGCGCGCAGTGGTTTTCAGAAGGTGTGGCCACTTTTGGGCTCGTGGCGACAATTCTTCTGACGTTAAAGGCCAAGGAAAGTGCCGTCGCCGTTGCAGTGGGTCTGTATATCACAGCTGCCTATTGGTTTACAGCCTCAACCTCTTTTGCCAACCCAGCGGTGACAATAGCTCGAAGCTTTTCGAATACATTTGCCGGCATCCGCGCGGCGGATGTGCCTTATTTTATTTTAGCGCAGATTATTTTTGCAATTATTGCTTGGTTATTTTGCACCTGGATTTCCAAAGAAAAGCAGACATAGATGATAAGCAAGATACCTGTTACGGTCATTACTGGATATCTAGGTGCGGGTAAGACCACTCTGCTTAATCGAATATTATCCGAAAAACATGATAAAAATTACGCCGTTATCGTGAATGAGTTTGGCGAAATTGGTATAGACGGTTCACTGGTTGTCGGTGCTGACGAAGATATCTTCGAAATGAGCAATGGCTGTATTTGCTGTAGCGTTCGTGGTGATTTGATCGAAACCGTTGATAATTTGCTCGCAAGCGGTCGACAGTTGGACGCAATAATCATTGAGACCACTGGTCTCGCTGACCCTGCGCCTGTGGCGCAAACCTTTCTGCAAGAAGAAAATGTTCGATCAAAAACGCAGCTTGATGCAATTGTTACGGTGGTAGATGCGAAACACCTGACCAAGGAGTTAGAAACCTCGCGTGAGGCAAAAGAGCAGATTGCATTTGCAGATATTATCATTTTGAATAAAGTGGATTTAGTTAGCGATATCAATTCTTTAAAAGCGTTAGTTGAATCAATTAATCCACTTGCAAATCTCTATGAGACAAATCATTGTCAGATCGATTTGAACCTGCTTTTATCGCAAAACGCTTTTGCCCTCGACCGTAATTTGGTTCGAGACCCGAACTTCCTGAAATCTCACCACCACCACCATCACGACAGTGATGTTCAGAGCTTCTCATTACAAACTGATCGTCCTTTGGATCGGCAACTGTTTTTTTCTTGGATGCAGTGGGTTCTTGAGCATTTCGGCATGGATATGTTGCGTACCAAAGGTATTCTAAGCTTCATAGGTGAAGATGAACGATTTGTGGTTCAAGGTGTTCATCAGCTAATTGAAGGTGTGGCGCAACGTCCTTGGACAGCGGATGAACCACGAACGAGCCAACTCGTTTTTATCGGACGTAATTTACCGCAACTGATCATTGAGGAAGGGTTTTACGCTTCTCAGGTCTAATTGATGCGCAAAAATAAACCCGCAGGAATTGTCCGGCGGGTTTAGAGATTCAATTATCAAACTTGTTTAATCGACGAAAGCGCGTTCAATAACAAAGTCAGCCGGCTTGCTGTTTGCGCCTTCTTCAAACCCGCGCGCTTCTAACATGATTTTGAGATCATTGATCATGGCCATGGAACCGCAGATCATGACACGATCTGTTTCCGGGTTCAAATCTGGTAAGCCTGTCACCTTGGCCAGTGTGCCATCTTCGATCAGATTTGTGATACGGCCTTTCTGTTCGCTATCTTCACGTGTTGTGGAGGTAAAGTGAATTAGTTTTTCTTTAGCTTCGTCACCAACTAACAGATCTTCCTTGGTAAGTGCGACTGTATCAACACCATATTGCAGCTCAGCAACTTCACGACAAGTGTGTGTGAGAATGACATTATCGAAGTTCTCATAGGCCTCTGGGTCGCGCATAACAGATGCAAATGGTGCGATACCTGTTCCAGTTGATATCATATAAAGGTTTTTTGCTGGTGTTAGCGCATCCATTACCAGCGTTCCAGTGGATTTCTGGCGCATCCAGATTGTATCGCCGGGCTGAATCTTTTGCAGATGCTCGGTGAGAGGTCCGCCTGGAACTTTAATCGAGAAAAATTCAATCTCTTCATCCCAAGATGGGCTGGCAATAGAATAAGCTCTGAAAAGAGGTTTTCCTTCTGACGGAAGTCCAATCATGACAAATTCGCCAGAGCGAAATCTAAAACTTGCGGGCCGAGTGATTCTGAATTTGAACAGGCGATCAGTATAGTGCTCTACAGAAATAACTTTTTCAGCAAAGGTTGCTTTTGGAAGAGGAAATTCTTCTTTTTGCTCTGCAACATCTTGTGTGGACACTGGCATTCTCCAACGGACTTAAACGCAGAATATTGCACTGCGGTATGTTGATATGTGATTGTTTTTTACAGTTCTCTGTTAGAGAAAGACAGGTTTATTTTTCTAACTCTAGGTGTTCGCGTAAAAACCTGGTCCGTTCTTGATGAATTTATCGCGCTTTTAAACCACATAATGGATTGATGCGATGAATCTGTTCAAAATAAAAGACCCGCGTAATGAATACACGGATCTTCTTAAAATTGAATTGATTCAAATCAAGATGTAGCAAATGTGATAGACTCATCAATCGCAGCTACCATTTCATCAATGTCATCTTTTGTACAAATCAACGCCGGGCTCATGCAAAGCGTATTGTTAAAACCAGGAAGTGATCTGTTTGTCATACCCATGATCACAGCGTGTTCTGACATGCAGCGGCCAACGATCTTTTGCACTAGCGCTTCGGGGGCCGCTTCTTTGGTGTCACGATTGGTAACGAGTTCGGCTCCACAGAAAAGACCCTTACCGCGAACATCGCCAATTAATTCGTGCTTGCCCTTCAGCTCTTCGAGTTTTTCGACAAGGTATGCGCCCATTACATTGGTGTTTTCAAGAAGGTTTTCGTCTTCGAGAATACGCATATTTTCAAGAGCAGCTGCGGGACCAGCAGTACATCCGCCAAATGTTGAAATATCGCGGAAATAGCTCATGTGGTCATCAGGTGTGCTTTTGAATTCATTAAAGACTGCTTCTGTCGTTACACAGCAAGAAATCGCTGCATAGCCTGACGCAACACCTTTTGCCATTGTTACCATATCTGGTTCAATACCATAGTGCTGGTAGCCAAACCACTCGCCTGTGCGGCCCATTCCGCAGACCACTTCGTCAATGATTAGAAGAACGTCATGCTCTTTGCAGATTTCTTGCACGCGATCCCAGTAGCCTTTTGGCGGAACAATAACGCCGCCGCCAGCGGTGACTGGTTCAAGGATAAGAGCGCCAACAGTGTCCGCACCTTCACGTAAAATAACTTCCTCGATCGCATTCGCAGCGCGAATACCATAATCCTCAACGTCGCCCCATTGTGAACGATATTCCAGACAATGCGGAACGGAAACAAAACCTGGTGTGAAGGGACCATATTGTGCTTTGCGCTCTTCTTGTCCACAAGAGGAAAGGGCCGTGATTGTTGTACCGTGGTAGTCACGCTCACGGTATAAAATCTTATGCTTCTTGCCGCCATATTTGTTGTGCGCGATTTGGCGTACAATTTTATAGGCTTTTTCGTTCGCTTCTGATCCGGAATTTGCGTAGTAGACACGCTTCATGCCCGGCATTTTGCTAATCAGGCGCTCGGAAAAGTTGGCCGCTGGAACGCTGCCAACAGTATTGCCAAAAAAGTTCATTTTGACGAGTTGATCTCGAACCGCATTTGCAATGGTTTCTCGGCCATAGCCTACATTAACAGTCCAAACGCCGCCGGACACTGAATCCAGGTGCGAGCGACCAGCCTGGTTCCATACACGCAAGCCCTTGCCCTCTATTACGATCAGAGGATCACTTTCGTCGAACTTTTTATGTTGTGTGAGATGATGCCATACATGAGCGCGGTCATTTTCGACGACATCACTAAAGTCATTCTGATTGTTCAAGCCATCCATGGCAAATCTCCTTTAATTTGATATTACATTAGATAGAAGCAGATTAGTCAAACAGTGCCTGATTAAATACATCTATGGTGCCAGATGGATCAAGTAATTTGTCAGGAATTATCGACTAGATAATTAAATGCAAATTTGTCGGGTAAATGAAAGCCCTTTTTAAGAAAATCTCAAACTTGAGAAGTATGAGTTCCATTGACTAATGCAAGGATTAAAGGATACATCGCTACTGAGAAGCTAAAACACCACACATGGTTTTAGCAAAATTGGCACTAAGTTCTGACATGACGCTCTATAAAGATCATATCCCTAAGTTTGCCGTTGCTCCCATGATGGATTGGACAGACAAACATTGTCGGTTTCTTCATCGGCAATTGAGTCAGCATGCGCTGCTTTATACGGAAATGGTTGTTGCAGACGCGATTATCCACGGTGATCAGCAACGATTACTTGGTTATGATGATAGCGAGCATCCCATTGCTGTACAGCTGGGAGGTTCAGACCCAGAGAAGCTGAAAATAGCTGCAAAAGTATGCGAAGAATTTGGGTATGATGAAATTAATCTAAATGTTGGTTGCCCGTCAGATAGGGTGCAATCAGGGACATTCGGTGCATGTTTGATGCGAGAACCCGAACTTGTGGCCTCTTGTGTTGATGCAATGAAATCTGTTGTGGGTATTCCAGTGACAGTCAAATGTCGCATCGGTGTTGACGAGCAAGATGAAGAACTGGCGCTTGATGAACTGACATCGCATGTTCGTGGGGCGAGGGTGGATGCGTTGTGGGTCCATGCTCGAAAAGCATGGCTCGATGGATTATCCCCTAAGGAGAACCGAGATATTCCACCACTCAATTATGAACGTGTTTATCGCCTTAAAGATAAAAATGCTGACCTGTTTATTGGTATTAATGGTGGCATTGCTGATTTAGATACCGCAACCGCCCAAATGAACTATGTGGATGGAGTTATGCTTGGTCGCGCGGCCTATCATAATTCCAGCTTGCTCGCTGATGTTGATCATTTGTTTTATGGGCTGAAGCCAAGTCACGTAGATTGGATAAAGGTTTGCGATGCAATGATTGATCATGCTAAAAAGCATATGGAGCAGGGCGGAAGGCTTATCCATATCACGCGACATATGGTTGGATTGTTTCACGGATTGCCGGGTGCGCGGCGTTATCGGCAAATTCTTTCAACAGATGCTGTCAAAAATGATGCCTCGCCAGATATAATCAGAAAAGCACTTGCAGAGGTAAGACTTCCGCTATTTGAAAGTGCCTAATTCAAGCTTATTCTGCTGCTGGAATTGGCTTTGGACTACCATTCTCGTCTAACGCAACCATCACAATTTTTGCATCCGTGACTTTTTCCATGACATCTGTGAGGTATCGTTGCACCCAAGCATCGACTTGAAGTGTCATCGATGTCGTCCCGACTTTTACAATATCGATGTAGATGCCAAGAGTATCGCCGATCTTCACGGGCTTTTTAAATACCATCTCTTTTACTGCAGCTGTTACAACGCGTCCATGGGCTCGTTCAGCTGCGCGAATACCGCTGGCTAGATCCATTTGGGCCATCACCCAACCACCGAAAATATCTCCGGCAGCATTAGCATCACCGGGCATTGCCAGCGTTCTAAGGGTAAGTTCACCCGTTGGTTTGTCGTCTTTGCTCATTTGGATGCGCCTTTTGTGTCGGGAATCATAGAGTTAATTTTAGGATAATATTTCATTTACCTCAATCTGCGATAATTTGCTCTTGTTGTCCTGCCTTTGGAGTTATGCGTATGTTGCAGGTTGTTCGCCTTTTAACAAAATTTAGACGAAACACTTCCGTTCTGATGGCTTTTTTGCTTTCGAGTGTATTGGTCTTGACCAGCTGTTCACCCAATAGTGTGCTTTCCCCTCCCGGGGATATTGTGTCATCCATTACACCGTTGAGTACGACACCAACTTCAGCACCACAATTGCCGCCCATGATTTCATCGTTGGATGGACCAACACCTGAGGGTCAAACTCAACCGGAACAGCGGAAAGAGGTGGCGACATTATTTTCACCGCAAGCCATACTTGGTCGTGCAAAACCAGCAGAATCTGTATGTCAGCGCCAATTAAGACGATTGGGCGTGCGTTTTGACACACCGCCTCCGGTAGTTGGACCGGGTTCTTGTGGTATTGCTAGTCCTGTGAAGGTTAAATCATTATCTGGTGGTATAGACGTTGTGCCTGATGCTACATTGAATTGCCCCATGGCCTTAGCGTTCGCAAAGTGGGTCAAGAACGAATTAAGTGGTGCTGCGCGCATGCGATACCTGTCAGGTATCAAAAGCATTCATCAAATGTCTTCCTACTCCTGTCGCACGATGAACTCAAAAAGAGGTGCGAAGATGTCTGAACATTCAAAAGGGAATGCAATTGATATTGGAAAGATCAAACTCAACAGCGGTAAGGCCATTGTTGTAAAACGCCCTGGTTTCTTTGCCTTTAGAGAGAAAGGACTTTTGCATAAAGTTCGCGCTCAAAGTTGCAAATATTTTACGACCGTACTTGGCCCTGGAAGTGACGTGCACCACCGAGATCATTTTCATTTTGATCTAAGGCAACGCAAAACTGGGTATAGACATTGCGATCTTTAGGTTCTGATTCGAGTTAATTTAAGCTGGTTATTTTAAGCTAACTCTCCTATGAGATGAATAATCTTAAAAGGGTGGGGTTATCTGCGTGTCATACGAACTTGTATATTTTGCTTTGGTGTTAATAGCAGCCGGAGTTGTAGCTGGTGTACTCGCTGGACTATTTGGTATTGGCGGTGGCGCTGTTCTTGTGCCGGTTTTTTACCAAGCTTTCAGTGCTTGGGGGCTTGATCAGGCAATTGTAATGCATGTGTCTGTTGGAACCTCACTTGCCATTATTGTACCCACCTCAATTCGATCTTTTATGACACACCGGCAAAGCGGTGTCATTGATATGGAAACCCTTAAAAAATGGATCGTGGCCGTACCGATAGGTGTTTTGATTGCTTCATATATTGCTTTCATTGCCTCAGGCGAAGCATTGCGTGCTATTTTTGCATTTATAGCCATCATCGTGGCAATACGCATGATTTTTAATCAGCCGCATTGGCGTTTGGGGAAAGATTTACCAGGTGGGATTTATCGATGGATAGTTGGCGTTATTGTGGGATTGTTATCGGCTCTGATGGGTATCGGCGGCGGTGTGTTGAATAACACATTTATGACACTCTATAATCGGTCAATGCACCAAGCCGTGGCGACATCTTCAGGCGTCGGCGTTCTTATCTCTATTCCTGGTTTAATAGGTTATGTCTGGGCAGGTTGGAGCATTGAGGGCTTGCCGCCATTTTCGACGGGCTTTGTGAATTGGCCCGCCGTTTTATTGATTATTCCGATCACCCTAATGCTTGCACCAGTAGGTGCTAGGCTGGCCCATAGATTGGAGAAACGTCAATTAGAAGTTGGATTTGGTATCTTCTTGCTACTCGTAGCCATAAGGTTTTTCTATAGTCTCGCTTAAGTAGCCTTATGCTTCTTTATTACGTTTTATTTGTTGTCGTCGTGTCACGCGTCGAGGCTTTCTGTCGATTTCTTCCAGTCGAGCACTCAATACACCCATGATCTCAGTACGTTGTTGTGGTGTATAATCCACCCACTTTGTAATCTCATCGCCCGTGCGCCCACAGCCAAAACAGTAACCTGTTTTTAGATCGATCGAACAAACCAGCGTGCATGGAGATTGTATATTGCTCATTCAATTATTCCTAAGCCAATGATGCAAAACCAAATAATAACGCTGCTTCGCTGATTTGTTGGGTTGCGCCAATTGTATCGCCTGTGTGTCCATTAATTTTTTTATCTGCCAACTTGGTGAATAGGTACACGCATGAGATAGTAAGCGGGATTGCAATTACAATGTTTAAAATATTGTAGCCGAATATGAGCGGCAATGCGATTAGCACGATAGACGCTATTATGTTTTCATTAAACGATCGTTGAGTTGGTATCCCAACTTGTTTTGCAACTCCATCCTGGCGAGCTGGGGGCAGTGATCGCCAATGCCAAACCATAACTGCGCGACTAATACCCGATATTGCGGGGATCAAGATAAAGAGTTGAACGGCGCCTACTTGATCTATGATAGTGCTAAGTGCAACAAACTTTAGTAAGATTGAAAAGATCAGAGCCAAAGTACCGTATGCACCAAGTCTGGAATCGCGCATAATTTCAAGAATATGTTCTTTGTTTCGACCACCCCAAAAACCATCTACACAATCAGATAACCCATCTTCATGTAGGGCGCCTGTAATGAATGTTTGCATTGCAAGCACCAAAACCGCGATGAGCATTTCATTGGTTCCGAATTTACTAAGTAGTGCTGCTATGCAAGCGATGGGTAATGCAATAATTACACCAGAAAGTGCGAACATACCTGATGTTTCGCCCAGACTTCCATCGTCGCCATGGAAATAGCGTGTTGGAACTGGATAGCGACTTAAGAAGCCTATCGAACGCGCTAATCTTTGTAAGTAGTTTTCCATCGAGATCTAACGTCAATAATGTGGTTTTATTTTTTCCGGTACATTCATGTTTGGTGAGGTTGTAATCTGTATAGATGATCATTACTAGCTTCATTAATAATCTTGAATAAGAATGTAGAAATTAAATAGCTCTTGAGTTGGGAGAATAATATGTCTGCAAGTGGTTTGCCTTTTGACGATTTCCGCGAATTAGTACGTAATTTACCGGGGCCCAATTCTCAAGCTGTTGATAATGCGCGAACGCGCGATGGCCAGCTAACCAAGCCGCCAGGTGCATTAGGACGTCTTGAAGAAATTGCATTTTGGCTTGCTGCTTGGACAGGTAGACCGCCCGCCGTTACACGTCCTCTCGTTGCTATATTTGCTGGTAATCACGGTGTGGTGGATCAAGGTGTATCGCCTTTCCCTCAATCTGTGACGGCGCAGATGGTCGAAAATTTTGCCGCGGGAGGTGCTGCAATAAATCAGATTTGTGTTACTCATGATCTTGGTCTTAAGATTTTTGATTTAGCATTGGAGCATCCTACAGCTGATTTCACAAAAGAAGCAGCCTTGGATGAGCAGGCATGCGCGGCAACCATGGCCTTCGGCATGGAGGCTATTGCAGGCGGGACCGATCTGCTTTGTATTGGCGAAATGGGTATTGGCAATACAACTGTGGCATCGGCTATTTACCTGGCTCTATATGGCGGAACAGCCGAGGAATGGGTGGGTCCGGGAACTGGCGCACAAGGTGAGGTTCTTCAACGAAAAATTGAGGCTGTCGAGAAGGCTGTTGATTTGCATAAAGCTCATTTGAACGACCCGTTTGAAATTTTAAGACGATTAGGTGGTCGCGAGATTGCAGCGATGGCTGGCGCAATTTTAGCAGCGCGTATGGAAGGTATTCCGGTTATCATTGATGGATTCGTTGCAACAGCTGCTGCGGCAGTTCTACATGCTGCGAACCCCAAAGCGCTCGATCATTGTTTGGTTGGACATGTATCTGCGGAACCGGGGCATATTAGGGTTTTGGAGAATATTGGTAAAACACCGTTACTTGCATTGGGTATGCGGTTAGGTGAGGGGACGGGCGCTGCGCTTGCCGCTGGAATTGTTAAGGCAGCCGCGCAATGCCATTCTGGAATGGCAACCTTTGATCAAGCTGGTGTAAGCGATAAAGCGTAGGGTTTATCGTGTTCCGACGCGTTTTTTTGTTGAGTTGTTGACGGGCGTTTGCTCAACCGGCGAAATAGACTGCATCACCCGTTTTGCTGGGAATGTGCAAGTTGCTGTCGTTCCGACGCGCAGCTTAGATTTAAGGGTAAAATTGCCTTCATGCTTTTTCATGATTGCTTGCACAATAGGTAGACCTAAACCGGTTCCCTGTTCAGCGCTTTTAATTGCAATTGAACCTTGACCAAATGCAGATAAAACGATTGGGATTTCTTCTTCGGGTATACCTGTTCCATTGTCTGTAATGGAGAGATATTGTCCACCGCCTGCGGTCCAGCCAAGTTTGATATTGATCTCACCTTTGCTGGGTGTGAATTTTACCGCATTTGAAAGCAAATTAAGGATGACTTGGCGAATGGATTTCTCATCTGCCCATACCATGGGTAGGCTTTCTTCGAAAAGTTCCACGATATTTATGTCTTTATTGCGAGCCTTCAATTGAACCATTGCGATGCAGTCGGAACTAATATCTGCCAATGATACAGATTCCTCTGATAGCTCATACCGTCCAGCTTCGATACGAGATAAGTCCAGAATCTCATTGATGAGGTTTAACAGATGCTGGCCAGAACTGTGGATGTCTCCCATATATTGCACATATTGTGGGTTCTCAATTTTCCCCATAACACCATTTTTCATGATTTCTGAAAAACCAAGTATAGCATTTAGCGGTGTGCGCAATTCATGGCTCATTGATGCTAAGAATCGTGACTTTGCGAGATTTGCCTCTTCGGCTCTTCTGCGCGCTTCATCGGATAAAGAATTGGCAACTTCTAATTCGGCAATAAGTGCATCTTTTTCAAGTTGATGCTCTAATCGTGCGACATTAGATTGATATAGTTTTCGGCTGAGAAGAATAAAAAAACCAGCGGCGAGCAATTGAAACCCTAAATGCCCCACGTCTGCAATTGATTGTGTTCTTATTGCATGGAATGCTAAGACAGAGAGAATTGGTATCACTACATAGTAAACTGCTGCTGATAGCGCCAATGTAGACGTAGCTGTAGTTGCAGTTAAAATAAGTAAGCTGGCAGCAACAAAGAAATAGCCAGATTCCGATGTGAGAAAAGTGGTTTGAAGTGCAAAAAACGCTGACCAAACAAGTCCAATTATAAAATAACTGGCGTAATATCGACGTTGCCAGGTAGTCGTTTTCATATCATTTGGATTTAATTTTGCAGCACTTCGGGCAACCAATGTCAAAATAGTATAGGCAATTGATGCAAATATAGACCACAAAAACGCGTCAATTGTATGTTGTAAATAGTAACTTGCTACAGCGACAGAGATAACCAATATGGGGCCGATAGCTGCGCCTTCAAGCAAACTTTGTGTGTGAAGAACGAGCATTTCGCGCGCATAGTTGTTTTTCACAAATGCTCCGTGCTGCAATTTTTCGCGCTTACTTTTAACAGCATTCATGACAGCTGCATTTGGAATCTTCTGTGTGCGATCCAGTATGTTTTTATCTGCAATCTGCTCGTCGGAGTTTACCATATCAGCTCAACTAATTTTAAATTTGGTCCATTTTAGCGTTAAAAACTTAAGAACTTATTCTACTTTTCTGGCAGTTGGGTTCCAAACTTTGGTTTTTTGGAGCTGTTTGGCACCCTGCATTTGCTTGTTTTTACATTTAGGTTGTGGAAAATAGGTATAAACATGTTTTTTACCTCACAAACTATCCGAACTAAATCTTGCATAGATGCTATGTATGCTTAACTCATGTTTGGGAAACTATAAGAGTTTAAGTATGGATCGTCTCGACCGGAAGATATTGCGCTTACTACAAGAAGACACAACTTTAGCTGTCGCAGATATTGCGAAAAAGGTTGGCCTGTCGACAACACCATGTTGGCGGCGCATTCAGAAGCTGGAAGAGGACGGAGTTATTCGTCGTCGTGTGGCATTGCTTGATGCTGATAAGGTGAATGTCAAGGTCACCGTATTTGTGTTTATTCGCACGAATTCCCACAGTACGGAATGGCTAAAACGCTTTTCAGAAGTGATCGTAGATTTTCCAGAGATTGTTGAATTCTATAGAATGAGTGGAGATGTGGATTATCTGTTGCGTGTCGTCGTTCCCGATATCACAGCTTATGACGAGTTTTATCGTCGACTTATTGAGCGGATAGAAATTCGTGATGTGAGTTCGGCTTTTGCTATGGAAAAAATCAAATACACAACAGAGTTACCGCTTGATTATATGCCGGTGGAACATGGGCGTTCCACCGACTAACTTTATGTCTAATTATTTTTCAAACTTCTCAAGCCGCGCAAGAAGTGAAGACGTATCCCATCTATTGCCCCCCATCGCTTGAACATCACTGTAGAATTGATCTATGAGGGCTGTAATGGGTAAGCTTACGCCATTATCTTTGGCTTGATCCAATACAATTCCAAGGTCTTTACGCATCCAGTCAACCGCAAACCCATGCTCATATTCGCCGCTATTCATTGTCTTATAGCGGTTTTCCATTTGCCATGAACCAGCTGCACCTTTTGAAATAACATCGATAACCTTTTCAATATCAAGGCCTGCTTTTTTGCCAAAATTTATCCCCTCTGAAAGCCCCTGCACCAAGCCTGCAATACAGATTTGATTGACCATCTTAGTGATTTGCCCTGCGCCAACTTCACCCATGTGACCAACCATTTTGGCATAATTTTGGATGACTGGTTCTGCTTCATTGAAAGTCTTTTCATCACCGCCAACCATGACCGTGAGTGCACCATTTTCAGCGCCGGCTTGCCCGCCAGAAATAGGCGCATCGAGAAAACCACACCCTTGTTTTTTGCATGCTTGTGCGAGCTCTTTGGCTACGTTGGCTGATGCTGTTGTGTTGTCAATGAGGATGCTTCCTGACTTCATACCATTTAGCACGCCTGTTTCATCAATCGTAACGGATCGTAAATCATCATCATTTCCAACGCATGTAAAAATGAAATCGGCATCTTTTGCAGCTTCCGCTGGGGTGTCGGCGCTTGAACCGCCGAACTCGTCAGCCCATTTTTTTGCCTTTGCGGATGTTCGATTATAAACGCAAACATCGTGTCCACCTTTGGTTTTCAGGTGTCCTGCCATTGGGTAGCCCATAACGCCAAGACCGATAAATGCTACTTTTGCCATTCTAATTCCTTTAGTTTGAATTCAGTTTATGATTTTTGCATCAAAACAAGATGTCCGAAAATTGGGTTTCCTTGTTCGTAACGAACAATAATTTCTTTGGAAGTATGGATTTCTAACCGGTGCTCTCTAAATATATTTTCAATGTAGTCGAGTTGATGTGCAAATCGTTGAAATTTTCCAACTGTATAATTCTGCCCGGCAAAGTCATTGTGCGGCAGTGTTTCGGTTGAAAAAATACAGTGGCTATTAGAGGTGAGGTTGCTTGAGATACCTTTAGCAAACTGTTCCAAATCACCTAGGTAGGGCAGCACATCTGCAGCGCAAATCAGGTTCCACGGGTTTTCGTCATTATCGAGCAGATAATCTTCAACATCTGCCACATATAGCGCGTCATATACGTCTCGATCATAGGCTATTTCTAGCATGTTTTCGGACAGATCAACGCCAATTATATTAGATTTCTCGGATGCAAGTTTTACCCCCATGAGACCCGTACCGCAGCCTAGATCCAGAACTCTGGCAACGCTTGATATCCCGTTTTCAGTTAACATGTTGGCTGCGAGCTTTGGAACATCATAGCCAAGATCATCAACCAGCACTTTGTCGAACACGTTTGCATGTTGATCAAAGAGCGTTGCGACATAGGCTTGAGGCGCTCGTTTGGGTGCTTCTGCCTTACCCATGCTTGCTATCCTTACCGCAGCACCACCATGATCGGAGGGGTCAATTTCCAGAACTTTCTCATAGGCCTTAGCTGCATCATCAACTTGTCCGGATTTTTCCAGTTCAAGTGCTTTGTTGTAAGCTTCCGCTAGTTTTTCTTCGTCCATACTAAATGCCTGATTTACCAGTTTTGGGGGAGTTGAGTTAGTTGATTTTATTTGTTGAACTTGCTTCTACAAATATCACATAACACGTATTTAATAGAGCTATTATACTTGTACCGAGCATGAATGCGACCAGGGGTAATGGTCCAGATTCGATCGTAAGGATGGAGGTGACGTAAGCTGCCATAATAGAACCGCCGCCAACCATAACTGCGCCGCCCAGACCTGACGCTGAGCCTGCCAATTTCGGTCTGATGCTCACCATTCCTGCGTTGGCGTTTGGTAGCGTCAGACCATTACCAATACCAACGAAAAACATGAACCCAAAAAATGAAGCTGCGCTTGCGTGTCCAATCAGTATGATGATGATAGATCCGCTTAACCCGATACATGACACCATGCCACCAAGCACCATCATTTTATTGATACCCATGCGTGTTGAGAACCGACCACTTGCGAAATTCCCCAAAAGGTAACCTGTGGCAATGAACAGAAAAAACGAACCAAATTCGGTTGGGTTTAGATGAAAATGTTCAGTTGCCACGAACGGTCCTCCGCCCAGTAGCGAAAAATACGCACCGGATGTAAAGCTTGCCGTTAAGGTATAACCCCAAAAACGTCGGGATTTCAAAAGTTCAGGGTAGCTGCCTATTTGCTCCATAAATGAATTGGACTTGTGGACATTTGTTTCGCCCAAATCGAGGTAAACAACAACAAGGCACATTCCGCCAAAGGCTATCATGGCGGCGAAAATTGCCTGCCAGCCAAAATATTGATCTAACAAGCCGCCAACGAGCGGGCTGAACATGGGTACAACCATCATGCCGACTGTAACATATCCGAGCATGGATGCAGCTTTTTCTGTGCTGTACAAATCCCTCACAATTGCGCGAGACAGCACAATTCCTGTGGCTGATGAAGTTTGTAGGATGCGACCTAGAAGGAAGATTTCGATATTAGGTGCGATCATGCAAATGATTGATGCCAAGACGAATATGCATAATCCCGCTAATATGACAGGTCGCCGCCCAAACCTGTCTGAAAGAGGTCCGAAAAAAATCTGTAACAGGCCTGTCATGGCTAGATAACCGGTGACGGTTAACTGCATGACAGAATAATCTGTCTTAAAATACTCCGTCATAGAAGGCAAAGCAGGAAGAAGCATGTTCATGCTTAGAACTGAAATACTAGCTACAACAACGAGCGTGAATATGCTTGGCGGTCTGCCTCGGTTTAAGAAGTTTTTTGAGCTCATCTTATTTTGCAATACTTAGTGTGAGCTCTCGGGATGAGCCCAATAATTTAACCACCGGTTACGCTCATATGTCGGCTTACCGCGGGGCGTTTTGTGTTTCGATCAATGATGAAATCGTGACCTTTAGGTTTTCTACCTATGGCCTCGTCGATAGCGTTCGATGTCAGCTCATTACCTTCTGATGCCCTTAATGGTTCTCTTAAGTCTGCGGCATCGTCTTGGCCCAAACATAAATATAAAGTGCCTGTGCACGTTAGCCGGACTCTATTGCAGCTCTCGCAGAAGTTATGCGTAAGTGGTGTTATGAACCCTAATTTTCCACCAGTTTCCTTGATCGACACATATCTCGCAGGACCACCAGTTTTAAAAGGAATATCTTCCAATGTATATTGATTAGAGAGATTAGATCGAACTTTTGAAAGTGGGAGATATTGATCGGTTCGGTCTTCGTCGATTTCGCCCATAGGCATAGTCTCGATGATGGTCATGTCCATATCTCGACCATGTGCCCATTCGATCATCTTCGGGAGTTCATCATCATTAAAGCCTTTCAGCGCTACCGCGTTGATTTTGACTTTCAAACCTGATTCTTGCGCTGCATCAATGCCTTGCATGACACGGTTAACATCACCCCAACGGGTAATCGCTTTAAATTTGTCGGCGTCAAGCGTGTCCAGTGATACATTTATTCGTCTCATCCCAGCCGAGAACAAATCCTTCGAAAACCTGTGGAGCTGTGAGCCATTCGTTGTAATTGTCAGTTCTTCAAGCTTCCCGCTTTCGAGGTGGCGGCCAAGACTATTTATAAATTGCATGATGTTTTTGCGGACTAGCGGTTCGCCGCCTGTTAAACGCAGCCTTCTAACGCCTTTGCCAATAAAAATGGTACAGAGGCGATCCAGCTCTTCCAAGGTAAGTAGGTCTTTTTTAGGCAAAAATGTCATATTTTCCGACATGCAGTATGTGCAACGGAAATCACACCTGTCGGTTACAGAGACGCGGAGATAATCAACCATTCGACCGAATGGATCAATCATATTAGCAGCATTGGATGCGTTGGAGGCAGTTACTGGCGCCTGAGACATTGTTTTATCCTATTTAGAGATAAGTCAATCTGAACCCGAAATGTTCTTGCGTCAAATGATTTCTGTGTAGGTAACGGCGTCAAGGCCTACTCAGTTGCCCCTGTCGCGAAACCTGTTGGTTATTGGATAACGCCGATCTCGTCCAAAGTTCTTTTTGGTGATTTTTACACCTGGAGCAGACTGCCGGCGTTTGTACTCCGCAATATAAAGCAAATGCTCAATTCGATGTACAACAGCTTCCTCATGACCTCTGGCGACAATGTCATCCGTAGCCATTTCTTTTTCAACCAAGCACTCTAAAATATCATCCAGAGCAGGGTATGGCGGTAGTGAATCTTGGTCCGTCTGATCGGGTCGAAGTTCAGCTGAGGGCGCCTTGTCAATGATGGAGGTCGGAATGACTTCTCCTGAAGGCCCCAATGCCCCTGGGGGTACTTGCGTATTTCTCCAACGAGAAAGCTCATAGACCTGCATTTTATAGATGTCTTTAATTGGGTTAAAGCCACCGTTCATATCGCCATAGAGCGTGGCATAACCAACGGACATTTCTGATTTGTTGCCAGTTGTAACAACCATCGATCCAAATTTATTGGAGATAGCCATCAAAATGGTTCCGCGAGTTCGGCTTTGTAAGTTCTCTTCGGTGATACCTTCATCGGTCCCGTCAAACATTTCACTTAAGTTTGATAAGAACCCTTGAACAGGTTCTTCAATTTGAACGATATCATAGCGGCAACCTAACGCTTTTGCGCAATCTGCTGCATCTTTTAAAGATAATTCAGATGTGTAACGATAGGGCATCATGACGGCGCGTAAGCGCTCTTCACCCAATGCATCAACAGCCAAGGCAGCGCAAATTGCGGAATCGATACCGCCTGATAGGCCTAGAACGACGTTCTTGAATCCATTCTTGTTCACATAGTCCCTAAGGCCATGCATGCAGGCGCGATAGTCTGCCTCTTCGCCATCTGGAATAACTGAGTTAGGGCCGTTTGAGCAGAGCCAAACGTCGTCTTCTCGTTTCCAAGTGCTAATGCTGACAGTTTCTTCAAACTGACTCATCTGGAAGGCAAGGCTTTTATCAGCATTGAAGGCAAAGCTAGCACCATCGAAAATTAGCTCATCCTGCCCACCAAACTGATTGGCGTAGATCATTGGAAGTTCGCATTCGATGACCTGCTTTAAAACAACTTGATGCCGAATATCTAATTTTCCTCGATAATAGGGAGATCCATTGGGAGATAATAGTATTTCAGCACCGGTTTCGGCGAGCGTTTCGCATACACCAAGATCACCCCAAATATCTTCACAAATGGGAATGCCAATTCGTACACCACGAAAATTGATAGGGCCGGGCATATCGCCTGCATCAAACACCCGTTTTTCATCAAATTCGCCGTAGTTTGGCAGATCGACTTTATCGCGAATTGCAATAATTTCACCATCATCAATAACAGCTATGGAGTTATGTCGTCTCTCGCCATTCTGGCGTGGATATCCGATAATAATTCCGGGCCCACCATCTGCAGTTATCGCGCAAATTTCCTGCAATGCGTCATCGCATGCTTTTAAAAAGGAAGGCTTGAGAACCAAATCTTCTGGCGGGTATCCGGACAAGAATAATTCTGTGAAAAGAACCAGATCAGCCTTATGTCGGACAGCGTCGTCATAGGCAATTTTTGCCTTTTCTACGTTACCTGAAAGATCCCCAACAGTTGGGTTTAATTGTGCAGTTGCTATACGCAGGATATCGAGTGGTTTTGTCATGAATCTGATTTAACGATCTTGGAGATAAACAACAAGTACTTGAAGTATCTATCCGGTAGAATATTTGTTTATCTAATCTTGCTGGCAACATTTAGTTGCAGTTAGGGTTATGGTGTTTTGAGGATAGGCGGAGGGCCATCATATTGTGGTAATCCATCAGATATATCGTAAAAACGACTTCTGTCTTTGCAGAAGATGTGTTCGGTGATTTTGACGTTGATAGGTGTGTCAAATGCGCCAGCTAGAATAGATGTTCTATCCAATTCATTGTGTTTCCAAAACAACGTTGACCCGCAAGTTTTACAGAACCCGCGTTTTGCGGCCTCCGACGCCGAATACCAAGTTATGTGTTCTGCGCCATTGATGATTAAATCGGCGTCTTTTGCTTCGGTTGCCGCAAAATATAGTCCACTTTGTTTGCGACATTGACTACAGTGACATGCCATAATGTCGCGTAAATTTCCCTTGATAGAAAATGTGACCTGGCCGCAGTTGCAGCTTCCAGCATGTATTTCAGCCATAATATGCTCCTGTTTAAATCCGAAGTCACACTATCGCAAAATGAATCCTAAATAGAAGTTATTTTGGGGTTCGTGAAGTTTTACAATGTATTGAGGTCCGCATTACTTCTGCATCGGCACGAACGCTCTAAACAAAGTATAGCGGCTTAGTTAGTCAGTAGTTTTTTGATAAGCTCCATTCGAGCGATTGTGTAAATGGAGTCCATATTCCCATAGATAATCCGGCCTCGCGGAGTGCTTCTCCTGTCCAAACATTACAACTATAAAATATGTGATATTTTGGTGCCGCTTTGAAGAATACATCCCCAAATCCATGGGATGCATTTATCACTAATTCGCTCTGCCCTGCCGCATTGTAATAAAACGTATTGGCTATAAATTTTAGGAGTTTCTCAAAATGAATTTCATCCAATGTTATTGCTTTTAGAGCACTGTTTTCTAACTCTTTATTATAAGGCTGAACATGGATCACAGAATCGTCAAAAAAGAGAGATTTAGCCAAAATCGAAGCTGACATGTCGGTTAATTCTAGTAAACTTGTGTAGGCCGTTTTTGATCCCCAACCTATAATTAGATATTGAGAATCTATCAGTTTGTTAGAAAAGTCCTCTGATTTAATGGGGAGCTTGGACAATATTTGATCACTTATGGGGACAATTATATCGCTGTGAAACCCGTTTGATGACACGTAAATTTTTTGCCCTTGGGGGGCTTCTTTTAAGTTGTAATTATCCGATATCCATACAGCACCAATGATAGCAAAGGCGCCATAGATTAAAATGCTTGCCCCACTATAAGCGGCGCCTAATGAGAGCTTTTTACAAACCCAAAATATGTGTGATTTTTTAAACAATTCCGAGCAGCTTTCCGATGAATGTAATGCTGTCTACCAATAATCATCGTCATAGTGGTCAAAATACGATGCATCTCTATTTTCTTACAAGGCAGGTTGGACGCTGCAATATAAAACCCCGAAATGACATGCATTTCGGGGTTCGTAAAATTTAGTAATATGAATTGGGTTATGCCGTTGCTGCGTCCGTGATGATTTTTGAACCTTCCTTCATGCGTTCTGCAACAAGGAAAGCAAGTTCAAGCGCTTGTTCGGCATTCAAACGCGGGTCACAATGTGTGTGATAGCGTTCAGACAGATCATCGCCAGAAAGTGCACGTGCACCGCCCGTACATTCAGTAACGTTTTTGCCAGTCATTTCAACATGGATGCCACCAGCATGTGTACCCTCAGCGTGATGAACGTCGAAGAATGTTTCAACTTCTGTCAAAATCCGGTCGAATGGACGTGTTTTATATCCAGACATTGAGATTGTATTGCCGTGCATTGGATCACATGACCAAACAACTTTTTTGCCTTCACGTTCGACGGCACGAATAAGTTTTGGAAGGTGATCTGCAACCTTATCATGACCAAAACGCGCAATAAGCGTCAGGCGACCAGCTTCATTTTCCGGATTTAGAATATCAATAAGTTCGATAAGTTCTTCTGGATCCAAAGATGGGCCACATTTCAGCCCAAGCGGGTTTTTAATTCCGCGGCAGAATTCGACGTGTGCATGGTCTGGTTGGCGTGTTCTGTCGCCAATCCAAATCATGTGACCTGACGTAGCGTAATAGTCACCAGTTGTGGAATCGATACGTGTCAGGGCTTGTTCATAGCCAAGAAGTAACGCCTCATGACTTGTGAAAAACTCTGTTTCGCTCAGGGCAGGGTGCGTTTCCGGTGTAATGCCAATCGCCTTCATGAAGTTGATTGATTCCGAAATACGATTGGCAAGTTTCATATAGCGCTCTGATTGCGGGCTGCCATTCGCAAAGCCAAGCATCCAGCTGTGAACATTGACGAGGTTTGCATAACCACCCTGCGCGAACGCACGCAGAAGATTGAGTGTCGCTGCTGATTGACGATATGCCATAACCTGACGCTCTGGATCAGGAATACGAGCTTCCTCATTAAACTCGATACCATTGATGATGTCACCGCGATAACTTGGTAGTTCCACGCCATCTTTTGTTTCAAAATTACTCGAGCGGGGTTTTGCAAACTGTCCAGCAATCCGACCAACTTTTATAACAGGGCTTTGTGCGCCATAAGTCAGCACCGCGGACATCTGTAAAAATGCACGGAAAAAGTCACGAATATTATCACCTTCATGCTCAGCAAATGCTTCTGCACAATCTCCGCCTTGTAGGAGAAATGCTTCACCGTTCGCGACCTTCGCAAGATTATTTTTAAGCGCGCGCGCTTCACCTGCAAAAACAAGTGGTGGAAATTTTGATAAACGGGCTTCTGTTTCTTCCAGCTTTGTTTGCTCTGGATAGTCTGGCACCTGCAAAATTGGCTTGTTGCGCCAGCTGGTTGGGTTCCAGTTTTGTGCCATGATGTATACCTATCTACTCTCAAATTAACAATTTCTTGCAGCTTATAGCGCTGCTTGTTATTCGATGAAAGAAATATCTGCCTTTGAGGCCAAAATTAAATCGATTAAAGCCCTTTGTTCTTCATTCAATTGGACAGAACGAGGATATTGGGGCTGATTACGATCATTGAGTATGGGTGTGTGAAAATTTTCAGTTGTGGCCATAAATTCATGAATGCCATCTGATCCATAAACATCATGAAAGCCTTGCAAAACTGCGTCGAGATAAGAATGAAGGAGAGGTGGACGTTCGTCTTCGAGTGTCTTGTTTTCGATTGCCTCATAAACATAAAAACTATGCGAAGATGCGTCAAACAGGTTTTCAAATCCTAATTCTTTGGTGTTAATGGTACGGCGATGATAATTATGTTCGCGGGCGTCAACCAACGGCAAATTTTCGGCCCAATCAAATACTACAACACCTTTGGTGTTTTTGCTTTGATTAGGTCTAACGGTTAAAAGTGAAACACTTTGACCATCAAAATCATCTCCAGACGGGGTATCCCACATCCTTTGCCATCCTTTTAATGTTGCGGGAATGGTGGCGATATATTCTGTGCGAAGTGTATTTTTATTAACAAGCGAGCCATAGCCAAAATAGCCAACGATCGGGCCTTGTTTAGCTTTCTTGTGCAAAATATCGATGAGCTGCTCAGTCATGGTCTGGCCAGTCAATGTTTTCGTCTAATGGTTTCAGGTCTTGTTGTGCACCTGCAGCAGCCAGTGCAGATTCAAATGTTTGGCAATATACTTCAATTTTTTTGCCGACAAGCCCAACATCGCCATTGACGATGTCACGCGCTGCACAATAATCAAGCGTATTGTTATCTTTTGCGAAATCAGAAAGCTTACATTCTCGAAACCACCCGTCGATCATGCCAGAAAAGGCAATATGGGCAGATATGACGGGGTCTAGTGCGAGATCATAATTTTCCGCCAGATTGATATCAATTTCAAATTTTTTACCAATTCTTTCTTGGGCTGCGACGTAGTTTCGGCGGTGAGTAAGCTGGATATCTCCTCCGCCTACCGGATGTTTCCCGCTTTCGTCTTTCTCCCAATAGCGTTGCTTGACCCAGGATAAACGGCCTTCATTATACGCTTTCTCTAACAATTGTGCTGATTGTTCACGATCGATGGCAAATGCCTCTAAAACCGGCACCATTTTGCCGCCAGTTTCATGATATATCTGACCTAATGCCGCCGCCAGAAAATTTACAGGATGCTTGGCGGCATACCATTTCGCCCAGACATCGAGTTTCGTATTTAATCCAGATTTTTGCTCAGATGAGATCCCATCAGCAAAAAGAGTTGCTTGATTTTCTGCCAGATATTGAAAGAAAACCTTACGATCCATCAGTGACTAGACCCGTTCACCATTTTTGATTCTGTAGCTCGGGGAATACATTGTGACAAGTTCTTCAGATGCTGAGGGATGGACCGCCATTGTGCGATCAAAATCGTCTTTTGTGCATCCCGCTTTTAGCGTTATGCCCAAGACTTGAACAAGTTCACCAGCGTCGGGGCCCAGAATATGCGCACCTAATACCTTGCGATCAGCGGAGTTGACCACTAATTTGACCATCATCTTATCCTGGCGCTCTGTCAGCGTATGACGCATAGGGCGGAATTGAGCCTTGTAAACCTCAATCTCCGAGAATGCTTTTGCCGCTTCTTCTTCGCTCATTCCAACCGTTCCGATCTCCGGCTGTGAGAACACGGCAGTGGGGATGAGTTCATGATCTGGTGATATTGGATTATCTTTATAAACCGTTTCCAGAAAACACATAGCTTCGTGGATGGCTACAGGTGTAAGCTGAACCTTATCAGTCACGTCTCCTAATGCGTATATATTATCGATATTTGTCTTTGAGTATTCATCAATAATAATTGCGCCGCGTGAACTTACCTCTACTCCAGCCTTTTCGAGACCAAGACCATCGGTATTTGCAATTCGGCCCAATGCAAGCATGACTTGGCTGTATTCAGCATTATTTCCAGCTTTTGTAGTAACCGATAATTTGCCATCAGCGTTTTTCTCAACCTTCGAAATTGTATCGGAAAATTGGATATCAATACCTTTTGTAATCATCGCTTCTTGCAGGTTTGACCGAAGGTCCTTGTCAAAACGAGATAGGATTTCGTTACCACGATAAATCAGCGTCGTTTTGACACCCAAGCCGTGGAAAATATTGGCAAATTCGACCGCAATATATCCACCACCTGCTATCAAAATAGACTCCGGCAATTGTTCCAAATGAAATGCTTCATTGGACGAAATACAATGTTCATGACCTTCCAAGTCGCTCATCGGGTTTGGTCGACCGCCGGTTGCAACCAGAATTTTTTCAGCCGTAACGGTTTCACCAGTTGCAGTAAGGCAAATTGTATGTTGATCAACCAATTCCGCACGGCTTTTGAACATCTTGGCGCCGTTTCCATCAAGGCCCTTTTGGTAAAGGCCCTCCAAGCGTTCAATCTCTTTGTCCTTGTTGGCGATCAAAGTGTTCCAGTCGAACTTTGTTTCGCCTACGCTCCAGCCATAGCCGGTCGCATCTTCGAAATGCTCAGGAAATGAAGAAGCATATACAAACAATTTTTTAGGAACGCAGCCTCGGATGACGCAAGTGCCACCAAATCGATATTCTTCAGCAACACCAACACGTTTTCCCATTGCCGCAGCTAATCGTCCTGCACGAACGCCGCCGGAGCCGCCACCAATTACAAAAAGATCAAAATCGTATGCAGCCATGAAGTCACTCCGTCATTAAACCATTATTTGGCATATGGTATTTCGGAAGAGAAATACCAGTATAATTTGAATTATTTATTCAGCTTTTGGGGCGGCATCACCTTCAGCCGGAGTTTCAGGTTTCACATCTGCAGCTTTTGTAAGTTTTTCCTTCAGTGCAACGTTCGCAGCTGCACTAAGGTCTCGGCTGATACCTCCAGCCCAAATTTCGGCAGCTCGCAAAAGTTCACGTCCGGCACTAGGTGCAGATTGGAGAAGTTTTTTACCAGCTTCTGTGTTATAAAATGCTGCGATTTCAGTCAGCTCCGCCAGAGAGAATTTTTTCGCATAAATCATTGCTGCTTCTTCTTCCAAGGCTGAGCGTCGACCGGCAATTTTGATGGCTTCTTCATCCACAGTGAGTGATATTTCATCAGAAAAATTCGGGTTTGCCTGTATTAGGCTGGCTTTAAGCCGTTCAGACGTTGCAGGCAAAATATCATCAAAGTTTGCAGTAACTTTGAGAGCACCTATTGCCTGGCGAGCCACTTTCAAGTGATCGGCAGAAATATCTTGCGCAAATGTTGAGTTTATTGGTGACAAAGCCAAGATTAAGCCTGTTCCGAATGCGATTTTACGAAATTGACGTTGAATGCTCATACTATTACGCTCCAAATTCTAATTATTTTTTTCAATGACATTGACGCCATTTGTTCCAGCTACCAACGCTGTGGTGGCCATATCGATAAATAAACCATTCTCTACAACACCGGGAACTTTATTCAAAGCATCACAAAGTCGCTTTGCATCATAAATAAGGCTAAAAGATGCGTCCAATATAAAATGTCCGCCGTCGGTTACAAATGTAGTTTGATCGCTATTTTTGCGAAGTTCAATTGGACCACTTAATTCCATGACTTTAGCAAGATTTTCTATAGCAATGGTCGTTGACGCTAAACCAAATGGAACAACTTCTATCGGAAGTGGGAATGCTCCCAGTGTTTCAACTGTTTTAGATGTGTCCGCAATGACAATCATCTTAGAAGAGGCTCCTGCAACAATTTTTTCTCGCAATAATGCGCCGCCGCCGCCTTTGATGAGTTGGAGTTTGTGATCAAGTTCGTCAGCACCGTCAATTGTCAAATCGAGTTGTGGTAGATCTTCTAACGTATAGGTTTTGATCCCAACTTCATTGCATAATTTTTGTGTGCGCTCAGATGTCGGTACTGCTTGAATATCGAGACCCTGTTGAACTTTTTCACCCAATAATTTGGTAAACTCATCAGCCGTCGATCCAGTGCCCACGCCAAGGCGCATGCCTGATTTGACATGGTCAAGTGCTGCATTTGCTGCCGATATTTTGAGTTGGAGAGCATCCATATTTTACGCCTTTATTTGTAATTCTGCCCGCTGTTACCACGGATGATATGTTGCTCGCAAAGTATTTTCCTTTAGTAAGGGCTTATCTACAAAAAAATACACTTGATTCTAATTGTAAGAAGGCGACTAAAGTGGATGATATATTAATTGTATTTGATCTTGATGGCACGCTTATAGATACGTCGCATGACTTGCTGGATAGTTTGAATTTTTGTCTAAGTACTATCGATCTTGAACCTGTTGAATATGGTCAACTTTCCGTACTCGTTGGGCAGGGTGCCAAAGCTATGTTGACACGCGCATTTGATATTCGAAGCAAGTCGGTTTCAGACAGTGAATTGAATGATTTTTTTGAGCTGTTTGTTTCTCACTATGGAAAGAACATGCCTGGAAAATCGCGGGCTTATGATGGGTTAGATGAAGCGCTTGAACGATTGCAGATAGACGGTGTACGATTCGCTATATGTACGAATAAACATGAAAGTCTTGCTCGATTACTAATGGAAAAATTAGGAATGTCTGATCAGTTTGTTGCGCTAACGGGAGGAAACAGCTTTTCATTTCGCAAACCTGATGGAAGACATATTCTTGAAACAATCAAGCTGGCTAATGGAAAGCCTGATCGCACGATTATGATTGGTGATTCAATCAATGACATAGCTGCAACAAAGGACGCCGGTATTCCATCTATCGGTGTGCCATTTGGTTTTTCTGATGTACCAATCGCAGATTTGAAACCTGACGGTATTATATCTCACTATGATGAGCTGACATATCAACTCATCATAGAATTACTCAATAAGTAACAAGCTTTAAGACGCCGTTCTTGACTTGATTGTTGTTGCAAATGCTTTCTGCAAGGCTTTGTCACGGCCGTAAACATCATCAAAATATTCAATGGCTCCAGCGTCATTTGGCCAAGCCGTGAAATAAGAGACATGCACCGGGATTGGTTTATCGACAAAAACAGTTTTATTTTTCCGAGGTGCGATATGACCTTCAATCGAATTGAGATCAGTCCCTAATACTGCTGCAGCCATTGCTCTTGGGTCTTGTAAGCGTACACACCCGTGACTGAATGCACGCGTATCACGACCGAATAGCTTTTTCGCAGGCGTGTCATGCATGTATATGGCATGGGCATTTGGGAAGAGTATCTTTAATTCTCCCAAAGCATTTTTTCGACCAGGAGGCTGGCGAACACCAACAGCTCTGGTTGAATTCAAACTATACCAGTCAATTGAGCTTGATGAAGACCTACGTCCATTGTAGCTGACCTCATAGCCTAGGCGATCAAGATAAGATGGGTCTGCACGAAGTTTAGGCAGCATTTCATTTGTGATGATTGATTGCGGCACACCCCAATATGGGTTGAATTCGACTTTTTCGATTTCATCGTCAAAAAAGTTTGTTTGGTTTGATTTTTTCCCAACCACAACACGCATAGAGAGTTTTGACTTATTATTTTCATAATAAGTTACATTATATGCTGGTTGATTAATGAAGACGCGCCGATCTGCCAGCTTGCCTGGTAGCCAACGAGCGCGTTCCATCGCCAGTTTTACTTTTTCAATTTTAACGGCATTGGAATCTTCAACCATCGCTCGAATGGTTTTTCTGCCGATAATACCATCATCAGAAAGGTTGTTTTCTTTCTGGAAAGCTTTGACCAATGTAACAAGCTCCGGTGTGTAAAGATCATCACCGCGATAGGTATTCATTTCAAAAGCGTAATTCGTTTTTAGTTCTTCTGAACCTTTCAAGCGAATGCTGGCAACAATGTTTCTCATCTCAGGGCTTGATTTTCCCGGTTTGAGAAACGTATCAGGAGCGATTGTGATGCGTTCTTTTTCTTCTGCACCTAGAAGTTCAGCCAGTTCAGACTTTAGCGCCAAGAAATGCTCACCGGACGGGTTGAAACTATGTAAAAACTCTGTCGGATTGTCAGAAAGTGCGGCTTTAAATAATGCTTTATCCAAATCCAGCTTTTTACGCTTGAAATCGTGGTAACCAGAAATCTTTTTCGGGCTGATTAAACCACGGCTTGCATCAACCATATAAGTCAAAATGGCAGCGGATAACTCCATTTCAAAACGCATGTAGTCCGACCAAGCACTTTCGCCCGTAGCGAGTACGGCGGCATTAGGCAGATCGACCGTATAATTTTCATTAGGTAGACCGACCATATAAGCTTCTTGGAGGGCTTTATGAAGCGCTAAGGCTTGTTTTGTCGGGCCATTTTCATTCACCCAGCGATAACTCGGGCTGCTCGAATAATGTGTTACCAGTGCCTCAGAAACTTCTGGTAATGTTTTGAGGTTCAAAGAAGACAAGGTCTCAAATCCAAGAGCAAAAGGATCAGTCTTTGCTGTTGAATTAGCTTGTGCTGTTGTTGCGATATTTTCGTTATGGGAAACTGCAGACGTCGTTACGGGATCTACAATTTGATCAAGCTTTGCTGTTACTAATTTATCAGCAATGTAGGTCTTATATCTTGCTCCTCTAATTCTTGGAGCAGGTTTCTTGGGTTGCTGACGGAGGGCTTCCTCTCGGCGTTTCTTTTCAGCTTGACGGCGTTTTCTTGCATTTACACCGAATAATGCATTCAAAAAGTTATTTTCCGCCGCCGCAGGCTGCACAAGTTGCACTATTGGCAAAGGCGAAACTTCTATTATTGTAAAAGCAGTAAGCAGAATAACAGCGTTTTTCGTGAACTTCCGGGTCAATTTTGCAACCTTCCTCTGTAAATTGTCGAGCTATCCATAGCTTAACATGTGATTCATTGGAAGAACCTATCTCCTAGATTGATCAAAATTTTAGAACATGAGACGAACTTCTTATTGTGAAGTTTGGGTTTTTTGACTAGATGAAACACAAATAACCAAGTTTGGATTATGCGTGTTGTCGCTTCCAACCCATTTAAGAGGATTTCTTTATGTCAAATACGAGGTCAGAGTCAGATAGTTTCGGAGTTCTTGAAGTGCCTGCGGATAAATATTGGGGCGCTCAAACACAACGATCTTTAATTAATTTCCCAATTGGTTGGGAAAAACAACCGGTAGCCATTGTTAGAGCTTTGGGCGTTATCAAAAAAGCGTGCGCGCAAGCAAATATTGAGCTTGGTTCCCTTGAACCAGAAATTGGTAATGCGATTGTAAGTGCTGCGGGTGAAGTTGTCGACGGTAAGCTTGATGATCATTTTCCGCTTGTCGTTTGGCAAACGGGTTCAGGGACGCAGTCAAATATGAATGCGAATGAGGTTATTGCTAACCGCGCTATTGAAATGCTGGGTGGTGAAATCGGTTCTAAGTCTCCTGTTCATCCTAATGACCATTGCAATATGGGGCAATCATCTAATGATACATTCCCTACGGCTATGCATATCGCGATTGCTACTATGGCGCGAGACGTCTTGTTGCCGGGTTTGAAAAAATTTCATGATGCACTTTCAGAAAAAGCAAAATCATTTGAGAACATAATCAAAATTGGTCGTACTCATACTCAAGATGCAACACCAATTACACTTGGTCAGGAATTCTCAGGTTATGCATTTCAAATAGAGCAGGGCATTGCGCGTGTTGAGCAGGCTTTGAAGAACATTTATGCGCTCGCTCAGGGTGGAACAGCCGTAGGTACTGGTCTTAACACAAAGAAGGGTTGGGCTGAAAAAGTAGCTGCCAACATGGCAGAAATAAGCGGTTTGCCTTTTTATACAGCTCCAAATAAGTTTGAAGCACTCGCAGCGCATGATGCTTTGGTCGAGATATCTGGTGCGCTTAAAACCGTCGCTGCTAGTGCGTTTAAAATTGCCAATGATATACGGTTGTTGGGTTCTGGTCCACGCTGTGGTTTGGGTGAACTTATTCTACCTGAAAATGAGCCTGGTTCTTCTATTATGCCGGGAAAAGTAAATCCAACTCAGTGTGAAGCTCTTACTCAAGTTTGTGCTCATGTTATGGGAAATGATGCAGCTGTTGGCTTTGCAGGTTCTCAAGGGCATTTTGAGCTAAATGTTTATAAACCGATGATGGCATATAATGTGCTGCAATCGATGCAACTTTTAGGCGACGCTTCCGTCAGCTTTGTGGATAAGTGTGTCGCTGGCATTCGCCCTGATGAGGATAAGATCAGCAAGTTGATGTGGGAAAGCTTAATGTTGGTAACGGCACTCGCGCCTGAGATTGGTTATGACAATGCAACGAAAGTTGCAAAGACGGCTCATAAAAATGGAACTACCCTGAAAGAGGAAGCTATTGGTCTTGGGTTTGTAGATGAAGAAACCTTTGATAAAGTTGTTAGACCTGAGCAAATGCTGGGCCCTAAATAAGTTGAGTTAAGATACTTTCTATTTCTTTGGATCAGGCGCTTGTTATTATGAGCGCCTTTTTTTTTGAAAATTGGGTTTGAGTTAACAGTTCGCCAATACTTTCCGATTATTTTTAACATATGTGTTATCTGTCTGCTTTCATTTGGTGGCCAGAATTAAGTTAAAATGGGGTGTTTCCTAAATGAATACAGCGTCAATAGTAGTTGCAACGATGCATAAACGAGGTATCTCCGGATTACCAAGAAACTATGAGCTTGTTTATGAAGCGCTGAATAAAAGCAATACCACGCTTACGAGGGAATTTGCAGCACTTGGCAGTCAGCCGTCTCAGGGTGATCTTGATGCTGTTGGCAAAAAATATTTCTCTCATCACCACCATGGCGGGGTTGTCGATTCTGCTCAAGAGAAAATTTCCGGCGAACTTGATGATCTTTTGGGTAAGTTGAATAAAGAAAATACAACTTTGCAGGATTATACGCAGGTTCTGGGTGATAATGCCAATAAACTTAATCACATGTCTGAAAATCCACGTAACAAGGATATCTTGTCCGTTACGGAAGAATTAGCTCAAGCTACTGGTGATAAGATTGAAAACAGTAAAGCAATCATTGATCGGGTATTGGAAGCTACAAAGGAACTAGCACAAGTTAAAGAACAGCTAGATGAATACAAATCAATTGCAAATACGGATCCATTGACACAGCTACCTAATCGACGAGCATTCGATGAAGCAATGTCAATGGTTTATGATAGCAATATCTCCATTTCGACAAGTGCACTGATTTTGCTTGATATCGATCATTTCAAGAGCTTCAATGATACACATGGGCATCCGATCGGTGATCGTGTCTTGGGCGTTGTCGCAAGAGCCATGAGTACAGAGTTACGTGATGATTCATTGATTGCCAGAACCGGCGGTGAAGAGTTCGGGATCGTTGTGTCAAATACCTCTGCGGGCAAGGTGGAGCTTATTGCGGAACGAATACGTCTCGCCGTTGAAAAGACATCACTCAAGGACCGCAAGTCTGGCGCGGACTATGGTCAAATTACCATTTCTCTTGGTGTATGCATGGCATCGGAATGTAATAATTCTGAGCATCTCTATGGTGCTGCTGATGAAGCGCTCTATCTCTCCAAAAATAAGGGCAGGAACCAAGTTCAGGTTTATGACCCTGAGCGGATGAAAAAGACCAACGGCAATCGCGCAATGTACAAGTAGTAAATCAAACTTCCTAAAATCAAAAAAACACCGTTCGGGAAATTGAACGGTTTTTTTATTTATAGTGACGATGAATTTTATTCTCTGAAACCATGTACCATGTGATAGATAGGTATTACTTCAGATCTACAGCATCTGTATTTTGTAGAAATACCGGACCCACGATACGTATATTCTTACTATCCGATTGGGCGGGATTTGTATCTTGATTTACAGCTACAAATGCATCTAGATCTTGATCGTTCAGGTTACCTTCAAGATTGGAAATCGTTTCAGGATCCTCGCCGGGATCTTGTTTTGTTGCTGGAATCACAGACGTGATATTTTCAATTTCTTTTGATGATTTTTCGCCATTGCCGTTTAATAAAGCTTCACGTCTGTTCATCTCTGCATAGAAAGCGGCCATATTGCATGAGCAGGTTTGTGTACTGCCGGGTGCCTTTGTCCTGTAAATGAAAGCGTATTCTTTATCTGCATAAGGGGTTTGGTCACGATATGAAATCATGTCCTGGCTTTCCTCATCGTAAGAGCGATGAAAAAAGAGGTTTGTTTCAGTTCCCGGGCACATTAGTTTACAGGCTAGCTCGTCTCTCTCAAAGGACTGAGGTGATGTATTTGATGATATTGGAAAGAAAAAACCGTCGCAGGTTCTAACACACATGGTCCGGTAGTTGCCTGGTTTTCTACTGGAATTTGATAGTGTGACAACTTTACTTTTCAGCCTATGTCCACCGCTTTTTCCAATAATTTTTACACCGTTTTCTTCTCGATGTGGTTGCTTTTGCGCATTAACATTGATGACTGAGGAATTTCCATAACAGTTATTGGCGGATAGCTTTGATTTTATCCTCGCAATTCTAGCTTTAGATTTGCCACTTGATAAATTGGAGCGCTTTTTATCGAGTTGATTCAAATTTGCCTGCATACGTTTTTGTGCATCTGTTAGTTTTTTGCAGGCAGCCGCATTGTTGCCAGAGCTACATTTATATCGTTGAAGGTCACCTTTGACCTTCGCTATCATTTTGGTTTGTTGTTTTATGGCGTTACTGTAGCGCTTAACTGCCTTACTGTTTGTGCCTACCTTTGAAGCTTTTGTGAGTTGCGCCTTAAGTACCTCACATGATTGAGCATGTGCACCTTGAGGTGCAACTATAGTCAGCATAGCAACTGATAAACTTGGCAATATAAACCGGCGCATAAACGCATCTCAATCTATTGGAATTATGACTTAGTTTAAAACTATAGTTCTAATAGATTATTATTATGTTATTACAGAATTCAACATTACCCATTATTTGGGTAGGTTATGAGCCGCTAGATGCTTCGACCACTGATAATGCTGCCATGTTAACAACGCCCCTGGATGTTACAGACGGTGATAAAACATGCGCAGGCATAGCGCCGCCCAGCAATATTGGACCTACATGGAGCGCATCAAGCATGGTTTTAGCGACGCCAAGTGTGATGTTTGCAGCATCAATATTTGGAAATACAAGTAGATTGGCTTCTCCTGTTAGCTTACTATTGGGCATAGCACGTTTTCGTAAAACTTCTGAGATTGCGGAATCACTTTGCATCTCGCCATCAATTTCAAGATCTGGCGCAATTTCGTTTAATATACGAGTTGCCTTACGCATTTTAAGTGCCGTTGGCGTGTCGTGTGCCCCAAAGCTAGAATGAGAAACGAGCGCTACTTTTGGAACAATACCAAACCGTTTAATCTCTTCAGCGGCAAGAAGTGTCATTTCCACAAGTTCCTCCGCGCATGGATCATAGGTTACATAAGTATCGGTTAGAAATGTAGCACCACGTTCAGAAATGAGCAGGCTTAGAGTTGATAAATCAGTAATACCTTCCTTCTTGCCAATAATCTGACTTACGTGTTTGAGGTGGCTTTTGTATCGCCCTTCAATGCCACAAATAAGCGCATCAGCATCACCGCGCTTGACCGCAAGCGCGCCGATAACTGTCATATTTGTTCTAACAATGGTGCTTGCCGCTTCTGGGTTGACGCCTTTTCGTCCCACTAGCGAAAAATATTCGTCAACATAATCACGGAAACGGCTATCATTTTCAGGATTAACGATTTCCAACTCGTTTTCCATATCGATCCTCAACCCATACCGTCTTAAGCGCAGCTCAATGATATTTGGTCGACCAATGAGAATAGGTTTTGCGACTTTCTCCTCAATAAGGATTTGGGCAGCGCGCAATACGCGTTCATCTTCGCCTTCTGCAAAAATTACGCGATTGTTTTTTGATGCTTTAGCTGCAGCAAACACAGGTTTCATGACAAAACCGGACCGGAAGACAAAGCGGTTGAGTTTATCCAAATAGGCTTCCATATCCTCAATCGGCCTTAGTGCAACACCGCTATTTGCTGCCGCTTTCGCAACGGCTGGTGCTATGCGTAGAATTAGGCGTTGATCGAAAGGTGAGGGGATGAGGTAGTTCGGACCAAATGTTGGCGTTTCGCCTGAATAGGCTTGCGCGGCCAATTCGGACGGTTCTTCTCGCGCAAGTTCTGCAATTGCTTTTACTGCTGCAATTTTCATTTCTTCATTAATCGTGCTTGCACCACAGTCCAAGGCACCACGAAAAATGTACGGAAAACATAATACATTGTTGACCTGGTTAGGAAAATCAGAACGACCCGTGCATATCATAGCATCTTCGCGCGCATCTCTCGCCTCTTCTGGCATGATCTCGGGCGTAGGATTGGCAAGAGCAAGAATGAGTGGCTGAGGGGCCATTTTTGCAAGAAGCTCTTTTTTTAAGACACCTGCCGCTGACAGACCAAGAAAGACATCAGCATCTCCGATGGATTGATCCAGAGTTCTATTGTCGGACTTTTGAGAATATACGGATTTCCAGCGATCCATTTGCGAGGTGCGCCCTTCATAGACAAGACCTTCAATATCATGAACCCAAATGTTCTCACGCTTCGCCCCCATTGAAACGAGAAGGTTTAAGCACGCTAACGCCGCAGCACCAGCTCCAGACGTCACGATCTTGACATCTTCCAATTGTTTTCCGGCAAGTTCTATGCCGTTAAGTACAGCGGCGGCTACGATGATGGCGGTGCCGTGCTGATCATCATGAAATACAGGAATATCCATAATTTCTCGAAGCTGTTCTTCTACTTCAAAACATTCCGGTGCTTTGATATCTTCAAGATTTATGCCGCCAAATGTTGGTTCTAACGCGGAAATAACAGAAACCATTCTATCGACTTCCATTGCATCGACTTCGATGTCGAACACATCAATATTTGCGAATTTTTTGAAGAGTACGGCTTTGCCCTCCATAACGGGTTTGGAGGCGAGGGGACCAATGGCGCCTAATCCTAAAACAGCGGTTCCATTTGATACAACTCCGACTAAGTTTCCTCGTGCTGTATATAATGATGCTGCATTTGGGTCTTTGCTGATTTCTCTGCAGGGTGCTGCAACACCGGGCGAATAAGCCAAAGCCAAGTCGCGCTGGTTGCCGAGTGGTTTTGTGGCGCGGATTTCCAGTTTGCCTGGGGTTTGATAATTGTGGTAAAATAAGGCCTGTTTATCAAGATCATCTGTTTCTTGTTGTTTGGATTTGCCGCTATTTTCCATATTACCTAATTCCACTTCTTTGGCACGTTGGCCGAGTTTTATTTCTAGTCCGCCGAATCGTATGTTTGCATGAGAACAAGATCGAATGACGAATTTATTCGTAAGTTTAAACTTATTAAACCCCACTTTTCGATTTAATTGAACTTAATTCAGTGACATGGCTGTGATGGCAGGTTAAATAACTGAAATGATGGATGCGATGAATGCCAAAATGAGCCATGCTACTTTCGAACTAGAGCGGTCAGCAACGAGCACTTTTGTGCATTTGTTCGGTGATTGGCGCCATCATGGTGTTGATGAAATATGTATGGTGTTTCCGGATTTACCAAATAGTTTTAGTGAAACAGAAGTCATATTGGACGCTAAAAATATATCGGAGTTTGATACTGCTGGCGCCTGGCTTATTAGGAAGTTCGAAAAAACTTGCGCTGATAAATTTCTGAAACTTGATTTTGTGAATGTTAGTGCAGGAATGCAAAGTTTATTGGCGGAAATTCCAACATGTGATGAATTGGAAAATGAACCAAAAGAAGACCATTCTCTTGGGCTTGTTCACGGTTTTTTAAGGCGAACAGGCATTGGTGCAGAAGCGCTTTTAGGCGATATTAAGATGGGCCTTAATATACTAGGGGCCATGATTTATGGTCCGCAGCTGAAAGCTGGACGCAAACAAAACTCTTCAATTGCGCCAATCATCCACCAGATGGATCAAATTGGGGTTCGCGCCGTTCCCATCGTCATTTTAATGTCTCTTGCGATTGGCGCGATTGTATCGCAACAAACAGCATTTCAACTACGAGCGTTTGGCGCGGATGTCTTTGCGGCTGATCTTGTTAGTGTGCTGCAGTTGCGTGAGATGGGGGTTTTGATTACCTCGATAATGATAGCAGGCCGCTCGGGGAGCGCGATTACGGCTGAGATTGGCTCGATGAAGATGCGTGAGGAGGTGGATGCGCTCACGGTTATGGGGTTAAACCCAATTGGCGTCTTGGTTTTCCCAAGGATGATCGCGCTAATTCTCACGCTCCCACTGCTAACAATTGTAGCCAATTTTACCGCGTTGACAGCTGCTGCTGTTGTTCTTTATTTTTATTCAGATGTCCCGCCGAATGTATTTTTGGAACGTATGAAAGCCTTTATTGATTACACGACAATTACATCCGGTATGATTAAAACACCTTTTATGGCCATCATTATTGGTGTTGTTGCCGCAGTTGAAGGCCTTAAAGTTGAAGGTAGTGCCGAATCTTTGGGTAAGCGTGTGACAGCATCGGTTGTTAAAGCAATTTTCCTTGTCATCGTTATTGATGGTATATTTGCTATCTTCTACGCTGCGATTGATTTTTAGGGCAGGGATGGAAGGGCCAGGATTGAGTATGAATAATCAGTCACCTCATAAGGAACTAATCCTGTCCGCAAGAGATATCTGTGTTGCATTTGGTGATCATGTGGTTCTCGATCATCTTGATTTGAGTGTATACCGAGGTGAAATTCTAGGCTTTGTTGGCGCATCAGGTACCGGCAAATCAGTTCTTATGCGGTCGATTTTAAAACTTTTACCCCGGCAAAAAGGTATCGTTAAAATTTTTGACAAGGATTACGATGATATAACTGAAGCCGAACGTCTTGCGATTGATATGAGGATGGGCGTTCTATTCCAACACGGTGCGTTGTTTTCATCACTGACAGTCAAAGAAAACATTCAGGTCCCAATGCGTGAATATCTTAATTTGCCACAGGATATAATGGACGAATTGGCTCGTGTAAAAATTGATATGGTTGGTTTGGCCAAAAACGCTGCGGATAAATATCCGTCGGAGCTTTCAGGTGGCATGATAAAGCGTGCAGCTCTCGCTCGTGCATTGGCACTTGATCCTGATATCGTATTTCTTGATGAGCCGACATCGGGGCTTGATCCAATTGGTGCTGCTGAGTTTGATGAGTTGATTGCTAAACTCCGAGATACTTTGGGGTTAACCGTTTATATGGTGACGCATGATCTTGATAGTTTATTTTCAGTGTGTGACAGAATTGCCGTTCTGGGCGAAAAAAAAGTTCTCGTAGAAGGTAATATCGATATGATGCTGGCATTTGATGATGAATGGGTGCAATCGTATTTTAAAGGGAAACGTGCGCGTACTATTTCGCGCTGAGAGGTAACTGCTTTAAATGGAAACGAAAGCTAATTACACCATTGTTGGCTTGTTTGCGATCATAGTGACTTTCGCTGCATTTGGCTTTATCTATTGGTATGCAGAACTGTCTCAGACGGGCAACTTTGCAAAAGTGATTGTGCGAGTTCCCGGCTCTGCAGCGGGTCTTAACGTAGGCTCACCAGTTCGGTTTAATGGGATACCTGTGGGGCAGGTGAAATCAGTCCAGATTGATTTTCAACGTCCGAAATATGTGGTTGCAATTGCTGAAGTTTCCGTCGATATGCCGATGAATGATACGACTGTTTTTAAATTGGAGTCTCAAGGTCTAACAGGCGCTTCGCTATTTGAAGTTTCGACGCCCACGGGTTCGGGTACTGACATGCTGCGCAAAGCATTCGAAACAGATGTTCCTATAGAAATTGAGGCGCAAACATCTGGCATAGCGGGTCTGATTGAAAATGCCGAAACGATTATGGTTCGTGCGAACAGTATTTTAGGTGAGGTCGAGGGTTTTGTTAAAGATGCTCAAGCCCCTATTACCAATACGCTTAGAAATGCGGAAGCTTTTTCAGAGGCTATTGCAAAAAACTCGGAAGGAATCGATCAGTTTCTTGCAAGTGTTACAGGACTTACTGCAACTGTTCAAACGCTTTCGCTTAAACTAGAAACGACTTTAAACTCTGCCGATAGGTTGATTACGGCAATTGAGCCTAAGAAGATAAGTAATACTCTTTCTAATTTCGAAACATTAAGTGCAAATGCGACTCAATCTCTTGCAAAGATTGATGCTTTGATCAGTGAAGTTGAGCCGGGACAAATAGATTCAACAATAAAGAATGTGGCGCAGGCAAGTGCAGATGCAAAAGAGGCACTCAACCAGGCGAAGATTGTTATTAGCGGGATTGGCGAAAGTACTGGTGAAATCAACCAAATGATTACCGACGTGAGTAGCACTGCAAAGCAACTTAACAAAGCAACGGCTAAGGTTGATACCTTGCTAGCGGAAGTTAAGCCGGAACAAATCAGCAATACAATGAATAATATTACAGTTGCGAGTAATGATGCAAAGGTGGCTCTATCTGAAGCACGAAAAATTGCAGAGAGTATTGGTGGAAAGACCAGCGAGATTGAGGATCTGATTTCAAACGTTAATATAACGGCCAAGAAGTTGAGTGATGCAACAGAAAAAGTTGATACCCTTCTAGCGGAAGTAGACCCCACTCTAGTTAAGCAAACAGTTGCAGATATCTCTGCTGCGGGCGCAGATGCTAAACAAACGCTTGCAGATGCTAAAGAAATTGTGGGTACCGTGGGTGAGAGGTCCGAGGATATAGATCAGATGATTACCGATGTATCGGAATTAGCGGGTCGTTTAAACGGTGCGTCCGCGCGTATTGATGGTGTTTTAGCAAAGCTTGACGGTTTTCTTGGAGATAATGATTCCGGCAGCCTTATCGCGGATGCACAAGAGACTTTGAAATCATTTAAAGATGTTGCGGATAACCTCAACAAGCGTATTGGACCTATTGCTGGAAATCTGGAGCGATTTACTGGTTCTGGACTTAAAGATATAGAGGCGCTAGTGACAGAAGCAAGACGATCAATTTCGCGCATTGAAAGAAGTGTGAGTTCTATTGAGCGCGACCCGCAACGGTTGTTATTTGGCGGGGAAAGTGTGAAACAGTTTGATGGTCGCACGCGGCGCTAATGTATAATTTGGCTATCATCTTTATTTGATTAAGGCTGTGGTTTATGGTTAATGAAACTTTAATGAAATTTGATGAGAGCGTCCGTCTTTATGTTGCGTAAAATTTTAGCTCTAACCACCTGTTTGGCTCTGAGTGGTTGCATTGGCGGCGGAAATGCTTCGATACCTGATACATTTACGTTAGCTCATAATGGTGAGATTTCAACGCCGGGCGTTCGTAGCAGGCGACAAATTCTTATTACCGAACCTTCGGCGCTTAA
Organism: Lentilitoribacter sp. EG35; assembly: GCF_040784015.1. Taxonomy (NCBI): domain Bacteria; kingdom Pseudomonadati; phylum Pseudomonadota; class Alphaproteobacteria; order Hyphomicrobiales; family Rhizobiaceae; genus Lentilitoribacter; species Lentilitoribacter sp. EG35. The sequence goes on from NZ_JBFNGQ010000001.1 coordinate 588,783, forward strand.
AACCTTAGACAGTGAGCAAATCCTGGTACGTACATCTCCATCTGCTGTGCAGTACTTATCAAAAGCACAGTGGAATGACAGATTACCAAAAGTGTTTCAGGTTAAGCTTGCTCGCGCTTTCGAAAATTCCGGAAGGCTTAGTGGTGTAGGTTTGCCAGGTGAGGGGCTTGCAATTGATTATCAGGTTGTAACATCACTACGTTCATTTGAGGTTGTGGCAAGTAGCGCGCGAGTTGCGGTTGCCGAAGTCTCCGTTAAGATTTTGAACGACCGGAACGGCACTGTGCGTGCGCAGAAGGTGTTCCGACAAATTACGAACGTCGTTGGAAATAGCAATGAAGCTTACGTTGACTCGCTAAACTCGGCTTCGTCACAAGTGATCTCAGATATTGTTACGTGGTCACTTAAATATGTTCGATAAAGCAGATTAGATGACAAGTTTAAGATAAAGAAAAAGCGGCTCCATTTGGAAGCCGCTTTTTTAAATTCATATGGATCTAAGCTTATTTCAGACGACCACTTGCGTGCGCCAGCATTGTATAAACTTTTCCTGTGTCCGATGTCAGGTAGCTTTGGCCAATCACATTACTTGGATCATTTTTTGATACATCGGACAAAAGCTTCTCGAAGTCTGCCATATAGCGATCAACAGCCTTTTTGAATTCTGGTTCTCTTGCATATTTGGCCTGAATATCATCAAAGGTCTTCTGGCCTTTAATGGTGTACAGGCGGCGGGTAAATATGTCTCTCTCACCGCGTTGATATCTCTGCCAAAGTTCGACAGATGCATCGTGATCGATCGCTCTGGCAATATCTACCGAAAGAGAATTTAGCGATTCGACAACATGCTGTGGTTTACGCTGATTTTGGTTTATCGGGCTAGCCTGATCTTGTGATTTTTCTTGCGTATCCGCACCCCGAATAAGATCGCGAACCCAGCCACTATTGTTCCCTTGACGTTTGTCACCAATGGTTGGTTCTGTCGGTGGTGTGGATATAGTTGAAGTTGGAGATGTGAAATTACTTACATGCTCTGATTGCTCTAGCTCTGGTAATTCGACGGGTTCTCTAACCGATTGAAGCCGTGCACTATCTGTTGGTGCTTTTGCGACAGGAGCAGATTTACGGGGGGCAGCTGTTTCAACACTGGCATCACTGCGCCGCGTTGTTTTACTGACCAAGGTAGATAACTCCTGCAATGCATCAATTTGTTGGGCTACTGCATTGCGCATTGCAGCAGCGCTTTCACGCGTTTCTTCAGGCAGGTCAAATGCACCGCGCTTCAGTTCTTCCCGAGTTGCGTTCAATTCCTGGCGAATGTTTGTCGCAGAATTTCTGATCTCGTCGGTTGCGCTTGAGAAGCGACCAACAGCCTCTTCAATTGCGTCGCGTAACGTATCCTTAAGTGTTAGTGCAATACTTGCCGAACGTTGTTCGGTTTGGCTAATTAAGCCTTCCACTTCCGTCACTGATGCATGTAGTTCAGTGTTTAAATTGGAGGCAGCGCTCTGCGATAGGTTTGTTGCTTGCGTAAATGCACCTTCAATAATCGATGTTAAAGAGCGCATATTTCGCTCAACTTCTTCTGACCTGACAAGCAAACCGTCAGATAATGTTTCTAGCGCTTGTTTACGCTCATCCATAGTCGAATTCAGGCGGTTCTGCGCGTCACCGAGTAGGTGGGTTGCAGATGAAAGGACAAGAGAATGTTTCTCAAAGTGGTCGGATATATCTCCGATTTGTGCGAGTGTTTCAGATGAAACGCGATCCAGGTTGCCAATATTATTAGATAATATATTGGAAGATGTCGAAATGACATCGGCAGCTTTACTCGTGCTCTCTGAGAGATTTTCAGATGTTTCGCTTAAACGTCTGTCCATGAGAGTAACATTTGCATTTGCGCGTTGGACAACGTCGGCGATTGTCGAGCTGCTTTTATCCATTTTATCGACGAGTAAAGCTACGTTTTCAGATAAATTAACTTCCACACCTCTAACAGCACTTAGTGTTTCACTGCTGCGAATAGTTATCGCATCAATTAGAGCTTCATTTTCATTTTTTATAAGGTCAGCATTTGAACGTATAACGTTTCGAATTTCATCTGACGCATTTTGAGTTCGTTCATTGAGCGCATCAGCTGCGTTTTGTGTAGTTTGGGAAATTTCATTTGTAACATATTGCGTGGTTTGCGAAATTTTATCCGTCACATCTTGTGTGGTTTGTACAAGTGTTTCTGCCGCGCTATGTGTCGATTTAGATATTTCGCCCGTAACATTTTGAGTTGTTTGTGTTAGGGCATCGGCTGCGCTTTTTGCTGTTTGGGATATTTCGTTTCTCACATGCTGTGTCGTCTGCGAGATTTTATCGGTCGCATCTTGTGTTGTTTGAGTAAGTGCTTCGGCCGCATTTTGTGTCGTTTGAGAGATTTGGTCTGATAGCGGTTTAAGCTTATCTTCCATAAGGTTGGTTAGTTCATTCGTATTTTCTGTAAGGGTTTTGCCGATATCATTGGATATTGATGATATTTCACTCAAGCGAGATGCTTCGGAGGACAATGCATCGACATTCGTTGACATGTGGCTTGCATGAGCGGTGAGTTTTTCATCTAAATCAGAGGAGAAGTTATTGATGTTATGCCCAATTTTTGATGAATGCTCAACCAGTGCTTCATTTAGCGTTTCACTGATTTGATCATTCGTCTTTTGGAAGTTATCACCAAATTCACCGCTCACTTCTCTGAGGCCGGCTTGCGCTTTTGCAGCTTCCGCAGAAAGTTGCCCAGTTGCTTCTGTCACACTCTTGGTAAGTGAACTTGCAAGTGCAGATGCCTGATTGCCCAGAGTTTGTGAGACGCGATCTAAGCCATCTGAAAGCGTTGTATTCAAAATGCCAAACCGTTTTTCAACATGTTCGGTCTTGTCATCAAATGCCGCCTCGATCGTTTCGATCGCAGATTTTGTTTTGTCAGCGACGCTGTTAGCGTGGTCTTCAACTCTTGTAAGTGAATTGTCGACAGCTTCGGAAATGACTTCAACTGAGTTCTTGGAAATAGATGAAATCGTGTCGGCTTTTTCTTCAAGGGTTCTGGTTTTCTGATCCAGCAGCTCTCCGAGTTTTTCCTCATTGTTCATCAATGTGACCGAGATTTTGCTAGCCTCTTTGTCAAGAGCACCAGCTAGCGTATCCGTCATTGTGCTCATTGCTTTGGTGATCAGGCCAGCGCCTTCGTTGGCGACATTTTCAATGGCATTTGTACGTTCTACTAACGTATTTTCCAGTTCGGCAATATTTCTTGAAGCGATATTATGGAGATCGTCAGCACGAGTTTGCAAAGCTCCATCGAGCTTTGTCATATTTTCGTGTGTGATTTTCTCCATCGCCTCTGATCGCAACTGGATAGATTGGTCGAGTTTTTCAACGCCTTCAGTCGTTATACTTTCAAGAGTTTCCATGTTTTTCTGCATGGAGTCATTTAGGTGTTCGACAGTCAATGTTGTAATTTTTTCAAGCTTGTCAGAACGGTCTTTGAATGTATCCTCAATTTTGGATATATTTTCAGTTGCGACCTGTTCAAGCGTACTTGTCTGGCTCTGCAACGACTGACTGATATTCTCAGTTCCTCGATTTATAGTCTCGCCAAGAGCAATGTTTGTAGAGGTAAGTGTTTCATTTAAATCGACAAGACTGCGCGTCATATCCGCAGTGATCTGATTCGTTTGATTCTGAATAGCTGCTGAACCTGTATCTAGGGTTTCCGTCAAACTATCCACACCAGAGGAGATGGCCATATCAACTGCCATATTTGTTGCAGCAAGACTATCGTCTATTCGGTTGACCGCGCTCTCTGCTAAACTGCTGAGATTATCCGCATGACCGACAAGTTTATCTACACCACTTGTCATAATCGTTGATAGGTGTTGGTTACCTGTAAGTAGGGCCTCGTTTACTTGTGATATGTTGCCCTTCACGGCATCATTAAGCGTTTTTGTTCTGGCATCCAATGTTTCCGCTAGGCGCTCTATATTGTTAGAGAAATTTGCATTAACATCGGCGCTTGCTGCCATCATTTGTTCGCTAATTAGACCGGCACGCAAGTCAAAGTCCATGATCGCTTCTTCAGAGCTGCTGGTTAGCGTCTGCTTGAACGCAATGCCTTTTTCATCTAGCGCTGCATTCATTGAGCCAATGACATCGTCCATTCCCTGAGTTAGTGCTTGTTGACCAACAGTCAGTGTTTCTGAGATTTCAATGTTCTTTGCAGATAGTGCTTCATTCAATTGCTCAGTTCGTCGTGTAAGCGCACCTGTTAGTTTCTCCGCAGTTGTGTCTAGAGTATTCACACGTGTTTCAAAATCACTCAGTAAGCTCTTGCTGTTTAAGACGAACTGCGAATTAATCATGTTCAGGCGGCTGTCAATTTCGCCCGTAATTAAATTGCCAGATTCACGCAGGTTATTGAGCAAATCATCAGAGTTCTGTGTGAACAGTGATTGAATTGAATGTGAAATTTCGGTGGTACGATCCTGCAAAGTCGCAGAATGAGTGTCCATTAATTGTGCTACGGTTTCACCAGATAACGCGATACGCATGGCAATTTCTTCACCTGCGTTGCCAAGTTCATCTTTCAATTCATCTCTTGCGCCAAGGATAGATGATCTTAAGCGTTCGGCATGTGAGATTACAGAGTCTCGCTCACCGCTCAATTCATCGACAATACCTCTCACTCGAATTTCATTCTCAGTGTAGCTTCGTTCCAGAGCATTCACTTCGGAGTGAACTATTGTTTCAAGTTCCGATGCTCTAGCAATAGTTCGCTCAATGCCCTCATTCATGGCGGTTACTTCGCGTCGAATTGCACGTCCAACAGTCGCTAGTTTCTCAGAATTACGCGCTTCAGGTTCGGCCAATCGGATGGCAACTTCCGTCATAGCTCTAGCTGCAATACGATACTCGCGCGAGCGCGTTACCATGACGGCAAAAGAGAAGAACACAAAGATCGGTGCTAAGAAAGCGAGCGTGAGGCCAATTATAACCGGGTTGCTTGCAATATCTTTCAGACTTGTGAATTGTCCGAGTTCATCTCCCCATATAAGAAATACACATGCGGCAACTCCGAGCAGCCAAATTGTTGATAGGAAACTAGCAACAGTATAAGCAGACCCTGATACTTTTTGATCAAGTATTGCAAGCAGGCCGGAAGAGCTGAAGTCTGAATCATTGGCCGCATCTAAGAGTGTTGATTGAGATGCTGAACTTTTTTCATTTTCGTTTGGTTTGTCAATTTCCTGATCCAGGTAAGTACGATCGACATCTTCATGCAGATCAGAGGAAATGGCCAATTCTCTGGCCGCACTCGATACTTGTTGTTCAAGATCCTCAAAAGATTTCTCATCCAGTGAGAAATTTGAATCTTTAATATCATCAGAAATAGTTGAAGAACTATCAGAATTATTACCAGCGGGCTTCTTTGCCATACTGCCATTACCTCTTTTATATCTGGATTTGTGTGACCAAACGAAATTGTAGGCAATTAATTAGGCCTATTTATGTCGTAAGGTACCGTCCCGATATCTTAACAAAATACTAATTTATAAAACGTTTTGCCATATTTACAGCCAATTAACAATTGGACTGGGCGAAAGGTTAACAGGCAAAAAGCACTCCGTATGGCAACCTGTGGAAAGGTGGAGGCTTAAGTCCCTGCAAAACAAGCGTTAATTGCCTGTTAACCATAATGCCAAAAATGTAAATGGTAAATTGTCGTATTTAACGAAATTGCCCCATTCTTATGTTCCAATTTTATTACGGACAATGGGATTGCGGTGATGAAGATGAAATTGAATGAAATAGTTTTAGAGGCGCCTGACTTTGGTGGTGGTCGCGTAGCTGAGGATAGACCAATAAATATGGCTGAATTATCAGATAAAACCTCTAGTGATGTAATTGTGCTAGATGAAATTTTGAAGAATTTTTCGGTACGGTTGCGTAAAGATATGCTGGAAATCGCTATGAATACAGGGAAGAGACGTGCACGGTTTGTTGAAGAGCTAAAACTCGCTGCAGAAGATGTCTGCGCCTCGGATCTTGTTGTAAAAGCATCGGCATTTCTTTCCAATCCAAAAGATGCAGGAAAACTTGCTAAACTGACGCAATCTATGGTCTCTACATCGATATTTCTGGCTTCCATTCGTCGAGTATAGTCGTTTTTACTAGCCTAGAACTGGGTGCGCGGTTATTTCTGCTTGCACTCTCAATTTGATTATGATTGTTGTTTCCGAGCAATTAGATAGATGTTTGGAACTTCATGGCTAAAATCACTTATATAACTCACGATGGTAATGAACACAGTGTAGATGCTGACAACGGCACTACAGTGATGGAAAATGCTGTTCGCAATTCTATTCCTGGTATTGAGGCAGAATGTGGAGGCGCTTGTGCATGCGCCACCTGCCATATCTACATTGATAAGGATTGGGCAGAGGTTGTTGGAAAACCCGAGGCGATTGAAGAAGATATGCTTGATTTTGCGTACGAGATGAAGCCTGAATCACGATTGTCATGCCAAGTCACGGTTAGCGATAAACTTGATGGGTTGGTTGTTCGTATTCCAGAAAAACAAGCATAAATCTCTCAAAAAAAACCTCACCACTATGTGGTGAGGTGAATTGGGCGCCGCGTAGGAAGCGTGGGAGGAACGCGCAATACGCATTCGTGCGCCGGGAGTACCTTTCGAATCAATTGCTTAACTTAATGTTAGTCGTAGCTGACACTGATAGGTTGCGCCATTATCAATTTTAATGGGTTGGAAATGGTATATTTTAGTTAAAACACGAAATAATAGCATATTGTGTCGGTTTTACGGCTCTATGGGCTAGTTTGAGTATTTAGGTATTTGAAGGTATCTGTGGAAAGTCAGGATGAAATTGAGCTTTAATCGTTTAGAATCGGACCTTTTTCGTTCCAGAACATGGAAAGTAGGACATGGTCGCCAACTGGAGCTCGGTCCAAAAGCGATTCTGATGGGGATATTAAACGTTACGCCCGATTCATTTTCGGATGGTGGTCATTTTTCAAATATCGATGCAGCATTAAGCCAAGCTGAGAAAATGATCGGCGAGGGGGCTCATATAATTGATGTGGGCGGTGAATCAACTAAGCCAAATGGAACAGCTGTAACTGCTGATATTGAACAACAACGGGTAATTCCGGTGATTGAGGCTTTAGCCAAGAATTTCGACACTTTAATCTCAATAGATACATATAGGGCAGAAACAGCAGAGCTTGGTGTTAAAGCAGGCGCGCACATCGTAAATGATGTATGGGGACTTCGGCGGGAAGAAGATATCGCTGATGTTGTCGCTCGTCACAATGCAGGTGTCTGTATTATGCATACCGGTCGAGACAGAGATAAAGACGATGATGTAATCAATGATCAGAAACTCTGGTTTCGTAAGTCATTAGAAATTGCAACTCGCGCTTCTATTGCCGATAATGCCATTATCCTTGATCCGGGATTTGGGTTTGCCAAAAATGTTGATGAAAATCTGGAACTGATGTTGAGGTTTTCTGAACTCAATCAGTTCGAGTATCCTATTTTAGCAGGTGCATCCCGTAAAAGGTTTATTGGAGCGCTGGTTGACCGTGATCCAGAAAATATTGATATACGCAGCCGTGATATTGGAACGTCAGCGACATCTGTATTACTAAGAATGCAAGGCGCTTCGATTTTTCGTGTTCATGATGTCGGTTTAAATCGCGATGCATTAGCTATTGCAGATGGGCTTATTAAACGTTCTGCTGATAAAAGGTCGAGTTGAATGAAGTCAATTTTCACAATCCATATTAAAAATTGCGCATTCTACGCGTATCATGGCGTACTAGATTTTGAAAAAGAGAAGGGGCAGAACTTTTTTGTTGATGCCGTTTTGACTATCGAGCGACCACCGGAGTTTGGTAATGATGATCTGAATGATACTGTAAATTACGCTCTAGTTTTCGAATTAATAGAACAGATTACGACCAAGGAACGCTATGACTTGATTGAAACACTTGCTCATGAGATCAGTCGGAGAATTTGTCAAAAATTTTCAAAAGTCATTTCTGCTTCCATTACTGTGCGTAAACCTGATGCGCCGATAGATGGTGAATTTGATTATGTTGAAGTTAATGTAGAAGCGCGAAATGATGACTAAGACAATTCAAGCTGCACTTGGTCTGGGTGGAAATTTAGGAGATCCCAAGGCGCAAATACAGGAGGCTTTGTTACTATTAAGTGCTAATGAGAATATAGATATTGAAGCCGTATCTCATCTTTATAAGACTGCACCTTGGGGAAATACGGATCAACCGTCGTTCTTAAATGCATGTGTTTTGATTAGTACAAACCTTTCCGCAAGACGGCTTCTTGAAGTATGTTTGGCTATTGAGGGAGAGTTGGGGCGCGTTCGCTTGGAGCGATGGGGCCCTAGAGCCATTGATCTTGATGTTTTATTCTACGCAGATGTGCAGGTCGACGAACCTGGACTAGAGTTACCACATCCACGAATGACTGAACGAGCTTTTGTGATGGTGCCGTTGTCTGATGTGGTGCCAGATAAAATAATTGAAGAAAATATTGTTCAGTTTTGGGCTGATAGGCTTAGTAAAGATGATATCGAAGTCGCTGATGATACTCCCTTGTGGTGGCAAAAAGGCAAAGCCTGACTTCTTAATCTGAAAGAGACGTCTTGCGAACTAGTTTTCGTGACAAAGTCATTCCGATAACGGGAACCATGCTGGATCCTACTTTTACAGAAATTGTAACATTCATTGTATCAGGATTAATAAAATCAGCGACCATGGCACCGTCTAACTTGTTTCTATTAATGCCAACGACAGCTTTTGATTTCTTGAATTTTCCAGAAACGATATCAAGGCCTTGTCCAGCGGCACCATCCAGAAATTTGCCCTTATAACGATTACCGGATTTTTGAATCGTTGCATTCATTTTCTGATTAAAAACACCAACACGGCATGTTCCATCCATGGTTATGCCCAGCTTTTTTCCAGCCGAAGGGATACCTGCAAAGTTACAATTAAATTTTGTACCTTTGTATTTTCCAGCAACGATTTTCCCCGGGCCTTTCCAGTTTCCTTCAACTGAATTGAAAAAGGCACGGTCATTACTCGCATTTGCAACATTGACGGCAGTTGCTGCTGAAAGAACGAGACCAATAAAGAAAAGCTTAGATGCTTTGAAAATCGACATGTGACTACCAATTGTTTATTAGGAACTTTACCTAAATTGCCCTGTAATGGTTAATGCTTGGTAATTATGCACCTAATTTTTGAAGATTTGTCATCATTTTATTAAGCATGAAGTCATTTTTCAACATCTTTTGGGGGACTGGTCGTCGTTAATTCAGAGAGGAAACTCTTGATTTGCGGCCTTTTCAGCTCTTTGAACGGCATTGGTCGTGAAAGTTCCATCGCCACAATGCCAAATCTGGTTGTCATAATGCCATTAATAACACCTTCACCAAAACGGGCAGATATCTTGCCAGCTATTCCATGGCTGACAAATTGATGGATAAGGCTTTCACCAATTGCAACGGTTCCGGTAACTGCTAGATGCGATATAACGGACCTAAGTAGTTTTAGTATGCCAAAAAATCCCGGATGAGAGCCGTATAGGTTTGCTAACTTGCGCGTGAGACGCACCATTTCATATAGGGCGTAGCCTGTATCAATCAAAGCTTTCGGACTAATTGCCGTTACAACGGAAACGCGTTTGGCGGAGGACAAGATCAATTTACGAGCTTCTTTATCAAGGTTTCCGAGAAGCTGAGTTTCAGCAAGGGCCAAAAGATTATTGCCATCGATGATATCGTCTTCGGCTTCCAATAAGATTTGGCGTCCGCGCGCTGTCTCAGGCCGTTCGATCACAATTTTAGTTATACGTGAAACCAAGTCCCTTGCTTGTGGAATATTGGGGGTGGGGAGTGCTTTCTCAATATCTTTACGTAATTTTTCGACAGAGCGTAACTTTGCAATTCCAATGATTTCGCGGACAATCAGAAACAAGAACGATACCAGCAACACTAGCAGTGCTGATGCTCCCAACCAACCCGTGAGTGGGGAGCGTTCAAAAAGATCAGTAATGAGAGTTTCTGCCCATAAACCAAATGAAAGGCTCAAAAGCATTACGATAGCAGCGGCGGCCAACCGTAGAATTGAAAATTTGGATTTTTTCAATTTGACTGGAGGTTCATGCTCTGACATTTCGTCAAGTGTATTCAATTGAGCGGCAAATATGTCATCTTCTTCGGACGCAATTTGTAGGTTTTTGTTTTCAATATCAATTGATTTTGCAGGTCTTGGTCCTGAGTTTATTTTACGTTTGGACGGTTTATCAGACGGCTTCTTGCCGTTAGTTTTGATGTCAAATGCTGCAGGTCTTCGGTTGTTAGTCATTGCAATCTATCTCCGATAAGAAACTCAATTGCTTTATCCAATCGAATATGGGGCAGTGAGACGTTGATCGTGTTCTTCTCAGAAGTAAGTTCTGGCGGTCTGAATTTAACAAAGTTCAGATCGTGGGTTTGACGAAGGTCTTTGTCAGACTTTGATTCAAGTGCTTTGAAAATTGAATCCGGATCTTCTGGTAAGTCCCCGGGAAATATTGCTTTTTCCGATTTTCCATCGAAAGAAAGACCATTTATTTGCTGTCCGACATCAGGCGTCCCGATGATTACCGGAAGTTCGTCTGTACCATCTTTGTAGCTGGCTTCTTTTGTTGCCCGAACAGCTGCCATTGCAATGACATCAATCTCCGCACCGCTTGCGCCGACCTTTGTCATTGCCCGTTCAACAAGGCGATTGATTAGCTTCTGAAGTTTGCCATGACTCTGGTGGTGCAAATGATCCGCCTTGGTTGCAGCTATCATAATTTTGTCGATGCGCCGCGTGAAAAGATTTTCAAAGAAGTTATTTTTGCCGATGTTAAAACTCATAAGTATATCGGCGATCCCGCGTTCCAGATCCACCACAGCATCGCTGCCCGCATTTAGTGCTTGCAGAGCATCGATAAGAATGATTTGTCGGTCAAGGCGCGCAAAGTGGTTTTGATAAAATGGTTTTATGACTTTGGATTTATAACTTTCATATCGTCGTTCCATTGTCGAATAAAGGGAGTTTGGGTCGGATTTACCCTCAGCTGTTTTTGCCAGCGGAAAAAACGTTACGGCTGGTGATCCTTCAAGGTCACCCGGCAATAGAAAGCGCCCTGGAGGCAGTGTGGAAAATGCCCACTTCTCATCCTTGCAAGCTTTAAGGTAGTCAGAGAATTCGGTTGCAATTCGCTTAATCTCTGGCTCCGACATAGGAGAGGTTGAATCTATCTGCATTAAACTATTTAGCCACGTGGCACTTAGCTGGCGACGTGCGCCTTTCGTGGCAAGATCCAATGCGTTTTGGCTGAATGTTTCAAAACTCTGCGAAAGAAGTGGAAGGTCGAGCAGCCACTCACCAGGATAGTCAACAATATCGACATTGAGATGTCCGGGAGAAAAATACTTGCCCCAACCTTCAGCCGTTTCATATTCAATTTTCAAGCGTAGTTGTGAGATGGATGTTGTGGACTGAGGCCATCTTCGGTCCTTCATTAAGCTCTCAACATGCTCCTCATAAGAAAACCGGGGAACATCATCATCTGGTTGCGGTTGAAGATTTACCCGCGAGATACGCCCCTCGTTTTGCGCTTTAAGAACTGGCATACGAGATGCGGTGAGTAGATTTTGGATGAGAGATGTGATGAAGACCGTTTTTCCAGATCTGGCAAGGCCAGTTACTCCGAGCCTTATTGTAGGATCAAACACACCTGTGGTTACTGACGCCAAATTGTCATAAACACCAAATGCTTCATTTTTTAAATTTAACAGTGAAAAATCTCGCAATTGATAGTTTCCTTGTCCGAACGGGGATTAGAATAGATATAGGCGTATGCATTGTTGATTTGTAGATGTGCCAGAATTTTTCAAATTAACAGGTTTATGAACACCAAATTCGATAAAAATTGAATTATGCGCTGAATGTGATTTTTACGTCTTGAAAGCGATCTAGACACTCGGTATACACCGCGTCAGTTAAAATTGTTGGGAGGCTTAAAATGAGTGATACCTCACATATGGATTCATACGTACCTTCTGAAGACGAGGAGTTCATGAACCCTCGGCAACTGGCATATTTCAAGGCTAAGCTCTTAGCTTCGAAAGAAGAAATTCTTGCCGGTGCCCGTGAGACAATGGGTAATCTTGCAGAGGAAAGTTCCAATCATCCTGATGTTGCTGATCGAGCATCGTCTGAGTCGGATCGTGCGATTGAACTTCGCGCAAGAGATCGTCAGAGAAAACTAATTTCTAAAATTGACGCAGCTCTACATCGAATTGAAGACGGTACATATGGTTATTGTGAAGATAGTGGCGAGCCGATTAATTTAAAGCGCTTGGATGCGCGGCCAGTTGCTACTTTGAGCATTGAAGCTCAAGAGCGTCATGAGCGTCGCGAAAAAGTATATAAAGACGAATAATTATTTTAGGCGCCTATTGCTGTCGCCTAAAAGTGCTTTCAGCTTTTTAATTCTTTCTTCCGCCGTCTCCGGGATGGGATCAAACTTTCTTGGGGCCGGTGCAGCTGCTTTGCTTTCTTGTAGTCTAGCGCGGTATTGCGCGCGCGCGGCGGCCTCTTTCTGATTTCTCAATACAGCCTGAAAATCATCAGTGTCTTCACGCGGCCGTTCAGTCGTAGTCGGCTTTGCAAATATTCTGCTACGTGCCTGATCAAAAAAATCTGAGACTTCTTCCTCAGAGCTTAACATGCTCACAGCTTTGGCAACGGTCTTTTCGTTTACCTGATTGGATTTAGAGGCTTCTAATGCATCGCTAATCAGCCTTGTCAATTCGGCTTCGTTTATTTCAGACGGCACTGACCGTGAGGATTTCTGGTATTCTACCGGATCAGATGCCTGTGCTATGCTAGTTGAAGGGGCAGAAACAGTATTAGGTTGTAGTGGTTCAGTTGCGCCATTTTGATGAAGATTTTCATCATTTGATGCCTTCACGACTTTGTTGTCACTCAGAACTGCCTGGGCTTTTTGCTCAGACTCAGGAGAGCTAACGGTGGTATTTTTTGATGAATTTAGAAGTCCGGATGATTCAATGACCAAATCTTCCTGTCCACCAATTAGAACCAGGTGTTCAATTTCATCTTTTCGTATGAGAATAAGTTTACGTTTTTGGTCGACATCTAGGCTCTCCACTATGCTTAAACGAGCATGCGGGTTCATGTGTCTCGAGAGTGTAGCAAAATTAAATTTTGTTTTGAGGAAGAATGCCAAACCTGCGCAAGCAGCAATAGCAACCATTACGAGAATGGCAGCAAAAAGCAAGTTCCCCATATTACCAGATGTCGTCGATTCGAGCATTAATGACCCCAAGAATTACCCATAAAAGCTTTTTCTGACTCTTGAATAAAAAACAACTCTCAATTTTTGTATTTAAACAACTCATTTGCGAATGGCGTGGGGATATCTTTTTATTACGCTTTCAGTCGACATAAATTGCATTAAATATTAAACTTAATGGAATCTGGGAAATTTTCCTTGAATTCGAGTCGCAAGACCATTTTGGTGCAAGTAAGATCATAACCGCTTATGTTGGGTTGATATATGAATCAGGGGCCTAAATCGAGACCAGCTATACGTCTTATAGTTGTTTCAACTGCTATGATAGTTGTTTCCATAGCTTTCTTTTTTCTAAAAGATATTATCACAACGCAGGTGTTACTCGTTTGTTTTGGAATTTTGAGTTTTCTAGGCATTTTTCTGATTATCGGATTGGTGACAGGCCTTATCGGGTTTATGCCCAAGCCACAAATTGACCCCTTTGCATTAAGTATTTTGAATAATCAGACACAAGGTATCGTGATTTCTGATCAGAAAGATCGGGTTATTTTTGGTAATGACGCATATCGAATGCTTGTCGGTTCGACGGGCGGGGAAGCATTAAAGTCTATTGGCGCGCTACTTAATCAAGATCCTGGGGCTACAGAAGCTGCATATAGATTGATAAGAGCTGTACGAGATCAAAAATCGTCCTATGAAGAATTTCGCCTTGATGCGCCAATTGGTAGTCAGACAGATGATAAGGGTCCACGTTGGTACAGACTTTCTGCAAAACCCTATAGTGATGAGACCCGAGACCAAATGATCGCATGGGAACTCATTGATATAACTGAGGAGAGAGCCGACCAAGAGCGTGTGTTCAAGGAGTTACAATACGCTATTGATTATCTTGATCATGCGCCAGTTGGGTTCTTTTCCGCCAACAATAAGGGTGAGATTGTTTATCTAAATGCGACCTTGGCGGACTGGCTTTCAATTGATCTAACGAGCTTCAAAACAGAAAATGTTCCGATTTCTAATATTGTTGCTGGAGAAGGGCTTGCGTTAATTAATTCAGTCCAAGCAGAGCCTGGGCTAAATAAGACAGCTTTCATTGACCTTGATCTATTGAAAACGAATGGTCAAAGCCTGCCTGTTCAACTTGTTCATAAAGTTTCGGCCACTCATGATGGGGCTCCAGGTGAAAGCAGAACTATTGTCGTTGGCCGAAAAGATAATGATGGTGCGCAAGTTCCATCTGCGACCGCAGAGATGCGATTTACGCGGTTTTTCAACAATACGCCGATGGCGATTGCTTCCGTTGATGCATCTGGAAAAATACTCCGAACTAATGCACCATTTTTCAAAATGTTTGATGGAATTATTGGTCGGCAGCATATTGAAAATGGAGTTTTACTTGAAAGTTTATTCCGTGATGAGGATATTGACGGTTACCGTGAAAGCCTTGTTCAGGCAGCAGATAAGCAAGGCAATATCGCACCCGTAGATGCAAGACATCCAAAGGACGATGAGCGCTATTTTCGTTTTTATGTTAACTCGGTTATTGAGCAACCGGATGAGGTATCTCGTGAGCTAGCAATCATATATGTTGTTGAAACAACTGAACAAAAAGCTTTTGAATCTCAAATGGCGCAAACTCAGAAAATGAATGCGGTTGGCACGTTGGCAGGAGGTATTGCTCATGATTTCAACAATGTTTTAACGGCAATTCTTCTTTCATCGGATCACTTGCTTCTAAATTCTGGTCCCGCCAGCAGTGATTTTGCTGACTTGATGGAGATTAAACGTAATGCCAACCGGGCTGCCGTACTTGTGCGGCAATTGTTGGCATTTTCACGGAAACAAACAATGCGCCCGTCAGTGTTGTCCATGGTGGATGTTCTTGGTGATTTACGCATGTTGGTCGACCGTTTGACGGGAACAAACGTTAAGCTAAAGGTGGAGTTTGGCAAAGATGTATGGCCTGTTAAAACAGATCTCGGTCAATTTGAGCAAGTGCTTGTTAATTTGGCTGTCAATGCACGGGATGCGATGCCCGAAGGCGGAGAGGTTACAATTCGGACACGGAATGTGGAAGAGGATGAGATTGCAGCTCTGAATTATCGCGGAATGTCATCTGGTGAGTATGTTCTGGTTGAGGTTGAAGATCAGGGAACAGGTATAGAACCTGAAGTATTGGAACAGATTTTTGAACCATTTTTCACAACCAAAGACGTTGGTAAGGGAACGGGTCTTGGGCTGTCTATGGTTTACGGCATTATTAAGCAATCCGGTGGTTTTATCTATCCTGAATCTGAAGTTGGTAAAGGTACAACGTTCAATATATTCCTACCCCGCTTCGAAGAAATTGCAGCTGCCAATGATGATGAGCAGAAATCAGGAAAAGATAAAGGCGATGATGTTTCTATCGCAAAGAAGCCTGCGGACGCTAAACTTGGTGACGAAAGTTCTGACCTAACTGGTGATTCGACAACAGTCCTATTGGTTGAGGATGAAGAAGCTGTGCGTCGCGGTGGAAAGCGAATGCTCGAAACGCGTGGTTATGATGTGCACGAAGCAGGAGATGGTGCGGAAGCACTTGAAATTCTTCATGAACTTAAAGGCAAAGTGGACATTGTTGTATCTGATGTAGTTATGCCAGAAATGGATGGCCCAACGTTGCTACGTGAACTTCGTAAGGATTATCCGGATATAAAATTTATTTTTGTATCGGGCTATGCAGAAGATGCATTTGCAAAAAATCTGCCAGAAGGCGCTCAATTTGGCTTCTTGGCAAAACCGTTCTCATTAAAGCAATTAGCAACTGCTGTTCGTGATATGCTTGATAAATAGTAATTTATTTGCTTCACTTAGTTTGAAACGATTAATTCATCTTAATGCCATATTTCATGGTGACAACTGAATTACGGAAATTTTAACAGGGGGAATCCCATGAAAACCCAAATTATCGCCACTCTTCTTGCGGGAGTTTTCTTAGCGTCTTGTACCACAACTGATCCTTATACTGGTCAGCAAAAGATTAGTAACACAGGTAAAGGTGCCGCACTGGGCGCTGCTGCAGGTGCTGGTCTTGGTCTCCTAGCTGGTGGCGATGATCGCCGAAATGCGCTTGTCGGTGCTGGTATCGGCCTTTTAGCCGGTGGTGCAATTGGCAACTATATGGACCAACAAGAAGCTGAACTTCGTGCACAATTGCAGGGTACGGGCGTAACGGTTACACGAAATGGTAACCAAATTATTTTGAACATGCCGTCCAATATTACATTTGATGTGGGGCAATCGGTAATCAAACCTACATTTGTTAATACGCTTAATGGCGTTTCTATCGTTGTAAGTAAGTTTAACAAAACATTGGTAGATGTTTACGGTCACACGGATTCAACCGGTAGTGATCAGTCAAATCAGATTTTGTCTAATCAGCGTGCGCAATCTGTTGCTAATTATCTATCGCAAACTGGTGTAGACCCACGCCGCTTTAGAACTCTTGGCTTTGGCGAAACGCGTCCAATTGCAGATAATAGTACGGAATTTGGTCGTGCGGCTAATAGACGGGTCGAAATTCAACTTTCACCACTTAGTTAATCTAATAAATTGTCTGGCGTTTTGAACGCCAGACAATTTCAAGACTTATGACGCTAACTCAATCGCGATTTCTGTCGCGATTTTTGCGTTATTGCGCACAAGCGCAATATTTGTTTCTAGGCTTTTGCCGTTAGTTAATTCAAATATTTTTCCAAGCAAAAATGGCGTTACATCCTTACCGGATATGTTCTGCTTACTAGCCTCGGTAAGTGCTTGTTCAATATAGGTATTCATCTCACTAGCCGAAATTTCATTTGCCGTAGGGACGGGGTTTCCTACAAGCATTCCACCATGATTACCAAACTTTTGCCGTGTCTTCTCAAATGAAGCAACGTCCAACGCGTTTTCGACACGTAGCGGAGATTTATATTCTGACTTTTGTGACCAAAAAGCGGGAAAGCTATCTTGGCCAATCGTCACTATAGGCACCCCCAATGTTTCCAGTACCTCAAGTGTTTTGGCTATATCCAGAATGGCTTTTGCTCCGGCCGCGACCACAACAACAGGCGTTCTGCCAAGTTCTTGTAAATCTGCAGAGATATCAAAACTATCCGATGCTCCGCGATGTACGCCACCAATCCCGCCAGTCGCAAAAACTTGTATTCCAGCTTCGTGCGCCGCCATCATCGTTGCAGCAACCGTCGTAGCTCCTGTTTTCTTTTGAGAAATAGCAAAGGCCATGTCGGCTCTAGACACTTTCATTGCATCTTTGGTTTGAGCAAGTTCTTCTAGTGTCTTTTGCTCTAATCCGATATGTAAGTTACCTTGTATGACAGCAATTGTAGCTGGCGTTGCGCCACCATCGCGAATGAGCTGCTCGACGCCTGTCGCCATTTCAAAATTGCCCGGCCAAGGCATGCCATGTGTTATAATAGTTGATTCAAGAGCAACAATTGGCGCCTTGTTGTCGATGGCCTGTTTTACTTCATTACTAAAATGCAATTGCATTAGATATCCTGCTTTGATTATTGTTTGCCGATCTTTAATCTGGCTGCATTATTGCTTCAATAGTTTTTGTTGATAATTGCTCACTACATGCACCGTTTACTTCTATTGTTATTTTGGCGGCAGCCAGACCAGTGCTTAACGCTTCTTCTGCGTTGGCGTTTTTTAGTGTTGATGCAATGAAACCGGAAAGTATGGCGTCGCCTGCGCCGGTCACATCCTGTATTTTATCCGAAGGGTAGGGCGGTAGGCTGATTGTTTGGGTATGGTTGGAAAAATAGTGCAGGCCATTTGACCCATCTGTAATAATTCCAGACTTCAGTCCCATATTATGAAGTTGCTCAATCAATTCCGGTATGGAATGCTTTGTAAGCCCCGTCAATTCTATTGCTTCGTTCATATTCATCGATAATAAATTAAGGCTTGGTAGCGAGGGTTGAAGTCTTTTGACTTTGGCAGGTGAAGTTGCCACTGCATACCAGCTGCATTGCTCAGTTTTTAATTTACCGATGGCGCTTGATATATGTGCCGGAAAATTCGCGTCTGTTATGATTATATCAGCTTGTGTGATTTTCGTTCGTAGCTTCTCTGTGAGAAAACTTTCCGTAGTAAGTTCATCATAAAGCTGCATATCCGCTAAAGCTGCAATAAGTTCACCATTTTTATCTTTAAGAGCTGTGTAGCTTGGTGAATTGCCTTCAAGCTGAATTGGAAAGTCAATAAAATTTGATAAATTTCGCAACTTGTTTTTAATCGCAAATGTTAGGTTGCCATCCGCACGCGGTGAGGAAAATATCACGGGAATATCTAATTGTGCTAAGTTACTTGCTACATTAAACGCGCCGCCGCCTATGTCTTCCCTCATGGTTCCCGGGATGCTCGAACCTGTTATATAGGGTTTGTTCATGGTTCCATTTCGGTCGATATGAGCACCACCCATAATAAGAATAGGTTTCAATGGGTTATTCCTTTCGGCGAATCGTCTATCATGCTGAAAGCGATTTTAGTTTAAATCTATTTGACTTGAAATAGATTGTTGAAGTTGTTGGACAAAAATAGAACATATTCGTATTTATTAAATATTTTCATATAGTTAAGTT
The DNA here is from genome assembly GCF_040784015.1 of Lentilitoribacter sp. EG35. Classification (NCBI taxonomy): domain Bacteria; kingdom Pseudomonadati; phylum Pseudomonadota; class Alphaproteobacteria; order Hyphomicrobiales; family Rhizobiaceae; genus Lentilitoribacter; species Lentilitoribacter sp. EG35. The sequence continues at coordinate 607,848 of NZ_JBFNGQ010000001.1, forward strand.
GGTATTGCCAAATGAGAACAAATAGAGTACGTTTAGGTTATGGAAGCGCTGATTACTTGCGGCGGCTAAATAATTTGAAGGTATGTAATCATGGGACAAAACTCTTTGCGACTTGTAGAGGAAAAATCAGTGGATAAAAGTAAGGCGCTGGATGCAGCACTTTCTCAGATTGAGCGATCATACGGAAAAGGCTCAATCATGAAACTCGGCTCAAATGAGAGTGTTGTCGAGATTGAAAAGGTTTCAACAGGTTCTCTCGGCCTTGATATTGCCCTTGGTATTGGTGGTCTGCCTAAAGGCCGTGTTATTGAGATTTATGGTCCTGAGAGTTCAGGTAAAACGACCATGGCATTACAGACGATTGCTCAAGCTCAAAAAGATGGCGGTATCTGTGGTTTCATTGATGCAGAGCATGCTCTTGATCCGGTTTATGCGCGTAAGCTTGGTGTTGATCTTGAAGACCTTTTGATATCACAGCCAGATACTGGTGAGCAGGCATTAGAAATTACGGATACACTGGTTCGTTCTGGTGCGCTTGATGTTCTTGTTGTTGATTCTGTGGCAGCTCTTACTCCCCGAGCAGAGATTGAAGGTGAAATGGGCGATAGTCTCCCGGGCTTGCAAGCTCGTTTGATGAGCCAAGCCTTACGCAAGTTGACAGGTTCGATTTCAAAATCAAATACCATGGTTATTTTTATCAACCAAATCCGTATGAAAATTGGTGTGATGTTTGGTTCACCGGAAACAACAACAGGCGGCAATGCGCTTAAATTTTATGCATCAGTCCGTTTGGATATTCGCCGTATTGGTGCTGTAAAGGACCGCGATGAAATTGTAGGTAACCAGACACGTGTTAAAGTTGTAAAGAATAAGATGGCACCTCCATTTAAGCAGGTTGAATTTGATATTATGTATGGTGCAGGTTCTTCCAAAACGGGCGAATTGGTTGATTTAGGAGTCAAAGCTGGAATAGTCGAGAAATCTGGCTCCTGGTTCTCATATAATAGTCAACGCTTGGGACAGGGACGTGAAAACGCAAAGCAATTCCTTGCTGATCACCCAGAAACTGCGGATGAGATTGAATTATCATTGCGTCAGAACGCTGGTCTGATTGCAGAGCAATTGCTTGATGACCCTTCTGGTGGTGCATCCGATGATAAGGATGATGCTGCAAAAGCTTAATCTGCTTTAAGTATTTGAAATTTATTTGTCGTCTCCATCATTTGATGGGGGCGGCTTATTTATCTTTGCTTTGTCATATTCTTAGGCGCTTGGCGGGATTCGGAAGATTATTTGGTTGATTAAGCCTTCTTTCAGCCTTAAGAAAAAACTACTTTTGGCCATTTGAGGTTTGATTAGGTATGAGCGGCGTAAACGATATTAGATCTGTATTTTTGGATTATTTTAAATCCCACGGACATGAAGTTGTATCTTCTAGTTCGCTGGTTCCGCAAAATGATCCAACATTGATGTTCACAAATGCCGGAATGGTTCAGTTCAAGAATGTTTTTACGGGGCTTGAGCAGAGACCATATTCGACAGCTGCAACATCGCAAAAATGCGTACGTGCTGGTGGTAAGCACAATGATCTGGATAATGTTGGGTATACAGCACGCCATCATACATTTTTTGAGATGTTAGGTAATTTCTCATTTGGTGACTATTTTAAAGAGCAAGCCATTCTCCATGCGTGGAATTTGATAACTAAAGAATATGCTCTACCGGAAGAGAAGTTATTGGTGACCGTCTATTCAGAGGATGACGAGGCTGCGGATCTTTGGAAAAAAATCGCTGGTTTGAAAGATGATCGTATCATTCGGATTCCAACCAGTGATAATTTTTGGTCTATGGGTGATACTGGACCTTGTGGCCCATGTTCTGAAATTTTCTTTGATCATGGTGAAGATATATGGGGTGGCCCTCCCGGCTCACCGGAAGAAGATGGTGATCGCTTTATCGAAATTTGGAACCTTGTGTTCATGCAATATGAGCAGATTTCCAAAGATCAACGCGAAAACTTACCTAAACCATCTATTGACACAGGCATGGGGCTAGAACGTATCGCTGCTGTTCTGCAAGGCAAGCATAACAACTATGAGATCGATTTATTTGAGAAGCTCATTAATGCGTCGGTTGAAGCAACGGGCGTGATGGCTGATGGCGATCAACTGCCTAGTCATCGTGTGATAGCTGATCACTTGCGAGCTTGCAGTTTTCTCGTTGCCGATGGTGTTCTTCCTTCAAATGAGGGGCGTGGTTATGTGCTTAGACGTATCATGCGTCGTGCAATGCGACACGCTAATCTTCTTGGTGCGAAAGAACCGTTGATGCACAAATTGGTTCCAAGCCTCGTTTCGGAAATGGGGGATGCTTTTCCAGAGTTGCGTCAGACCGAAAGTCTCATAAGAGAAACATTTGAGATTGAAGAAGTGCGCTTTCAGAGAACGCTTGGTCGGGGTCTACAGCTTCTAAATGAAGCTACAGCTGATATGCATGAGGGTGATGAGCTCAAAGGCGATGTGGCATTTAAACTTTATGATACTTATGGATTTCCGCTTGATTTGACGCAAGACGCGCTTCGCTCGCGTTCGATTGACGTTGATGTAGATGGTTTTAATACGTCCATGGAGAAGCAAAAAGCAGAAGCTCGGGCAAATTGGTCCGGTTCTGGGGATGTTGCATCAGAAGCTATATGGTTCAGCGTATTTGATCGTGTTGGGTCCACCGAGTTTTTGGGTTATGAAAAGTTACTCGCAGAAGGCGTTATAGAATCAATAGTTAAGGATGGCGAAGAGGTCAAAAAAGCCGGTAATGGCGATGAGGTAAGTTTGGTTTTTAATCAATCACCCTTCTATGCAGAAATGGGTGGTCAGATGGGTGACACTGGGCAGATATTTTTTGAAAATGGCGCCATTGCAGATGTAAAAAATGTTTCAAAGAAGGCTGATGGTCTATTTGTTCACCATGCGGTTCTAAAGGAGGGAGAGGTTTCTGTAGGTGAAGCCGGTCGTTTAGAGGTTGATCCCGACCGCAGGGCTAATATTTGTCGAAATCACTCTGCCACTCATTTACTGCACGAGAGCCTTCGTCAAGTGCTGGGTGACCATGTCGCACAAAAAGGGTCTCTTGTTTCGGCAGATAGGCTTCGATTTGATTTCTCTCACCAGAAGCCACTTGAAGCTGATGAGCTTTCAAAAATTGAAACTATTACTAATGAAGTTGTCTTGCAAAGCGAACCTGTGACGACGCGTGTAATGGGTGTAGACGATGCTGTTGAAGCAGGAGCTCGTGCCTTGTTTGGCGAAAAGTACGGTGAGGAAGTTCGTGTCGTAGCGATGGGATCACAACCCGATAGTTCAGGTGAAGATGGTCAATTCTCTGTGGAGCTTTGTGGTGGGACACACGTCTCGAACACAGGTGAAATTGGCCTTGTAGCTGTCGTGGGTGAAAGTGCGGTATCTGCTGGTGTTAGGCGTATTGAGGCACTAAGTGGTGATGCGGCGCGGGATTACTTCAGAACGCAAGAGGCCACGTTAAAATCTGCCGCTGCTGCCCTTAAAACCTCGCCATCAGAAGTTCCCAATCGAGTTGCGCAGTTGCTTGAAGAGAGAAAGCAGTTGGAAAAAGAATTGTCAGATACAAAACGCCAACTTGCTATGGGCGGGGGCGCTAAATCTGACGGTGCTGAAATGATCAATGACATCAGCTTTATAGGTAAGGTCGTCGAGGGTATTGGCGGCCGTGAGTTAAAGGCTCTGGCAGATGACGGCAAGAATTCAATTGGTTCTGGAATTGTGGCCTTCATTGGTATTGACGGTGGTAAAGCTGGTGCTGTTGTGGGTGTGACGGATGATCTTGTTGGAAAATACAGTGCAGTCGACTTGGTTCGTGCTGCATCGGAAGTTCTCGGTGGGAAGGGTGGCGGCGGTCGTCCTGATATGGCGCAAGCTGGTGGTCCTGATACATCAAAAAGCCCTGACGCTATAGATGCTATTAAGGCGTTACTCTAAACCAGTTATACTGATATCAAAAATAAAAAGCCCGCTGCAAATAATGCAGCGGGCTTTTTGAATCAAGTTATGAACTTAAGCCATTGCTTTTTGTAGATTTTCATCGATCTTATCTAGGAAGCCTGTTGTTGACAGCCAAGGCTGATCAGGACCAATCAATAATGCCAAGTCTTTTGTCATAAAGCCAGATTCCACTGTGTCCACGCATACTTTTTCAAGTGTTAGCGCAAATTTTGCAAGCTCGGCATTATCATCAAGCTTTGCGCGGTGAGCCAGGCCACGTGTCCATGCAAAGATAGAGGCAATTGAGTTGGTAGAAGTCTCTTCACCTTTTTGATGCTGGCGATAGTGACGTGTGACTGTTCCGTGAGCGGCTTCTGCTTCGACAGTGCGGCCATCGGGAGACATAAGAACCGACGTCATTAAGCCAAGTGAACCAAACCCTTGAGCAACGGTGTCCGACTGAACATCGCCATCATAGTTTTTACAAGCCCAAACGTAACCACCAGACCATTTAAGGTTTGATGCGACCATGTCGTCAATCAAGCGGTGTTCATAAGTGATATTTGCTTCTTCGAATTTTTCTTTGAATTCGTTTTGATAAACTTCTTCGAAGATATCCTTAAAGCGACCATCATACACTTTCATGATAGTGTTTTTAGTAGACAGATAAACTGGAACTTTGCGTTGCAAGCCGTAATTCATGGATGCGCGAGCGAAGTCTTCAATGGATTTATCAAGGTTGTACATGCCCATTGCGATACCAGCAGATGGTGCTTCGAAGATATCATACTCTTGCTCGGTGCCGTCTTCGCCAACAAATTTCATAGTAACTTTACCCTTGCCAGGGAATTTAAAGTCTGTCGCGCGATATTGGTCACCAAATGCGTGACGACCAACGATAACCGGTTTTGTCCAGCCCGGAACCAAACGTGGGACGTTTTTACAAATGATTGGTTCGCGGAAGATTACACCACCGAGAATGTTTCTGATTGTGCCGTTTGGTGAACGATACATTTTTTTGAGGTCGAACTCTTCAACGCGGGCTTCATCTGGCGTAATGGTCGCGCATTTGACACCCACGCCATATTTTTGGATTGCATTTGCAGCATCTACAGTGATCTGATCGTCAGTCTCATCACGTGCTTCCATACCTAAATCGTAATATTTTAGGTCAATATCTAGATAGGGGTGAATCAATTTATCTTTGATGAATTGCCAGATGATACGTGTCATCTCATCACCATCGAGTTCCACAACAGGATTTTCGACTTTAATTTTCGCCATATTTGGGACCTTTATATTGGAAGTGCGTAACCTGCTTGAAGTGCAGGATTGAACTGATGCGCCCTCATAGCAAAGCACAGCTCGCAGTGCAATATTTATGGGAAAAAAGCTCTGAACACACATTTGCTCTGTTTGGAGATTATTGAAGTGCTTTTAAATTAGGTACAAATGTGCAACACGAGCGTAGTGATTAAGATGGAATATTTATGTCTGGTACGAATAGTAAAAAACAGATGATCTCTGAGGGACCAATTATTATATTGGTTGAACCACAACTGGGCGAAAATATCGGCATGGTGGCACGCGCCATGGCCAATTTCGGCTTGGATGACCTCAGAATTGTGGCGCCGCGCGATGGCTGGCCAAATGAGAAAGCTATATCCGCAGCGAGTAAAGCAGATCATGTTTTAGATGGAGCGCAGATTTTTGATGATCTTTCATCAGCAATCGCGGATTTAAATTTCGTCCTCGCCACAACGGCAAGGGAACGTGATGGGCATAAGCCGGTACAAGGCCCTGTCTCGGCGGCAAAAGAGCTCCGTGTTCGGTTTAAGCGTGGGGAGAAGATTGGGATACTTTTCGGCAGAGAACGAATTGGTTTACGCAACGATGAAGTAAGTCTGGCTGATGAACTTGTTACATTTCCAGTAAATCCTGCATTTGCATCATTAAATATATCACAAGCAGTGCTTTTAATGTCGTATGAATGGCTAAAAAGTGGGCTTGATAGTGAAACTGATATTCCTCACCAGTCACCAGATTTTGCGCCTGCGGAGAAACACCATCTACGTGGTTTAATTGATCAAGTTGAAGAAGCTTTGGATTCTCGTGGATATTTTAGATCAAAGAAAAAACGGCCTGCTTTGATTGATAATCTTCGTGCGGTTTTTTCGAGGCCAGCTTTTTCAGAAAACGAAATCTTCTTTTTGAGAGGCGTTTTCTCGTCGTTAGACCAGTATAGCCGATCAGCCCCTAAAGGGAAATCAGGCCCTGGCTTAGGTGGTCGTAGTGCTGATGATGGTTTGAATGATGAATAAGCAGGCACCAATTCTGCTTTTTGACAGTGGTATAGGTGGCTTAACCGTGTTGCGTGAGGCACGAATTTTAGTGCCGGAGAGGCAGTTTATCTATGTCGCCGATGATGCTGCTTTTCCTTATGGTTCATGGGATGAGACTAATCTAGAATCCCATATTGTAGAGCTTATGGGTAAGTTGATAGAAACCTATCGACCTGAACTTATAATCATCGCCTGTAATACTGCTTCTACTCTTGTTATGACGGCTTTGCGATCGAGGTTTCCTGAAGTCAAATTTGTTGGCACAGTACCTGCAATTAAACCTGCCGCTGAACGCACAAAATCTGGCGTGATTTCTGTATTGGCAACCCCGGGCACTGTCAAACGAGCTTATACACGCGATTTGATACAGTCATTTGCCAGTCAATGTCATGTGCGACTTGTTGGTTCAGAAGACCTTGCCGGACTGGCGGAGGCTTATATGAGCGGGGGAAAGGTAAGTGATGATGCATTGCGCCCAATTATCGAGCAATGTCTTATTGAGCTTGATGGAAACCATACTGATATTGTTGTGCTGGCTTGTACGCATTACCCATTTTTGGCAAATCGTTTTCGTCAAATCTCGCCCTGGCCAGTTGATTGGTTAGATCCGGCTGAGGCAATTGCACGGCATGCAATAAGTTTGATTGACCGCGCTCAAGTATCAGGGCAACCTGATAAGGATGTAGCCCTGTTTACATCGTCCACGGTCAGCTTCTCAAAAGCGCAGTTGATTAGAGGGTTTGGACTGGAACTTTTAGTTTAGCTCATCCGACTAGCGAAGACGCTTTGATGGGCGGGGTTCGGGAACAAGCTCTCCATTCAGGCGGCGATCGAGATAATCAGCACACTCAGCGATAAGCAAATCTGTTTTATCTGTAAAGAAGTGGTTTGCACCGAGCATCGTTTGATGTGTGATCAAGATACCTTTTTGGGTGCGTAGTTTATCAACTAAAACCTGAACATCTTTTTCGGGCGCTACTTGGTCTTCATCACCATGAATGATGAGACCGGAAGACGGACAGGGTGCCAAAAATGAAAAGTCATAGGTATTTGGCTGCGGAGCAATGGACATGAAACCTTCGATCTCAGGACGACGCATCAATAATTGCATACCAATCCATGATCCAAATGAGTAACCCGCAACCCAGCAGTTTTTTGAATCTGGGTGGAGTGTTTGTATCCAATCAAGAGCTGCTGCTGCATCAGATAATTCACCTGCACCATGATCAAAATTACCCTGGCTACGGCCAATACCGCGAAAATTAAAGCGAAGCGTTGTAAAGCCACGTGCTTTGAACATGTAGAAAAGTTCATATACAATGCGGTTATCCATCGTGCCGCCGAATTGTGGATGGGGGTGTAAGATAATTGCAATTGGAGCATTTTTATCTGTACCGGGTTGATAACGTCCTTCAAGACGACCTTGTGGTCCGTTAAAAATTACCTCAGGCATTTTTTCTCCATTCGTGGTTTCCAGAATATATTTCATAAATCATTGAAATAATCTGGCGATTTTATGCAACGAGCCTTGACGATGGCTACCAGTCTTCATAAAACCTAGTTTAGAATTATTCGAAAGTAGCTATAATTCACATTATAGTTTTTTTGTCAGACGCCGCTTCATAGGACAAGCGGGGTTAAAAATTCAAGCATAAACGTACAAAGTCAGGTTTTGTGGCAAGATTGATGGTGTTTGGTTAATGGTTTCACGGGTCTATATGGATTATAATGCGACTGCGCCGCTTTTGTCGTGTGCTAAGGACGCAATGATTCTGGCCATGGATGAACTGGGAAATCCGTCTTCGGTGCACCGTGAGGGGCAAATGGCGCGGCGGATGATTAATCAAGCCCGCGCTCAAGTCGCACATCTTTGTGATGCTGATCCGGCCCATGTAACGTTTGTTTCGGGCGCGACTGAAGCTGCGTATCATTTACTAACACCTGATTACAAAATGGGCCGCTCTCCAATAAAGGTCGCAAAACTTTATATTTCAGCGGTTGAACATCCGTGTGTGCTATCCGGTGGCCGATTTGAATCCGGTGATGTTGAAATTATTGCCGTCGATAGTCAGGGGCGTATTAATTTAGATGCCCTGCAACAAGCGCTTTCAAATCATGACCATGAGCAAGGCTTGCCCTTGCTAGCGCTGCAGGTTGCCAATAATGAAACTGGTGTTTTGCAACCTGTTGAGAAAGCGTTAGAACTTGCGAAAGCACATAAAGCAATCACAGTTCTGGATGCTGTGCAAGCTGTTGGGAAGATTGAATTCTCGATGGGAAATATAGGTGCGGATTTTGTATTTATCTCTGCACATAAACTTGGTGGCCCGAAAGGTGTCGGTGCGATTATCTCTCAAGGTGAGGTATTGATGCCGAAACCGCTTATTTCTGGCGGAGGCCATGAAAAAGGTCATCGTGGTGGTACTGAGAATTTAATTGGGATTGCAGGGTTTGGCGCATCTTGTTTGTATGCAAAAGAAAACATATATAATTTTTATAAGTTTTCAAAATTGCGTGATCAAATTGAGGGAAATATATCGAAAATAGCACCGGATATTGTGATCTACGGCAGAGAGGTTGAACGTATAAGCAATACGATCTGTTTTTCACTACCGGATACAAAGTCAGAAACGTTGCAAATTGCGTTTGATATTGATGGGATTGCTGCATCATCTGGGTCTGCTTGCTCATCGGGAAAAGTTGGCGAGAGCCATGTATTGGCGGCGATGGGTGCTGATACAAAAGCAGGTGCCCTGCGGATTAGTACCGGGCATGGCACAAGTGATGAAGAAGTTAAAGCGTTTATGAGCGCATTTGAAAGAATTAATAAACGTCGATTGGATCGACGAAAAGTAGCTGCGGCCTAAAGTTATAGGCTGAAGTAAGAATAATGAATTCGCATTAAGGAGCATTTCATGCCAGCTGTGCAGGAAACGATTGATCAGGTTAAATTAATTGATGTTGATCAGTATAAATATGGCTTTAATACCGATATCGAAGTCGATAAAGCGCCAAAAGGTCTGAATGAGGATATCATTCGCTTTATTTCTGCAAAGAAAGAAGAGCCGGAATGGATGCTTGAATGGCGTTTGGATGCCTACGCGCGCTGGTTGACAATGGAAGAGCCGGATTGGGCACGGGTGAATTACCCGAAGATTGATTTTAATGATATCTATTATTATGCCGCACCAAAGGGTCAAACAGGACCTATGACAATTGATGACGTTGATCCGGAATTACTGCGTACATATGAGAAGCTTGGAATTCCTCTTCACGAGCAGGAAGTTCTTGCTGGTGTTCAAAATCGCAAAATTGCAGTTGATGCTGTATTTGATTCAGTATCTGTTGTCACAACCTTTAAGAAGGAGCTTTCCGAGGCTGGCGTCATTTTCATGTCAATTTCAGAAGCTATCCGAGAGCATCCGGAACTTATCAAAAAGTATCTAGGCTCAGTTGTTCCAACAACGGACAATTACTATGCGACGCTCAATGCAGCTGTTTTCACCGATGGTTCATTTGTCTTCGTTCCAAAAGGTGTTCGCTGCCCAATGGAGCTATCAACTTATTTTCGCATTAATGAAGAAAATACAGGCCAGTTTGAGCGAACATTGATTATCGCCGAAGATGATGCCTATGTTTCTTATCTTGAGGGCTGTACAGCACCGCAGCGAGATGAGAATCAGCTTCACGCAGCTGTGGTTGAGTTGGTAGCGATGGATAATGCGGAGATTAAATATTCAACAGTTCAGAATTGGTATCCTGGTGATAAAGACGGCAAGGGCGGCATCTATAATTTTGTGACCAAGCGCGGAGATTGTCGCGGTGTAAATTCGAAAATTTCTTGGACGCAAGTTGAAACCGGCTCTGCAATCACATGGAAATATCCGTCCTGTATTTTACGTGGGGATGGATCTCGAGGCGAATTTTATTCGATTGCCGTTTCCAACGGTTATCAGCAAGTGGATTCGGGTACAAAAATGATCCATTTGGGTAAAAATACTTCGAGCCGTATTATCTCGAAGGGTATTTCTGCCGGCAACTCGCAAAATACCTATCGTGGTCAGGTTTCAGCCCATAGAAAAGCAACAAATGCGCGGAACTTCACGCAATGTGACTCGCTGTTGATCGGCGATCAATGTGGTGCACATACCGTGCCTTATATTGAAGCAAAAAATACGTCCGCACAGTTTGAGCATGAAGCCACAACATCTAAAATTTCTGATGATCAACTCTTCTATTGCCTTGCACGGGGTATTCCCGAGGAAGAAGCTATTGCATTAATCGTCAATGGCTTCGTTAAAGAAGTGATCCAAGAATTGCCAATGGAATTTGCGGTTGAAGCTCAAAAGTTGATTAGCATCTCTCTTGAGGGGAGTGTGGGCTAATGGATTTCAGCGCAATTGCTTGGTATGCGGCCATATGCGGAGCGCTTTCTGCGTTTGCTCCATCGTTGGGTGGGCGCATTTCTCGTATTGTTGTCGGTGCAATTGTTGGAATTTTAGCTGCCAGTTTATTTCCTTTGATGCGCGGCATGATCGGATATTAAAAGTTAGAAAATTGAAATGAATATTGGCAGCCATATGGCGCCTGAACTTAAAAACGGATGTAAGAATGTTAGAAATTAGAGACCTACACGCGAAAATCGCTGACACAGATACAGAAATTATTCGTGGACTTAATCTTAAAGTTGAAGCTGGTGAAGTTGCCGCAATTATGGGGCCCAATGGTTCTGGTAAATCAACTTTATCATATATTCTGGCGGGTCGCGAAGATTACGAAGTCACATCAGGCGACATCCTTTATAACGGTGAATCAGTGCTTGAAATGGACCCTTCCGAACGAGCTGCAAGCGGCATCTTTCTCGCATTTCAATATCCTGTCGAAATCCCCGGCGTCGCGACAATGGAATTTTTGAAAGTTGCGATGAATGAGCAACGCAAAGCGCGCGGTGAAGAACCTCTTTCAATTCCTGATTTTATTAAGAAAGTGAAAGCTGCTGCAAGTGATCTTCAGATCGATATGGCAATGCTTAAGCGTCCACTTAATGTTGGATTTTCCGGCGGTGAGAAAAAGCGTGCAGAAATTTTGCAAATGAAACTTCTTGGACCACAGCTATGTGTACTTGATGAAACTGATTCCGGTCTTGACATCGATGCATTGAAGATTGTTTCCGATGGTGTAAATGCGCTTCGCGATCCTAAGCGAGCTGTCGTCGTCATTACGCACTATCAACGCCTTCTTGAGCACATTGTGCCTGATAGTGTTCATGTTCTTTATAAAGGCCAGGTTATCAAGTCAGGCGATAAATCACTTGCTCTGGAGCTTGAAGCAAATGGCTATGCAAATGTGATCGAAGATGCTGCTTAATATAAGCGCTTTACCTTCATTTCACATATCAGGAGATATCTGATGAATATTCAGAGTAAATTACAGAAAACAGCCGCGGAAGAAGCGTTAACATCCTATTTTGGTGATATGGTTGGGCAGTTAAGTGGTTCCACTCATATTGTTCGAATGCGTGATAACAATTTCGCCGCTTTATTAAAAAATGGCCTGCCTACACGTCGTGTGGAAGCATGGCACTATACCGATTTGCGCCGTCTTTTAAGTAGTGTGCCAGTTCAGCAAACAGATCAATCTGCTAGTGTCGTTGCGCCTTTTGTTGCGGGTTCATGGGTGGTTGGTATTCGCAATGGTGTAACTGATGCTGCTATGAAGGTACCTGAAGGCGTAGATATATCGTCGTTGTCTTCTAAATTACAATCTGGGGAAGCAGATGCTGTGTTTCGTGAACTTGCTGCTGATGATGCAATAGGTCAACTTAACGGCGCTTTGGTTACGGATGGCTATCAGATTGAAATTGCAGCAGATACTCATGTTGATGATTTGCTAGAGTTGCAGTTTGTCCAAACTGGTGGACAACATCACAGTAAATTACCTGTTGTTTTCAAGGAAAATTCGAAAGCTACAATTATCGAACGTCACTTATCTAGTGACGATGCCGCAGCGCTTGTCAGCGCAGTTGCGCATATTAAAGTAGAAAAAGGTGCACATGCACGTTGGATCATTGTTCAAACTCAAGGGGCTGATGATACACATCTTGGTCAGCTCAATATTGAATTGGCAGAAAACGCGGAGTTGGAACTTTACCTCATTAATGCTGGCGGTAAGCTTGTACGTCAGGAAATTGTTGCCAATGTTGAGGGGGCACAAACAAATCTAACCCTGCGTGGCGTTAACTTGCTTTCAGGTGATACACACACAGATGTAACGCTTAAATTAGGTCACAATACACCTAACACGACATCATCAGAAACGTTCCGTAATGTGCTTTTTGATAATGCTAAGGGCGTGTTTCAAGGTCAGATTAAAGTTGCTCAAATTGCACAAAAAACTGATGCGCAGATGGCTTGTAATACATTGCTATTGTCAGATGATGCGGACTTTTCAGCAAAACCTGAACTCGAGATTTTTGCCGATGATGTGATTTGTGCCCATGGCGCGACGGTAACGGACATTGATCCAACGCATTTGTTCTATCTCATGGCGCGTGGAATTTCTGAGAAATCTGCTCGTGGTCTGCTGGTTAAGGGCTTTGTGGCTGAAGTTGTCGAAGAGTTTGATAATGAGGCTGTTGTGGATGCACTTGAAGGTGTTATCAGCGATTGGTTAGACGCAAATGGCTGACCAAAACGATTATGACGTTGAGCGTATCAGGCAGGATTTTCCGATTCTCTCAAAGGAGGTTTACGGTAAACCTTTAGTCTATTTAGACAATGGTGCATCCGCGCAAAAACCCAAAGTAGTAATCGATGCTATAAAGCATACTTACGAAAATGAATATGCGAATGTGCATCGTGGCCTTCATTATATGTCCAATGCTGCGACAGATGCCTATGAGGCCGCGCGGGAGAAAGTTCGCAAGTTTTTGAATGCCCCGTCCGTTGACAATGTTATTTTCACAAAGTCCTCAACAGAGGCAATTAATACGGTGGCTTATGGGCACGGTATGATGGAACTGGGTGAGGGAGATGAAATCCTTATTTCCATCCTTGAACATCATTCTAACATTGTACCTTGGCATTTTATCCGAGAGCGCAATGGCGCAAAACTGGTGTGGGCGCCAGTTGATGATGAAGGTGTTTTTCATCTTGATCAATTTAAAGCCCGCATCACGGACAAAACGAAACTAATTGCTATTACACAAATGTCGAATGCGATGGGTACAGTCGTGCCGATCAAAGATATTTGTGCCATTGCAAAGGAGCGCGGCATTCCGGTTTTGGTGGATGGTTCTCAAAGTGCTGTTCATATGCCAATTGATGTTCAGGACTTGGATTGCGATTGGTTCGTTATGACGGGTCACAAGCTTTATGGACCTTCGGGTATTGGTGTTCTTTATGGGAAAATGGATCGTCTGAAATCCATGCAGCCATTTCAAGGTGGCGGCGAAATGATTTTGGATGTGACCGAGACTGGCGTTACATACAATGATCCGCCGCATCGATTTGAAGCGGGTACACCACCTATTGCGCAGGCGATTGGGCTGGGTGTTGCGCTTGATTATATGGAATCTATCGGCCGGGATAAAATCGCTGCCCATGAAGCTGATTTGTTGGCATATGCAAATGATCAGATGAGCGGTATCAATTCGCTGCGGATCATTGGCAATGCGCCTGATAAAGGTGCGATTATCTCGTTTGAGATTGAGGGCATTCATGCTCACGATATTTCAATGGTGATTGACCGTTCAGGTGTTGCTGTTAGAGCGGGTACACATTGTGCGCAGCCATTGCTTAAACGATTTGGTGTCACATCGACCTGTCGCGCAAGTTTTGGTATGTATAATACGCGTCAAGAAGTTGATGCATTAGTCGTTGCGCTGGATAAAGCGCGCGCATTTTTTGAATAGGAGCTATCATGAGCGAAGAAGATCAAAACTCAGAAGCTGAACTTGGCCCGAATGAAATCAAACGTACATTCACTGCGACAGAAATATCGCGTGAAGAACTAGCGCGTATGACTGACGATATTGTTGCTGCTCTAAAGACGGTTTACGATCCTGAAATTCCGTCTGATATTTATGAGATTGGCCTGATTTATCGCGTTGATATTGAAGATGATCGTATGGTTAAAGTCGAAATGACGCTAACTGCCCCCGGTTGCCCTGTTGCGGGCGAAATGCCGGGTTGGGTAGAAAATGCTGTCAGTACCGTTGAAGGTGTTGCGGGCGTCGAAGTTTCGATGACATTTGATCCTCCTTGGACGCCTGATAGAATGTCTGAAGAGGCACAAATCGCCGTTGGTTGGTATTAATAGATGTTTCTCACAGGGTTGTTTGTTAACCCTTGAATGATTACATTTGAGATACATGACAAATATCGGACCTTTAATCTGATACTTTAGGAGATTAAAATGGGCTTTGAAGTCGTAACTTTGACAGATGCTGCGGTGACTCGTATCCACGAGATTATTGCATCGTCAGATCAAAACCCTGCAGGCATTCGCGTCGGTATCAAAAAAGGTGGCTGCGCTGGTATGGAATATACCGTTGATTTGGCGATTGAGGCCAACCCCGCAGATGATATGGTCGAACGTGATGGCGTTAAAGTATTCGTGGCACCAGAGGCAACATTGTTTCTACTCGGCACACAAATGGATTTTGAAGTGACAACGCTTCGTTCAGGATTTGTATTTAACAATCCTAATCAAACATCTGCATGTGGTTGTGGTGAATCTGTTGAACTTAAACCTGCAGATCTTGCAGCCTTGGCCGAACAAGGTGAACCAGTGGTTCGTGCGGAATAACTCTATTTCGCTAAATGCTTTTTTTAGCAGCAGGCAGGATGAAGTCGGTTAATACCTTGTATGAAACTTTCCATGCATTAGGATGATTATAGCCGCCAGCAAAGGTCACGGCAACAAAGTTATAGGCAGGTTGGATTGTAAATCGTTGACCGCCATTTCCCAATCCAACGATGATTTGTTTGTCTTTGGAGCCAGCCAAATACCATAGATAACCGTAATAAAAACCGGGTTCGAGTTCAGATTTGCGCTGAAAGGATTGGTGTAACCACTCGCTTGACACAATCTGCCTATTTTCAAACTTACCATTTTTGCTGATCATTTCGCCAATCTTTGATAGATCTCTGGCGCTAAGCCTCAATCCTGAAGCTGCTGATGGTTCACCATCTGCGCCTTTGGCCCACTCATAATTGGAAATCCCAAGTGGGGCGAATAGTTTTTCATTTGCGTAAGCATCAATAGACATATTTGTACCATCGGCAATTAGTTTGGCGATGATTGCGACTGCGCCGCCGCTATAGGTCCACTTTTCACCCGGTTTTGAAACCATGGGGCGATCTAAGATGAAACGATAGCGATCCTTGGCCAATTCCATTGCGATTTCGCTGTTCTTTGCGCTTGTATAAGGGAGATTCTCATTCCACTCGGTTCCCATCTTCATTGTTAAAGCATGCTCAATGAGAATATTTTCGCGTCCAGACCCGTCTTTTAAGTCACTATATTGGGAAAATTGGTCAAGAAGTGGTTCATTTGGTGAGGGAACTTTTCCCTCAGCTAGCGCTATGCCGTAAAGAAGTCCGATGATTGATTTTGTAACAGATCGCAAGTCATGCAATGTATTTGGTCCATGATTGACTTCACCCCGTTTTTGCCCCCAGCTTTCGTCCGGGCCGCTGAAATAGATTTCACTGATCGTTTGCTGGCCAATTGTCGCATATACGCTATGTAAGTTCGGCAATTTCCCCTGGTTAAAGGCTGCTTCAATTTTGCTTTCTGTGGTTTCCGCGTGTGCAAGATTCATGGTTACAAATGTCAGCGCAAGTAGAAATGGTGCCAATACTAACTTTGTAATGTGAATAGTAAAATTGCAATTCATGATACGTTCCAAATATTGATTAGATTGTTTTGTTATTGATATGCTTACAAGTAAAATAGTGGGATGAATGATAAGCCTTATGTTGGCTTTTATTTTATCTAACTGCCGGTTGATAAGATTCTATATTCGTTATTTTGTAAAATCACACATGTTAATGCACCTGTTTCATAGGCGCAGGTATCGGCATTTATCCGGTTGGGTAGAATTTCTATCGGATAGTGAGGTGTATGACCATGGATGATGACTTTTTCATATAGGCCTCGATATGGAATAAAATCTGACCTTATCCACATGAAGTCATGTTCGTTTTGTTTATCCAAGGCTACATTTGGGCGTATGCCAGCGTGAACGAACATGTAATCTCCGAATATGGCAGACTTCTCTAATGTTGTCATGAAATTCAGGTGTGACTGGGGAACAATCTCCTTTAATCGAGCATGCTTTTGAAGGATATCGTCATCTGATACATGTCCGTAAAAGAACTCAACTCCATATGATCGTGCGCATTCAACGCCGCCATAAGTTAAATATGTTTTAGCGGTTTCTAGCGGCCTGTTGAGAAAAGCCTCAAATTGATCTTCATGGTTTCCTTTAAGACAAATTACGTCGGGATTTTCATTCTTGAGTTTGACAAGATAATCAAGGCACGCTTTGGAATCCGGCCCGCGATCGATGTAATCTCCGAGGAAGATGATTTTGTGATTTGCAATTGGATTAGCCGAAATATCTTCGTTTATCTGTTGATGTAGATCGTGCAGTAGATCGATATATCCGTGAATATCGCCAATGGCATAAATCCGCATATCTTTAGGTGTTGTTGCTTCGCCTAATTTAACTGTTTTCATTTGCCATTATTTCCATAGCTGAAAATGAAAACCCTCGCCAGTTTCCCGGCGAGGGGTGTCTATCCCGTAAGTGGGTGTTTCTAACTACAGCCGCTTGTGCTTCCGCAGGTGTCGCATTTTAGGCATGTGCCGTTGCGGACCATGGTAAAGTTTGAACATTCGGTGCACATGTCACCTGTATAGCCTTGCATCATGGCTTTTACCCTGCGATCTGCTTCAAGTTTTTTAGCAGCGCTTTGTTCGGATGCAGAGGAAAGGCCTGTTGCTTCTGCTTTGGCTGTTTCGGCATTTTCTTTGACTTCGACTGTATCATCAGCTTTTTCATACTGGCGATTAAATGCTTCCGCATCTTCGAACATTTCAGCGACAGCATTTGATGCAACAGCTGCAGTTGCAACGGTTCCGGAGGCAATTGCTGTTACATTTGATCCGTCTGAACCAGATGGGTCTTGGTTGATGATGGACAGTTTGTGACCACGTGTCCAACCTTTAGATACAGCATCAGTTGTGCCGTCCTGAATGCTTTTACCCATTGGAGTTGATGAGAATTCAGATTGATCTACATGTGCAAGGTCATGACGATCAAGATAAGAAACAGCCAGTTCACGGAAGACATAATCAAGAATTGATGTTGCGTTTTTAATCGCGTCATTACCCTGAATGATACCTGCTGGTTCGAACTTGGTGAACACGAATGCATCCACATATTCTTCCAGCGGCACACCATATTGAAGGCCAAGTGAGACGGAAATTGCAAAATTGTTGATCAATGCACGTAAGGTTGAGCCTTCCTTGTTCATATCGAGGAAAATTTCACCCAAGCGACCATCATCATATTCACCAGTGCGCAAGAAGACGGTGTGGCCGCCCACTTTTGCTTTTTGTGTGTAGCCTTTGCGGCGTGTAGGAAGCTTTTCCTGCTCTCGTACAACGCGCTCGATAACACGCTCGACAATTTTCTCTGTGATCTGCACAGCTTGCGCAGCTGCTGGTGCCTCAGCAATTGCTTCCACTGCATCTTCATCATCATCGGCAATTAAGGAAGCATTGAGCGGTTGTGAAAGTTTTGAACCATCACGATAAAGCGCATTCGCCTTAAGTGCGAGCTTCCAAGACAGCATGTAAGCTTCTTTACAATCATCAACATTCGCATCGTTTGGCATGTTGATCGTTTTGGAAATCGCACCGGAAATAAATGGCTGTGCCGCTGCCATCATGCGGATATGACTATCAACTGAGAGGTAACGCTTGCCGATTTTACCGCATGGGTTTGCACAATCGAAGACTGGAAGGTGTTCGTCTTTTAGGAATGGAGCACCTTCAAGTGTCATGGCACCACAAATATGAATATTGGCCGCTTCGATGTCTTTTTTATCAAAGCCGATTGCTGCGAGCAAATCAAATGACATGTCATCAAGTTGCTCATCATTCAGGCCAAGTGTTTCTTTGCAGAACTCTTCGCCCAATGACCATTTATTGAACACAAATTTAATATCAAAAGCGCTTTTAAGGCTCTCATTGAGCATTGCTATTTGTTCGTCACTAAAGCCTTTTGCTTTTAGTGAGCCGGGATTGACGCCAGGCGCCTGATTAAGATTACCATGGCCAACTGCATAAGCTTCAATTTCAGCAATTTGGCTTTCTGTGTAGCCAAGTGTGCGAAGGGCTTCTGGCACTGCGCGGTTGATAATTTTGAAGTAGCCACCACCCGCAAGTTTCTTAAATTTCACAAGAGCGAAATCAGGTTCGATGCCCGTTGTATCGCAATCCATGACAAGGCCAATTGTGCCTGTTGGCGCTATAACTGTGGCTTGAGCATTACGGAAACCGTATTTTTTACCAAGTTCAAGCGCACCGTCCCATGCATCTGTCGCATGTTTGATCAGGTCTTTGTCCTGACAATCATCATGGACTAAAGGAACAGGGTTTACGGACAGCGCCTCATATCCGTCTGCTTCACCGTGAGCTGCTAAACGGTGGTTGCGGATAACACGCAACATGTTTTTTGCATTTGGCTTATAGCCCGGGAATGGCCCCAACTCACCAGCCATTTCAGCAGATGTCGCATAGGAAACGCCTGTCATGATCGATGTAATGGCACCGCAAATTGCGCGGCCTTCATCTGAATCATATGGAATGCCACTTGTCATAAGCAGGCCACCAATATTAGCATAACCAAGACCGATTGTGCGGTATTTGTAAGACAATTCAGCAATCTGGCGAGATGGGAATTGCGCCATCATCACTGAGATTTCAAGAACAATTGTCCAAAGACGCGTCGCATGCTCAAAATCACCGATATTAAGGTTGCCGGATTCTTGATCTTTAAAACGAAGCAAGTTCATTGAGGCAAGGTTACATGCCGTATCATCAAGGAACATGTATTCAGAACATGGGTTTGATGCGCGAATTGGACCCGCCGCAGGGCATGTGTGCCAGTCATTCATTGTTGTATTGAAATGCAACCCAGGATCAGCCGATGCCCATGCAGCATAACCAATGGATTCCCAAAGTTCGCGTGCTTTAAGTGTTTTGGTTACCTTGCCATCGCGGCGGCCGATCAGATCCCAATCAGAATCACTTTCAACAGCGCGAAGGAAATCGTCCTTAATGGATACCGAGTTATTTGAATTTTGCCCCGCAACAGTTAAATAAGCAGCAGAATCCCAGTCTGTATCGTAGGTTTTAAATTCAATGTCCTTGTAACCCTGTTGAGCAAATTGGATAACGCGTTTGACGTAGTTTTCAGGTACTTGATTTTTCTTTGCTGCTTTAATTTCGCGCTTAAGAGCCGGGTTTTGTTTTGGGTCAAAACAGGCATCATTGTCAGCCTCACAATTAATGCAGGCTTTCATAATCAATGAGAGGTGTTGCGATACGATTTTCGAACCGGTTACAAGGGCTGCAACTTTTTGTTCTTCTTCAACTTTCCAGTTGATGTAGCTTTCAATATCTGGATGATCGATATCAACGACGACCATTTTTGCTGCGCGGCGTGTTGTCCCGCCGGATTTAATTGCACCAGCAGCACGATCACCAATGCGCAAGAAGCTCATGAGGCCGGAAGATTTTCCGCCGCCTGAAAGAGCTTCACCTTCACCACGAAGGTGTGAGAAATTTGAGCCTGTACCAGAGCCATATTTGAAGAGGCGCGCTTCACGAACCCAAAGGTCCATAATACCACCTTCATTGACGAGATCATCTTCAACAGACTGAATAAAGCATGCATGAGGCTGCGGATGCTCATAAGATGACCCTGACTTGACCAGCTTGCCGCTGAACGGATCAACATAGAAGTGGCCTTGGCTTGGTCCATCAATGCCGTATGCCCAATGAAGACCTGTGTTGAACCACTGTGGGGAATTTGGTGCTACGCGCTGGGTTGCGAGCATATAGGCAAGTTCATCACGGAAGGCGAGGGCATCTTCTTCGTTGTTGAAGTAACCGCCCTTCCAGCCCCAATAAGTCCACGTGCCTGAGAGGCGGTCAAAAACCTGACGTGCATCAATTTCAGAACCATAACGCTCGTCCTCTGGAAGTGCAGCGAGTGCTTCTTCATCTGGAACAGAACGCCAAAGCCATGAAGGAACATCGTTTTCTTCCACTTTTTTCAAAGCAGCGGGGACACCTGCTTTACGGAAATATTTTTGCGCCAGAATATCAGCAGCTACTTGGCTGAACTGATTTGGCACATCAATATTCTCAAGACGGAAAACAATTGAGCCATTCGGGTTCTTAATTTCGCTTGTCGCCTTACGAAACTCGATACCTGAATAAGCGCCTTGTCCATCTTTAGTAAAGCAGCGTTCAATCCGCATAATTTATTAATCCTTTTAAGTGTTGACCCATTGCTTCCTTTTAATAGCAAATAGGCAGTATTTCCCCAGCAGCTAGCATCGACTGCGTTTACTTTCAGCAAGCGCGAGTGCGACAAAAGCCAGTTAATTATAACAGAGTATTCCCCCAAGGAACATCTATATCTTGTGTTTTGTATTTATCAAGTTACTAAATACAGTATTAACAGAACGTTAATGTTTAAAAAAGAAGTTAGTCAAAAAATGAAATATTTTCTGATTTTCTCCAAATTTTGGCCATAACAAACCCTGCACCTGAACTCAGATGCATAAACTCAATAAAACTATGAAATTGCTGGTCTGAAAAACCCCTCCAGCTCGTCACAATGCAACGTAGCTCTATAAGGCGCGACTCGGATGCTGTCGTCAAGGGGTAGTTGCTACACAAATATTACCCACGATATATTGTGTATGGAACATGTGGAAATTGGGGAAACATTTACTTTTTTTCAAATTGAGTCTTTTTGGATGAAATCATTAAAGCACTTTCCCTTTAAAACCAGTGTTTATGCAGAGAGTGTCATTAAACCTTCATCAATCTGTCGCTCAAGATTTAATCTATTTAGCTATCTGAAGCAGATGATTATACATTTTGCGGAGAATATCTGATGCGACTATCAACAAAAAAAATATTTTTTTCTTTTCTTATGGGAAGTGTCTTTACATTCTCATCAAGTGTGTGTGCCGATGAGTATTTCAATCGAATCGCATCCTTCCCTGTAAATTTGAATTTGCCATCGGATATGTCTCAGAAAACTGAGACGTCTGCCGAAATTATCTCAGCGTCAGAAGATGGTAATATGGTTGTTTATTCTGATAGCCCTCTTGGCGCGATTGGAATGATTGATATCACCAACCCTGGATCGCCTGCTCCCCTTGGTACTATTAAACTTGGTGGTGAGCCGACTTCTGTCTCAATCAAAAAAGGTTTTGCGTTTGTTGGTGTAAACACATCGAAAGATTTTGTATCACCATCTGGAAATCTTGCAGTTATTGATTTGAAATCGAAATCAATTGCCCAATCTTGTGAGTTAGGCGGCCAACCTGATTCTGTTGCCGTATCGAAAGATGGATCTTTGATTGCGGTTGCAATTGAAAATGAGCGCGATGAAGACCTTAATGATGGTATCATCCCACAAGCACCCGCAGGTTTTGTTTCAATTTTGCAGGTGAGAGATGGAAAATTGAATTGCGACACAATGATTAAGGCTGATGTTAGTGGTTTGTCGGATGTTGCCGGTAGTGACCCTGAGCCGGAGTTTGTTGATTTTAACGATAATAATGAAATTGTCCTTACAATGCAGGAAAACAACCATATTGTTGTCATATCTGAAGACGGTAAGGTTCAATCGCATTTTTCAGCCGGTAGTGTCGATCTTAAAAATGTGGACGTGGATGAAGAGCGTGCGCTGACATTTGATGCGACGTTATCGGGTGTCGTGCGTGAACCAGATGCTGTTCAGTGGTTGGATAATGATCGTTTTGTTATCGCCAACGAAGGTGATTATAAAGGCGGATCACGTGGATTTACAATTTTCTCGAAATCTGGCGAGGTGCTATACGAATCTGGTCTTGATTTCGAATATCGGGTTGCGATGGCAGGTCACTACCCGGAAAAACGTTCTGGAAATAAAGGCGCTGAACCAGAAGGTCTGGAAGTTGGTAAGTTTGGAGACACGAACTACATTTTTGTTCTGTCAGAGCGTGGATCGGTTATTGGTGTATATAAAGACACTGGTGGTGAACCTGAGTTTGTTCAGCTTTTGCCAACGGGTCTTGCCCCAGAGGGAGCCATAGCGATCCCAGAGCGTAATCTTTTTGTTGCTTCGAATGAAAAAGATCTTATTGAAGATGGCGGTGTTCGCTCGCACGTGACGATATATCAGTATGGCGCAGCCACACCTAAATATCCGATGTTGACGTCAAAGCTTGATGATAATGGTCGTCCAATTGGTTGGGGTGCATTGTCTGGTCTGGTAGGTGATGCTGAAACGCCGGGTGTGTTCTATGCAGTAAATGATAGTTTCTATCGCTCTCAGCCGCAGATCTTTAAAATTGATGCGACACAACAACCCGCTCAGATCATCTCAGCGTTACCTATTACACGTGATGGTATGCCAGCACAAAAACTTGACATGGAAGGTGTTACGCTTGACGGGGAGGGTGGTTTCTTTATCGCATCAGAAGGTCGTAACGACCGTTTGACACCTCATGCGATCTATCATGTGAATGCTAAGGGCGAAATTGAAGATGAAATTGCATTTCCTGAAGAATTATTAGCTGTTCAAAAACGTTTCGGCTCTGAAGGTATCGCCAAACATGGTGATGATCTCTGGATTGCAATCCAGCGTGAGTGGCAAGATGATGCCAAAGGCTTGGTTAAACTTGTAAACTACAATCTTAAATCCAAAGAATGGGGTGCTGTGAGTTACCCGCTTGACGGAAAGGAAAGAGGTTGGGTCGGCCTATCTGAAATCTCAATCTTCGGTGATCATGCTTATATTCTAGAGCGTGACAATCAAATTGGCGCAGCAGCGGTTACTAAGAAGCTGTATAAAGTTGCCTTAAGTGAGCTAAAGCCTGCCAAAATCGGGAGTGAGTTACCAATTGTGAAAAAGGAACTTCACAAAGACCTTCTGCCGATCATGCAATCGTATGGTGGCTATGTTCTTGATAAAGTCGAAGGCCTTGGTATTGATAAAAATGGCGAAATGTTCATTGTAACTGACAATGACGGTGTTGATGATTCAAATGGTGAAACACAATTCATCAAATTGGACGCAATGGCAGCTATGTAGCGACCAAACATAAATTATAATAAAAAGGCTGGGAGTTATTCCCAGCCTTTTGTGATTGGTCAGTGAATAAAAGCCTACCCGCCTTTTGCGATTGGCTCCTGGTAGGACGTGCCCATGTCCCAAGGGAACACAATCCATGTGTCTTGGCTTACTTCTGTAATATATGTGTCGACCAAGGGCCGGCCTTTTGGCTTTGCATAGACAGTTGCAAAATGCGCTTTGGGAAGCATTGCGCGCACGATGCCAGCGGTTTTGCCGGTATCAGTTAGATCATCGATGATCAGCAGATTCTCACCGTCAGTTTCTAAAAAATCCTGTGAAACGCCCTTGATGACTTCCATGTCACCTTGGTTTTTATAATCGTGATAGGACGCAACACAAACAGTATCGATCATCCGAATATTCAATTCACGGCAAATGATTGCAGCTGGCACCAGGCCACCGCGTGTGATGGCAATAATACCGCTATAGTTTGTTTCATGTCCGGAAAGCCGCCATGCCAGTGCGCGGGCATCTTGGTGAAAGCGGTCCCAAGATACTGGGAATGATTTATCAGGAGGTGTCATTACATATCTCGCAGATTTGTGAAGTTTAGCTAAATAAATCTAATGTTTCGTGAAAGGTCAATCTAGGCTATTCAACATTGCTTTGATTTCCAAGATTGCTTTGGCTATTTTTTCATTATCTAATCCGCGAACGACGATTTCGCTGGAATAGCCACCATCTTGGGTGAATTTAGGGTATGAGCCAATGCTTATATCCGGATTGTCATTCTGTATGTCACCCAATGGTGTTCCAATATCGCCTTCGCCGTGAAAGCTGATAATCGAATCTGATAGAAGTATAGTGCCCGTTTTTAGAGCAGGGATCACGTTACTGAGCATTGCTTCAAATACTTTTGGCACCCCCGCCATGACATACACATTTTTAATGTGAAAGCCCGGGGCCACTGACACTGGATTATGAATATGAACAGCGCCTTCAGGCATTCGCGCCATTCGCTGTCGTGCAGCTGTGAATTCCAACCCTCGCTGTTTATAGTGTGCAGATAAAAGCTCCATAGCTTTGTCTTCATATATACACGGTAAATCAAATGCCTTTGAAATGGAATCGGCTGTTATGTCATCATGAGTGGGGCCGATGCCGCCTGAAGTAAAGACATAGTCGTATTTTGACCTGAGGTCATTTAGAGCTTCGACGATTGCGCGCTCATCATCTTGCACAATTCTGACTTCCCGCAATGTCACACCAATTGATGTGAGCGTTACGGCAAGGTGTCCAATATTCTTGTCTCGCGTTCTGCCTGACAATAATTCATCACCGATGGCGAGTGCGGATGCAGATATAGTTGTGTTGCTCATTAGATATATACCGATGACTTTTATGTGTGCTTATTCTTTACACAGTAAAATTTGTTTGAGCTTGTTTTTATGAATCAAATGAATCATTTACAAGCAGCATTTCAAGCTTTGGTACCAATGTCTTGTATATTGATTCAGGAGCTTCATATACTGATTCAATGTGGATGCACGTCAAAGCAAGCGCAAAAAAAATGAGTTCTGCAATACAAATCGTATAAAAGGGCTTGATTGATATGGGGTGCTTCGTGTAGTCAGCCCTTGGTGTTTGCGGGCATGGCGGAATTGGTAGACGCAAGGGACTTAAAATCCCTCGGCCCTAGGCCGTCCGGGTTCGAGTCCCGGTGCCCGCACCACCTTAAAATTTCCTGTATTAATGTCATCTAAGATACTGAAAGGTAATGACTTTTTGGTGTTCAAGATGCCTTTGTCTCGGTGGTAGCGCATAGGGCCAAAAAACGCTAATTTGAGCACCAATTTCCGAAGTGCCAGATTGCCGCTATCCCATATTTTGCAAGGGTTTGCGAGGAATTTAAGAGAGTGTTCAAGCGCGTCCCTTTTGGTGAAGGTTTTTTCGATCTTTTTAGAGCCGAAATTCAGTATCTTTTCTTCTAGAAGCAGCTTTTCTTTTTCCAGATCATTAATTTTACGCTCATAAGCGCGTGTAGCGGTCATGCTGCTGCTTTCAATGATTCTCTCTAGGAAACTATCTATTTGCTCTTCTACGGCTCTTAAATCGCTTTTGAAGGCAGTTCTTAAGGCGTTCATGCGCTCAGCTTGCATATCCCATGCTCGTTCAACCATCACCCTTAGCATTGCGACCAGTTGGTGTGTCGGGCGCATTGTCTTAAGGAGTGCTTCAAACTCGCCCTCAATCCGTTCTTTGCCAATGGACTTGCCGTAGGATGCACATCCTTTCGTTTGGCAGGTGTAATAAGCATACTTTTTATTTTTACCTTTTGACCAACCGGATCGATATGGAACATCGCAATCTGAGCATGTTGCAAATCCACGCAGCGGAAAATCTTCGTGAATGTCTTTACGCACAGTAACGTGTGCCTTTTCATTTAATCGGTCTTGTATCTTTTCATAGGTCGCTTTTGAAATCAGTGCTTCATGGTTGCCGGGGCGAGGGGAGATATTCCAATTTGGTGCGCTCACATATCCGGCATAGATTGGCTGGTTCAACAACCGAGTAATCCGCGTATTGAGCACTTCACCTTTTTTCCGTGTTTTGGGGAAATCTGGTTTGCTTTCAAGAAAGCGTTTCACTTCAACTTGAGATGCAAAATGTCCTGATGCAAATCCCTCTAGCGCTTCTTTGACAATTGGGCCAAGGACAGGGTCAGGAACTAGAATTCTGCCGCCTGATTTTGATTTTTTATACTTGTAACCTTCTGGTGCCTTGAACACCCAAAAGCCTTGCTCAACGCGAGCCTTCATTTTCTGAATGGTTTGCCGCCCATTTTGTTCGCGCTCAAGCTCACCCTGCGCGGCGATAATTGTCTCGATGAATTTGCCTTCGGGGCTATCATCAAAATCAAAGTTCAGACATTCGCGTCTTGCCCCGCGAGCCGTCATAACGCGGCGAAGCTTGAGATGAAATTCTGTGTCTCTAGCATAACGTTTCAGATCATCAAATATGACAACATAGTTCTCATTTGGTCTTTGGATTTTCATGGCATCTAAAAAGGCCAATAACGCCACCATACCGGGGCGATTAATAAAATCACCGCCGCCCGATACGTCGTCAGGAAATACGGCATCAACAATGTAGCCCTTGTCAGCGGCATGCTCACGGCATCGGTGTTCTTGACTTTCGAGACCTGCGCCATCGCTGGCTTGGCGCTTAGAAGATACCCGGCAGTAGATGATAGCCCTTTCAGGAGCTTTGTGGGGTAGGATTGTTTTGTCTTTGATCAATACGTTTTGTTTCACCCGTTCTCTCCTATGTTTGTCCTGTTTCATCTTGTGCAGAGATAGCCTCTATAATCTCTGAATCCTCATACGTATTCAAAACATCAAGTGCGTCGCTTGCAAAATCGCCTAACACTCTTTCGAGTGCGATAGCCGTCTCATCTTTTGTCGCCGAATCCTGCACAGAATTTAGCGGATGGACTTTAAAGCCGAGTTCTACAAAGTTGACCACAATTTGCCAGAGTGTTTCAACCAATTCGGTTTTTTGGTCATCGGAAATATCCACATCATCAAGAAACGCCTGATAATAATCAATATCGAGGCCGAATTCGAGTGATGTTTTGTCTGTTGCAGTGTTGTTTGGATCAATCTTTGCTTGATCGAGGAATATTTCCTTTATGTGCGTTTTTTTGGTCATTGTCACCCTCGTGTTATGATTGGTATGACCTTCGCGGGCAGATAATTTGTCCGCGAAGGTTAAAGTAAATTACCGACCGATCTCCGGGCCATTTTGATTATGACCCTGATGTCCTTGGTTTTGTTGAAAGGATTGTTGATCGTTTGACTGCTGGGAAGCATTGTTCATCGCCTGATCGCGCTGGTCGGCCATGTTATTGTGACCATTTTCTTGCGTAGGGGGTTGCTGCTGATTTTGCCCTTGATCATGAGTGCGATCTTGTTGTTTCAGGCGATCAACATTGTGATATGCCTTTTCAGCTAGGCGCTGAATTTTCAACACATCCGTGCCGGAAAAAGCATAGGTTTCAGCAGGCTGACCCGTTTGCGGATGGGTATAGGTCCGCGCAAATGTCACATTGTAGAACGGCTTGCCGTCTTTGGAATGATTTCTCCAAATTTTGGCATTAACGCTTCCATCGTTTATTCGCTCAACAGGTTGAGCCTTTTTATTTCCATTTGAGTTTTCATCTGTCATTGTCTTACTCCTTTTCTTGGTTGGTTGATGACAAAACGGTCGTGATCCTATCACAAATAAGAACAAAACAAGAACATAAATCTATAAAGCTCTGATTTAGAACAAAAGTTCCGAGTGCTCTTGTATTCATGAAAAGCATCACCTTTCTGGCCCCCTTAAATTCGGGGCCTGTGGTTGATTGTGGGTATGTTGATGGAACTGATCTTGCTGAGTGCTCTTAGCCTGTGCCATGACCGCATCTCTCTGTTCTCGCATCCACGCATATTTGAAGTTTGATTGATCAACCGGACGCGCTATATGTTCCGGTGGTCGTAAATTGGCTTTGGGGTGTTGCTTGGCAACCATTGACGAGCCTCGGCTGTCGCCTGACTGCTCGCCTTGGCCTTCACCGCTTGATTGTTCATCTTGTAAGTTAAACACGCGGGTCGTTGTTTGCTGGTTTGGAACAATTCTATACTTTTGTGCTTTCGCTTCATAGGAAACGCTTTCCCGTAGTTTCCTCGTGTCCGGTTTTGCAAAATGTTGATACATCGCGTGTCGCTCGGGATCAGAATGGCGCTGGTAATCGCGCCCTAATTGCGGTAGGGAAGCAAGCACTTCTGGTTTCATCCATGACCCGTAATACTGATCCGCGACGCTTTTGCGTCTCAAATTCTCTGTCATCACAGACCTCCATTAATGATATGCCAAATGCGATAGGGGATATCGGTGTAGGCAAAGAGGTAAATAAGTGCTGCGATCCACCAGAACCCGATTAATGCACTGAGTGATCTGAGCCGTTTTGCGATGCGCTCATAGCGGTTTCGTTTTTGCACGCCATCGCGAATGTTAAGACGGAAGAGGCGCTTGATCTTGCGCCACACTTTATCCAATGCAAAGCGAGAGCGACCATTCAACCAAACTGTAACAGGCAGCAAAAACGGCTTGCCATGAAACGGGTTGATATCGATCTGATCGCGCAAAGGGTCAATCGCGGCAATCGGCGGCACATCAACCAATGCAGGCTTATTGCGGCGGATGAATAAAATGCCTTGATCCATCTCGCGGATTTGATCTGTTGATAATAGTGGCTTTGCATCTTCGCTGATATTCCAGCCCGAATTCCAATATTCGCTGGCTTCGGGTTTGCCGCTCTGGCTTTGCATCATGACAGCTTGTTTGCCGAGCATCTTCTCAATCACTGACAGCGTTTCGGGATTGCGTTGACCGGGTAGAAATAATTTGATTTCCGTCTCGCTCAACAATGTCTCTAGGGCGTCTTTGCCATAGGCGCGGCGGAAGGCTGCGAGGTCTTGAATGATCAGCTTGAGACGAATTCCAAACCCGCGTCCCCATGTCATCAAGTCCGCCAGCCCATCGATTTTAAAGTTTGTCGCTTCATCAGCAATGACATGCAC
Source organism: Lentilitoribacter sp. EG35 (assembly GCF_040784015.1). Classification (NCBI taxonomy): domain Bacteria; kingdom Pseudomonadati; phylum Pseudomonadota; class Alphaproteobacteria; order Hyphomicrobiales; family Rhizobiaceae; genus Lentilitoribacter; species Lentilitoribacter sp. EG35. Next base: position 637,207 of record NZ_JBFNGQ010000001.1, read on the forward strand.
GGGAACATGGTAATTCTCATGACGCTTAAATTCCTGCAATGCGCACCATTGGATGAGCGATACGACATTCTTTTGTGCTTTCATGCGTGATGGATCAGCAATCACAAACACGCTTAGAGGTTTATGACCATTCGCAGGATCACGCTTCATATCTGCAAAGCGGAATGTTGAGCGTTTGGTTTTCTTAAAAGCTCGCGTTGCGCGGTTATAGCGCTCCAAAGCTTGCTGTGCTCCACTCAGGAAACTTTCAGTGGTTTTAGAATCCACACTGCCTAGGAGTTGTGCGGCCTTTTCGGCAATTTCGGTGAAGTAGGCAATATAGTCGCTTACGTCTTCTTGGTTGTGGATGCTTACCCAAGGGGAGTCTTCTATTGGCATTTTTGCAAATTGTGGTTCACCATTCTCATCTGGCGTTGCGGGTAATTTACCAATGACCCATAAGGCATGATTGAGCAGTTTTTGACGATCATTTAAAAGCGCAGCAACATCGCCAAGCGTGGCCTCAAATCCGTCAATCGTTATACTGACTTGTATTGCGAAGCCAATGAGATCACGTGACCCGTCGCGGAAAAACTTGTTATCACCGCCATCCCCGTCAGGTTCAGGATAAAGCTGCATTGCAATTTCATGGGTGTCATCAGAGACATCACGTAGGCTGCCATCGCGCCAGAAATTATCTGCCATCAAATTTAGAGGATTGTAGTAATCCGACGCGCCGACAATATCGGTATTGATATCGCCGAAGTTTAAAAGCCGAACCTCTTCACCATTATCTTCCAAGGCACGTTTCAAAACTGCCGTGTTTTCAGACTTAAAGTCGGTGATTAGTTTACTGCCCGGGGTGGTCAAAATTGTGGGCTGAACAATTCCGACCGTTTTGCCGGAGCCAGCAGTTCCGACAATCAATGCATTGGACGCAAAGTTGCTGGTTATGGCCTCGCGGTTCATGGCTCCCCAATAGGGAGCATCATGATCCGGCGCGATCTCATGATTTAAGTCTTCGACCTCAGTCAGAAAATCAGCAGTGCCTTTATGACCAGTTGGCGTATTCCCCGCCAGAGCGTCATAATGTTTGCTCAGGCCCCATAGGCCATCTTGGGCAATGGTAAAGCCGCAAGCCGTAACGATACTCGCCGCAGCAAAAGACGAAAGATTGATATAGCTTCCCTGAAAGACTGGACCAAAATAATCCCATGCAGAGGCGCTACCACCACCAAATATAAGGCATTGTGTGTAGCGACCACTGGCGCGAGCGTTATTGTGTGCGTTTGCCATCGTCCCCACCTCATGTATCGGAGGCGACATAAGCACCGTCGCGTAATCTGATAAATGTTACAGACGCACCCGCTGCATCAAAATAATCCTGCCAGAATTGAACGAGTTCATCTTCGGTGCAGTATGAATAGGCACCTTGTCCAAGACCGGGACGCACCAAGAGATAAACTGTCGCCTCAACGCCATTTAAATTCTTTGGTCTAACTTGCTTGAAATAAGGTTGCGTTTGGAATTTGGCGAAGCTTGGGAGATGACCCTTTGCCGAACATGCCTGCATTTCAACCGTGTGCTGAATCATGTCAGACACAATGATCAGTTTGCGGCTTTGTCCTTGATCGTGCATTTCGCGCAGCCGTGCCATGTTTTGAAGTTGTTCTAGGATCGGACTTTCGCGATCTTGTTTTTGAGCATCGTCAACTTCACGCGCAAAGACTTGATCCAATATTGGCGCAACAGTCTTTTCAAAAACCTGCTGGCGCTGGCGATCAAGAAAAGCTTGGCTGGCGTCTGATGCACCAATCTCTTCCAACTCTACGGTGGTTCTTGCAGACCCACATATCTCCAAAACAGGGGCGGGAATGCTACCGATATCGGTTTTTTCAGTCGTGAAGATTTTTAGGTTTTCGTTAAAGTCTAAGTCATGATCGTAAACCGCTTTAATCGCGTTTTTAAGATCACGGCTTTGAACAGCATCAAACCGTGGCTCGGATGAATCCACCAAAATAACTGTCTGATCTTTCGGTTGCGGTGTTGCATAGCAGCCCACGAGATCAGCTTTGACGGTATTCATGTCCTGATAGGCCACGTAGCCCATTGCACTCAGCGCACTTGTTGAAAGCAACACCATTGCTGCCAGTGCAAAGTAATTTCTATTTTGTGTGCGACGCCCAGAACGCCGTTTTGATGATCGTCTTGCCATCATCATTCTCCTTATTTTTTGTTTATGGATGAGTTATGCCGTGCCGATTAAAACAGCGGAGCATCGTGTAAATTGTCTTGCGAATATGAGGGTGATGCGTCAGGAAAACGCGCGGCATTTAGAACCTTAGAAACAGCATTCTTATGCGTTTCGTTCAAAAGCATCATTGCGGACTGAACGGCGTCATGCGCTGCATGTTCATTTTGTTGGCTGGCCTCATTATTAACGTCAGGAACCGCATATACGCGCTCGCGTAATTTATCAGAGAGGCCGATCTGTAAATCCGCTGGAACCGCGCGATGACCGCCCATGATATCGGAGAGATTGTTTTCCTCGGCAATACGAGCTTTCAAAGCATCTTCAAAATTGGAGATTGCAGCCAACAATGCATGTTGATCCTTGCGAAGTGCGTCATGTTCATTTTCGCGATCAGCTTTTTCGCTTGCCCAATCGTCAAGGACGTCATTCAGCTCATCGCTGGCATCTTCGAAAACGTCTTCGATGTCATCTAGTGCGTTTTCACGAACATCATCGATCTCGTCAATTGAGGTATCGAAGGCTTTCGAGGCTTCACTGTAACCGGGTATGGGATCACCCGTTAAGCCAAGACCTGTGCGCCAGTTTAAAATGGCAAAGGCCGTCCCGACTGCCATCAACATGTAGGATTGGTAGTCAGAAAATACCGCGCTTAAGACATCTGAATTGAGCGATAGATTGCCGGGATCACCTGTGGTTCGAACAATGGCCGCAAAGCCGAGAAGTGCTGCAATTGAGAAGCCTGTCCCGACCGCGCAAATACGAGCTACAACCCGTTTTGTGCGGATGCTCGGTGAATGTTCGCGGGGTGTATTTTTACCTGCATTCCAATACTTGCTAAATGTGTTGCCGCCAATCAATGCAGATAACACTGTGCTGACGCCAGCGATGCTCACTCCAAAGCCCAATGCCTCGGCAAAACCCGATACAATGCCGCCGCTTAAGAAAAATACGGCATTAGCAGCACCTTCAAAAATTGTCGTCGTAAACAACAAAGCAGTGTTATTAACCATATCAGTTTTGAGTGGTGGACGTGTAATGCCATGTTGGAGCTTAAACGCAATGACGGATTTCTGTGCCGTCTTGGCTTGATCAATCGCATAAGCCAGACGAGAGGAGGCTGAATCTGACATCGCGATCATTTGCGATTCCGCATGTTCTAACAGTCGATTCACATCAGCTATGTCATGAACTTGATTGGAAGTGAGGCTATCAACCGCAGCGTTAAAGAGTTCGATTTCGTCGTTGAGCCGTTTTTTGGCTTTTTCAACCCAACTATAAATCGCCGCATCTGTGCCACCATGATGTATATATTCAATCATGTGATCATCACAGTTGAGTTGACTTTGCGTTTTCTCAAGAGCGCGGCGTCTTTGGCGGGACGATTTACTCGGAGTGTTAGAATGAAAATTCATAATTAATCACCTGTTCTGCTTCAAAATTTCTTGATTTAGGATTACATAAATCAGGAATTTAAAAAGAGGGCAGACGGTGACATGTCACCCCTGTCATGGTGACAGTTGTTTGAAATCAAAGACTTAGTTCGGAACGTGTATGAGGGTGATGATGAGAATCGCCGCATATTGTTTGGAAAATACTTAGAAAGTCTGCGTGCACGCAGCGCAAGAAATACAAATGATATTGCCGAAGCAGAGATGGGGGTTAGCAAACGCACATTTCAACGTATTTTGCGTGGCCATAGGATCAGCTTAGACACTCAGGAGAATCTTCCTGCTCTTATTGAACTTTTCATCAAACACATAGTTGATGGCGATCCGGTTCTCGATTTTGATACATGGGTTGATGAAAATGAGCATGAGATTATTCACGCTCATAAAATCGATGAAGGTGAGGGTGGTGGGGATATAATCGCGCGTGATCAGGCATCCCCGATATCAATTAAGAGATCAAATAGGATTGGTGCAATTGCCGGGATTATTGTTGGCGCAATGGCAATCTTAGTTGTCGCAGTATTTTACTGGATGTGGTTTGGCGAACAGCCTAAGAAGGAAAACGAATTTACAACTGATAATGCTATAACCGACAATGTCCAGATTTCACCTAGCGTCCCGCGACCAACATCAGAACAGCAAACCACTGATCGTGATGAGATTGATATCCTGAGAATAACAAAATCCGGTGAGAGAAGGCGCAGTGAACACCATCCCCCACGGGCAGTATTCACAGTCTGGAATGGTAAGCTATTCTTGAAGGATTTGGTTTTACCGAACTACAATCCAATTTCGAAGATAGAATATTCGCGCTTTAGTAATGCATGGACATCCTTCGAGCCAAGCGACGACCTACTGGATCGATCTCTGGCACCGGATGGAGAGTTTCTCGTCAGGGCAACATATCTAGTTGGAGGCAAAGAATCTGAGAAAGAATATGATCTAACAACTCAAAGAGACTATCATCTTAAAACTGTCGTAGAAGGTTTTGATATAACATCGCGGGTGGAATACATCAGTCGCCACATATCTTGTGTGGATGATCTTTGCGCCGTACAGCGCAGCCATAATAATAATCTCTTATGTTTTGGGCCCGTTACACGTGGGCGGCTTATTTCTGGTTTCGATATATATGAAATTGACCGAGGCATATGCGCAGAAAATGCGCCACTTCCATTATGCTTAAGTGAAAAAGACCTTGGATTTAAGTTAGGTCGTGCAGCTAGAGTAGTTTTTGAAGTTGATTTAATCGATGGAACGTCGAAGCGGTTTGATGTATCCCCGCGCACAGAAGGAGTGTTGAGACCAAACGGAGATTTTGTCGCCTTAGACGCTTTGGGAGGTACTTTAACCCATAAATGCGACTAAAAGCGCCAGAACATTAAGGCTCCCAACTTTGGCTAAGGTCTTGGTTTTGATCAGCCGATATCTGATTATTCAGATAATTCTCAAGCTTGGCCCCGACAAAGCCGAGATGATCTCGAGCCATAATAAGAAGTAAATCTACTGCTGTTGCTTCTGTCTCTTTTGAAAAATCTATCAAATGCCGTTCTTCAATGGCTTTACCGGATTTTCCATTCACCGAACATTCCCGCATGATCTCGATATCGCCAGTCGTATAGATTTCTGCATAGATGCTACTTTTTCTTTCTCCAGATTCTTTTATTTCAATTGTCGGCCCCATGACTGTCGCAGCCGTATCTTCGATCTCGATTTTGTTGCCGTTATTAGCTGCGTCAGCGCGAAACTCATGCAAAACACCCAAGACATGCTCTTGCACCTCAGTAAGGTAATTTTTTCGCCATTTCATTTCCTCGAAGACTTTAGCAACCATTTTAATATTGTACCAAATTATGTCCGCTCGTTTCAAATTTGCACTTACTTTCCGCAAAATGGTATAATGAAGTAATCAATAAATGAGGGTGCAAGTGCGAAGTTATATCGCTGATTTCAATATAAAATCTGCTGCTGAGGTTGATAAATTCGATCTCGCTTCTGCTCAGGCTGGCGTGAGCAATGGGCGTAATGAGAGGTTTTTGAATGTGCTTGAAACGGGCAGCGGTATTTCTAGTAAAGGCAAGAAATCCGACCTTACCGACATTATCCTCAATCAAAATATCGATTATGCCGCTTTGTATGAAAAAACAATGCAAACTGTTCGTGATGCAGAGGACGCTGTTGAGCGTGCGATGCAAATGGCAACTTCGCGCTATGCATACAGCCAAGCAGCATTGGATGAGGCAATAGGTCGTGCGGCTGAGCTGTCTGATGGCACTCTTGTTGCCCGATCCGAAAAAGATGGTTTGGTTTATACGCTGGACGGCGCACTTGTTGATCAGGACGAAGCTGCCCAGATAGAATGGACAGGCCGCGAGCGTAGTCTTGAATATATCCAATCCGCTCAAGACCGTGCCGACACTGATCTTGGGATTCTGACAAAAATACGTCAAGATGAAGCCCGCCTTGGCGAAATCCGCGAAGAAATGGATAGCGAACCAGAGCCAGATCGTGTGAAAGGCTTGGAGGAAGAAGCCGAAACAATCCAAGAACGCAACGAGCAGCAAATATTGAAATTCGATAACAATGATCCAGCAGCCACAACGGAAACAGCATCAATTGGTTTTGGAGCTGCCGTTCCAGTTTTCTCCCAATAAAACAGACGCTTTATTCCTTGCGTTTGAATTTTCCACATGCACGTTCAGCAACAGCAAGTACAATGGTTGTTGGAACATATTGAGGCAGGTCTTGCATGGCATCTAAAATTTCATCGTGCCGTTTTATTTTTATTGTATCTGAACCTTGATACCATTCATTTAAGCACTGAGCGATTTTTGGTTCTGTTTGCGCGGCAATAACACCAAGCATCAACATTGAATTTGAAATAAATCCATCCTGATTTTTCCGGTCAAAATTCAGAAATTCTTCCATCTGCCTTGAGGGCTCTGTGGCTTGCACGAATGGAGCCGAAATTGTCAGGCCTGCAACCGTGAATAATGCCAAACTGATTCGTTTTACATAAGAATTTTTGCCGAATTTCGGCCTGTTACAAAACTGGTAATTCTGTTTTAGAGTTTGATTTTTCTATATAATTTTGTATGATATTGAAAGAGCGAAGGACAAACTTTGCCGCATTTTTCTAATAAAAGGTAATAGATTCAAAGGGTGTTTTATCATGGTACAGAATTACCAGTTCTGTATCTATTGGTGAACAACACTTTGAGGAGATTTGCCTATGAACACGAACTATTCTGATGATCCTGTGATGACGCTATTTAGCGATCAGGGCGAGCGAAAATATTTAAACAAGGAAGAGCGCAAACGGTTTTACAAAGCGCGAAAAATCATCACGGATTTATCCGAACGCACATTCGTTGAATTGATCTTCTGGACAGGTTGCCGGATCAGTGAGGCGCTTAATTTGATGATCATGCGGATCAATGTCGAGGACTCGTTCGTGGTGTTCAAGACGCTTAAACAACACGGTAAAAACAAGGATAAGAAATTCCGCATCGTTCATGTGCCACGCAAGTTTATGAAAAAACTGGAAAGGGTTCACCGCATTCTTGAAACCCTGCGCAATGCTCTAGCCGATCACGCACGTTTGTTGTGGCGCTTTGGACGGCAAAAGGGCTGGCGATTGGTGAAGGTTGTCATGACTAAAGCATCAATATTTGGCATCAGAGCCACGCCCAAAGGATTACGTCATACCTTTGGTGTTCATTGCATCTTATGCGGAGTTCCCGAAACGCGACTAAAAGAATGGCTAGGCCATGCCAGCCTCAGAACCACCAATATCTATGTCAAAGTCGCAAAACGCGAAGACCGCGAATTTGCCAGAAAAACGTGGGCGTTTTGAGGTGCGTATGACCGATGAAGAAAAAATTGATGTTTTGATTGATGCAATGACTAAACTGCATGAAATCGAAGCGCAAGTTAAAGACGTGCGTGAAGCGTTGGAGGACTTAAGTTCGGAAATGCATCAAGATTCAACAGAGACTTAAATTTTTCCGCGCCCACCAAGTGTAAGTAACTCTAATGTGAATTATTTATCCGTCTGGCCGGTTTGTTTTTTGATTACGGTAAGCATCGAGAACCAATTCGTAATACTCCGTGGTTTTGTTGGTATGTTCTCCAATGGCTGGCCAAGCAAATGGAAAGGTATTGCCAGTTCCTTCCCACTCAATTTCCAATCCTAAGGCTTTCGCGATAGCCTCAGCTTGCGGTGAGAGCTTACCTTCTGGCCAGAGGTCTTCGTCAAGCGCGATATATGACTCGCCATCATTTTCATCGACGGATATGTCCGCAAGCAATGCACCAAACCTTTCACTAATATTGTTGGCATCATCTAAAAGTGCAGAGCGAAGCAAAAGTTCAGCCTTTTTAGCGTTTAGTTCCATTTTTAATACCATAGCGATTCTCCATATTCTTAGCACCGTGTATCTTATTTGTTTTACGCCCCCAAATCTTCGCTTAGACCACCCATGTATTGGATATCCACAAGTTGCATTACGTTCTTTCATAAATCTAAAGACGTGATAATGTGCTCTACGAAGGTGAAGTATGTACATATCAAAACTAAGAATTCGGAACTTTAGGTTATTGAAAGATGTTGAGATGGACCTTGAAGAAAAGGTCTCTTTGCTTGTTGGTAAAAATAACACGGGCAAAACATCACTTTTAATGATTTTTGAGAAATTCTTTGATGAAAAGCCTTTTACTTACAATGACTTCAATACTTCTCTTAGAAGTGATATCGATGGAATTAATAAGGATAGTAATTTCGAGAGCCTAAAAATATCATTGCAAGTGACTGTCAAATATACTGAGGATGACAATCTAAAAACCCTTTCGGAGTTTATACAAGATTTAGACCCAGATCAGACAGAAATATCAATATTATTCGAGTGCTCGATCAACCATGAAAAGCTTTTAGCTGACTTATCGGACGTTGATGAAGGTTTGAGAAATAAATACATCCAAAAGAAATTGTCAGCATATATGCTGAAATCATATTATTCGTATGATCAAGGTAATCGAGTAGAGAAAAAGCTTGTCGATATAAAGAAGCTGATTAATTTACAAATTATACATGCCAAACGAAATGTTGCCAGCTCTGACAGCAATAGGAAGCCGATATCAACTATTGCAGGCCAATATTTTCATCACATAGACAAAGCAAATAAACTGGTGTTTCAAGATATTGAGAAAGCAATTGCGCAAATTGATGATAGTTTAACAAAAGAATATAGACCTGTTTTTGAACCATTTTTGGAAGATGCAAAAAGTGTGCTTGAGTTGAATGACTTAAGCGTAAAATCTGATATTGAAACCAAGATGCTTTTAGAAAGTAATTCACAAGTTGTTTATGGCGAAGATGACAATAATCTCCCAGAAAATATGAATGGGCTAGGCATATTAAATATTCTTTATCTTTTATTGCAGATTGATTTGAGAGAACAAGATTTCAAATCAGAAAGTAAAGATATAAATCTTCTTTTTATTGAAGAACCTGAAGCGCATACACACCCTCAAATGCAATATGTTTTCGCAGATAAAACGCTCAAAGCTTTAAGCGAAAAGGAAAACCTTCAAACTTTAGTTACAACACATTCTTCTCATGTAGTTAGTCGCTGCAATTTTGATAATATTCGCTACTTACAAAATCACACCGAACACAAATATGTTGTCGTTAAAAATTTTCTTGCTGATCTTTCGGGAAAATACACAGACCTAAATGATTTCAAGTTCTTAAAACAATACATCACTCTAAACGCGGCAGAACTCTTCTTCGCCTCCAAGGTTATATTTATTGAAGGGACAACGGAAAGAATGTTGCTCCCGTATTTTATCGATGCATATGACGAGGAGAATGGCACAAACTTAAAAGCTCAAAATATTAGCGTGTTGGAAGTGGGTGCTAATGCGAAGGTATTCGTTCACTTTCTTTATTTTATTGGCGTAAAATCATTAATTATTACAGACATAGACACTACGGAGCCAATTGCTGGTGAAGCGGGAGAACGTTATAAATCTTGCAAAGTAGATATTGGGTCAAATACCAGTAATACGTCGCTGAAGCATTTTTTTGAAGCACCGGCTGATATTAAATCTGATGATTTTACAAAGTGGTTTGCCAGTTTTAAGGCTGGCAAAGTTCCAACTTGTGATGCTTTAATTTATTGTGCTTACCAGCAAATAGAGAACAAATATCACGCCCGAAGTTTTGAAGACGCATTTATTCATATTAATAAAGATAAAATAAAACAGAAGAAGGATGATCTTCTTGGTTTAAAAAATATCGCCAAATTGGATGAAGAAGATATTGATAGTTATGTTCTAACCGAAGAAGTGCTCGATAAAAAATCTGATTTTGCAGCGTCAATTCTTTATCAAGCTTTAGTGTTAAACGAGTCTTGGGAAACGCCCAAATACATTAAGGATGGATTGGGGTGGTTATGCCAAGACTAACGCCAATGGAATCTATTTATGAATGCCTGAGAAATAGCGAGAATTTTGTTCTTCAAGGAGGAGCTGGCAGTGGTAAAACTGAAACTCTGAAAAGAACACTTGCCTACATCTCTGAGGAATACCCTAATGCAAAAGTGGCCTGCATTACTCATACAAATTTTGCAGTTCAGCAAATTATTGATCGTGTTGGAGAAGACCACACTATTTCAACAATTCACTCTTTTCTGAACGGTCTTATAAAAGACTACAAAAAAAACATTCATCAGATAATTGGTCAGTTATTCTGTGTTGCTTCAGTTGTAAGGACTTCATTAGAAAATCATGAAGATGAAAAAGCTTTCAAAAAGTTTGAGCATGATCAGTACAAGAAAGCATATGAAAAATATGCAAAGCGCTTATATCAGCTAAAGAAAGAAAGCATGCCAAAAGTTACGGGCAAAAGAGATTATGATAAAGACCCTGAAACATATAACGCTGAGATTAATGACCACATAGAAAAAATAAATGAAGAAATTCATTCAACCATTACGCAAAAAGACCGCTCCTTAATTGAATATAATGAAACGAAGTTCAACAGTTTATCTAATTTAACATATGGGCATGATGGGCTCTTAGATATAGCTTGTATATTGGTGAAGGAGTTTAAGCTTTTAAGAAAAATATTCGCAGATAAATACGACTATATTTTCATTGATGAATATCAGGATACCCATCCCAGTATCATTCATATGTTTATTGAAAATATATCTGCCAATGGTCCTGTCATAGGTTTATTTGGAGATAGTGTTCAAGCAATTTATGAAGATGGCATTGGAGATGTAAATCAGTACATAAATAGAAATTTGATAAAAAAAATTGAAAAAGAAGATAACTACAGGTGTTCAAAACAAGTCGTAATTTTTGCAAACCAAGTCCGGTATGATGGATTGGAACAAGAGGTTGCCTTTAAAAATAAAAGTAGTGGTCAGTTAGAAACAATCAAGGATCGCCAAGGCAAAGTAGAATTGCTCTACGGCTTTGAACCAGCCAAGCCTGTGAGACCTAAAAAACCAGCTAAAATTGGGGCAAATGCAACCGCTGATAAAATAGAAAAGTATGAGACGGATTTAATTGAATTTGCCAAGCATCTTTCCCAGTATGAGGAAGACAAGGTGAATTACCTCACAGAGTATACGCAAAAACTGGACGTATTAATTGAAGCGGCACGGCAAGATGGAGAGATTGAATATACCGTATTAAAACTAACAAATAAATCTATTGCCCGAGATGCAGGTTTCCCGACTTTATTTGAGGTTTTTGATAGTCGCTTCCTTGAAGCAAAAGATGAAATTGAAAAGAAGCTTTCCCTATGGCAATTTCAGAGCTTATTTGAATTGTGTGATGCATATCAGCCTCTTTCTGACTCCGATAAGATGAGGCCAAACTACAGTAAGGTGATCCATAGTCTTAAAAGAAATGGTTTTCAATTAAATACAATAAAAGACAAAAAACGTATCCAAGAGAATATCAAAGAAATCCTTAACTCTGGAGATGGAGCGCTCAAGACCCTTGAAAAAGCTTTTTCCCTAGGGCTTTTAAAAAAATCAGATAGCAATGAAAGCTTCTTTGATAGAGCTAGAGTTGACCTAGAATTTTATAATGCTGATGAGTTGCATGGTACTTTTAAACAAATTTATGAAGACGAAGGGAATACGTTTGCTCGTTTTAGTTCTCATGCGAGAGTTGTTGAGCATGATGAGTTTAAGGAATTTAGTGAGGAAAATTTTGACGAGAAGAAACGCGATATAGGTAAAGAGGTGTTTCTCAAAAGGATTTTTGCTGACGAAGTAAGCTTCAAGGAAATTCTTAATTATTATTGTTATCTAAATGAGTATTTACCTTTCATAACAATGCATAAAACTAAAGGTGGTGAGATTGACAATGTTTTGGTTGTGCTCGATGAATATTCTTGGTCTCAATATGATTTTATAAGTGCGTTTTCTGACGAGGTTGAGCAATCAAAAAAGGAGAAAAACGCAAACTTAATTTATGTAGCATGTACCCGAACGAAGACGAATTTGCGATGTGTGAGACTTGTAAAAGATGCGGAGGAAGAAGCGCTCTTCCGTTCTTATTTTTTGAACGCCAAGAAACATAACTTCCTCGAAATGGGCGGGGAATAAAAATGCTCTGCGGCATAATTACCAACTCAAATCAGAAAGTAATTGCTCGTCATGTTACTAAGGAGCAGGGGCCATACCATTGTGCAGGGTGCGGCCATGAACTGATAGTGAAAAAGGGAAATATAAAGGTTCATCACTTTGCTCATAAACCTCCCTATAACTGTTCAAGAGGTGACGGTGAGAGTGAAGCTCATCGCAAATGCAAAGAGACAATATACTTTGAACTTATGAAACAAGGAAATGTAACTGACTTGGATATAGAGAAAGACTTTGGCACTGTTGTTGCTGATATATATTGCAAAATTGATGGAGTCCCAGTTGCGATTGAAGTTCAACGCAGTAACTTGAGTGTAGATCAAATAACAAGAAGAACCTCAGAATATTTTAAATTGGGGGTCAATGTTCTTTGGTTAGCTTTATTTGATCAAAAACTAAACGATGGTAAATATAGTCCTACAGCTTGGATGAAATGGTGTCATGCTGCTTATTTCGGGCGTGTTTTTTATTGGACTGAAGGCCTTTCTGTTTTACCCGTCCATTACGGGGCATATGCTATTGATGTTGAATCGACATCTTGGTTTGATAGTGATGGTAACGAAAACAGTGGTGGTGGATATTCTAAAATCTCCAAAAGATATAAAACACCTTCTTTTGGCTCAAAACACAATCTTGTCCAGGATTTAAAGCCTGCATATAAGCAGCCTTGGTCTGGAGGCTCAGTCTCAATTCCTGAATGCAGGCTATTCGTTTCTAAGCATAAAAAATGGTGGTGACTGATTGTTGAGGGGTCTCAGGTCAGCACTACCATTAAATTAGTTCGTGAACGTATCTTGCATCGGAGAATTTTGGTTGGTTTGATGAATTTGCGATTTACGCAAGGTGTGCGCGTGGTAGTACCACACGCTTTGCTGCGGTGGCTTCGCCATCCTCGAGAAGGGGAACCGTACCCGTTCCCCGTTCTATCCCCTTCGGTATTTATTACTAAAATAGTTAAGGATTTTTAGCTTCTCTCGCTGTTTTTTGAGCAGATTTAATTACTTCCGGTTTCTCTTCGTTTAGCTCCGCATCATAACGATCCATTTGTATTTTCAGGAGCGAACCCGGCAGGGTAAAAGAGGCCAGAAAAACAAACGTCGCTAACCCTAGAAATCCCATCTGCATATATTTTTGAACATCGACCATAGTTGAGGGGACGACAAACATAATCAATGCCAATCCAAGAGTCAGCAGATATAAAAAGAAAAGCATATTTTGGCGAAGCAATTTACGACGAATAGTGGACTTCATTCCTTGCAATTCAGTCCAATCTTTAGCTTGCCTCAAAATAGGTTCCGAAATCAATGTGATTATGGCAATTAAAAAGCCAGCCAATATAGAAAATATTGTTACGATGGTATTAATCGCATCCTTATTACCTGAGATTTCTGGCTGAAATTTATATCCAACAAAAGCTGAAAAAATTAGCGCAGCAAATAGTTTAATTAACCGCCACCAATCAGTTTTTACTTTTTCAAAGTTGGTTGCCATTTATGCCTCAATTTGACCAGAGTCCGATAGTTCAGAATAGTAACTTGCCATTTCATCCCATGCTTCAATTACGCTAACTGAATTGGCTACTTCTTGAAGCCTAACTTGCTTTTTGACTGTGACTTCATCCGCACGAATAGTTTGTCCATTTCGAAGGTGTATAACAAAATTATCTGCTTCGTCATCGTCGGCGATAGCTTCAGCCAGACTGTCCAATCCAGATTTAGCCACTTCAAGATCACGTTTCTGCACGTTTATAGAGACGCGAACTCGGCCCTGTTCTGCCAATCTCAATTGAGCTATGGATTCATCTTGGGCTGTTATCGCGTGAATGGCATTTGAGAAACGCGAAGTGGCTTTGCTCCATATACCTTGGTCTTCTAAACCAATAATTTCGTTCGCAGCCGCGTCTGAAATATTGATATCCATGTCTATAGTTCCGACACCAACTGTCTCAATCATCGCTAGCTTATCTAAGTTACCTATTCTCGCCAAATCCAACATCTGAGTGTTGTCGGCAAAGTTTGCCTTCTCAAAAAGTTTGGTGAGAAAATCACGAAGAGCACCAGCATTACGCCCACAATTCATGACTATAACATGATTATCTTTTATCAATGCCATAAAGTCCGCATTCATAAAATTTTCATTTGCTTCAGGTGGCCTTTCACCAACCTCGGCGCTTGCTTGTGGTGCCATAGGTACTGTGCCAATACTTTGCCCATTCGTGTACCTCGCACAATGCAGGGCAAAACCCATTTGACCAAAGTCCCTTGATTTTAAGCCTGTTATTGCTCGATTGGCACCGCGTGAAATCGTCCGTTCAAGTTGGGTATCAAATTGGTCCCATGCTGATCTGATCAACTGTTCTAAGTTGTTAGCATCTGAGAGCCAATTGGCACGTCGATACTCTAGCGTCTTTAAAATTCTAGGCAACGGCTATCCTTTATTTATTCTGGTTGTAGGGATATTCTAAACATCAATTAGTAGAAATAGCCAGCAGCAACTTTGTTATAATAATATAAAATTATGAATTGGGCCTTGGCTTGAGAGCAGTTTCAAAATACACTTTTTAATAGATATTAAACTGGCAATATAACTATGCAACAACTCAAACCAATTTTTTTAATACCTATATTTATAAGTTTCTTACTAGTGCTTGTAACGGTAAATAATAGTCAATCAGATGAATTTCCACTCACGGATGGACGTTATGTCACCAATCAAAATTACTGCTCGTATGACGAAGGGCAAATTTTTGATGAGTTCGGTGATGGGGCTGCTCTGAACGTTCGGACTATCAAGGACGGTACAATCGACTTCCATTATGAATCGACGTGTAGAATCGCGGATGTCAAAGTCCTTGGTTCAGATGTTCTGTATACAAGTGTTTGTAGTTCGGAAGGTGAAGAGTTTTCAGAACGAGAGCATATGACATTGAACTCCTCAACCTCGTTTACACAGGACAGGATAACTTTTGGACTGTGTGAAGGTTCGGTATCTCAATCATCAGTTTCGAATGAACCGGAAATCACCGAGCCGGAAATGATTTTCGCTCTACAGCGTTCACTTACAGCACTCGGCTTCGATCCGGGGCCAACTGATGGCCTAATCGGCAAGAAGACGATATCAGCGCTAAATTTATTTCTGACATCTAAAGGTTTGTCACGAACGGACTATGTTACACAAAGCACATTTGATGTAGTGGCGATTGCTCATATTGAATTTACAACGGGTGTAAAATGGGAAGACTTCGAGGATTACAAACCAAATGATGAAAGCCAGAGTTTAGCCGAAGTCGAACCTGCTGCTGGTGAAAAATTGTCAAACGGGAGTGATTTACACAGTTTTACAACGGAAGAACTCAAAACTCATTTGTTGAATCAAGAACAAGAACTTAATTTTGCTGCGGATAAATTTAAACAATTACTTATCGAGGATTCATCACTGTTCGGGGACAAATTTGGAGGCGAAGTTTACCCAACTTTAAAACCTGTATTGTTGAGCCGAACCGCAAGAGATCGACTGCTATCAGGTTCCATAGTGTTATTTGGGTGCGTCGGCGATCCAACAGAAGTTTTTGGTTTTTATAACTTACCACTCAATATTTGGACAATTCTTTGGGTAGAAGATAGAGAGAAAATAGTTCAATCAGAAATGTCGCTTGGAATAGCTTTAAATGATGAACCCGAGTTAAATTCGTGGTTTGAACGAATGCTCAGAGAGAATATATCCGCTAAACAAGCTATTGATGATTCTATTGCAAGTCAGGCTCTAGGGTTTTCGTTGATGTTTAACCCAAAGACATGCGCCAACAGCAAAGATATTGAGCAGGGCTATTTCGCGCCCGATAAGGCGGTGGCAATGTTTTATAAGAATGAATCAAATATCAGACTTCTTGATCTGCAAATTTCTCAAAAAATCGACCAACTTACACAAGATAAATTTGTTGGTGAAAAAGAACATTCAGTGTCTTTGTCGAGACTTGAAGAAGATATATCCAACGGTCAGCATTATATCATAACGCTTCATTCTGTTAAGGAAGACCCTACCGTATCCATAATTCAGAAATGGAAGCTTCATGATGAGGCGATAACTCTGCTTGAGGCCGATTTATCAATCAGTTTAGGACGTGAAACTCAATGACAAAAAACAAGACTATTAGTCTGAAAGCGGCTTTTGCCACGTCTTTTTTGACTATCCATAGTTCGGCATTTGCTCAAGACAAACAATCAGCCGACATATCATTGTTTGAAAGTGGTCTATCTATTGCAAATGATATTTTAACCACATCGGATGCTGTAGCATCTGGAATAGGAAAACAAACAGCTTGGGGCCCTGCGACAAAAATTACTGGCCCACTTGGTGACGCTAACAAAGCTTTAAGAAAGTTGGAACAATCCGACTATTCTGGCGCTATTGCTACCGGGTTAGGAGGAGTTTCTCGCGCACCACTAATCGGAGCTGGCGCTGCATGGGGAACAGCGACAATACCAGTTCCAGTGTTGGGAACAGCAATTGGCGCGGGTGTAGGGTATTTAGTGAGTTATGCTGTCGAAAAATATGCGGAGGCATCTGGGAATGCAGTGTTGCGTTTACGCGATAGAAATAAGCCAGATATTATTAGGCGCCTTGAGGCAGCTAAATTGGATTATATAACGTTAGCAAAACAATACGACTTCTGCAGTGATGTTGAGAAGCTAAATTTTGAGATCAACATTCGACAGGCATTGCTGGATAATGAAGCGGAGCTCGCGCGCTTGAATGGAGCAAGTTACATTCCAGATCAAGTTATTGCTACTGAGATAGACATTTTGGAGGATCAGTTAATTCAATTGGAAAATTCGGTTTCTCCGGAAGAAATGTTTCTTAAGCAGAGAATTAAAAATTTACAAAAAGCAAAAGTTAGAAACGACGAATACCTAACCGAATGCAATAAGAATCCCAACTGTAAAGCGATGTTACACATACAAATTCGTTCGATCAACAAACAGGAGCTAGCGTTGAAAGAAGCAGAGGAAAGGTATTCGAGCCTCTACTGTGAATTTTAATAGCGGTGTTTACCCAAACAATTAATATCTCTTCACACAACGGCATCAAAAATTGCAACACCTGAATTGCATGAGATTGCGTTCGTGAACATAACTTCAATCCTCAAACTTTTCTTTTCAAGAGTTGATTTTGCTTAGGGCGCTGCCCTCGGCGCATTTCAGAAAAAAATAGGCGGTCTCCCGAGGCTCGGGCTAAAGCCCTGCGCCCGCCGCCGATTTTTCCTTCCATTTGCACACCCGCTATTCGCCACGAGGCAGAGATGCATGCGCAACTCTGTTTTAATTTAAGGGGGAACCAAATGACACAGAATACACAACCAATTATCAACAATAACAGCGAAATCAGAATCTATGTCGCCTGTTTGGCGGCTTACAATAATGGCATTCTTCACGGAGCATGGATTGATGCCAATCAAGATGAAAACGCAATTCATGACGAAATTGCCGAGATTTTAAAGACTTCGCCAATTAAGGATGCAGAAGAATACGCCATTCACGATTATGAAGGATTTGAAGGTGTCCAGCTCTCAGAATATTCTGGCATTTCAGAAGTTGTTGAACTCGCAGCTTTTATATCGGAACACGGTGAATTGGGCGCGGAGACGATCATTCATTTTGGTGATATTGAAGCCGCTGAAATGGCGCTTAATGATCTTTATCATGGCGAATATCGCTCGTTGGCTGAGTTTGCAGAGCAACTCACCGAAGACACAACGCAAATCCCTGAAAACTTGCGCTTCTATATTGATTATGAAGCCATGGCGCGAGATTTGGAAATCAGCGATGTGATCGCAATTGAAACAGGCTTTGAGGCCGTTCATGTGTTTTGGAGCCATTAAAATGAGTGTCGAAGTTCATAAATTCACATGGCATGATGGCATTGCAGATATTCAAATCGAGGCGACGTATTCTCCGCAAAAATTTGGTGTTATGTCCCATCTCGAAATCCGTTCAATTCATCCAGAGAATGCTGCGCTACCTATTACGGAGACGGGGTATCGTTCACATTTCTTTCATCAGGACAGTATGGATTTCACAAAAAATGATATTGTGACGTTCATTCGCGATTGGCTGAAAATAGAAGCGCAATCACGGCATTGGAAAAAACGCGTTATTGCTGGTGGGCAGGGAGAGTTGTTTTAGATGCGCCGTGTGTCGTTTCAATACTAAAATGGCTGACAAGGCCTTATATCGCGTTGCATATTAATTATCGCGCTTCATCTTGTGAAATCATGTAGGCACGAAGAACAGCATTCATGCGGGTCAAATGGCCTTTGCCTTGGCTTTGAAACCAATCAAGCACATCTTCATCCATCCGCATCGTTACGGTCTTTTTAGAAACACCCGGCGGTAACAACAATTTAGCTGTTTTAAAAAAAGCTTCATTGGCTTCGGGAATTTCTGACATATCAATGTCTTTGTCTTCTATCGCTGCTAATTCAGCTAAGCGCTTTTTCGAGATAGGCATAATATAATCTCCTTTCTGATTTATTGGCTAATCGCGCTGATATAATACGAATAGTTCCGTCACGATCTGTGTGAACAACAGCAGCAACAACTAAGTCGCCGATGATCCCATAGCTAATTTCTCTGACTTCGCTATAATCAGCACGATCATCAACCCGCGTTAAAATAGGATTGTTGAAAATCTCACTGGCTTCATCAAATGAAAGTCCATGCTTTTTTAAATTTGAAGCATTCTTCTTCTCATCCCATTCAAATCTATCAGTCATATTACCTCATTATTGTATTTACAATTGTAAATTATTTTTTGTTCTGTGTCAAAGTTTTGTTGGGCTGAGCAGAGTATGCCCGATCATCAAACTGCAGGTTCAGGCCAGTAGCGGTTGCGGGTTTGTTTCATTGCTTGTTCTTGGGTAGTTGGCTGCAGCAACAATTTTTGCATGTTAATAGAAGAAAGTGATAGAATAGATTATTAATATAGAGGTTGTATTTTTAGTCTAGTTTCTGTTTTTGAAGATAATAATTATTTGCAATTCCAAGAATTGCACGCATCTCCGCGCATTTCTGACAAGATTGAAATTGAACAAGCTGTAATTTGCTTAGATTCTCTGCCCTTTTGGAGTGAGCAATCACTTGACCACTTCGTTTTCAAAGCCTTCGGAGAGCCAGTTGGTACGATTAGTTTTGGAAAATCCAAATATGATAACCAAATATTTGGTATTACAAATGTCCTGATCGATAAAAAGTATCAATCACAAGGATTTGGGAGAAAGATGCTCACGATATCTGAAAATGCTATGTTTACGCTTGGAGCAAAATTCTCTGGTGTGAATGCTGTAAATTCTGCAACCAAATTCTATGAAGATGCAGGCTATATAGGAAAAAACTGGGACAACCAAACTGCAACGGATTGGAATGCCGAATGGGGAGACGTACCAATCCAACTCATTAAGGATATCACATAAACTTAACGTCCAACTTTTACATGTTTTTGTTTGTGCCCTAAGAAATAATCACATCGTAGTTCGCAAACTGTAACCAGTTCTGCACCCTCTTCAGCAAAGCGCCACATAGTTTGTATCGTATCTTTTTCCGGGTCATTCCCTTCGACGACTGATAACGTTTGCAGGCGATTTTCTTCGTCTGTTTCCTCGAGCACATATTCATTTTCTGATAATTCAAAATGCTTATGGACTAAGAACATACCAAATCTATCGAGCGCATTGTGACGCTTGAGAACGTCTTTTATTTCTGAAAAAACAGCATGGTCAGTTTCACCGATTGGTTTGATATCATCAATATGTGTTACATCTGACCACTTCATAGGTTGTAAGTTCAATGACATTTTGTTTTCCTCATAAATTGTATTTCGATAGTATTTGCAATTATAAATAATTATGTCAAATAATTTATAGAGTTGTTTAATGCCAAGAGAAATTACATCTCGGGTTCAGGCCCGTCGCGGTTACGGGTTTGTTGGTTTTTGTCGTCGTCTCTGCCAGATTGATCGAGGTCAGATGAACGTTCAAGCCATTTGATATCCCTGCGAAGGTCATTATTGGTGGCTTGGATAGCTTGCTGTTTGTCTCGATCTTGCGCAGTTAAATTTTGATCTTGTTGCTCATAGGTTTCAGAGACGACTCTGCGTTCGCTTACATCACGTTTCAGCGCTTCATTCAGCTCTTGCGCGTTCAGGAGTTCCATTTGACGCCTACGGCCTGTGAGGCGATCCAGAAAGCCGATAAGGCCGCGCCTGATACGTGCACGGCGATGTGCGTCCTCTCTGGCTTGGCGCTGCCTTTGTAAAATTTTAAGCCGCTCTTGTTCTTGGGCTTTCTTTGCCGCAAGCACAGCGCGGCGCTTGGCGAATACCGCTTTGAACCGCTCAACTTTCTGATTTTGAACATCGCGCAATTCTTTCAATCGGTACGCTGTCATAGTCGCTGCTTTCGCGTGAGCGTTTTCAACGGTCGGTAAGTTATCCGGCTCGCCCAATTTTTCGCGTACGGCTTTGGCCTTCACGCCAACCCATCGCGAGATCGAATAAACCTCACCTTTATAATCAACCGCCACAAAGCCACGTCTATCGCCTTTTGCTAATATAAAACCTTGTTCCTCTAGGGCATGACCAAAGCCAGACAAGCTGTCGGATGTTGACCAGCGTTCTTGAAACATGGCTTTCAGAACTTTTGGGTCTTTGTCTTGGCGTTTGGCTTGCTGCCATTCTGCTAGCGAGAAGTTTTTAGGATCGCGGTAATGCTTATTTATAAAGCCATGGGGCATACGCCATCCATGACGAATATAAAGCTCACGGCTAACATCCTGTAATTTTCTCTTCGTATAGGAAAGCTGCACGGCTTTCATCCGGCTTGTATCAATCCTGCTCCACACCGCATGCGCATGTTTGCGTAATTCGCCGTCAGAACCGTATTTTTCATGAAAAACGATGATACGCGGTTGTTTGGACAGACCGAGGCGTTGTTCTGCCAATTCAACCGCTTCGATAAAATCCTCATCGGTCACGTCTTTGTCTTTTGGGGGGTTGAGACTTAACGAATACAAATGTTGTCTGCATTTTGTTGCGCGGCTCAGGGCGTAGGATTCAGTCAACGCGCCCATGACATCGCGCGAAATAAACCCGCGCACATCATGGACTTCGACATGCTCGTTTTCATCTTTCATGAGATGCAAGGCGAGATTTTTCGAGCCGCCGCGCTGATTGCCGTGCAGAATCATCAATTATCTCGTTCTTCAAAAATCGGTGGCGGTTTTAGCCCAAGAGCTTTTATGAGATCATTCCGTATCTCCAAGACCAGCAAACATGCTGCGCCAATCTGCTCTTGTTGTTGGTCATTCAGTTCCAACTCACCGCGATCAATGGCTTTAACAACACGATCCAAATTTCCGAAAACATCGTTTTCGCCCAATATTGACAAAATCCGAGCGAGCATTTCATATCGATCCATGATCTCAGAATCGGGCAATTTTGATGGGGTGGTAAAAATCTGATCTTTGATATACTTGTTCAAAGACTTTTCGCCAGCCAGCTTTTCTAATTTCTTGCGTTCGCGACCAGTTAGTCGAATAGAAAGCGGAGCAGGGCGCTTTTGTTGATTGGCAGAGGTCATGACATCCCTCCGGGCTCATAGTCTTGATGTGGCGTAGAGGAATCAGGTTCGCATTCTTCCTGAACTTCATCAGGTAAATCTGTAAATCGTTCAAAATTGGCTACGCGGAGCTGAATATGCCAATTTTCGAACACCTCAGTTAACTCATCAAAAGTGTTCAAGGTTTCTTCCTCAGAGTGCACCACCTTAAAATTTCCAGAAATTATTGTAGCTGATCGATTAGTATGGTTGTTCATTCTTTTCAGTTGTATGTTATCTGTTTTTAAACTTGACTACTTTTATCATATTTTATATGAGTGTATTTCAAGCCTAATCGATTCTTTTCGGGATAAGCTGTGGTATAGAATATCGTCTATCTTTATTCTTTTTCGCCTTAGTTTGATCACGTTTTTAATGAAGTGTCGATTAATTCACTGCTTAATTCAAAAATCATCATTCAGACTCTTGCGCGTTTTGTCTGCCTGCGCTAACCACGGGCAAACGACTAATAGTCAATATCGTTTCGTCAAACCGATGGTGAGATAGCGGACTGCATTCAAGCTATCGTACGGGAAGTGAAATAATGATTGAATTTCTTGGTGATTATTTACCAATTGCGATTTTCCTGGGATTATCGCTTGTAATTGGGCTGGCTTTGCTCATTGCACCTTTTGCATTGGCATACAAAGCACCAGATGCAGAAAAACTATCTGCATATGAATGTGGCTTTAATGCATTTGATGATGCGCGAATGAAGTTTGATATTCGTTTCTATCTAGTTGCCATTCTGTTTATTATTTTTGATCTGGAAGTTGCGTTTCTGTTTCCTTGGGCTGTATCTTTTGCTGATATCGGCTGGATTGGATTTTGGTCAATGATGGTGTTTCTGGGCGTTCTTACAATCGGCTTTGCATATGAGTGGAAAAAAGGAGCTCTGGAATGGGATTAGGGGACACAACATTAATTGCTCCTCAACCTAAGGGCATTCTTGATCCGAATACGGGTAAGCCAGTAGGTTCTGATGATGCGTTTTTTGGCGAGATGAACAATGAGTTAGCCGACAAGGGTTTTCTAGTAACGTCAGCTGAAGACCTCATTACCTGGGCGCGTACGGGCTCACTTATGTGGATGACATTTGGTCTTGCCTGTTGCGCTGTTGAGATGATGCATACGTCTATGCCGCGTTATGATGTCGAGCGTTTTGGTTTTGCACCTCGCGGTACGCCGCGCCAATCTGATGTGATGATTGTTGCTGGCACATTGACCAATAAGATGGCGCCAGCTCTTCGTAAAGTTTATGATCAAATGCCAGAACCGAGATATGTGATCTCAATGGGTTCATGCGCAAATGGTGGCGGTTATTATCATTATTCATATTCAGTCGTACGCGGCTGTGATCGAATTGTTCCAGTGGATATTTATGTGCCTGGTTGCCCTCCGACGGCAGAAGCTCTTTTGTATGGTGTATTAATGCTGCAAAAGAAAATCCGCCGTACCGGTACAATTGAGCGATAGAGAAAAGTATGAGCGAAACTTTGGAAGAACTCGCAGGTGTAGTTAAAGAAGCACTAGGTGCCTCGGTTAAAGAGACCGAGATTGCCTATGGCGAACTTACAATTACGGCTGAAACAGACGGTATCATAGAGCTTCTGACATTTTTGCGCGATAATGCCCGCTGCAAATTTGTAAGCTTCATCGATATTTGTGGTGTGGATTGGCCGCAGCGCGAAAAACGCTTTGATGTTGTTTATCACCTTATGTCACCACAGCAGAATACTCGTATTCGTATTAAAGTTGCTGTCGGCGAAGGTGAGACATTGCCATCGGCTACATCTGTATTTGTAGGCGCTGACTGGTTTGAACGCGAAGCATATGACATGTACGGCATATTGTTTACAGGTCACCCGGATTTAAGACGTATTCTGACAGACTACGGTTTTGAAGGTCATCCGCTGCGCAAAGATTTCCCGACAACAGGCTATGTTGAGGTTCGCTACGACGACGAACAAAAACGCGTCGTTTATGAGCCAGTTGAATTGAAGCAAGAATTCCGAAATTTTGATTTCCTCAGCCCTTGGGAAGGGACCGACTATGTTCTCCCAGGTGATGAAAAGGCGGAGGGTCAATCATGAGTGACAATGCCATGAGTGATCAAGTTGTGACCAAACAAGCTGAAACCGAGCATAATGTTCGTAATTTTAATATCAACTTCGGCCCACAGCACCCAGCTGCTCACGGCGTATTGCGCTTAGTGTTAGAGCTTGATGGTGAAGTTGTTACGCGTGTTGATCCGCATATTGGGCTTCTGCACCGTGGAACAGAAAAACTGATTGAAACCAAGACATATCTTCAAGCAATTCCTTATTTTGATCGCCTTGATTATGTCGCGCCGATGAATCAGGAGCACGCGTTCGCTCTTTCTGTTGAGCGTCTTATGGGAGTTGAAGTTCCAAAACGTGGCCAGTTGATTCGTGCGCTTTATTCTGAAATTGGGCGGATTTTATCCCACCTTCTGAATATTACGACGCAGGCACTAGATGTTGGTGCGCTAACACCACCACTTTGGGGCTTTGAAGAGCGCGAAAAACTAATGGTTTTTTATGAACGAGCATGTGGTGCGCGTATGCACTCTGCATATTTCCGCCCTGGTGGCGTTCATCAGGATTTGCCACAAGAACTTGTAGAGGATATCGGCAAGTGGATTGATCCATTTTTACAAACTTGCGATGATATCGAAGGTCTATTGACCGACAATCGCATTTTTAAACAGCGTAATGTTGATATAGGTGTTGTTGCTCTTGATGATGCTTGGGCATGGGGCTTTTCTGGTGTCATGGTTCGTGGTTCTGGTGCTGCATGGGATTTGCGACGCTCGCAGCCATATGAGTGTTATTCCGAGCTTGATTTTGATATTCCAATCGGCAAAAACGGTGATAATTACGATCGCTATTTGATCCGCATGATTGAAATGCGCGAATCTGCGAAGATCATGCGTCAATGTATCGATCAGCTTTTGGGAAAAGAAGCGACTGGGCCAGTGTCATCTCTTGATGGCAAAATGGTGCCGCCAAAACGTTCTGAAATGAAGCGTTCTATGGAAGCTTTGATCCATCACTTTAAACTCTATACCGAAGGCTATCATGTGCCGGAGGGTGAAGTTTACGCCGCAGTGGAAGCGCCGAAAGGTGAATTTGGTGTCTATCTTGTTTCAGATGGCTCAAATAAACCATATCGCTGTAAACTTCGCGCACCTGGTTATGCGCATTTGCAGGCAATGGATTTTGTCTGTCGAAACCACCAGCTAGCTGATGTGTCAGCAGTGTTGGGGTCGTTGGATATCGTGTTTGGTGAGGTTGACCGATGAATGGACACCTTCACTTTATTGTAATTTTGGCCGCGTAAGGGGAAATAATGTCTGTACGCCGCTTAGCAGAAGATAATCTCCAGCCGGAGAGTTTTAAGTTCAACCGCACATTTGCAGCAGAAGCAAAAGTGTGGGTCAAGAAATATCCAAAAGGCCGCGAGCAGTCCGCGGTTATTCCGCTCTTAATGCTTGCACAGGAGCAGGATGGCTGGGTTACGAAAACAGCTATTGAATATATCGCTGATATGCTTGGCATGCCTTATATTCGCGCATTGGAAGTTGCTACTTTCTATACGCAATTCCAGCTTAAGCCAGTTGGAACGCGCGCGCATATTCAGATTTGTGGTACAACGCCATGCATGTTGCGCGGCTCGGAAGAACTGATCTCGCTTTGTAAAAAACGCATTAACCCAGAACCATTTAAGACAAATGAAGCTGGGACAATGTCTTGGGAAGAAGTTGAGTGTCAGGGCGCATGTGTAAATGCTCCAATGGTCATGGTTTTCAAGGATGCATATGAAGATTTAACGCCAGAGCGTTTGTCATTTATCATAGAGCGTTTTGAAGCTGGTAAAGGTGACGATGTTCCCACTGGCCCTCAAATAGACCGTATATTCTCTGCGCCTGAAGGTGGACCAGTTACGCTTTTAGAAGATCCTTCAAAGAAGCGTTCGTCATCAGCGGCAAAAAAAGCGCCAACGAAAAAGGCGGCCACGAAAAAAGCACCTGTTAAGGCTGCTGCAAAGGCAAAGCCAGCGGCGGCTAAAACGACAGTATCAAAAACTACTGCGGTTAAAGCGCCAGCAAAGTCGCCCGCTTCTAAACCTGCCGCAGTTGCATCTCTTGATGATAAAAACCGCCCGCCAAAAGTTCGCAAACCAGCCAAGCCCGATGATCTGAAATTGATCTCTGGTGTTGGTCCAAAATTGGAAGGTGTGTTGAACGGACTTGGTATTTATAAGTTCGAGCAAGTTTCCAAGTGGAAAAAGGCCGAGCGTGAATGGGTTGATGGTTATTTGAAATTCAAAGGCCGCATTGACCGTGATGACTGGATAAAACAAGCCAAGGCACTCGCTAAGGGTGGTGAAGCTGAATATATCAAAGTCTTTGGCAAGAAACCGAGATAGAGGATAGATTATGTTACAAGATAAAGATCGTATCTTTACAAATATCTACGGTTTGCATGACAAGTCTCTTAAGGGAGCTATGTCTCGTGGTCATTGGGATGGCACAAAGAAATTCCTTGATAAAGGGCGTGATTGGATCATCAATGAAGTGAAAGCTTCTGGTCTTCGTGGTCGTGGTGGTGCTGGTTTCCCAACAGGGCTTAAATGGTCATTTATGCCAAAGGAAAGCGATGGACGTCCGCATTACCTCGTCATCAATGCTGATGAGTCCGAGCCCGGCACATGTAAAGACCGTGATATTATGCGGCATGATCCGCACACGCTGATTGAAGGATGTGTGATTGCAGGTTTTGCAATGGGTGCGCATGCGACATACATATATATCCGCGGTGAATATATGCGCGAACGCGAAGCTATGCAGGCTGCAATCGATGAATGCTATGACGCGGGTCTTCTGGGCAAGAATAGCAAACTTGGCTGGGATATGGATGTATATCTCCATCATGGTGCCGGTGCTTATATTTGCGGTGAAGAAACAGCTTTATTGGAAAGTTTGGAAGGTAAAAAAGGCCAACCTCGTTTGAAGCCTCCATTTCCGGCTAATATGGGACTTTATGGTTGCCCGACTACTGTCAATAATGTTGAATCAGTTGCCGTAACGCCTACAATTTTGCGTCGTGGAGCTGGTTGGTTTGCAGGCTTTGGGCGTCCAAACAATGCTGGCACAAAACTCTTCTGTGTATCTGGTCACGTAAATAAACCTGCGACGTTTGAAGAAGAAATGTCGGTTCCTTTCCGTGAAATGATTGATAAACATTGTGGCGGTATTCGCGGAGGTTGGGATAACCTCTTAACAGTTATACCGGGTGGGTCTTCGGTGCCTTGTGTACCAGCGGAACAGATCATTGATTGCCCGATGGATTTTGATAGTTTGCGTGAGTTGCAGTCGGGCCTCGGTACGGCAGCTGTGATCGTGATGGATCGATCTACGGACATTATTAAGGCGATTGCGCGTCTTTCAGCATTTTATAAACATGAAAGCTGTGGTCAATGCACACCTTGCCGCGAGGGTACTGGCTGGATGTGGCGTGTTATGGAGCGCATGGTGTCTGGCAATGCGCAAAAACGCGAAATTGACATGTTGTTTGACGTTACAAAACAGATTGAAGGTCACACGATTTGTGCCCTTGGTGATGCTGCAGCATGGCCTATTCAAGGTTTGATCCGTCATTTCCGTCCTGAGATTGAGGCGCGGATTGATGCATATACACGAAACGCTGATAATTCGACGAATACGAGATTAGAAGCGGCTGAATAAGTAGTTTTGGCTCTTGGCCTTTGGTTTGAGAGTTTTGAAGATAAATTCGATCTTTGGATCGTAGATTGAAAATAAAGTGGACAACTGACTATGGCAGTTATCAAAGTTGATGGAAATGAGGTCGAGGTTCCCGACCACTACACATTGTTACAAGCTTGTGAAGAAGCTGGCGCGGAAGTGCCGCGTTTTTGTTTTCATGAGCGTTTGTCCATCGCTGGCAACTGTCGCATGTGTTTGGTTGAAGTAAAGGGCGGTCCGCCAAAACCAGCAGCATCTTGTGCTATGGGTGTTCGCGATCTTCGCCCAGGTCCTGAAGGCCAGCCTCCGGAGGTTTTCACAAACACGCCAATGGTCAAAAAAGCACGCGAAGGCGTGATGGAATTTTTGTTAATCAACCATCCGCTTGATTGCCCGATTTGTGATCAGGGCGGTGAGTGTGATTTGCAGGATCAGGCAATGGCGTTTGGTATCGATAATTCACGTTATCAAGAATCAAAACGTTCTGTTGAAGATAAATATATTGGACCACTTGTTAAAACGATCATGAATCGCTGCATTCACTGCACACGTTGTGTTCGCTTTACAACAGAGGTTGCTGGAATTTCTGAACTTGGTTTGATCGGTCGTGGTGAAGATGCAGAAATTACAACGTATCTTGAACAAGCCATGACGTCTGAGTTGCAAGGTAATGTGATTGATCTTTGCCCAGTGGGTGCATTGACGTCACGTCCCTATGCTTTCCAGGCTCGTCCTTGGGAGCTGAATAAAACAGAATCCATTGATGTTATGGACGCATGTGGTTCTGCTATTCGGGTTGATACGCGCGGGCGCGAAGTTATGCGTATTATGCCGCGCATGAACGAGGCGGTGAATGAAGAGTGGATCTCTGATAAAACCCGTTTCATCTGGGATGGTTTGAAAACGCAGCGTCTTGATCGCCCATATGTAAAGAAGAATGGCCGTTTAACTCCTGTAAGTTGGACTGAGGCATTTGATACGATTGGTGCAGCTGTTTCAAAGGCTAAAGCTAATAAAATTGGCGCGATTGCAGGTGATATGGCAAGCGTTGAGGAAATGTTTGCACTTAAGACACTTCTTTCATCTGTTGGTTCTGAAAATATTGATTGTCGTCAGGATGGTGCAGCGCTTGATCCAAGTTTGGGTCGCGCATCATATATTTTCAATCCAACAATTGAAGGGATCGAAGACGCTGATGCTGTTTTGATTATCGGTTCTAACCCTCGTTTTGAGGCTTCTGTTTTAAATGCCCGTATCCGCAAAGCTTGGCGTTCAAATGAAATGCCAATAGGCGTGATCGGAGACGAGACAGACCTTCGTTATGATTATGAGTATCTTGGTGCTGGTCCTGATACGCTTAAAGATGTTGTAGATGGTAAGAACAAATTTGCTGCGAAATTGAAACGCGCAAAACGTCCGATGATTATCATAGGGCAGGGCGCTCTTGCTCGTGCAGATGGTACAGGTATCCTGGCAAATGCTGCAAAAATTGCTGAAAATGCAAAAGCTATTACTAAAGACTGGAATGGTTTTGCTGTTTTACATAGTGCCGCCGCGCGTGTTGGTGGTTTAGATCTTGGGTTTGTTCCATCAAAAGACGCAATGTCTGCTGATGATATGTTAACTGGTGCAGATGTTCTGTTCTTACTTGGAGCGGATGAGTTGGATTTCACGAAGAAGACTGCTGGCTTTACTGTCTATATCGGTTCTCATGGTGATAATGGTGCCCATCATGCGGATGTTATTTTACCGGCAGCAACCTATACTGAAAAATCGGGCACCTATGTAAATACGGAAGGTCGAGTACAAGTTTCAAACCGTGCAGCTTTTGCGCCGGGTGAAGCTAAAGACGACTGGGCGATCATTCGAGCCCTATCAGATGTGCTTGGTCATAAACTTGGATTTGATTCGCTTGCAGAACTACGTGCTTTACTTTATGAAGCTCACCCTCATTTTGCAGATGTAGACGAGGTTTCTGTTGCAGATTCAGGGGATATTTCTAAATTAGCAAAAAAATCAGGCCGAATGAATAAGGCAGCATTTGCTTCTTCGGTAAAAGACTTCTATCTGACAAACCCAATAGCACGAGCTTCAGCTGTTATGGCAGAATGTTCAGCTTTGGCGTCGGGTAACACTAAAGTGGCAGCGGAATAGGTAATCAGAATATGGATACTTTTGTTTCAACATATGTCTGGCCAGCAGCGATCATGATCGGGCAATCATTGCTCCTCATGGTGTGTTTGCTCGTTTTCATTGCTTATATTCTTTATGCAGACCGTAAAATTTGGGCCGCAGTGCAGCTTAGACGCGGACCAAATGTCGTTGGTCCTTGGGGATTATTCCAATCTTTTGCTGATCTTTTAAAACTTGCCTTTAAAGAGCCTATTATTCCAGCAGGTGCCGATAAAACGGTTTTTCTATTGGCGCCCTTGGTTTCAGTCACACTTTCCATGGCGACATGGGCTGTTATTCCGGTTAATGAAAATTGGGTTATAGCCAATATCAATGTTGGTATCCTGTATGTTTTCGCGATTTCTTCGCTGGAAGTATATGGCGTGATTATGGCTGGTTGGGCATCCAACTCTAAATATCCATTCCTTGGCGCGCTTCGTTCCGCTGCACAAATGGTATCTTATGAGGTGTCTATTGGTTTTGTGATTGTCACTGTGTTGCTAGCAGTCGGCTCGCTAAATCTGACTGACATTGTTCTATCTCAACAGGATGGATTTGGCACAAAACTTGGATTGCCAAACTCATTCTTGGATTGGCACTGGCTTGCTCTTTTCCCAATGTTTGTAATTTTCTTTATTTCGTCATTGGCAGAGACAAACAGACCGCCATTTGATCTGCCAGAAGCAGAATCTGAGTTGGTTGCTGGCTATATGGTTGAATATTCATCCATGCCTTTCATGATGTTTATGCTTGGTGAGTATCTGGCAATCATGCTCTTGTGTTCGCTTGCAACTATTTTGTTTTTAGGTGGTTGGTTGCCTCCAGTGGATATTTGGTTCTTAAACTGGGTGCCGGGTATTATCTGGTTTGTTCTTAAAACCTGCATGATGTTCTTCATGTTCTCCATGGTAAAGGCTTTTGTTCCTCGCTACCGTTATGATCAGCTTATGCGTCTTGGTTGGAAAGTCTTTTTACCAATTTCATTGGCAATGGTTGTGATTACTGCCTTTGTGTTGAAATTCACTGGATGGAGCGCTTAAGATGGGTATTGGACAAGCAGCAAAATCACTATTCTTGAAAGAATTTGTAGGCGCGTTTTTCTTGGCAATGCGGTATTTTTTTAAAGCCAAAGCCACAGTCAACTATCCTTTTGAAAAAGGTCCGATCTCTCCGCGTTTTCGCGGCGAGCACGCGCTTCGCAGATATCCAAATGGTGAAGAACGTTGCATTGCATGTAAGTTGTGCGAAGCAATTTGTCCTGCGCAAGCGATCACTATTGAAGCTGGACCGCGCAGGAATGACGGAACACGTCGTACGGTTCGTTATGATATCGACATGGTCAAATGTATCTATTGTGGTTTTTGTCAAGAAGCATGCCCGGTTGATGCAATCGTCGAAGGTCCGAATTTTGAATTTGCAACGGAAACGCGTGAAGAGCTTTACTATGATAAAGAAAAGCTTCTTGCTAATGGTGATCGTTGGGAGCGGGAAATTGCTCGGAATATCTCAATGGATTCACCTTACAGGTAGTCGTTGAGCAAGAATTGCACCCCATTCATGTGGGTGTCGGAATGTAAAATTTGGTCGGGTGAACTCCTGATTGGGCGAGGGGAAGCTTGCCAAAATGAAAAGGTCGTAATCATGGGTCTTCAGGCTCTGTTTTTCTACATATTCGCATTTGTCGCGATAGCTTCGGCTTTGATGGTTATTGCAGCGCGCAATCCCGTACATTCCGTGCTATTTCTCATTTTGGTGTTTTTCAATGCAGCTGGCCTGTTCCTATTAACGGGCGCAGAGTTCTTGGCAATGATCTTATTGGTCGTTTATGTCGGTGCTGTTGCGGTTCTCTTCCTGTTTGTCGTCATGATGCTGGATATAGATTTTGCCGAGTTAAAACGCGGTGCACTTGAGTATGCGCCTATTGGAGCGTTGGTCGGATTGATACTGGTGGTCGAGTTGGTCGTGGTTTTGAGCGGAAACTTATTCCATGTCGAAGCGGGTGTTGGTGGGGCCAGCCCAATTCCTCTTGATCGCACAAATACGCAAGCGCTTGGTGACATTCTTTACACTGATTATATCGCATTTTTTCAGATAGCAGGTCTTATATTGTTGGTTGCGATGATTGGAGCGATCGTTTTGACATTGAGCCATAAACCAGATGTTAAGCGTCAGGATATTTCACGCCAGGTTGCGCGTCGTCCTGAGACTGCTGTTGAAGTTGTTAAAGTTAAACCAGGTCAAGGCCTTTAGGAGCGGGGAGGATACATTATGGAAATCGGTCTTTCACACTATCTCACCGTTAGCGCTATACTCTTTACGATAGGCGTTTTTGGAATTTTCTTAAATCGGAAAAATGTCATCGTTATTCTGATGTCCGTCGAGCTCATTTTGCTGTCGGTTAATCTTAATATGGTTGCGTTCTCGCAGCATCTTAATGATCTTGTTGGTCAGGTTTTCGCATTGTTTATCCTTACTGTTGCAGCCGCTGAGGCTTCAATCGGTCTGGCTATTCTGGTTATTTTCTATCGCAACCGCGGCTCTATAGCCGTGGAAGACGTCAACATGATGAAGGGCTAGAGCTAACCCATGTTTCACTCAATCGTCTTCCTGCCTCTTATCGGGGCAATTATCGCAGGCTTTTTTGGCCGTGGCATAGGCGCCAAGGCTTCGGAATATGTGACGTGTACCTTGATGGTTATTGTTGCAATTTTGTCCTGGGTTGCGTTTTTTCAAGTTGCCATGGGCGATGTTGATGTTATCCAGATACAGGTTTTACGCTGGATTGAATCCGGCTCGCTCTCAATCGATTGGTCTTTGCGCATTGATACGTTAACGGCAGTCATGTTTGTCGTTGTGAATACTGTATCAACTTTGGTTCATATCTATTCCATTGGTTACATGCACCACGATCCACACCGTCCTCGTTTCTTTGCTTATTTGTCACTTTTCACATTCGCTATGTTGATGTTGATCACGTCGGACAATCTGGTTCAGATGTTCTTTGGCTGGGAAGGTGTTGGACTTGCTTCCTATCTTCTAATCGGATTCTGGTTTAAAAAACCGTCTGCTTCTGCGGCAGCCATGAAGGCTTTTATTGTTAACCGTGTGGGTGATTTTGGTTTTGCTCTTGGTATCTTCGGCATTTTCATGTTGTTCGGTTCTGTATCGTTTGATGCTATATTCGCTGGTGCTGCTGAGTTTGCCCCAACGGCCGAAAAGGGCCAGATCATTGCGAATATCTTTGGTATGGAGTTGGACAAGAATGGTGCACTGACAATTTGTTGTCTGCTTCTCTTTATGGGAGCAATGGGGAAATCAGCTCAGTTCTTGCTTCACACTTGGTTACCTGATGCGATGGAAGGTCCGACACCTGTTTCTGCGCTTATTCATGCTGCGACCATGGTTACCGCCGGAGTGTTTTTGGTTGCACGTATGTCGCCGATTTTTGAGTTTGCCCCAAGTGCACTGGTCGTTGTGACTGTTATTGGCGCAATTACAGCATTTTTTGCTGCAACAGTGGGCCTTGTGCAGAATGACATCAAGCGTGTGATTGCTTATTCAACTTGTTCGCAACTTGGTTATATGTTTGTTGCACTTGGAATTGGCGCTTATGGCGCAGCTATTTTCCATTTGTTCACACATGCTTTCTTTAAAGCTTTATTGTTCCTTGGTGCTGGTTCAGTCATTCATGCTGTGTCAGATGAGCAGGATATGCGCCGTATGGGTGGATTGCGCAAGCACATTAAGAAAACCTATTGGATGATGATGATTGGCACCGTTGCGCTTACTGGTGTTGGAATTCCAGGAACTATAATTGGTACGGCTGGTTTCTTCTCAAAAGATGCAATTATTGAATCTGCTTATGCGTCGCCGATGATCGCCTCAAGTTTTGCCTTCACGCTGCTCGTTGTTGCGGCATTGTTCACAAGCTTTTATTCTTGGCGTTTAATCTTCTTAACATTCCATGGCAAACCTCGAGCATCAGCAGATGTTATGCATCATGTTCATGAATCTCCTCCTGTTATGTTAGTGCCGCTATATATTCTGGCTGTAGGTGCGTTGCTAGCTGGTGTCGTATTCGTTGGTCATTTCTTCGATCATCATCACTATGCGGAATTCTGGCAGAGCGCTCTATTTACGCTTGAAGGAAATACGCTTGTGGATGATTACCACCATGTGCCGCTATGGGTGAAATGGAGCCCATTTGCTGCAATGCTCATTGGCTTCCTAACAGCATATTACATGTATATTCGCTCGCCAGAAACGCCGAAGCGTTTAGCAGAAGATTTTAATATGCTCTACAAGTTCTTGCTCAATAAATGGTACTTTGACGAGCTGTATGACTTTATCTTTGTGCGTCCAGCCAAGTGGCTTGGCACGTTCCTCTGGAAAGAGGGAGATGGTCGTATAATCGACGGTTATGGACCAAACGGAGTCGCTGCTCGTGTGCAGTCGATTACGAACTGGATTGTTAAATTTCAAACTGGATATCTCTACCACTACGCATTTGCCATGTTGATAGGTATTGCAGCATTGGCTACATGGATGATGCTTGGGAGTGCACTTTAAATGATTGATTGGCCACTACTTTCAACGGTTACATTCGTTCCGCTAATTGGTGTACTTGTTCTTCTGTTTCTAGATGATAGCAGCCAGACAGGACGCCGTAATATCCGTAATGTTGCGCTTCTAGT
Organism: Lentilitoribacter sp. EG35; assembly: GCF_040784015.1. Taxonomy (NCBI): domain Bacteria; kingdom Pseudomonadati; phylum Pseudomonadota; class Alphaproteobacteria; order Hyphomicrobiales; family Rhizobiaceae; genus Lentilitoribacter; species Lentilitoribacter sp. EG35. The sequence goes on from NZ_JBFNGQ010000001.1 coordinate 671,857, forward strand.
AACGCTTTTCACGTTTGTTTTGTCACTCTTCATATGGAAGAATTTTGACAATGCAAATCCGGGCTTCCAGATGGTCGAGAAAATGGATTGGCTTGGAACAGGGATTTCCTACCATATGGGTGTCGACGGAATTTCGATGCTGTTTGTCATTTTGACAACTTTCCTTATGCCGCTTTGCATTCTAGCCAGTTGGACTTCTATTGAAAGTCGCTTGCGTGATTACATGATCGCGTTCCTGATCTTGGAAACATTGATGATAGGTGTGTTTTGCGCACTTGATATCGTGTTGTTCTACGTCTTCTTTGAGGCTGGCCTTATCCCAATGTTCATCATTATTGGTGTTTGGGGTGGTAAGCGACGCGTTTATGCAAGTTTCAAATTCTTCCTATATACGTTGCTTGGCTCAGTTCTTATGCTTTTGGCAATTATGGCGATGTATTGGGAAGCCGGTACGACAAATATTGTTGAGCTTCTGGCCTATCAGTTCCCTATTTCGATGCAGACATGGCTGTGGTTGGCGTTCTTCGCCTCCTTTGCTGTGAAGATGCCGATGTGGCCGGTTCATACGTGGTTGCCTGATGCGCACGTTGAAGCGCCAACCGCTGGTTCAGTGATTTTGGCAGGCGTTTTGTTGAAATTGGGCGGTTACGGGCTTATTCGTTTCTCACTTGCAATGTTTCCTGTTGCGTCAGCAGACTTTGCACCATTTGTGTTTTGGCTTTCAGCCATTGCGATTGTCTACACATCGCTTGTCGCGATGATGCAGTCTGATATCAAAAAGCTGATTGCTTATTCGTCTGTTGCCCATATGGGCTATGTAACAATGGGGATTTTTGCAGCGAATGCACAAGGTGTTCAAGGCGCGATTTTCCAAATGTTATCTCACGGTCTGGTGTCTGGTGCATTGTTCTTATGTGTTGGTGTTGTTTATGACCGTATGCATACACGTGAAATTTCTGCTTATGGTGGTTTGGTCAATAATATGCCGAACTACGCCGTCGCGTTCATGCTCTTTACAATGGCCAATGTCGGCCTACCGGGAACGTCTGGTTTTGTTGGTGAATTCTTGGTACTTCTTGGTGTATTCCAAGTGTCTACTTGGGCCGCACTGTTTGCAACGACAGGTGTTATTCTGTCTGCCGCATACGCATTATGGCTCTACAGGCGCGTGATATTTGGTGCGCTTGAAAAGGAAAACCTAAAAGCGTTACTTGATCTTTCCGGAAGAGAAAAAGTAATTCTTTACCCACTCATCGCTCTCGTCATCTTCTTTGGTGTTTATCCAATACCTGTATTTGAAGCGACAGCCGCTTCGGTAGATGCGTTAGTTAATCAATATTCGGTAGCTGTTGAAGCTGCTCACACAATGACAATGTCAGCAAAATAAGACGAGGATACTACTCATATGACTCCTGAGATCCTTACAGCTAGCCTGCAAAACGTTCTGCCAGAACTTGTTTTGGCATGTGGTGCTATGGTTTTGCTCATGATTGGCGTTTACGGCGGCAAAGCAGCACATAATCTTGTTAATCAACTTTCGGTCGCGCTTTTAATTATCGCTGCAATCTTGCTGGTCTTCTTCTTTAAGGAAGGTGAAGCATTTAACGGCGCATATCTTTCTGATCCGTTTGCACGTTTCATGAAGATACTGGCGCTAGGCGGTTCTGGAATTGCTCTCATTATGGCTATTGGCCATCAGAATAATGATGAAACTAAGTTATTCGAGTTTCCAATTCTTATATTGTTAGCCACTGTCGGTATGATGTTGATGATATCTGCCAACGATCTTATTGCGCTATATCTTGGTTTGGAACTGCAATCTCTTGCTTTATATGTTATCGCAGCAATTAACCGTGATAATCAGAAGTCGACTGAAGCCGGTCTGAAGTATTTTGTACTGGGTGCATTGTCGTCTGGCATATTGCTGTATGGCGCATCCTTGGTTTATGGCTATACGGGGTATACTGGCTTTGACGAAATCGCGTCGGCTCTTGCCGGTGGTAAACCAGAAATTGGCTTCATCTTCGGTCTTGTGTTCGTGCTAGCCGGTATCGCGTTCAAAATCTCTGCGGTACCGTTTCATATGTGGACACCAGATGTTTATGAAGGTGCACCGACACCTGTGACAGCGTTCTTTGCAGCCGCACCAAAAGTCGCGGCTATGTCGATCATGATTCGTCTTGTGATCGAGGCGTTCCAAACCATAACTGTTGAATGGCAGCAGATTGTCGTCTTTATCTCAATTGCGTCAATGGTTCTTGGTGCCTTTGCAGCAATTGGACAAACCAATATCAAACGTTTGATGGCATATTCATCAATCGGTCACATGGGCTATGCGCTTGTTGGCCTCTCCACGGGCACTATGACTGGTGTATCGGGTGTTATTCTTTACATGGTTATTTATACCATTATGACTTTGGGAACATTCGCTTGTATTTTGGCAATGCGTACAAAGGAAGATTCGCTTGAAGATATTAGTGACCTAGCAGGCCTGTCGAAAACCAATCCGACCATGGCTGTGATGTTGACAATCTTCATGTTCTCGCTCGCAGGTATTCCACCTCTTGCTGGTTTCTGGGGTAAGTATTTTGTGTTTGTTGCAGCTATAGAAGCAGAACTCTATGCACTTGCTGTTATTGGCGTCTTGGCGTCAGTTGTCGGCGCTTATTATTACCTCCGCATAGTTAAGATTGTTTGGTTCGATGAATCCAAACATGAGTTTGTTCCTGTCGCAGGTGAGCTGAAGTTGGTCTATAGTTTAGCTGGGTTGTTCGTTCTTGGTTATGTTCTTGTAGGCGGAAGTATTGGGACAGCTGCTGATGTTGCAGCTAGGACTTTCTTCTGAGCAGCAATGCACACCTGAATGAATGGCGTCATTTGGAGATGGCGGACGTTTCATCCACCAATGATATTTGTCTAGAACATGCGAGATCTGGTGAAAAAGGTGGGTTGTGGGTCACTGCTAATAGGCAACTTGGCGGGCGCGGCCGTCGTGGCCGGGCGTGGGTTTCTGAACCTGGAAACTTGTATGCGTCCCTATTTTTGTTAGAGGATGATATATCAACCGACTTCTCGGCGTTGCCGCTTGCTGTTTCCATAGCGTTGAGCAGGGCAATAGATCGGATCTTGCCAATGGGCGCCCAGCGCTCTCAGATAAAATGGCCAAATGATGTTCTGATTAGTGGTGCTAAGGTTTCCGGAATTCTTTTGGAGACCGAGAAGCTCGTTAATGGTAAGCGTGCGATTATCATTGGGTGTGGCGTAAACATTGCTCATCATCCTGAGGAAAGTCTTTACCCTACGATTTCCATCAATTCACTTGGCGCGTCTGTTTCTCCGCAGGAGTTATTCACTCAATTATATTCTGAGATGCAAATAGTTCTTGATATTTGGAAACAAAGCGATGGCATAGCCGTTATACGTAAGCTTTGGCTTGAAAAGGCTGCTGGCATCGGCAAGAGTATTAAAGTCAATTTACCTAGGCGAACGCTGGACGGTTTGTTCGTTGGCTTGGCAGGTAACGGAAATCTGATTTTGCGACAAGATGATGGAGAGAGCGTTGAGATCTCCGCAGGTGACGTGTTTTTTGATAAGTAATTCTGTATGAAAGTATTGTGATGACGAAGCATAGTGAAGATTTTGTATTCCTGCCGCTGGGAGGCGTGGGTGAAATTGGTATGAATCTGGCTCTTTATGGGTATGGTTCACCCCAAAATCGAGAATGGATCATGGTTGATTGCGGCGTCACATTTCCAGATCATGAGCTCCCAGGTGTTGATCTGGTTCTACCAGATATTCGTTTTTTGGAGGAAGAGCGACATAACTTAAAAGCTATTATCATTACCCATGCCCATGAAGATCATTATGGAGCGCTAAATGAGCTTTGGCCACTTTTAAAGGTTCCTGTTTACGTAACTCCGTTTACTGCCGGTATGCTTGAAGCCAAGCGCGCATATGAACGCTCGAGATCAGAAATTCCAGTTACGCTTTTTAATGCCGGTGATAAGTTTGAACTTGGTTCATTTGAAATTGAAGCGATTGCGGTTAACCACTCAATACCGGAACCTCTTTCACTTGCTATTAAGACACCGCTCGGCAAAGCTATCCATACCGGTGATTGGAAAATTGATCATGCGCCGTCGCTTGGGCCGTTGACGGACGAGAACAGATTTAGAGAGTTGGGTGATGAGGGCATATTGGCCATCATGTGCGATTCCACGAATGCTATGCGGGAAGGGGCATCGCCAACTGAACAGTCAATAAGTGCAAACTTGCGCAATGTGATTGAAGAAGCACCCGGGCGCGTGGCGATCACCTCGTTCTCATCAAATGTTGGTCGTATTCGTTCAATCGCAAAGGCGGCTGAAGGTGCAGGACGAGATGTTTTGCTCTTGGGTAGTTCAATTAAGCGCGTTGTTTCTGTTGCTCGTGAAGTTGGTTTAATGGAAGGGATTGCAAACTTCTTGGAAGAGGATGAGTTTGGCTTTATTCCTCGTGACAAAGTCGTTATCATTATGACAGGTAGCCAAGGCGAACCCCGCGCCGCACTCGCTAAGCTTTCTCGTGATGAGATGCGCCATGTTGCACTATCTAAAGGCGATAGAGTTGTGTTTTCTGCACGTGCAATCCCAGGTAATGAAAAGCCAATTCTGAACATTAAAAATAGCCTGATAGAGATGGGTATTGAAATTGTAGAGGATTCTGACGAATTGCCGATACATGTTTCTGGCCATCCGCGCCGCAATGAATTGAAACAGATGTATGATTGGGTGCGCCCTGAAATACTTGTGCCTGTGCATGGTGAAGCAGCTCACCTTACTGCGCATTCAAAACTTGCAAGTGAGCATGGTATTGCGCATGTGCCGCATGTTCGTAACGGCGACATGCTTCGCTTGGCACCTGGTGAACCAGAAGTGATCGACAATGCGCCAAGCGGCCGGATCTACAAAGATGGAAGATTCATAGGTGATTATGATGAACTTGGCATTTCAGCTCGTCGCAAGCTCTCTTTCGCCGGTCATGTTAGCGCTCAGGTTCTGCTCAATAGCAGGCATGAATTCCATCGTGACCCGATGGTAAGTAGCTTTGGTCTGCCTGAATATGATAGTGCGGGTGATGAGATTGATGATGTGATTTTTGACGCTATTATTGGTGCGGTAGAGAGTATTCCGCGCGTGCGTCGAAAGGACCTCGCACTTGTTCAGGAATCCGTTCGACGCGCCATACGTGCTGCTGTAAGAGAAGAGTGGGGAAAGAAGCCCATTGCGACTGTGTTTGTAGATAAGATTTAGGAGCCATTATGCTAGGCAGATTAAACCATGTGGCGATAGCTGTGCCGGATCTTGATGTTGCCATAAAGCAATATGCCGATAAGCTAAATGCAAAAGTATCTGAGCGCCAACGTTTGGATGAACATGGTGTGACTGTTGTTTTCATAGAGCTTCCCAACAGTAAAATTGAGTTGTTAGAAGCTATTGATGATACATCGCCCATTGCATCGTTTTTGGAAAAAAATCCGAAAGGTGGCATGCATCACATCTGCTATGAGGTTGATGATATCATTGCTGCGCGCGATCACTTGATTAATCAAGGAGCTCGTATTTTAGGTGGTGGTGAACCAAAGACAGGTGCGCATGGCAAGCCTGTGTTATTTTTGCACCCGCAGGATTTTACCGGCACTTTAATTGAGTTAGAACAAGTTTAAACGAAAGCCAAATTATGGGCATTACAACCTATCTAGCAATTTACTTCATCATGTGGTGGATCACATTGTTTTTAGTACTTCCTTTTACAGGAAAGTCTCAGGCAGAATCTGGTGATGTAACACTGGGAACTGTAAAAAGCGCACCGTCTGACCCAAAATTTGGACGTATCATCATCATAAATAGTATTGTTGCGAGTGTGATGTTTGCAATTTTTTACATCACTGTTGAAGTGTTCGGGGTAAGTTTTGAAGATATATTTACCTTCCTCCCGAAATTTGGATGATTTTGATAGGGCCAATAAAAAAGCAAGGCTAAAAGCCTTGCCATGAAGTTGTCGCGGATCCCTAACCGTCGGCCGGTGGCAGCGCTCTAAGCGCGCCCGAGATCTAATCCTCCCAAGACTTGATCGCGATTTGGACACATTTATGACACTTGTGCCTCATTTTTTTTGCAACGTAGACCAACTAGGTCTTTTTGTCACGTTAAAATTTTAATCAGACAAAATTTATTCAACTCCTAACCGTTCCTGTTAAAGATGCATGCATTTTGTGATTGCTCTTTCCTCACGGCAGGTAAAGGGCTAGAAGTGTTTCTTAATAGGTAGGTAATGATTCCAGTTGGAATTTCACCTCGTTAACAAACCTCAAAAATCGATGGATTTCGAATGCGCCTTTCTCAGTATTTTTTACCAATTTTGAAAGAAAACCCAAAAGAAGCTGAGATAGTTTCTCACCGCCTCATGCTTCGGTCAGGTATGATCCGGCAGCAATCTGCTGGTATTTATTCGTGGCTTCCGTTGGGTAAACGCGTTTTGGATAAGGTCAATACGATTATACGCCAAGAGCAGGATCGTAGCGGTGCAATTGAGTGTCTAATGCCCACGGTGCAATCTGCTGAATTGTGGGAAGAGAGCGGACGCTATGATGACTATGGTAAGGAGATGTTGCGCATAACCGACCGTCAGGATAGGGCGATGCTTTATGGTCCGACCAATGAAGAGATGATCACAGATATCTTCCGGTCTTATGTACGTTCATATAAAGAACTGCCGCTTAACCTTTATCATATCCAGACTAAGTTTCGCGATGAAATTAGACCTCGCTTTGGTACTATGCGTTCTCGTGAATTTATTATGAAAGATGCATATTCATTTGATCTCGACCAAGAAAGTGCCGAATTTGCTTACTACAAAATGTTTGCTGCTTACTTGCGCACCTTTGATCGTTTGGGCTTGCGGGCAATTCCCATGCAGGCAGATACTGGACCAATTGGTGGCGATCTAAGTCACGAATTTATTATTCTCGCTGACACGGGCGAGTCAGAAGTTTTTTGTCATAAAGACTTCCTAGATTTTGATATCCCATCGGAAGATATTGATTTTTCAAACCACGCTGAGATGAAAGGTATTTTTGATAAGTGGACAGCGTCCTACGCAGCAACGTCTGAAATGCATGACATGGATGCCTTCGCAAAAATTGATGCCGCAGAGCAAGTATCTGCTCGTGGTATTGAAGTTGGTCACATATTCTATTTTGGAACCAAATATTCAGAAGCTATGGGTGCTAAGGTGATGGGCCCAGATGGGCGCGAACACCCAGTGCATATGGGGTCATACGGTATCGGCCCTACACGCCTTGTTCCCGCCATCATTGAAGCGTTTCATGATGAAAATGGAATTATTTGGCCTGATTCTGTTGCGCCTTTTAATGCGGGAATTATTAATATGAAAGTGGGCGATGAAGCTTGTGACGAAGCCTCTATGAAGATCTATTCTGAGCTATCAAAAGCTGGGATTGATGTTTTATTGGATGATCGCAACGAGCGCGCTGGTGGAAAGTTTGCAACCGCTGACCTTATCGGTGTCCCACAACAAATCATTGTCGGGCCGCGCGGTCTTGCAAATGGCGAAGTCGAGCTTAAGTCTCGCGCAACCGGGGAGCGCGATAATCTAACAATTGAAGCAGCAATTAACAAACTGACATCAGGTAAATAGACTAAAGGCGATCACTCTTTGGCTGACGAAATGAATACTTCTGAAAAAGCAAAACCATTTGGTGTTTTTGAACGGCTTGTTGCTTGGCGTTATCTTCGTTCTCGCCGGAAGGAAACTGTTGTTTCTGTTATAGCAGGGTTTTCATTTGCAGGGATTATGTTGGGCGTTGCTACACTGATCATTGTTATGGCGGTGATGAATGGATTTCGCGCGGAGCTGATTAATCGAATTCTTGGTATAAATGGCCATATGATTGTTCAGCCAATTGATGCTCCATTGAATGATTATCTGGACCTGGCAAAACGCATTGAAGCTGTAACGGGTGTGCAAATGGCAATCCCTACTGTTGAAGGCCAGACATTGGCTTCAGGCAACGGCGGAGCAGGTGGCGGTGCATTGGTTCGCGGTGTGAGTATGGATGATCTTACGCGCCTTGATTGGGTCTCTAAAAATATAATTGCCGGTGATTTAGTCAGTTTTGCCGCTGGAGATGGTGTTCTTATTGGCTCGCGTATGGCTGAATCTCTCGGGCTTATTGTAGGTGATGATATAACACTTGTTTCACCGGAAGGAGATGTAACTCCTTTTGGTGTTACGCCACGGGTAAAAGCTTATCCCATTTCTGGCGTATTTGAGATCGGAATGTCTGAATATGATTCATCGATTATTTATATGCCGCTGAAAGAAGCTCAGGTTTATTTCAATTCAGATGATGAAGTTCAGTCAATTGAGGTATTTATTGATGATCCGGACATGGTTGATGACTATCGCCAACCTATTGAAGCATCTGTTGAACGTCAAATATTCATAACAGATTGGCAGCAACGCAATCGTACATTTTTCTCGGCACTTGAAGTTGAACGTAATGTTATGTTCATGATCTTAACTTTGATCATACTCGTCGCCGCTCTAAATATTATTTCGGGCCTTATTATGTTGGTGAAAGACAAGGGAAGGGATATTGCGATCTTGCGGACAATGGGTGCCACATCAAGTTCTGTTATGCGCATTTTCTTTATGACAGGTTCCGCAATTGGTGTTGCCGGGACAGGCGCAGGCGTGGCGCTTGGCGTATTGGTTTGTCTGAATGTCGAGAATATCCGTCACTTCTTTTCGTGGTTATCTGGAACAACAGTGTTTGACCCGGAACTATATTTTTTAAGCCAGTTGCCAGCCGATATGGATGTTAGCGAGACGGTTTCAATTATTATCATGGCGTTTGTATTGACATTTTTGGCGACTCTGATTCCGGCCTGGCGCGCATCAAAAATTGATCCAGTTCAAGCCTTGCGATACGAGTAATAACTCATGAATGAATTAAGCCAAATAGCAAAAAACAATTCCGTATCAGGAAATGCTGAAAACCTTGCTATGCAAATGATTGGCGTAAAGCGCCGTTATCAGCAAGGCGAGGAAACGCTCGATATTCTCAATGGTGTGGATTTTAAACTCTACCGTGGCGAGACGGTTGCGTTGATTGCCCCTTCGGGTGCAGGAAAGTCCACTTTGTTACATCTTGCTGGATTGCTTGAGCGGGCCGATGAAGGTGATATCATAATCGATGGCACTTCATGTGGTGAGCTGAGTGACGAGAGGCGTACAGAAGTTAGAGGTGACAGTATAGGATTTGTATATCAGTTCCATCACCTTCTTCCGGAATTTACCGCAGCTGAAAATGTGGTTATTCCCCAACTTATAAATGGGTTAGATAAATCTGAGGCGGAGCAACGCGCTGTCGAATTACTTGGTTATCTTAAGCTTGGGCATCGTATTACCCATAGGCCTTCGGAGTTGTCTGGTGGTGAGCAGCAACGTGTTGCCATTGCGCGTGCGGTGGCAAATGCGCCAAGCGTGCTTCTGGCCGACGAGCCAACCGGAAATCTTGACCCGGAAACAGCATCATATGTTTTTGAGGCGCTCGAAGCGCTGGTAAAGCAATCTGGCCTTTCAGCAATGGTTGCCACTCATAATCATGAATTGGCAAGAAGTATGGATCGCTGTGTGACATTAAGAGATGGTCTTCTGATTGAGATCTAGCGATTATCTAATCACTATAGGTGTGGCATATGTTGCCATTTATTTTATCAGGCTGTTCTGGTGGCGGAAAATCTGCTCTCCTAAAGGAGATGAAGGTTCGCGGGTTTCCCGTTATTGAAGAAGCCGGTCGGCGGATCGTTAAAGCTGAAATAGCTAGAGATAGTGATGGGCTTCCTTGGAAGAACCCTCAAAAGTTTGCATTGTTGGCTGCAGAACTTGTTGAGCAAGATCTGAGAATGCAAATACATTCAGAAGACATCAGTTTTATTGATCGCTCAATTGTCGATCTATACGCTTATTTATGCCAGTTAAAACTTTCAACTCCAGAGAAACTTACAAACCTTTTAAAGCAAATGCGTTTTCAACGCCGTGTCTTTATGGTGCCGCCATGGTTGGAGATTTATGAAGAGGATGACGAACGACGAAAAAGTTACACTGAAGCAGTCAATGAATTTCAGTTTTTGATCAAAACCTATGAACAATTTGGGTACGAATTGATCTTCGTACCCAAAATAACGATCGATGAGCGCACTGATTTTGTTTTAGATCACGTTTTTATTCGGTCTTGAGACAGGTTTCGATCAATATATCATTGAATTTTGCGAAGTTTTTTACAGTTGGGACAGGGATAGTAAGTTTTATTGGCAAATCATCTACTGTGCCTCTGCCAGTTAACAGATTTAGATCGCAGCCACCATTTGCTTCAACATCAAGCGTATCATAATAAGAGTAGGAGAAACCAGCGACCAAAAATTCACCGCCTCTATAGGCAATTGTCAGGTTTTGTTCCCATCGGTTTCGCCCAATCGCCGAATTTTGGGATGTGACGTTTATCGAACCATTTTTCAGCGCTATTACAGATGGCTCTTGGCCATACATTACATCAGACCCCCATACAAAATCAGGCATATGCGAATGTAGTTTTAATCTTTGCTGTTTGTCACTTTGATAGATTAGAAGATCAAATTGGTGTTCATTCGTCACCATGATCATGGCTGCATCTGGCGTTTCGTCATTGTTCCAGTCGCCTGTTGCAACCGAAAAAACCTGTTCTGCGTTAAATGCATTGTTTGATTGATTTTGCGCAGTAGCCAGATGACACGTAAAACCCAGAGAGAAAACCAAGAGAAAAAATCGTAGCATCAAAAACTCCATTCAATTTGATGATCATTGTGTTGTTTTTATATCAGAAATAGAATTGAAATTGGATATCTTATCGAAGTTGAAACTTGATCTTGAAGCTATTAAAGCTGATTTCCTCGCATGATTGATGTCTTGGTTGTTTGCTTCTTTTGAAAAGGGCTAGCGGGTGTGCGAAGTTTCTTGTAAAATAATGTAACAAAATCATGACAGTTTGAGGTGAGTGATATGGCTGGTTTCTTAAAACGATTATTTGGCGGCGATACAAGCGGCGCTAACGCTCCTGCGGCGACAGAGGAGTACGAAGGGTTTGTTATCACAGCCGAACCTATTTCCGACTCTGGACAATTTCGCCTTGCCGGATCGGTGACGAAGGAAGTGAACGGTGAAATGCTGGAACATAAGTTTATTCGTGCTGATCTATTTCCGACTAAAGACCAAGCCGATGAATTCGCCATGCATAAGGGCAAGCAGATGATTGATCAACTTGGTGATCGAATTTTTCAACAATGATCTAGGAAAGACCTACATTTGGTCTTTCAACGATTTCTCGTAAGGCAAAACTTGAGTTGATTTTGACAACATGGGGCAGGGCAGATAACCAGTCCCGATGAATATATTCATAATCTTCAAGGTCTTTGGCAGCTACGCGCAATATATAGTCATATTCTCCTGACATAAGATAACAAACCAATACATTCGGGCAGCGCTTTACTGCAGATTCAAATTCTTTGAGAGTTTTTGTGAATTGACCTGATAGTGAGATATGAACGATAACCATCATCTTATGACCTAATGCACGATGGGAAAGTCGTGCTTGATAGCCTTTAATCGCTCCCTTTTTTTCAAGTATATCTACCCGACGGGAACATGCTGATGGTGAAAGGTTAACAGCATCAGCAAGTGCAGCGTTGGAAATTCGTCCATCTTTTTGGAGGACTCTCAATATCGAGATATCCACAGTATCAAGATCGTTCATTCGAATATTCCTTAGTTATTAAGTTAAAAATTCGAATATTATTCGAAAATCGTGATAATTTCAATTCAAATTTCAAGGATTCACCAAACGATTAATGATTAAATCCGACTAATTCAATTTAACCCGGAGGAGATCACGTTATGCGTGTAGGTTGCCCAAAAGAAATTAAAAACCATGAATATCGTGTTGGCTTAACACCAAGTTCTGTTCGTGAATATGTAGCTCATGGTCATGATGTGATCGTTGAAACAGGTGCTGGCCTTGGCATTAGCGCCGATGACGCTGCTTACCAGGCAGCGGGCGCGAAGATTGTTGCTACTGCTTCTGATATATTTGAACAGAGCGATATGGTCGTTAAGGTGAAGGAACCTCAGGAATCTGAATATACGCAACTTCGTGATGATCAGTTGCTTTATACATATCTTCACCTTGCTCCAGATCCAGCGCAAACAAAAGGCTTGTTGGACAGTGGTTGTACAGCTGTAGCGTATGAAACTGTGACCGACAATCGTGGTGGTCTTCCGTTGCTTGCGCCCATGTCAGAAGTTGCTGGTCGTTTGGCTATTCAAGCGGGTGCTACAGGCTTGCAAAAAGCAAATGGTGGTCGTGGTATTCTTCTTGGCGGTGTGCCTGGTGTTCTTCCTGCAAAGGTTACAATCATCGGCGGTGGCGTTGTTGGTTTGAATGCTGCAAAAATGGCTGTTGGCTTAGGTGCTGATGTAACGATCTTGGATCGTTCGCTTCCACGTCTTCGTGAACTTGACGATATTTTCAATGGCGCAATTCATACACGTTTCTCAACAATTGATTCTCTTGAAGATGAAGTTTTCTCGGCTGATATCGTTGTTGGCGCGGTTCTTATTCCAGGTGCAGCGGCTCCTAAATTGGTCACACGCGAGATGTTGTCCGGCATGAAAAACGGTGCTGTTATTGTTGATGTTGCAATTGACCAAGGTGGGTGCTTTGAGACTTCAAAAGCAACAACTCACTCTGAGCCAACTTACGTGGTTGATGATGTTGTGCACTATTGTGTTGCGAATATGCCTGGCGCTGTTCCTATCACATCTGCACATGCACTTAACAATGCAACATTGCAACATGGTTTGGCCCTTGCAGATAAAGGTCTAGCTGCTCTTGCTGAAGATGCTAACTTACGCGCAGGTCTGAACACTCACAAAGGCAAGATCACTAACCAGGCGGTTGCTGAAGCACTTAATTATGATTTGCTTCCATCAGAAGAAGCTGTGCGCAACGTTGCATAGTTGATCTGAAATTTAGATTGAGAAAAGCGTCGCCAAATTGGCGGCGCTTTTTATTTAAGGATTGCCAGTCGTTCCTTTTTGGAGAGCGGCGCATACTTGCTATGTTGCTGAGCAATCGCCTTAAATCCTAGTTTTTGATAAAGACCAAGCGCTGCTGGATGATCGAGCGTGCATGTGCAAACAGATACTGCATCGGGTTCAGAAGCCCACGCAGATGATATGGCTTGGGATAGAAACCATTTTCCTAAGCCGCGTCCAATTGCATGCTCCATCAATCCAAAGTAAGCGAGGTCAACAAACTCCGGCTTGGATCTATCAATTTCATAAAAGCCAGACGGAACACCATCGATGTAAAGCACATCAATGTCTGTTGTCTTTGCGTGGATGATTTTAGATAGTTCATCATCAGTCATGCGCAAGCGCGCAACCCATACATGTTGTTCGCCCACGCTGTGTTGTAGGTAGCGATAGAAATGTAGAGGTGGATTTTCAGCACGCATTAATGCAGCATTTATATTGGATGGTCGCGTGTGAGCATGCGAAGTGTGCTCATCCATACGCAAGTGCGTTATGGTGGTTTCAATTGGTTTTGGTTTGTATTCAAACATCATCGGTGCTTGTCTCAATTGGCGTATCGTCTCTTCCGCCCCATTCAGACCAGGAGCCGTCATAAAGTTGCACATTCGTATGTCCGATGGAATTAAGCGCTAAAGTAATGACCGCAGCGGTAACTCCAGATCCACATGTCGTTATAACCTGTTTGTCAAAAGCTACAGATTTAGATTCAAATAGGGCTTTCAACTCACTGATAGATTTAAGTTTTCCGTTTTCTGATAGTGATAAGACTGGTGTATTGATAGCGCTTGGCATGTGTCCGGAGCGCATGCCTGCACGGGGCTCGGCTTCGCTTCCGTTAAAACGGCCAGCAGCTCGTGCGTCAAGAATTTGTATCTGCTCGTCGCCAATAGCGGCCAATACATCATCAATGGAAGAGACTGCGTCTTTGTCAAAATAAGGTGTGAAAGTTGATGGTTTTGACGGGTTTTCTTCGGAACTTATGGGTAGGCCTTTTGCTTTCCATTCATCAAATCCTCCATCTAGCACATAGACAGATCGAGCTCCCATGATTTTAAACATCCACCAGATACGAGGGGCTGTAATCATTCCCATCGCATCGTAGACAACAATCACATTCTCTTCCGATATGCCTAATTTTCCGACTGCTTTTGCGAATGTATCTGGGTCTGGGAGTGGGTGTGGAAGGTTTGATTCTGGATCGACAATTTCATCTTGATCAAAGAAAATAGCGTTTGGAATGTGGGCAGTTTCAAATTCTGCGATTGGATCTCTGTTTTGAGCGGGCAAAAACCAAGATGCATCGATGATACGAAGGTCTTTATCGCTCAAATTTTCTTCAAGCCACTCGAATGATTTCAGAAAAGGGTTCTGTTGGTCTGTCATAATTTCTGCCTTAGTTTGGTATTTTGCCAAATCGTATGCGGAATCGACGATTTTCACGACCTTTTTTTTCAATTTTTCCAATGTGAATGTCTCCGACTTCTTGCGTTTCCGCTACGTGTGTTCCTCCGCATGGCTGGCTATCAATTGCTGAGTCTTCGCCAATACAGACAAGCCGAATGTCTCCTAACCCACGGGGAGGGCGAACGTTTTTGGATTTCACCAATGTTGGATTGGCATCAAGCTCAGCTTCGGTAATCCACTGATTGAAGATAGTATGGTTTTCTTTTACTAGGTTCATCATTTGTTTTGTTGTCTCGACTTTGTCGACGGTCTCGCTCATATCAAAATCTATACGGGATTCATCTTCTCCGACGCGCGCACCCGTTATCGGGAAGGGACATATGACCGATAGGAGGTGGCACGCAGTATGCATGCGCATAAGCTTGTACCTGCGCTGCCAATCGATATGAAGTACAAGTTTTTCGCCCTTTTCCGGAAGGGCAGAACCATCGGCAACAATGTGTAGAATAATGTCCTTGGTTTCACCGTGAATGGTATCGGATATCTCAATTTTTGAACCATCTTCACGTTCAAGAAACCCTATATCGCCTGGTTGTCCGCCCGATGTTGCATAGAAACATGTTTTATCCAGAATAATTCCACGCCGTGGATCAACGTCTATAACATGCGCTTCACACGCAGAAAGATATGCATCCTGCCGAAAAAGGGTTTCTGTCATCTTCCGATCAGCTTTCTGTAATGAAGGGGATTTCGATATCAACTTTCTTTTCTAACCATGCCGGAACTGGTAAGTCTTTTGAGCGCAAAAATTCCGGATTATAAAGCTTGGACTGATATCGATTTCCATAATCACACAGGATTGTAACAATCGTATGGCCGGGGCCCATTTCTTTCGCCATGCGAATAGCACCCGCAATGTTGATACCAGTTGAGAGGCCCATGCAAAGTCCCTCATTTTGTGCGAGATCAAAAATAATTGGAAGAGCTTCCTTATCGGAAACATTATAAGCCATATCAGGCTTGTAGCCTTCCAGATTAGCTGTAATTCGACCCTGACCGATACCTTCGGAGATTGAACCGCCAGAAGATTTCAATTCCCCCTGAGTGTAGTAGCTGAAAAGCGCTGCACCGTCGGGATCGACAATTGCGGATTTAATATCGTTGCTGCGTTCTTTTAGCGCTATGCTAGTGCCAGCTAATGTACCACCAGAGCCGCAAGCACAGACAAATCCATCGATTTTTCCATCGAGGTCGCGCCATATTTCAGGCCCTGTTGTATCAATATGGGCTTGCCGATTTGCAACATTGTCAAATTGTTGGGCCCAAACAGCGCCATTAGGGTCTGTTTTTGCCAATTGCTCTGCAATTCTGCTTGATACGTGCACATAGTTGTTTGGATTTTTGTATGGCGCAGCAGGAACCTCAACCAATTCCGCCCCCATTAATCGCAGTGCGTCTTTCTTTTCCTGAGACTGTGTTTCCGGGATAACGATCAACGCGCGATATCCTAAAACTCGCGCGATCATTGCTATTCCGATGCCGGTATTTCCTGCTGTACCTTCGACAATTGTACCTCCGGGTTTTAGTTTCCCGCTTTTCTCCGCGTTTCTGATCATAGAAAGTGCGGCTCTATCTTTTACCGATTGGCCTGGGTTTAAAAATTCGGCTTTCCCCAAGATTGTGCAACCTGTTTCTTCACTCGCCTTTTTCAGCCTTACCAGCGGTGTATTTCCAATCAAGTTTAGTATATTTTCTGAGGTGCTCATCTTAATTCCAAAATGTGTTTTCTATTTCTCCAGTCATTGCATTTTTGCTATGTAAATTACAAGGATTTGAGATAATAGAATGTTCGTGATTGTAGAAAATTATTTCTGAATGTGAATAAAAATTAGACAATTTGTCATTGTTTGTTGTGTGATTTTTCAAAAAAGATGAAATAGTGTGGATTGAGTTCGTAAAATGATCCAAATTGAGTGTTTTTGCGTAACAAACTAAAACAGACAATTTAGAGTCTAAATGTGCTGTTACTGAATCAGATCAATAGGTAGATAATTTTACAATGAGCCTAAGTCAAATTGATGCGATAGATACGTTGTTGGGGCAATACGCTTCTGGCGGTTTGTCAAAGCCTGCAAGTATATTAGTTGAAGCTCACCTTGAGTTGAAATCTGAAAATCGGAGATTTGTACGGGATTTGGAAACTGTGGCTGGTGGCGCCCTTGAGCAGTTGCAGCCAACAGATTTATTGGCGCCCTCCGATACATTAGCTGCCATATTTGCTTCATCTGGAGACGATATTGTCGATAATGAAAACATCATTCAATCCGGTAGTAATTCTACTCAATTACCAAGTTCTTTGCGCCGTTTTGTTGGTTATGATGTAGATGATATTCCTTGGCGCAGTAAGTTGCCTGGTTTCAAAGAATATGACCTTGGTGAAGTGGACGGGTGTCACGTAAACATGTTTTGGATCCGGCCCGGGCGTACTGTGCCGGCACATACCCACAAAGGGTGCGAGCTTTCCATTGTGCTTGATGGTGCATTTACCGACCAGCGCGGGCGTTTTGGCAAGGGTGATATCTCAATTGCTGATGCAAGTGTTGATCACAGACCAAAAGCAGGCTCAGATCGCCCTTGTATTGGGTTTGCTGTGCTTGAAGATGGTGTGAAATTGACAGGTTCATGGGGCCAACTTGTGGGCGATTTAATCGGATAGTACTCAAAAGCTGAGGACAAATTCATGTCTATCTACAATGCTTCACCGTCAGACGGCGTTGCTTGGGTAACTGGTGCGAGTTCAGGTATTGGCCGCTCTGTTGCACTCCAACTTTGTTCCGAAGGTTACAATGTTGTTGCAACCGCACGTTCTGTTGATAAGCTTGAAGCACTAAAAAATGAGGCATCAAACCTTCGCGGCGAGATTATTACGTGCGCAGGTGATGTAACAGACGCTGCTTCCATGAGCGACATTGTTGGCAGTATTACCAACGAGCATGGGGTTATTTCGCTCGTTATATTAAACGCAGGTGTCTATATTCCGGTGAGTGGTAACAGTCTTAAAATTGAAGATTTTCAGAGTACGTTTTCTGTGAATCTCTATGGTGTTGTGAATGGTATGGTTCCAGCCATTGAGGCTATGAAAACTCAGGGATGGGGGCAGGTCGCAATTGTCTCTTCGGTAACAGGTTATGGCGGTCTGCCAACAAGCGCAGCATATGGTGCAACAAAGGCTGCTGTTATCAATATGGCTGAAAGCCTAAAATTTGATTTGGACAAATTGAATATCCGAATTCAAGTTATCAATCCAGGCTTTGTTAAGACCGCTGCAACTGATCAGAATGATTTTAAAATGCCCGCGATTATACCCGCAGAAGAAGCAGCAAAACGCATCTCTGAAGGTTTGAAAAAAGACTGTTTCGAGATAACATTCCCCAAACGTTTTACGTATGTGCTTAAGTTTCTGAACCTGCTGCCGTACAAGCTATATTTTGCACTGGTTGGCATGACGTCAAAATAAAAACTTCCTATATTTTGGGCGTTTGTACGCTTTGTCGCCTTTAAACCTAGTCGTTTGAATAAACAATTTGGCGTACATTGATCGTACCTGCTCGAAAACCTGCTTCACAATAATAGAGGTAAAACTCCCATAGCTTTTTAAAGCGATTATCAAATCCCAACGGTTTTATAGATTCCCACTTATCCCAGAAATGTTTGCGCCATTCGGCCAATGTTTTAGCATAATCAAGACCAAATGCTCTATTCGATTTTGTGGATAAACCGGAAACAGCGCCCAATTCTTCGATGGCATCGTCGGCAGGTAGCATTCCGCCGGGGAAAATGTATTTTTGAATGAAGTCGGGATTATTTTTGTAGTGTTTGTAATTTCTTGGGTTTATGGTGATGATTTGCAAACCCGCTTTCCCGCCGGGTTTTAGGCAGTCTTTGACTTTATCAAAATATGTACGCCAATATTTCTCACCAACGGCTTCAAACATCTCAATTGAAATGACACGATCATATTTTTCGGTTTCATCGCGATAATCCTGGTACTTAAAGTCTACTTTGTGAGAAAGGCCAAGCTTATCTAGTCTTTCACGGGCATATTTCAATTGTTCCTGGCTGAGTGATAGGCCAGTTACGTGACAATCAAGTTCTTTAGCTGCATATTCTGCAAATCCACCCCAACCACAGCCGATCTCAAGGATGCGATCACCTGGTTGAATGCCAGTGGCTTCTGCGAGTGCTTTATACTTAGCTTTTTGCGCAGTTGCTAAATCATTAGCGCCGTCTTCATAAAGTGCAGATGAATAGGTCATTGTTTCATCAAGCCACTGCGCATAAAAATCATTTCCCAAATCATAATGCGCAGAGATGTTCTTTCGAGCTTGCGTCTTGGTATTGGATCTCCAAGAGTGGCGCAAACGTTCAAAAAATCGAAGCAGACCTCGAGCATGCCGGGCAATTGTATCGTCAACACCTTGGTTCATCGCCAGTACTGATAAAGCAGCGCCTGCATCAGGACTCTCCCAATCGCCATCAATATAGGATTCTCCGACACCAATGGTCGCATTAGTAAGTGCCTTATGTATCAAATTCCAATTGTGTAGAATGAGTGTGCCTTCCGGTCCTGCATTTCTACCCTTTATAGTCACTCGACGACCATCGGGAATCTGCAAATTCAGAATACCATATTGCAATTTGACCAATGAACGCAGGGCAATTTGCGCTCTTGCAGGTAAGCCTTTCACGAAGGTAGAAACATTTTCAGACGAAAGGTAATTTTCCGTTTTTTGTGTACCTTGGTCGGTTGCCATAGTTGACATTACATCATCTCCCTTTGAATACTGGATGCTCCCCAGCTCAAATTATTTTGAAGTACTTAAGATGTGCTTTTCTCGTGGCTCTTGCGCGGCACATATTTTAGTCCCTTAAGCCAAAGCTTAAGTGCTTCAAAATGTATTCCACCAAGGATTTTCCACGTTAAAAGTGGTATTTGCAAGAAAAATCTTGCGAGATTTGCTGTTGAGAGGTGTGTTTGTGTACCCAAATATGTTGCCGACAACGTCGGGATATCTTGTTGTTTCTCTATAATCCGCCAGCTCATTTTTTTATAAGGTTCTGACATAATAAAGAAATAACGCATGTTCATTTGCATGAATGGTGAGACATAAAAACTCTTGTCCACCTGTTGGCGGATATGATTATTTGTCGTGTCGTTCGAGTTGATTTCTAGTACATATAGGTGTTTCTCCCCGAATGTATTGCGCACTTCATAGATCATCGCACCAATTTTTTGGTTTTCCTTATAGATATAAAATACGGAAAGCGGATTAAATACACGTCCTAGTATGCGTGGATAGCAAGCAAGAAGAATTCTTGATGGTGTCCAACGAATGCTTTCTTCGTTTAGGCAGGCTTCGACGTGCTGTCGAAGCGTTCCTGTGCATCCCTTTACCATATGGTCTGAGGGGTAAAATGAAACTAAGTTGAAGCGGTTAATTGAGAATATTGATGACAGTTTGGAAGCCTGATCAAGTTGGTCGATATCAATCAACAGGGAGTAAACAGAGTACTGAAAACGATGTTGTCTTGGTGAAAGACGCGCGTGCATAACTTTGCCGTGGTAAAGCCACGCGGCGCTTTCGTTTATATCTCTATCTATCTCAAACATTTAATAAATTACGCATCTGCCGACTGGGTGACGCCGCGTGCCTGCTCTTGTTTTTGCCAAGGCGCATATGCACCTAAAAGATTGGCAACATTAACAGCGCTTCGCAAACCATCTTCGTGAAATCCATTTCCCGTCCAAGCACCAGCATACCACGTATTATTTTGACCCTGAATTTCATCCAAAATCTTATGTGCTTCACGAGTATTTGTGCCAAATTGAGGGTGATCGTATGTGAATTCTTTAAATGTCAGATCTGGTTTTGGTGCTGTTTTCGGGTTTAAGCTTACAAAAAGAGGTTTGCTGTGATCAATATTTTGCAACCGATTCATCCAGTAGGAAACAGATACATCCGCATCAATTGAATCTGATGTGGAGAATAAATAGTTCCAAGCGCCCCAAACTGCATTGCGCTTTGGCATCAAGTTTATATCCCTGTGCAGGTAAACTTTGTTTGGCGAGTAGGGGATTGCTGCTGCGATGCTTCGTTCGTCTTGTGTCGGGTTTTGAAGAATGGCCAGCATTTGATCTGTATGACATGCGAAAATAACATGGTCATATGTTTCAACATTGCCCTTGCTATCTGTAATTACTGATTTTCCATTTTTTCGCACTACACTTTGAACGCCACAACCAATCTTAATCCGGCCCTTCATTTGACCATGAAGTTTGTTGAGGTAGTTGCGACTACCGCCTGTTACGGTGCGCCAATCCTGGCCATGGCGGTGAACAAGGCGATGGTTTTCAAAGAAGTTGATAAAATTAGTTGCTGGAAACTCAAGCATTTTCTGTGCAGATGACGACCATATTGCCGCTGCTACTGGAACCAAATAGTTATTTTGAAAACTCTTAGAGTAACCTCGCCAAGCCAGATATTCACCAATTGATCTATCTTTGAGGTGTCCATCGTCTCGATCTTGGCGGCAAAGGCCATTAAAGCGCATAATTTCGCGAAGCATTGTTAAAAATTCCCAACGGAAGATGTTTCGCTTTTGTGCGAGTAACATGCTCCATTTGTGGGCACCCCATTCAAATTCACCCTTGTTGCGAGAAACTGCAAAACTCATATTACTTTCTTGGGTTTTTATACCCAGATGATCAAAGAGGGCTGTAAGGTGAGGGTAGTTTGCTTCGTTATAGACTATAAAACCAGTATCGACTGAAATCGGCGTGCCGTCATAATCAATGTCTACTGTTGCTGTATGCCCACCTGCGATATTATTTTGCTCATATAGCGTCACATCATATGATTTATCCAAAATCCATGCAGCCCCGCTACCGGATATGCCTGAACCTATAACAGCAATTTTTTGCCCCATTTTTGGATCTTGGGGCGGGTTCGACATATGCAGATTCATGCAGCTTCCTTCATGCGCTGATAAGCGCTTAGTGCTCTATTTCTCGCTAAACTATGTTCAACAATTGGATGTGGGTAGTCTTTGCCAAGGGTGATGGATGCAGATTCTAACTCAGCATCTGATGCTTCCCATGGCGTATGAATGAATTTGTTGTTTAGATTTCTCAATTCAGGTAGATGTGTTCGAACATAAATACCGTCTGAATCAAATCTTTTTCCCTGAATAATTGGATTAAAAATTCGATAGTAGGGGCTTGCATCGGCACCAGAACCTGCAACCCATTGCCAGCTGGCAGCGTTGTTGGCTGGGTCGGCGTCAAGAAGCGTATCCCAGAACCATTGTTCACCAATTCGCCAGTCAATCAAAAGATGCTTGGTCAGGAACGAGGCTACAATCATCCGCACTCTGTTGTGCATGTAGCCCGTCTGCCAAAGTTCACGCATACCTGCATCAACAATTGGATAGCCAGTAAGCCCTTTCTTCCAACACTCAAGCCCATCTGAATTATCAGACCAATCAAAATTATCAAATTTAGAGTTGAAATTAGCATCACTAAGGTTTGGGTTATGAAAAAGCAGGTGATAGGAAAAATCTCTCCACCCGAGCTGCCGCCGAAATGCCTGCCCGCCATCCTTAGTAAGACTTTCACACCAGATTTGTCTGGGGGAAATTTCACCAAATGTCAGGTAAGGTGATAGCGAAGACGTACCGCTAAGAGCGGGAAAGTTGCGACTCTCCTTATAGTCTGATATTTGCCCGGCCAAAAATCGTTGCAGAGTTTTCTGTGCGGCGTTTTCACCAGGTGTTGCAAATTCTGCGAAGCCTGAGGCCCAGTTTGGATTTGCTGGACACAAGTTCCATTCTGTAAGCTTATCGCTCTCAATATCATGGTTTTGCTGAGGTAATGTGTCAGGCTGCGGTATGGGGAGCGCATCTGTCACTTCGATATCAAGTGCCTTCCAAAAGGGTGTAAAAACGCGAAAGGGAGTTCCTGATCTTGTTTGCAACTGTGTTGGTTCATGCAAAAGATGGCCTGAGAAGCTCTTTACGTCGATGCCTTCGTTTACGAAATTGGATTTGAGTGCGATATCTCTTTTAATGCAATCGGGTTCGTAGCGCCTATTCCAGTATATACTGCCAGCATTAGTTTTCTCTATTAGTTGCTTTAATATGTTTGCTTCGTCACCTTTGCGAAGGATTAGCTTCCCACCTAATCGCTCCATATTCTCATTGAGTTTGTTGAGTGCGTGATGTAGCCACCATTTTTTGGCGAGACCTAACGCTCGTCCAGTATGTTCATCAAGTATATAGATGGGGATGATATTCTTGTGGCGGCATGCAGCAAAAAGTGCTGCATTATCATGTGTGCGAAGATCATTTCGAAACCACATGACCGCTGTGGCGCTTGTCTCACTCATATTTTTCGCACCGCCTCAAACAAATGACATCTAACTAAATTACCAAACCTGAACTAAGCCCTTAGTTGGTTTTGTATTTTGTTTACGAGATAACGAGGAAGTTAGATCAAAAGTTTCACCACTTTTAGAAATAATAATAATTATTATTCCAAAAAGAGAAACGGCGAATATGGGGATTATACCAAAATGTACAGGAAAAGTACGACTTCAAGAAAATGGCTCCCCGAGCAAGATTCGAACTTGCGACCAATTGATTAACAGTCAACTGCTCTACCACTGAGCTACCGGGGAACATCGTCACATCAGACTGGAGCGGCTATAACAAATAGATATCTCATTTGCCAAGTCTTTTTATTCAAAAAAACAAATTATTCTCATCTGCCTTTGGAAATTGGGTATTTGATGCTCCATTTCTTCTTGTTTTTCGTTTGCATGGCCGCTGTTTAGATAAATCTTTTCTACTTATAATGTCATAATTTAGGTTGCATACGAATCTAGAGATGGTTTTGTGTCCGTTTGATGAATCAGTTTGGCTAACATTTACTCGCAAATTTTAGCTTTATTTGATGATTGGATGGAAGATGGAAGTATTTGATCTTGGCATTCATCTATAAAATCTTCACAATTTTCGCTTTTATTGCACCTAAATAGGCTTGCAGATTTTTTGTTTTGAGCCTATAGCCTCCTCTGTCTTCTTCGCAAGCTTTGGAAACAGTTTAGTTTCTGTGGTTTAAATGAACCACAATTTGGTTGGGCCTCGTGGCGGAGTGGTGACGCAGCGGATTGCAAATCCGCGTACTCCGGTTCGATTCCGGACGAGGCCTCCATTTTACTAAGATTGTAACTAATGAAAATGCGATTTTATCGTCATAATCTTGTGATCAAGATTAAAAGCTTTGCCATGTGTGCATTTGCTCTCTTGAAACGTGCGAGTATGCAAAGTATTACGAGTGCAAAATAGTGTCTCGGAGAATCTACATGGATATTGATTTTGCAGCAATTCGCCAACAGATGGTTGATAATCAGGTTCGAACAACAGATGTGACAGAACATCGGTTGCTGGATGCTTTATTAAGTGTTCCTCGAGAAGAGTTCGTACCTGAAGATAAGAAAGTACTTGCATATATTGATGCAGATATCGAACTTTCTACAGAAGGGCGGTATGTTCTTGAGCCCTCACCATTGGCAAAGCTTATTCAAGCTGCCGAAGTTCGAGCAAGTGAAAAAGTATTAGAAGTTGGCGCTGGTTCCGGGTATGTCTCTGCTGTGTTATCTCATCTTGCAGATGAGGTTATTGCTTTGGAAATTGATTCTGATTTGGTGACGCAGGCGAAAGATAACCTCACTGCTGGTGGCTATAATAATGTGTCTGTTGTTTCCGGCGATCTGGCTGCCGGACATAAGTCAAATGCGCCTTATGATCTGATCTTTGTAAATGGAGCTTTGGGTGTTGAGCCTGTGCAACTGTTTACTCAAATGGCCGAAGGTGGTCGGATGATTACGGTTATCGGATCTGGTGGAGCAGCGCAGGCGCTTTTATATGTGAAGGAAAACAATCAGATTTCCTCACGAAAACTGTTTAATATTTCAATACCTGCTTTGCCGGGTTTTGAAAAAGCAGCTGAATTTGTTTTTTAGTTCTGAAATGGAATTTATCTGTTGCGCTATGGCAACTCCTGTCCAGAACTGACGCTATATCTTAATTTCAATATTGCGCATGCTGTGTTTTAGGCTCATTGTTAGTAAAGCGTGTTTTCTGGCGAGTTAATAAATGTCATTTCATATCAAAAAGTATCTTCGATTAGCATTAGTTGCTACATTTCTTATGCCTGTCGGTGTTGGACATGCCGAATCTATTATTGGCGCAATGTCTCGTGCATACGACAATAATCCAGATTTAGCAGTGGCGCGGGCTGGTTTGCGTGCAACGGATGAGGGTGTTGCAATTGCAAAGTCTGGATATCGACCTGTAATCAACGGCTCGCTTGATGGAACTTATACCGATTCGAATGGCCAAACTATTCGCAATGCGACTGGAACGATCTCTATTACGCAAAAGCTTTTTGATGGGTTTGCCACGAATAACAATGTTAGGGTTGCTGAAGCCGGCGTATTTGCAGGGCGCGAAAATCTCCGTTCAACGGAAATTTCTATATTGCAATCCGCCGCTCAAGCTTATGCAAATTTAGCGCGAGATAATCAGATTGTTTCCATTCGTCGTAAAAATATTCGTTTTTTGCAAGAGCAACTAAATGCAGCGACGTCTCGCTTAAATGTAGGTGAGGGAACACGTACTGACGTAAGTCAAGCACGAGCTCAATTGGCGTCTGCAAAAGCACAACTAACAGGCGCTATTGCTCAAGCCAAATCGGCATCTGCGGTGTATGTGCAAATTATTGGAAGTGCGCCATCAAAAATTTCACAACCGAAAACAATAGCTCGTTTATTGCCTCGCTCGCTTGAAGCTGCAGTCTCACGAGGGCTTAGTTCTCACCCATCGGTATCTGCCGCGCAATATAATGTTGATGCAGCGGAGTTTCAGATTAATGCCAATAAAGCCGCTCTTCTCCCAGGAGTTAGCGTGACAGGAACGCTGACTGGGGTCGATGATAGTGTTCGAGGCCGATCTACTACGAAATCCGTGCGTGGTACAGTTTCGGTTCCCATTTATTCTGGTGGTGCGAATTATGCTAAAATTCGCCAATCTAAACAAACACTTGCGCAGAGAAAAGCACAAGTAGAATCAACGCGCAGATCTATTGAACAATCGATTGTTGCGAGCTGGGTTTCTTATGAATCTGCCGTGGCGACACTTGCTGCTAATCAAGCTGAGTTAAAGGCCGCACGATTGGCACTTAATGGCGTTGTGGAAGAGCGTAAAGTCGGTCAGCGGACAACGCTTGATGTTTTAAATGCTCAGCAGAGTGTTTTGCGAGCTCAAGAAAGCATTGTGCAAAATAGGCGCAATGCGGTTGTTTCCAGTTACTCAACTCTGGCTGCAATGGGTTTGTTGACAGTTGATTATTTGAAACTGCGCGTTAGCCGCTATAATCCGGATCGACACTATCAAGCGGTTAAAGATAAGTGGTTTGGTCTGAGAACGACTGATAATTAATCTCGTTGTATGGCTCAGTTTATTTCCGCGTTAACCTTGGTTGTTGATGATTACGATAAAGCAATTGCGTTTTATGTCGATGTTTTGGGTTTTAGTCTGATTGAGGATACCGTTCTTTCTGCGGAAAAACGATGGGTTGTCGTCCAGCCTGTTTTCCCTAAATCGCAACATGCTGCATCACTTTTACTTGCCAAAGCAGATGGTGAAGAGCAAAGGGCAAGTATTGGCAATCAAACAGGTGGTCGTGTCGCTTTCTTTTTGAAAACCAATGATTTTCATAAAGATTATCAGACGTTGAAGGAAAAGGGAGTTTGCTTTTTGGAAGAGCCGCGTGCTGAACAGTACGGACATGTTGTCGTTTTTGCTGATCCCTTTGGAAATAAGTGGGATCTTCTTGAGCATATTTGAACTACAGGATTGTAATATCTAAGTAAAAGTTGTGCATGACTTAATAATGTTTCATGCATGCGATATTAGATACATTCAATTTGATTTAATGTGATTCGTAATATTCATCTTGTTTTCATGTATTTTTAGGTGACTTAAATGGCTCAGACTTCAGGTAATCGTGACGAACCGTCGATGGAAGACATTCTTTCTTCCATCCGTAAAATCATTCAGAGTAATGAGGAAAAAGATGGCGGCAACTCTGAGCAACAGTTGGTGCAACAGGCGGTAGCTCAAACGCAAACCGAGGCCGCTGCTGGTGAACAAGCACCTCAGTCACAGAATACCGAAGTAAAACCTGAGAAAAAGTTGGTCGTTAGCCCAGTAGAAAAACCGGGCGAACCTGCGAAACCAGCTTCACCAACACAAAGTGATGTTTCAAAATCAGAAGCGGCGGTATCTGCGAGTGTAGGTGCTGAAGCTCATTCTGAACGTGGAGAGCTTACAGACGCGCCTGCACGAGCGCCGCAAGCTGCCGTTCAAGCCCCAGAGGTGGCAAGTCCAGAAGAGCAGGATCCGGTTACCCCGGTAGAGGCGCCTGCGTCTACCGAACGGGAGATGGTTGCATCAACAGAGGCGGCAGTTGAAGCTCCTGTATCGCCAGAACCAACAGCGACATCAGAGCAAAAAATGGAGCCTGAATCTTCACCATCACTAGCTGCGCAAGTTGTAGCTTCGGCGCAAGAAGCGGGGGTTGAGCATGTTGTTGCTGCGTTGGAGGGAGAGCTAAATACATCTACATCTGAGGACAAAGCTTCTCCAGATGAGCCATTGAACAATGCTCCGGCGCTGCTTTCTACCGATTCCGGCGCAAAAGTCGCAGCTTCATTCGCTGCATTGGAGCAGTCCTTAGAAGATGTCGCAGACAAAAACCTTGAAACTATGACAACTGAAATGCTTCGTCCGATGCTTCAGGATTGGTTGGATGATAACCTGCCAAGTTTGGTTGAAAGACTGGTGCGTGAAGAAATTGAGCGCGTGGCGCGTGGCGGATAGTATTCGCTCTCGAAGGCACTAATTTTAATTGAGGTCGCCTGAGGCGGCCTTTTTATTTAGGGGTTTAAGAATTATTCTCCGTTTCCTCCTCCTTATGTTGACTTCTTAGTCTCGTTGAGATTTACGACATAGGATTATTCAAATCTCCATTGTTGGCGAGAAATATGCTTGAGAAAAACTATGATGCGGCCTCAGTAGAGCCGAAAATTGCAAAAACCTGGGATGAGGCGAACGCGTTTAAAGCGGGCGCTGGGGCAAAAGAGGGTGCCGAACCTTACTGCATCGTGATACCGCCACCAAATGTGACAGGCTCGTTGCATATGGGGCACGCGCTTAATAATACTTTGCAGGATATTCTTGTTCGTTTTGAGCGAATGCGCGGCAAAGATGTTTTGTGGCAACCGGGTATGGATCATGCAGGTATTGCAACACAAATGGTTGTCGAGCGAAAACTGGCAGAAAGTGGTGCCAATGAAACGCGTCGTCAAATGGGCCGTGAAAAGTTCATTCAAAAAATTTGGGAATGGAAAGAAGAGTCCGGTGGTACAATCTTCAATCAACTTAAGCGTCTTGGTGCGTCATGCGATTGGTCGCGCGAACGGTTCACAATGGATGAGGGGCTTTCCAAAGCAGTTCTAGAGGTCTTCGTCACACTTTACAATGAAGGTCTGATTTACCGCGGTAAAAGGCTGGTGAATTGGGACCCAAAATTTGAAACTGCGATTTCTGACCTGGAGGTCGAGAATATTGAAGTTGATGGCCATATGTGGCACTTCAAATATCCGTTGGCGGATGGCGCAACATATGAATATGTTGAAAAAGATGAGGATGGGAATGTAACGCTTCGCGAAACACGTGATTATATTTCGATCGCAACAACACGTCCCGAAACAATGTTGGGTGATGGTGCGGTGGCTGTTCATCCATCTGATGAGCGTTATGCGCCCATTGTCGGAAAACTATGCGAAATACCTGTTGGTCCAAAAAAACACCGTCGCCTCATTCCAATTATTACCGATGAATATCCTGATAAGGACTTTGGTTCTGGTGCTGTTAAGATTACCGGTGCCCATGATTTTAACGATTATCAAGTTGCAAAGCGTAATGATATTCCACTTTATCGATTGATGGATGTAACAGCTGGCATGCGGGCAGATGGCGCGCCATATGCTGAGGAATCAGCCAAAGCAATGGCGCTTGTCAAAGCAAGTGGCAAACCTGACGAGAACTATGTGGACAGCATTAATCTGGTGCCGGATGAATATCGTGGTTTGGATCGCTTGGAAGCTCGTAAACGGGTTGTCGCGGATGTAACCTCGGAAGGTCTTGCTGTTATGGCAAAAGACGAAGAGGGCAATGCGATCCCGCTCGTTGAAAACAACAAAATGATGCAGCCTTTCGGTGATCGTTCTGGTGTGGTTATTGAGCCTATGCTCACTGACCAATGGTTTGCTGATGCGGAGACGCTCGCAAAACCAGCTTTAGCATCGGTTAAAGAAGGCCGCACGAACTTCGTTCCAAAGACTTGGGAGAATACATACTTTAACTGGATGGAAAATATCCAACCATGGTGTATTTCTCGTCAACTTTGGTGGGGACATCAAATTCCTGCATGGTACGGGCCTGATGACACAGTATATGTGGCAAAATCTGAGGCTGAGGCCCAAGCGCAGGCTGGAGAAGGCGTGCCACTTGTGCGTGATGAAGATGTTCTTGATACATGGTTCTCCTCTGCACTTTGGCCATTCTCAACATTAGGTTGGCCGGCTGACACTGAGGAAGTAAAGAAGTACTACCAGACCGATGTTCTTGTTACCGGGTTTGATATCATCTTTTTTTGGGTGGCAAGGATGATGATGGCTGGTCTTCATTTCATGAAGGATGAAGATGGTACGCCCATTGAGCCATTCCATACGGTCTACGTCCATGCGCTTGTTCGTGATAAGCATGGCGCAAAGATGTCAAAGTCAAAAGGCAATGTTATTGATCCTTTAGACCTGATTGATGAGTACGGTGCCGATTCCTTGCGTTTCACGCTTGCGATTATGGCGGCGCAGGGTAGGGACGTAAAACTTGATCCTCAACGTATTGAAGGTTATCGCAATTTCGGTACTAAACTATGGAATGCGACACGCTTTGCTGAAATGAATGGTGCAGCACTTGATGCCTCCTTTAGGCCTGAAAGTGCAAAGTTGCAGGTTAACCGGTGGGTTCTAGCTGAGCTTTCCGGCACAGTTGCTGAGGTGACCAAACAGATTGAGGCTTATCGCTTTAATGATGCAGCCAGTGCGATCTATAAGTTTACTTGGAACCTTGTTTGTGATTGGTATCTTGAGCTTTTAAAACCTGTTTTCCAGGGTGATGATGAAGATGCAAAGGCTGAGGCTCGTGCGTGCGTTGCTTATGTTTTGAACTCTATTTATCGTCTTCTGCATCCGTTTATGCCTTACATGACGGAAGAGCTTTGGTCTGTTTCAGAAGCTGGGCAAGCCTCATCCGGTTTGCTTTGTCATGCTGAGTGGCCGATGCCTGAACTAAGTGATGATATTGCTGCGGCAGAAATCAATTGGTTGATTGATCTTGTGTCGGGTCTGCGTTCTGTTCGATCTGAAATGAATGTACCACCATCATCGAAGGCGCCGCTGCATGTTGCTGAATTTGATGATGCGACACGCGAGAAGCTGTTACGCCATGAACCTGCCATTCGTCAGCTTGCACGCGTAGAAAATATTCAGGTAGATGGTCAAACTCCAAAAGGTTCCGCGCAGATTGTGGTTGCGGAAGTAACTTATAGTCTACCTCTTGGTGCACTGCTTGACCTTGATGTCGAAAAAGCTCGCTTGGAAAAGGCAATTGGCAAAGTCGATGTGGATTTGGGCAAGGTTAAAAATAAGCTTGGCAATGAAAGGTTTATTGCAAATGCGCGCCCGGATGTGGTCGAGGCTGAGCATGCCCGTCTTGCGGAACTTGAAGGCAAGATAGCCAAGTTGAATGAAGCACTTCAGCGCGTTCTAGATGCTGGTTAGAAGAAGCTTGTTGAAGAAATCTGATGCTGCATATTGTCAAATCATTGGCATTGCTGTTTAAAGGTTTGTGAGGTTTTGGTGTTGCAATATCGCAACATCATATTGGGGAATCTATTTTCATGAGCGCGACAGAGCGCTTTGCCTATTTCCGGCCACAAATGAAGCCCAGATCTATGCTTGGCTTCTTTTGCATGTTGGAAGAAGTTTGATTGAGGACATAAATGACATCTAAATTTGATAAATCGAAATTACCAAGTCGCCATACAACAGTTGGACCAGCTAAAGCGCCACATCGTTCATATTTATATGCGATGGGTCTTTCGACCGAGGAAATTGCGCAACCACTTGTTGGTGTTGCATCCTGCTGGAATGAAGCTGCGCCTTGTAATATTTCGCTGATGCGTCAAGCTCAAGTTGTTAAAAAAGGTGTTGCTGCGGGTAAGGGTACGCCGCGCGAATTCTGCACAATTACAGTGACAGACGGTATTGCTATGGGGCATCAAGGCATGAAATCCTCGCTAGCCTCACGCGAAGTGATTGCCGATTCTGTGGAACTAACAATGCGTGGCCATTGTTATGATGCGCTTGTTGGTCTTGCTGGTTGCGATAAGTCTCTTCCCGGCATGATGATGTCAATGATCCGTTTGAATGTTCCGTCAGTCTTCATTTATGGCGGCTCTATCCTCCCAGGTTCATTCCGCGGTCAGGAAATTACTGTTCAGGATGTATTTGAAGCCGTTGGTAAGCACTCTGTTGGTGATATGAGCGATGAGGATCTCGCTGAAATTGAGCAGGTTGCTTGTCCATCTGCGGGTTCATGTGGTGCGCAATTTACTGCGAACACGATGGCGACAGTGGCCGAAGCTATTGGTTTGGCATTGCCATATTCATGCGGCGCGCCGGCGCCTTATGAAATCCGTGATAAATTTAGTTTTGCCGCTGGCGAAAAAGTCATGGAGCTAATTGAGAAAAATATTCGTCCACGCGATATCATTACACGCAAGTCGCTTGAAAATGCTGCTGCGGTGGTAGCTGCTTCTGGTGGATCGACAAATGCTGCTCTTCACCTGCCTGCAATGGCGCATGAAGCTGGTATTGAGTTTGATTTGTTTGATGTGGCTGAAATTTTTAAGAAAACGCCTTATATTGCCGATCTAAAACCGGGCGGCAAATATGTAGCAAAAGATATGTTTGAAGCCGGTGGTATACCACTGCTGATGAAGACGCTTCTTGAGCACGGCTATCTCCACGGCGACTGTATGACAGTCACAGGTCGCACAATAGCGGAAAATATGGAAAGTGTGAAGTGGAACGACAAACAAGACGTTGTTTATCCTGCCAATAAACCTCTTACAAAAACGGGTGGTGTTGTTGGTCTCAAAGGTAATCTGGCCGAAGACGGCGCGATTGTAAAAGTCGCAGGTATGGCTGTTCAGCAGTTCTCAGGTCCAGCGCGTTGTTTTGATTCTGAAGAAGAGTGCTTCAAAGCAGTTTCAAATAAGGACTATAAAGAAGGTGAAGTTCTGGTCATTCGTTATGAAGGACCAAAAGGCGGACCGGGTATGCGCGAGATGCTATCTACCACTGCTGCGCTGTATGGTCAGGGTATGGGTGACAAGGTTGCGCTTATCACGGATGGTCGTTTTTCTGGTGCGACACGCGGCTTTTGTATTGGCCATGTTGGTCCAGAAGCCGCTGTTGGCGGTCCGATCGGCCTTTTGAAGGATGGTGACATCATTGCAATTGATGCTGTTGAAGGTACACTAAATGTTCAGCTTTCTGATGCAGAATTAGAAGAAAGACGGAAAGAGTGGAAGCCTCGTGAGACTGATTACGCAGCAGGTGCATTGTGGAAATATGCACAGACTGTGGGGCCTGCGGTCGATGGTGCCGTTACTCACCCAGGTGGAGCGAAAGAAAAACATACTTATGCGGATATCTAAATCTAAATTTGCTCAAGTTGCACTTTTGAAACTGGCGATAGCAGTATCGTCAGTTACTTTGGTGTCGAATGCTTACGCGTTCGACCCAAAGAAAAAGGACGAAGTGAGCGAAGAACAAGGTCCTTTGGATTTGTTCAAATTTGGATTTAAAGCGTATAAAAACGGTGAGAAAAAACGCGCTATTGAAGCCTATCAATATGCCGCTGATAAAGGACATCGTGGTGCTCGATGGGCATTGGCCAATATGTATGCCTTCGGTGATGGCGTTCAAGAAGATGATTATGAGGCCTTCAAGAACTACGAGAAGATTGCCCGACAGGGTGTAGAGCCTGGTTCAGAAGATGTTGGATATTTTGTTCATGCTTTGATGGCTTTGGCGAATTATTATGAGCGGGGTATTCCCGGAAGCCCTGTTAAAGTTAATGCAAAAACGGCAAAGCAATTTTATTTCCAAGCAGCTTCCGCTTTTGGCTTCCCCGAAGCCCAATATCGTCTGGGTCAAATGATTTTGGATGGTAAGGGTGGTGGCCGTAGTTTACGACAGGCAAAAAAATGGCTTAATCGAGCCAGAGCGGGTGGCCATCCTGCTGCAGCGGCAGTTTATGGTAATATATTGTTTGAAGAAGGTAAGTCGGTCCACGGACTTGCTTTGATCACGGCGGCCCATGAACGTGCGACACCTAACGATAGAGTGTGGATCCAAACCCTACAGGAGCAAGCATTTTCTCTTGCCGATGAAGCGGATCGCAGAACAGCTATCTTACTTGCGCAAGATATGATCGATAAGGGTAAGTTCTAAAAGAACTTGTTTAAGCGTTTAAATACGCTGCTACTGGCACGTGATCCGATGGTTTTTCCCAAGCACGGACATGCTTTTCCACTTCAACAGAAGCTAACATATTTGCAGCCTCAGGCGAGAGCATGAGGTGATCGATGCGGATGCCGTTGTTTTTTTGCCATGCGCCAGCTTGATAATCCCAGAATGTGTAGGTTTTTTCCTCGTCATTGACGTTTCGCAACGCATCCGTGAAGCCGAGATTAACGAACTTGCGGTATGCTTCGTGAGATTCGGGCCTGAAAGCCGCATCGCCTTCCCAGTCTGATGGATTCTTGCAATCGTGTGGTTCAGGAATAATGTTATAATCACCCGCAAGCACAAGTGGTTCTTCAAATGCCATGCGCTTTTTTGCAAAAGTTTCAAGTCGCGCCATCCAGTTGAGCTTGTATGGATATTTCTCTGTTTCAACAGGATTACCGTTGGGCAAGTATAGAGATACAACGCGAATTACGCCTTTATCAGTCGCATAAACGCCTTCGATAAAACGGGCCTGTTCATCTGTGTCATCACCCGGTAGGCCGCGATTAACTTCGTCAGGACTTATCTTGGAGATGAGTGCGACGCCATTGAACCCTTTTTGGCCATGCGTTTCGACATGATAACCAAGTGCTTCGATCTCTTCACGCGGGAAATTTTCATCAACGGATTTGATCTCTTGTAGGCATGCAATATCTGGTTGGGATTCTTGCAACCATATTTTCAAATTTTCGATACGCGCTTTAATGCCGTTAATGTTCCAAGTTACAATTTTCATATGGAAAAACTTGTTCCGCAGCCGCAAGATGCAATTGCATTAGGGTTTTTGATTTGAAAAGATTGTCCCATAAGATCGTCAACAAAATCAATCTCTGATCCACTCATATAGACAAGAGATAGGTTATCGATCAAAACGCGAGCATTGCCTTTTTCCAAAATAAGATCATCGTCACCTTGGCCATCAACCAAATCAAATTTATAGGAAAAACCAGAGCAGCCACCGCCTTCGACAGAAACACGCAAGGCGAACTTGTCAGTTTGGCCTGAGAGGATTTTCTCGATTCGATTAAACGCGTTATCAGAAACGGTTACATTTGCTTCTTGGGTCATATCTGCACCTCACTTTGTTCAAATTCAAAGCTTAGAACTCATTAATTTATTGTATATTTCTGCTATATAGGTATGTGCAGCTTAGGCAAACGTCAATGGTAGCCAAAGTGAAAAGATGTTGTGAATTGAAAGTAGGCCAATTTTGACGAAAATTGATAGGGATGAACTTGGCTTTGGAGTCGGGGCGAGGGCGGTTTATGCTGAACAAGCGCACAATAGTCGAGGCCGCCTCTATCCTGAGGATGAAAGTTTAACGCGATCTCCTTTTCAGCGTGATCGTGATCGTATTGTTCATTCTACCGCATTTCGGCGCTTGAAGCATAAGACACAAGTATTCATTGCACACGAAGGTGATCATTATCGGACCCGACTGACCCATACAATTGAAGTATCGCAAATAGCACGTGCATTGGCGCGGGCACTTAAGTTGGACGAGGATTTGGCCGAAGGTGTGGCGCTCGTGCATGATTTTGGTCACACACCCTTCGGTCACACGGGTGAGGATGCGCTTGATGAGCTGCTTAAACAATATGGTGGTTTTGATCATAATGCACAGTCACTGCGAATCGTTGCCAAATTAGAACGACGATATGCGGAGTTTGACGGGCTTAATCTAACATGGGAAAGCCTTGAAGGATTAGTCAAGCATAATGGTCCTTTATGCGATAAGAACCAAGAAAATGATGAAGAGATACCGCTTGCCATTCGTAATTATAATCAACTTCATGATCTATGGCTCTGGAGCCATGCCAGTTTAGAAGCTCAATCCGCAGCGATCGCCGATGACATAGCCTACAACACGCATGATATTGATGATGGACTTCGCTCTGGTTTGCTAACTCATGACATGTTGGAAGACGTTCCATTTCTGGCTGATCTTATTAGAGAAGTGAAAGATAAGTATCCGCATCTTGATGACGAGCGTCTCACACATGAAATGACGCGTCGTCAAATCACACGAATGGTTGAAAATGTTATTTTGACTGCGCAATCAAATTTGAAGCGAATACGACCGCAAAGCGTTGACGATGTGCGAAAAGCTGGTGAAACAATCGTTGGATTTAATGAAGAAATGGTACTAATTGATAAATCACTTAAAAAATTTCTATTTGCGAATGTTTATCGTCATGAAAGTGTCTTGGAGAAGCGCGAGCAAGTTTCCAAAGTTGTGAGAAATTTGTTTTCAGCATTCATGAATGATCCAACGCTTATGTCTGGTGCTCGTTGGGTCGATGGGCTTGATAGATTAAATGAGGAAGCAAAGGCGAGGCATGTTGGTGATTATTTAGCAGGCATGACAGATAATTTTGCACTTGATCAACATGCACGTTTGTTTGACCAATAATGAAATATGCTTTAGGCAGCCCATAACGCTGAAATTCAGCACTCTATGAGTAAGTCTTACTAAAATTCCGATGGAACTGATTAAATTATGAATGTCTTCAAAAACTTTGAAAGCAAAATAAAAAAAGCCGTTATGTCTCTTGAAGTTGTTCAAGGTTTTGATGGCGAAGTCAATCTCGCACGTATGACTGTAGAGCCTCCACGTGATCCATCTCATGGCGACATTTCGACCAATGCTGCCATGATGCTTGCCAAGCCTTTGAAGAGTAATCCGCGCGAATTAGCTACTCAGATTTCCAATGCTCTATCAAGCGATGAAGATATAGCATCGGTTAATGTTGCTGGTCCTGGTTTTATTAACCTAAACCTGTCGGCAACTTATTGGCAAAAGCAAGTTGTTCAGATGGTTGAGCAAGGGGAAGATTACGGGAGAGATCAAATTTCTCCGGCACGTAAAATTAACGTCGAGTATGTGTCTGCAAATCCAACCGGCCCAATGCATGTTGGTCATTGTCGTGGTGCGGTTGTGGGGGATGCTCTTGCAAATCTTCTTGCCTATGCAGGACATGATGTCACCAAAGAGTATTACATTAATGATGCCGGCGCGCAGATCAATGTTTTGGCAAATTCTGTTTATCTAAGATATTGCGAAGCGTTGGGCGATGATATTGGCGAAATTCCCGCAGGTCTTTATCCTGGAGACTATCTTGTGCCACTTGGAAAGGCGCTTGCTGAAGAATATGGCTCTAAACTGAAAGATATGAGTGAATCTGATCGACTTGTAATCATTAAACCTCGTGCCATCGATGGTATGATGGATATGATCAGAGATGATCTCGCTGCGTTGAATATTCGACATGATGTATTTTTCTCGGAACGGCAATTGCATGAAAATAATGGTGCATACATTGGTGCGGCTATTGATACGCTGGAGAGCAAGGGGCTTGTCTATAAAGGCACTTTACCACCTCCAAAAGGGCAATTACCGGATGATTGGGAAGATCGAGAGCAGCTTTTATTCAAAACGACCGATTTTGGAGATGATTTAGATCGTCCATTGGTCAAATCTGACGGGTCATATACTTATTTTGCAGCCGATACCGCATATTTCGTCAACAAATTTGAACGAGAGTTTGAAGAAACAATCTTTGTGTTGGGTGCAGATCACGGGGGTTATGTTAAGCGTATGGAAGCGCTGGCCCATGGTATTTCTGACGGTAAAACTGACTTAACCGTTCTATTGTGCCAATTGGTCAAACTTTATCGTAATGGCGAACCGTTCAAAATGTCTAAAAGGTCAGGCGACTTTGTTACACTTCGAGATGTCGTCGATGAAGTGGGTTCGGATTCTGTACGCTTTATGATGCTTTATCGTAAAAGCTCCGAGCCATTGGACTTTGACTTTGCTAAAGTTACCGAGCAATCAAAAGATAACCCTGTATTTTACGTCCAATATGCGCATGCTCGCTGTCATTCTGTGTTTAGGCAGGCTGCTGAGGCATTCCCGGATGAGGATTTTTCGATTGATAGGCTGAAAAACATCGATGCTTCAACGCTCGCGGATGAGACTGAGTTGCGTTTGATTGCGAAACTTGCTGAGTACCCTCGGGTTATTGAGAGTGCAGCACTGGGGCATGAGCCACATAAAGTTGTATTTTATCTTTATGATTTAGCTAGTATGCTGCATTCTCACTGGAATTTAGGAAAAGAACGCCCAGAATTACGGTTTATTAACCATGAAAGTGCAGAATTAACTGCGGCCAGACTTGGCCTAGTTTATGCAATTGCTTCTATCTTGCGGTCTGGTTTATCGATTACAGGTACGGAAGCACCACTGGAAATGCGCTAGTGTCAATATTTCTCCACATTGACATGGCAGAACATTTGCCAGGAGAAGTGAAGTATTATGACCGATGAATTGAATCAAAGAATTACACCTGAAAAAGAAGCAGACCAAACGGTCGAAAATCCTGTCGACGAATTGGCCCGCATGATGGGTTATAATAAAAATCCTGCTCCGCTTGGCGAGCCCGCAAGAGCTGAAAATACGATGGCGTCAGATCTTGAAGCAGAGTTGATGCGTGAATTTGGCATAGACGCATTAGAAAGTGAATCCGAGGCACCATCCACCACTGATGAAGTCTTTTCCGCACCAGAGCAAGCGCCAGTAGAGCCGGAAGTGCCTGAAGTACGTCCGCAAAGAACTACGTTTACTCGTGAGCCTGTCGAGATGCCTATTTATCAGCCTGATAATGTTCAAGAAAACGACCAAGATAACGTTCTAGCGGAAATGGCACGATATAATGTTCCGAACCCTCAAGAAAACATCATAAGTAATGTTAATGTACCGACAGATGATAATATGCCAGCGGTTGGTGACAATTTTGCGAATGATTTAGAACAAGAATTGGCAAACTTGCAGA
The DNA here is from genome assembly GCF_040784015.1 of Lentilitoribacter sp. EG35. Classification (NCBI taxonomy): domain Bacteria; kingdom Pseudomonadati; phylum Pseudomonadota; class Alphaproteobacteria; order Hyphomicrobiales; family Rhizobiaceae; genus Lentilitoribacter; species Lentilitoribacter sp. EG35. The sequence continues at coordinate 710,117 of NZ_JBFNGQ010000001.1, forward strand.
ACCAACTTTCAGATGGATTGCAGATTAATGAACCCGTTGATCAGGCACAAGAGGTCATCTCCGAGCATGCTCAGAAGATTGAGGAACCAATTACCCAATCAGTAGAGACGTTTCAAACCGTTGTTGATGCATCGGTGTCGCAGTCGGTTACCGAGCCTGTCACACAGGAATCTTACGCTGGCGAGGTAGATATGTCTGCCGTTATCGATGCGAACGATGATGTGGAGAAAACAATAGAATTTGACGTGCCTTCTATCGAGCCAGCCGTTGTGAATGTAGCGCAGGAAGCATCCTATGATGCGGATCTGGATTCTGAATTAGAAGAAGAATTCTCACAATTGTACAAAGATAGTAATCCGCAAGAGGCGGCTGAAAATTCTAGTGCCGAAGCGTCTAATGAATCCACTCAAGAATCGGCTCAGGACTTTAGTTCCTTTTTTGATATGAGTGCAGTGAATGAAGACCAAACCGGAGATTCGAACGACGTTTCTATGGATGCTGCTGCGCCGGCGGTATTAATGCAACCTGAAAGGATAGACGTATCTCAAAGCCAGGCCAATTGGCAAGATTTGCAAAGCACACCCAATGCAGATAATTCAAACACCGGTAAATTTGCAGCGGTTGGAATGTTTGCGCTCTTGGTTTTGGGTGCGGGTGGTTATTTTGTTTACAATAATTTGTCATCAGCAGATGGCGGCTCTAGTGAGCCTGTTCTGATTAAAGCTGATAATTCTCCCATTAAAGAGGAGCCTGCCGATCCCGGTGGAACAGATGTGCCAAATCAGGATCAGGCGGTTTATACTCAAGTAGAAGGCAACGATACCAGTGTCGCAAGTCAACCTAGTTTGGTTGAATCAACGGAGGAACCAGTTGATATCGTTCAACGAACTCTTGACCCTAATCTGTTACCGTTAGAAGGCCGTGATAGTGTTGAAAAGATCGAAGATCGATTGGTTTCTGGCGAACAAACAGATCTCTCCGCTGCAAATGGAACTGTTCAACCCCTTATTGTGCCTAAAAAAGTTCGTACTGTTGTTGTGCAGGCTGATGGAACAATAATCACTCGTGAAGAAACAGCTCCTGAAGCACCAACGCAACAAGCGCAAGCGGACACACCGCAACCTGATCAGGTATTTGGTAATCAGAACACCGTTTCCCAAGCATCTGCCGACGCGTTGTCGGCTGCATCAGCTGAGCAGGAAGTTGCGGCTGTGGCAGACGATACTCCCGTCGTAGATCCGTTGGTATCTGCAAATAGTGGACAAGTGGACAATACAGATACGTCAACTACAACTGACACTTCAACAAACGGAGAAACAGCATCTGCTGCGCCTGTTACAGTTGAAACACAGACGTCTGTAGCGACGCAGCCAGCAGTTACAGAACCTGTTGCACAACCTGTAGAAAATTTCTCTGGTTATTATATGCAGATTGCATCGCAACCTTCACTTGCCGCTGCTCAATCAAGTTATCAGAACCTTGTAACGCGCTACAATTCAGTTCTTGGTGGTCGCGGTGTAGAATATCAAAAAGCAGACATTGCCGGGAAGGGAACTTTCCATCGTGTCCGCATTCAGGTTGGTGAACGTTCAGAGGCAAATTCGCTTTGCTCGCGATATAAGTCCGCTGGCGGAAGTTGCTTTGTTACAAGATAAATAATTGCAGGTAGGCATTTGTGTCAGTATTCTCTTTTTATGAGAGAATCAAAAGCAATGATCTTAGGCTGTGCTGGCCTTTCACTTAATGAGGCCGAACGAGCTTTCTTTAAAGAAGAAAACCCGTTCGGTTTTATTTTATTTAGTCGAAATATTGAAAATGCCGAACAGGTCCTTCGACTGACCAAGGACTTACGAGCGGCTATTGATAATCCGCAGGCTCCCATATTGATTGATCAAGAGGGTGGTCGGGTACAAAGACTAAGACCTCCAATTGCAGCCAATTATCCTTCAGCTTCTCAGTTGGGTGAAATTTTCCAGAAAAAAGCAGATGTCGGGCTCCATGCAGTTTGGCTGATGTCGCGTTTACATGCGTTCGATTTGTTGTCGCTTGGTATCAATGTGAACTGTTTACCGGTTTTGGATGTGCCCTCGCCAGATGGTCATGAGGTGATTGGGACAAGAGCATATTCAAAACGGGCGGAAGATGTTGTTAAAATGGGTCGTGTAGCCTGTGAGGGCTTGAAAGCAGGTGGCGTTTTGCCTGTTATAAAGCACATGCCTGGGCATGGACGTGCAATGGCAGATACACATAAAGAATTGCCAATAGTTACAACATCCCACTTAGACTTATCTGCCTCTGATTTTATTCCGTTTAAAGCTTTATCGGAAGAATTGATGGCTATGTCGGCTCATGTGGTGTTTTCTGACATTGATACAAGCAATCCTGCGACAACGTCTGCGATCGTTATTCATGATATTATTCGCTCGGAAATTGGATTTGATGGACTTTTAATGTCTGATGATGTGTCAATGAATGCACTTTCTGGGGATTTCGCACAAAGAACCTCAAGAATATTTTCCGCCGGTTGTGATATTGTACTACATTGTGGTGGGGATATGGAAGAGATGGAGACGGTAGCCTCCAACACTCCAATTTTGTCAGGTGCGTCTCACACAAGAGCCGCGGCGGTGCTTTCGAGTTTAGCAGAACCTGATGACATTGATGAGCAAGATATTCGCCAGGAGTTTGAGGCTTTGATTAGCGAGTTTGGAATCAACGCCTCGTAATCGATCGAGGGCAAATGACTGCAGACGATGACAAGAGTAAACTGGATTTAGCAGCTGATACCAGCGCTCATGATGATGCGGTGGTCCCATCAAATATGCTTAAGCAGAATAAACGCTCTGCTCCAATGGAGAAGCTCTGGGATGAAATTAACCCGGATAGAGCCATTAGTGATAAAAGTCTCGTCCTGGATTTGGAAGGTTTTGAAGGTCCGCTCGATTTGCTGCTCCATCTTGCGCGTACGCAAAAAGTGGATCTTGCCAAAATTTCAGTCCTTGAATTGGCTGTGCAATACCTTGAATTTGTTGAAAATGCCCGCAAATTACGTTTAGAACTTGCTGCGGATTATCTGGTTATGGCGGCTTGGCTTGCATTCTTAAAATCCAAACTTCTCATACCGCGTCAAAATGATGAAGAAGAAGTTTCGGGTGAGGAAATGGCCCAGCAATTGGCGTTTCGCTTGAAGAGACTTGAGGCGATGCGTGAGGCTGCGACCCGACTAGTTAATCGCAACAGATTGGGTCGAGATGTATTCGCACGCGGCATGCCAGAACCGATCGTGATTGAAAAGACATCTGATTTTTCCGCCTCGCTTTACGATTTGTTGACTGCATACGCCTCACAACGTCAGCGGAACTCTCGTTCTCAGGTGACGATTGAGCGCCGAAAGGTCTGGTCGCTTAAAGATGCGCGTGGAATTTTATCGCGTATGTTGGGTGAAATCGCCGATTGGACGGCACTTGATAGCTTTTTGATAAAATATCTGCACGAGGATGAGACAGAACGAAAAACTGCGTTGGCAAGCTCGTTTGCAGCTTCCTTGGAAATGGTTCGTGAAGGCTACTTCGATATTCGCCAAGATGGTGTTTTTGCACCGATATTTTTGCGAAATTCAACAAGATCGAAGACAAGCATAATGGTGGATGCTACCTTAGCGATGAATGGGAGTGAAGGTCAATGAATGAAGATGGTGGCTTGACCGAGATGGGCGAACATCGTGATGAATATATGGATGATGACATTGGTCATCATTCTATTCAGTCAGAAGATGCAGTTGACGCGTTGCGCGATCATGCACTTAAGGACGCAGAGCGTATTGCGGAGGCGCTGGTATTTTCCTCTGGGCAGCCCGTTTCTCAAAAATTTATTGCGTCTAAACTGCCTGATGGCATCGATGTTGAAGCCGTGATGCTGCGGTTATCTGATTTTTATGCATCTCGTGGCATAAATTTGCTGCGTATTGATGACGCATGGGCGTTTCGAACTTCGGCGGATCTTTCATTTCTCATTCGGCAAGAAGAAACAGAAGTTCGTAAACTTTCACGTGCTGCACTCGAGGTTCTTGCAATTATTGCTTATCATCAGCCGGTCACACGTGCCGAGATCGAAGAGATTCGTGGTGTCGCGACTTCAAAAGGTACGTTAGATTTGTTGATGGAGGCCGAATGGGTACGTATGCGGGGGCGTAGACGCACGCCTGGTAGACCCGTAACATATGGTACAAGCCGCGATTTCCTCGATCATTTTGGGTTGGAAAATCTTAAAGATCTACCTGGACTGGATGAGTTAAAAGGCTCTGGTTTGCTGTCCAGCCGCATTCCCAGTAATTTTCAAATTCCTGTTCCGTTTGATGGTGATGAGCTAACCGAAGATGAAGATCCGATTTCAGATATGGATTTGGAAGATCTTGGCCTCTTGACACCAATGGGTGATGAAGTGGATTAAAGCAGTTGAAGGAACTTTAAATCTAAGTTCCAAATTGCGGCTTTAGAATATGGCACCAAATTCAGACAAAAGTATCAGTATGGATATTCGCCAAAAGGCAGGCGTGAGCTTTGCAGCTAGCCTGACTTTTGAAAATATTCATCATAGTTATCACAGTGAACCTGTTCTTTGTGGTATAGATTTAACAGTGAAACCGGGCGAAGTCATGTGTCTTCTTGGACCGTCTGGCTCTGGTAAAACCACTTTGCTTCGACTTGCAGCGGGGATTGAAGTTCAAAGCCAGGGACGGCTTTTACTCAACGGGCAAGAGATTGCTAATCCGAAAAAAGCATTACCGCCTGAGAAACGCGGCATTGGACTTATGTTTCAAGATTTTGCGCTTTTTCCGCACATGACAATATTGGATAATGCGAAATTTGGATTAACTGCTCTTTCTGCTGATGAGGCTGAAAAACAGGCGATCCTCTCATTGAGAAGGGTAGGGCTTGAACAATACCAAAATGCTTACCCACATCTTTTATCCGGTGGTGAGCAGCAAAGGGCTGCCTTGGCTCGAGCCATCGCGCCGCGACCGTCTGTTCTTTTAATGGATGAGCCATTTTCAGGTTTGGATTCAAGACTTAAAGAGGTCGTTCGTAGTGATACTCTTTCTATTTTACGTGAAGCGCGCGCCACATCTATTATTGTAACGCACGATGCTGATGAAGCTATGCAAGTGGCTGATCGAATTGCACTCTTAAAGGATGGAAAACTTGTACAAGTTGGTACTGGTCGTGATCTTTATCAAACCCCCAAAGACCTTTTCACAGCAAGCTTTTTCTCTGATCTTAATGTACTTTCAGCAACAACTAAATCAGGTAAAGTGGATACGCCTGTAGGCGTGGTGGATGCTGCAAATTTTGCTGATGGAATAAAGCTCGACGTCGCCATCAGACATTCAGGTGTGATGGTTGATACTAAAGCAGGCGGTATGCCGGCTCGTATCATTACCAGAAAGTTTGTTGGTAGGCTTGAACAGCTGCAATTAGCGGTATCAGGCACCGATAATCTTATCCATGCGAGTATCCGTGCAGGCAACTTGCCCCAATCAGCTTCTGATGTATTTTTAAAAATTAATGATCAGGACGTATTCTTGTTTGAATCTTCTGCATAAATATCCTACATAAAAAGAAAGAACATTAGGAGTAAATTATGGGAAATATTGGTCCCCTGCAGATTGTCATCATTTTGCTAGTTGTATTGGTCTTCTTTGGCCGCGGTAAAATTCCACAATTGATGGGCGATGTCGCTAAAGGTATTAAAAGCTTTAAAAGCGGTATGAAAGAGGAAGTCGATACGGCTGAATCAAAAACAGTTGAAGTTGAAAAACAAGCCGAAAAAGATAAAGTTTAATAGCTTTTCATTTCGTTAGATTGATACTGTTGAAAGTTATCTAGTATGTTCGATATTGGCTGGCCTGAGCTGCTTATGGTTGCTGTGGTTTTGATTTTGGTGGTTGGTCCGAAGGATTTGCCGCCCATGCTTCGTGCGTTTGGGCGCACGGTTAAAAAATATCGTGGCATGGCAAATGATTTCAAACGGCAGTTTGACGATGCACTGGAAGAATCTGAATTAGATGAGTTGAGGCAAACAGTTGCCGAGGCTAAAAGCTACAATCCGCTTAATCAGGTAAAAGACGCAGTCAATGACGTTGGTGCGGAAATTAGTGACGCGGTAGAAGATGCTAAGCCTGTAAAGCCATGGGTGCCGAAGCCGGAAGAAATTTCTGATGCAGCTCGTTCAGTGGGCGAGAAAGAGGCGAAGGCTGCTGCTGCAAAGGCACCAGTGCGTAAAACAACAGCACGTAAAGCTGCCGGGCAGAAGACAGCCGCAAAGAAAGCTGCTGCACCGAAAAAAACGACCGCACCGGTTCGTAAATCAACCGGTCGTAAACCTGCCGCAAAAACGTCGACAAATAAGTCGCCAGTTGCACCAAAAACAAATGTGCGTAAACCACGTACAACAACAGCAAAAACAAAAGGCGCAAGCGTCGATACAGGAAAGGCCAAGGTCAAATGAACGATTCCGTGAGTAATGAAGCGGAGATCGATGACCAACCGCAGCCACTTGTTGAGCATTTAGTTGAATTGCGCCGCCGTATGATATGGGCGGTTGCTGGTTTTATCATTGCATTTGCTTTTTGTTTTGCATTGGGCAGCCAGATTTATAATTTGCTCATTTTGCCGTACTCATGGGCTGTTGAATGGTCAGGTATTCAAGATCAGGAAATAAAATTTATTTTCACGGCACCTCAAGAGTTCTTCTTCACACAAGTTAAAATTGGCTTCTTTGGTGGTATGTTGCTGTCATTTCCTGTGATCGCGACACAGATTTATAAGTTTGTTGCACCAGGTCTTTATAAAAATGAGCGTTCAGCATTTTTGCCATTCCTAATTGCTTCGCCGATTTTGTTTATCATCGGTGGTGCAATTGTTTATTTCGTTCTTATTCCTGTGGCGATGTTGTTTTTCTTAGGTACACAACAGCTAGGGGGATCTGGCGTTGCGTCAATCACATTACTTCCGAAGACGTCTGAATATTTAAGTCTTATTATGACGCTTATCTTTGCGTTTGGTCTTGTCTTTCAGTTGCCTGTGGTAACAACACTGATGGCGCGTGCTGGATTGCTGACTGCGGAGACACTTTCCACGAAGCGGAAATATGCCATCGTACTTGCCTTTATTATGGCTGCGGTGCTAACGCCGCCTGATCCTGCTTCTCAGATAGGCCTTGCATTGCCTACAATCCTTCTTTACGAGGTCGCTATCTATTGCGCTCGTATAGTTGATCGACGTAGAAAAGAAGAGCTGAAGAAGTCGGGATATTCTGACGAAGACGAAGAGTAAGTCGCACCTTTTGGACGTACTTCAACCCCCTCAATAAGACTGTTGGACCATCATGCTTGATATTAAATGGATACGTGAAAACCCCGAACTATTAGATGCTGCACTTCTAGTGCGTGGAGCGGAAAAGCAAGCGGACTTAGTTCTTAAGGCCGATGAAGCGCGTCGCTCGATCGTTCAGAAACTTCAAGACATGCAATCTCGTCGCAATAGTGCGTCAAAAGAAATCGGCGCTGCTATGGGCCAGAAGGACTTTGACAAAGCCGAAGCGTTGAAGGCCGAAGTATCCAAGTTAAAAGACGAGATGCAGTCAGTTGAGGAAGAAGCTCGAACAGCTGATGCTGCTCTGTCTGATTTATTGGCTACACTTCCGAATATTCCATATTCAGATATTCCCGAAGGTCTTACCGAAGATGACAATCGCGAAGAGAGAAAAGTTGGCCAAAAACCCGGTTGGAATCACCCAGCAAAAGAACATTTTGAAATTGGTGAAGAATTAGGGCTCATGGATTTTGAGGCTGCGGCCGCAATGTCCGGGTCTAGATTTACTGTGTTAAAAGGTGGTCTAGCTCGCTTGGAGCGTGCCTTGGGTCAGTTTATGCTTGATGTTCATACGGTCGAGCATGGAATAGAGGAAGTTAATCCACCACTATTGGTGCGTGATGAAGCCTTATTTGGTACCGGTCAACTACCTAAATTTTCCGAGGATCTATTTCACACCACAGAGGGTAGGTGGCTTATTCCTACTGCGGAGGTGTCTCTAACCAACCTTGTACGCGAACAGATTCTTGATCAGAAGCAGTTGCCGCTGCGATATACTGCGCTGACGCCTTGTTTTCGATCTGAGGCTGGTTCTGCAGGTCGAGATACACGTGGCATGTTAAGGCAGCACCAATTTATGAAGTGCGAAATGGTTTCAATTACGGACGCTGATAGTTCTTTAGATGAGCTGGAGCGCATGGTGGGGTGTGCAGAAGCTGTTTTGCAAAAGCTCGGGCTCCATTATCGTGTTGTTACGCTTTGTGGTGGTGACATGGGCTTTGGTGCGCGTAAAACCTATGATATCGAAGTTTGGTTGCCCGGGCAGGATGCTTATCGTGAGATTTCTTCTTGCTCAGTCTGTGGCGATTTTCAAGGTAGACGCATGAATGCGCGTTATCGTTTGGAAGATGGTAAAACCACGCAATTTGTGCATACACTCAATGGATCGGGTGTTGCCGTTGGTCGTTGTCTTATTGCTGTCATGGAAAATTATCTCAATGAGGATGGTTCCATTTCAGTGCCAGATGTACTCTTGCCATATATGGGTGGCGTCACCAAAATAGAAAAACGGTAAGATCGTCTTTCATTCATAGGACTTTGCACAATGCGTATATTGGTTACAAATGATGACGGGATTGATGCAGAGGGTCTTGTGGTTCTTTGTAAAGCTGCCACGGAGCTTTCAGATGATATTTGGGTTGTGGCACCGGAGACCAATCAAAGTGGTGTTTCGCATGCTCTTACATTGGCTCAACCACTTCGGGTTCGTGAAATAGAAAGACATGTCTTTGCAGTAAACGGCACACCAACGGACTGCGTCATTGTAGCTGTTCGTCAATTGATGGATAATCCGCCTGATCTAATTCTTTCTGGTGTAAATGCAGGGCAAAATGCAGCAGACCACATAACATATTCAGGCACAGTTGCTGGGGCTATGGAAGGTGCTATTTTGGGAATCAAATCCATTGCTCTTAGTCAAGCTCATGATTGGAGCTTGGGAATTGGTCCGGTAAAGTGGGATGTTTCGCAAAAGATGGCAGCATCTATTTTAAAGAAACTAATAGATATTGATTTGCCGACAAATTCATTCTTGAATGTAAACTTTCCAATTGAACTTAGTGATGACGATCAGCATGTTATGATATCGCGACAAGCAAGACGCATGCATGGTTTAACAATTGAAGAGCGAATTGACGGTGTTGGAAGGCCTTATTACTGGCTTAAGTTTAAAGAAGGTGAACATGAAGAATGTGGAAGTACTGATTTGGCCGCGCTTTCTCATGGTAAGATATCCATAACACCAGTTAGAGTAGACATGACCGATCATGAATTGAGGAAGGCACTAGAACAGGCATTTTAAACATGAGCAATCAGGCGCTTGAAAGAGAACAACTTGCTGCGATGTTACTCAGGCTTCGAGGCCTTGATGTAACAGGTAATGCACTGTTGACCGCAATCGAAAGCATTCCGCGCCGTGTATTTCTTTCTCCGGAATTTAAAAATACTGTCTATAGTTCTCAGATGTTTCCTATTGCCTGCGGTGGGTTTTGTGAAAGCGTAGATACGCTAGCCAGATTACTTCAGCAATTAGATGTCCAATCACATCATAAAATTTTGGAAGTTGGATGCGGAAGTGGCTATTCCGGTGCTGTGTTGTCGAGATTAGGCGAAAAAGTTTTGACTGTGGATCGTTACAAAAATCATGTGACTTTAGCCAATGAGAAGTATGAGCAAATCGGTGCAACAAATGTAATTGCAAAACATGCAGATGGTCTGCAAGGTGTGGAAGGCGAGGGTACATTTGACCGGATCTTCGTCTCGGCAAGTTTTAAAGATATGCCGCGTCATTTCGTTGAATTTCTAACGTCAAGCGGCGTAATGATTGCCCCATTATCCCTCGGTAATGGTACAGCAAAAATGGTTCGTCTTACAAAAATTGGAAGCCGTTTTGAGCGAGAAGACCTGTTCGAGGTTTATGATAGCCCATTGCTTGAGGGACTTGCCGCCGCGCTTTAATTTTGACTCAAATGGCGCATTATAGTTTTTTTTTGGTAAATTTAACTGCTCGGTAACATTAACGCGCTTTAATACGCACATATTGTTTTGCGTAATTGGTGTTGATTATGAGTAAATATGAGTTATCTCGTCCTTATCGGACAACGTTAAAGACCCTCTCGATGGTTTTGATGGCTGGCACTATCGCTGGTTGCAGTTCGGACATGAGTCGATTTTCGTATCATAATGCCCTAAATGATGGTCAGCTGACAACAGCTTCGGTAAAACAGCCACTTGCAGATGGGTTGGCGCCCGTTGGCAATGGTACTCAGACACAAAGTTATCCTGGCGATTATCGTGCTCCGTCCACTTATCAGCGGCAAGCAATCGTTCAGCAATATCCGGATGCCACAAGATCTCCGTCACCTATTCATACTGCTTCGATATCAAACAATCCCGCAAATGCGCCACGAGATTTGTATCAAGCAGCAGCTACTCCTGCTAAACAAACAAGCGTAGTTCGTGAAACATTACCAGCATCAACAAAACCATCATTCGCAGATAAAGTTCGCAAGGCTCTTTCACGTAAGGAGAAAAAGTCTCTCAACAACGTTGTTGAAGCCCCGATAGTTGCTAAGGCGCCTGTAAGAATGATAGCGCCAAGTACTCAGGATTCTATTGTAACAGGATCTATTAAGCCTGTATCCCAACCGAAATCACTCGTTCCGATGACACCAGATCCTATTGTGACTGGTTCGATCCCACCAAAAACCCAAGCACGTAAAGGTGGTTGGTCGACAATCGGTGGAACAAAAGTTTCACTATCAGAGGGCGAAACTGTATATAATCTATCTCGGCGCTATGGTGTTCCGGCAGCTGAAATCCTGCGAGCTAATAATATTGTAGATTCTCGTACAATTAAATCAGGACAGATACTCACGATACCGGTTTATGCTTATTCATCAGCAGCTCCAGTTTCGGCGCCTGATAATGACGTATTGACGAAGTCTGCAAATTCTCACCGTGGAAGCAAAACGATGTTCCCACGTGGTTCTAGCGCTCCTGTTCCAAATGTGCGGGACGGAATGTTGAAGGTTGTGAGTAAAAAGCCATTCGCAACGCCGACTAAAAAAGTTGTAAGTAATACAGGTGCCTACACAGTTTCTTCAGGTGATACGCTAAACCGCGTAGCGTATAAGCATGGAGTTAGTGTATCGGCACTTAAAGCTGCAAATGGCTTGTCGTCTTCAAATATTCGGATAGGTCAACGTCTGACTATTCCGAACAAGTCGTTTAAAGCGATGGCACCTGATAATACAATGACGGCGTCCGTTTCAGCAAAGGTGCCTGTAGTTGATCGGACTGGTCGCGAAAAAATAGCAGCAACGAAGAAGTCGATCTCCGAGAAAAACGATGCGCTTACGCGGACTGCTAAAATAGAAACAGATGTTGTTGCACCAAAGAAAACAGGCATTGACAAGCTTCGCTGGCCTGCCAAAGGGCAAATTGTGACAAGTTTTGGCGGTAAAACGGAAGCAGGAAAGCGAAATGATGGCATTGATATCTTAATGCCAGAGGGATCTCCTATTAAAGCTGCGGAAAATGGCGTGGTTATATACGCCGATAGCGGTTTAAAAGGATTTGGAAACACTGTTCTGGTTCGTCATGATGATAATCTTGTGACTGTTTATGCCCATGCACGAAGCTTGAATGTGAGTCGAGGGGATAAAGTTACACGTGGTCAGGTGGTTGCTCACAGTGGTATGTCCGGATCGGCAAAACGCCCAAAACTTCATTTTGAAGTACGGGATAAAGCTGTTCCCAAAAACCCGATATCATATCTTGAATAAAAGACGCCCTCCAGGCGAAAATAAGATGAAAAGGCTCGTTCAAGTAGACGGGCCTTTTCATTATTTATGAGAGTTTTTTACCAAGGCGCCCCGCCAAGTCCTGCGTGAATTGCCATGCGACACGTCCAGAGCGAGATCCTCGGGTGGTTGCCCATTCCAATGATTGAGCTTTTAAACTATCTTTATCGATCTCAAGATCAAAATGCTCTGCATAACCGTAAACCATTGATAAATAGTCATCTTGATTGCATTTATGAAAACCCAACCATAGTCCGAAGCGGTCAGAGAGCGATACTTTTTCCTCGACAGATTCGTGCGGGTTAATTGCGGTAGAGCTCTCGTTTTCCATCATGTTGCGGGGGAGTAGATGGCGGCGGTTGGATGTTGCGTAAAAAATCACATTATCCGGCCTGCCTTCAATTCCTCCATCTAGTGCTGCTTTTAGAGACTTATAGGATGTATCATCATGATCAAATGACAGGTCATCGCAAAACAATATGAACCGTGTATCTTGAGCACGTAGAATGTTTAATAGCTCAGGAAGTGTATCAATATCTTCACGATGAATCTCAATAAGCTTAATTTCTGCATTTCTGTTTGCGGCTGTGTGCGCATGCACTGATTTTACCAATGATGATTTGCCCATGCCGCGAGCACCCCAAAGCAGTGTATTGTTTGCTGGAAGCCCATCTGCAAAACGTTCAGTATTATCGATAAGGATATCACGGACGTGATCAACACCCTTGATAAGGCCTATATTGATCCGATTTGGATCGGCTACGGGTTGTAAAAACGAACTTGTGGGTGACCAGACAAAACAGTCAGCTGATTGGAAATTGATTTCTTTTTTCGCCTTAGGAGCGATGGATTGAACTGCTTTGCGCAGAAGTTCTAGTTCTGACATGATTTTATTTAGTGTTGTTTCGTTCATTTTTAACGCCTCGAATTTCCTTGAAGACGTTGATTATCAAATAAACTTGCGTTAGCACAGGCTTCATATTGCTTAGAGTTTGATATTTGATACGCAAAAGCAGTGGTTTGTCGTTGCATTCCCGTTTTTGAACACTATATTCCGCTCAACTAATTCTAATTTTAAAATGGTCATCCATTAGGGAGTTTTTTATGTTTGTAACCCCAGCTTATGCTCAGTCAGCCACAGGTGGTGGTGGTGATATCGTTGCTACGATTATTCCATTCGTTCTCATTTTTGTTGTAATGTATTTTTTGATCATTCGTCCACAGCGCAATCAGCAAAAGAAACGTGCTGAAATGTTGAGCGCTGTTCGTCGTGGCGATCAGGTTGTTACAGGCGGTGGAATTATCGGCAAAGTATCTAAAGTTGTCGATGATGCCGAGCTTGAAATCGAAGTTGCTGATGGTACGAAAATGCGTGTTATGCGTTCGCTACTAGCAGATGTTCGCGCCAAATCCGAGCCTGTAAAAGAATAGGCCTTAAATTGATCATAGTTTCTTCGGAAGCTATGATCATACATATCTTATCGAGACATATATGCTTTACTTTGCCCGTTGGAAAACAACCCTTATTTGGTTAGCCGTTTTCATGAGCGCTGTTGTTGCTCTGCCAAACTTACTTTCTGAGAATACGTTAAAAAATTTTCCAGACTTTATGCCGAAAGGGCAGGTAACGCTTGGCCTTGATCTTCAAGGCGGCTCGCACATGTTATTGCGCCTTGAGCGCAACGAAATCATTGAAGAGCGTATACAGACGACACGAGATGATGTGAGACGGCTTCTAAGGGCCGAGGGCATCGGTTACACGGGGCTTTCTGCTGCTGGACAAGCTGTACAGGTTCGCATTCGCAATAATGATGAAATCGAGCAGGCTAAGGATATTTTAGACGAACTTCTGGTACCGGTTGATGGTGGATTGCTCGGTGGCGGTACTATTGTAGAGATTACGCGTGAGGAACCTCAAGAAGGGTTACTGCGGTTCTCTTTATCAGAAGCTGGTATTGATTATCGTGTTTCAGCTGCTGTTGCGCAATCAATTGAGGTTGTCAGACGTCGTGTTGATGAGTTGGGAACAACAGAACCAACAATTCAGCGCCAAGGCAGCGATCGCTTGCTGGTTCAAGTCCCTGGGCTTGAGGACCCTCAACAGCTAAAGGAAATACTTAAAACAACAGCGAAACTCACATTTCGCATGGTTGATACGTCAATGCCCGTTCAAGAGGCTATAAACGGTCGACCACCTGCTACATCTGAAATCTTGCCTGCATCAAACGAAGCAGAAGGTTCTTACCTTATTCAAAGAAGCGTTTTGGTTGCTGGCGAAAATCTGGTCGATGCGCAAGCTGGTTTTGATCAACAAACCAATGAACCCATTGTTACATTCCGTTTTGACACCAAGGGTGCTCAGCGTTTTGGGCAGGCAACACAACAAAATGTTGGCCTTCCATTTGCAATTGTACTTGATGATCAGGTTATTTCCGCACCACGTATTAATGAACCAATTTTGGGTGGCTCAGGACAGATCTCTGGTAACTTTACTGTTGAAGAAGCCAATAATCTTGCGATTCTGTTGCGTGCGGGTGCATTGCCTGCGACGCTCACAATCATTGAAGAGCGAACAGTTGGTCCAAGCCTTGGAGCAGATTCTATTGCAGCAGGTAAAGTTGCTGGCATAATCGGCGCTGTTTTGGTTGTCGTATTTATGATTCTTGCCTATGGCGTGCTCGGAATTGTTGCCAATATAGCTTTGATTGCGAATATTGTGATGATTATGGCGATTTTGACGCTGTTTGGCGCGACGCTTACGCTGCCAGGTATTGCGGGTATCGTTCTAACCGTTGGTATGGCGGTTGACTCCAATGTTCTGATTTATGAACGTATTCGGGAAGAAGCTCGGGCAGGGCGAAACCTAGTTCAGGCAATTGAAGCTGGTTTTGCGCGCGCGCTAACGACAATTTTAGATGCCAATATTACAACCCTGATCGCAGCTGCAATTCTGTTCTTCGTCGGCACTGGCCCTGTTAAGGGCTTTGCGGTTACTTTAACAATTGGTATTATAACAACTGTCTTCTCGGCATTTACCCTAACACGTTGGATGATGGCGTTCTGGTTTAAGCGTCGCCGTCCCAAAGCTCTGCCTGATGGCTTAATGGGTATGTTACCGAGCGAATTTAATTTTAAATTTATGAAGCTTCGGAATGCCGCGTTTATTGCGTCTGTCTTTGCGGCGGTTGCCTCTGTTGCATTGTTCTTCACTATTGATATGAACTACGGCATTGATTTTAAAGGTGGCTCCATAATTGAGGTTCGTTCACAAGATGGGCCCGCGGACTTGGGTGATCTTCGTACACGTATGTCGGAATTGAATTTAGGCGATGTTCAAGTTCAAGAATTTGGCTCGCCCGAAGAAGTTCTTATTCGGGTTCAAGCCCAAGATGGTAGTGAGAGTTCAGAGCAAAATGTTGTAACACTCGTTCGCGCAGAACTTGACAGTGAATATGAATTTAGACGTGTCGAGGTTGTGGGTCCAACTGTATCATCAGAACTTGCAACAGCAGGTGCGCTAGCGGTTGGTGGCGCTTTGTTTGCGATCCTGATCTATATTTGGCTTCGTTTTGAATGGCAGTTTGCAATTGGTGCTGTCGTCGCGACTTTCCATGATGTTTTGCTTACGATAGGCATATTTGTATTGTCGGGTGTTGAGTTCAACCTTTCAAGTGTCGCGGCGGTACTGACCATTGTTGGTTATTCGCTTAACGATACCGTGGTGGTTTATGATCGTGTTCGAGAAAATCTAAGGCGATACAAAAAGAAGCCGCTTGATGCGTTGCTTGATCTTTCAGTTAATCAAATGCTCTCGCGTACAATGCTTACGTCTGTAACGACATTGCTTGCTCTTCTTGCATTGTTCCTGTTTGGTGGTGAGGTGATCCAATCATTCACATTCGCCATGATCTTTGGTGTTATTGTCGGCACATACTCATCAACCTTTATCGCAGCGCCGATTCTGATCTTGTTTAAATTGCGCCCAGAAGATTTCCGTAAAGGATTGGATGACAAAGTAAAGAAGAAGGATGAGACAGAGGGCACACTTCCTGTGCAATTTGATACGTGAGTGAAGCTGGCGATCAGCAAATACCCGATGTGAGCCTTAAAATGAATGAGGCTCATTTTCCAGGGCGGGCGCCAATTGATGCCTACGGTAATGGTGGGTTTCGTTTTGCCGATATGTCTCATCGTGGTTCGTTGTTATGCTTACCATCTGGAATTTATGGCTGGAATGTTGAGCAAGGTACTGAATTAACCGCTAACTTGTTTTCCAAAGTCTGGGGAGAAGCCTCTGATCTTGAGGTTTTTCTCGTAGGTACGGGGCTAGATATCAAAATGTTATCTTTGGAGCTGAAAGAAGCGTTTAAATCTCGCGCAATTTCGAGTGATCCAATGAGCACTGGAGCTGCGGTTCGAACATATAATGTACTGCTCGCGGAGCAGCGAGCCGTAGGCGCAGCATTTATAGTGGTTTAGGTCATCATGCATATGGATATTGATGATCAACTTATCTCAGAAAACTTAAAGAACTTCGACAGGTCAAGCTACCTTGCATGCTTGTTGATGGGGGACCCGCATCGACTGCCGATTGCTGTTTTGTATGCATTTCATGCAGAAGTTTCTCGTATTCGCGATATGATTCGCGAGCCATTACCCGGCGAAATCCGATTACAATGGTGGCGTGAAGTGACAGCTGAAAATGCGCGAAAAGACGAAGCTTCAGCCAACCCGTTTTCTAATGCGCTAAATCAGGTTATAGAGCGGTACGATCTAAACCGCGTCAGTTTTGATGGATATTGCCGAGCAAGAATATTTGATCTTTATGATGATCCGATGCCGGACTTTGCTACATATGAAGGTTATTGTGGTGAGACTGCATCCATTTTGATGCAGCTATCCTGCCAAATCATATCGTCTGAACATGCTAAATTTGCGGCGAGCACCTCCGGTCATGCTGGTGTTGCGTATTCTGTCGCTACTCATTTGTTACGACTAGCAGATCACCGCGCGCGCGGGCAACTTTACATTCCCTTGGAATTACTGAATGAAACCGGCCTTGATCGTGAGAGCTTTCTTAAAGGGGTAGATGAAGCTAGGAATGCAGAAGTGATTCGCGAGTTTGCATCTTATGGAGAGAATCACTTACGCAAAGCAAGAGAATATGCACGAGATATCTCTCCTGTACTGAGCGATGCGTTTTTGCGGATGGCAAATTGTGATAGTATTTTCAAACGCGCTTCTAAGTTCGGCGCCCGATGTCTCGTTGAAAGTTGCGCGCCGTCTGGTTTGAAGAATCAATGGGACTTGTGGCGCACCTCACGACGAGGCATCTTCTAAGTGAAGTAAATTGAATTTTGGAATATACTTTTGGAAAATACAGCTAACTATATTTTCTTAGCAACAATCATAGCAATATGTTTATTGACGCTGCGCATTATGCGTCACCCTAAGGCTGTAAGCGTGCGAGACCCGGGCGAAGCTATTGTGGAATTTGGGAATGTTTTCCCTGATGAGGCTGTGCGCTCTGTGCTGATGGATAAGGAAGGTCGCACCACATTCATGCGGTTGGCTGATGGTAAAACTGGCCTGACACAAGTTGTCGGCAAAACTTACGTTGTTCGCCTTATCCAACCTGGCGAAATTGGAGTTAGTTTAACCGACGATGGGGCGGGACTTATTCTCAATTTTGAGGAAGGCAGTGCTATCGGCGGTGTTTACGAATTCTTGGAACCTCAAGATGCGGCAGAAGTATCGCTTTGGATCTGCGGCAGCTTTGGTCTCAAGATGGCCGAGACCAAAGATAATGTTTGATAATTGCGATTAGCAGCTGTTTTCTAACCAAGTTGCACAATCTTTTAACGCACGTGCGCAAAGCCCTTGCTTTTTTGCAGCCCGTTTTTCTTTTTTCTTCCAGCGTGCGCCTTCCGGTTTTGCGAGAATATCTTCTTCAGCTAGTGGCGGGAAAAGCCCGAGATTTACGTTCATAGGTTGGAAAGAGCGTTTGCCCTTTTCAGCATCTGAGCTTAGATGCCCACCTGTAATATGATTTAAGAGCGCTCCGAATGCTGATGTTGTTGGAGGTAGATCAGTTGGTTGTCCCAGTCGATCGGCAGAAGCAAAGCGGCCCGTAAGCAAACCAATTGCTGCACTTTCAACATAGCCTTCACATCCGGTGATTTGGCCCGCAAAACGTAATCCCTTTCGCGAGTGTAGCTGAAGTGTTGGGTCTAGCAGCTTCGGCGAATCAAGATATGTGTTTCGATGTAGACCGCCCAATCTTGCGAATTCGGCATTTTGGAGGCCTGGAATCATGCGAAAAATATCCGCTTGTGCGCCATATTTCAATTTAGTTTGAAAGCCGACCATATTATATAAGGTTCCAAGCGCATTATCTTGGCGAAGTTGCACAATTGCATATGGTTTGTGTTCAGGATCATGCGCGTTCGTCAGGCCTCTTGGTTTCATTGGACCATGGCGTAGGGTTTCGCGGCCGCGCTCGGCCATGACTTCAATTGGTAGGCATCCATCAAAATATGGCGTGCCTTCCCATTCCTTAAATTCAGTTGAATCACCTTCAATGAGGCCATCAATAAATGCGTTATACTGATCTTCATTCATTGGGCAGTTGATGTAATCTTTGCCTGTGCCGCCAGGTCCTATCTTATCATAGCGAGATTGGAACCAGCAGATATCCATATCGATGCTATCTGTGTGTATAATCGGTGCAATGGCATCAAAAAAGGCTAGAGCATCACTTTGAGTTTGCTCAATAATTGAATTTGCTAAATCAGGTGCTGTGAGAGGACCGGTTGCGACGATTGAAAGATCCCATTCTTGGGGTGGAAGGCCGGCCACTTCTTCGCGTTCAATAGTTATTAGCGGGTGTGCCTCCAATTCGGCGGTAACGGCTTGGGAAAATCCGTCACGATCAACTGCAAGTGCGCCACCTGCGGGAACTTGGTTTGCGTCAGCGCATTTCATAATAAGTGAGTTGGCCAAACGCATTTCTGCGTGAAGAACACCAACGGCATTATTTTCCGCGTCGTCAGACCTGAATGAGTTTGAACATACGAGTTCTGCCAAGCCTTCGGTCTTGTGTGCTTCTGTCGCGCGCTTTGGGCGCATTTCATGGAGAATAACAGGAATGTCGCGAGATGCGATCTGCCAAGCAGCTTCGCTGCCTGCAAGTCCGCCACCTATGATGTGAATAGGTTTATGAGATGATGATGTCATAATTGTTCTTTAAGCCAAGCTGATATGACTGTGAAGAGATAATTTGTGTCTGAAGAAAATGGCCCTCAAAAAGAATAACACTCGCTGCGGGAGGAGGTGCAGCGAGTGTTATCTATTTCGAACGGACAAACTGGGAGGAGGATGTTTGCCGATCTATTCAGCAGCACTGGGAGGAGGATGTGCTGCTTGAATTCTATGTTTTGATCAGCGCCCACCTTGGGAGGAGGATAGGTGGGCGCTTTATCAAATAGCTGACATGGGAGGAAGAAATATGTCAGCTAATTCGAACCGGCTCAATTGGGAGGAGAATACCGATCCGAAATTTTAATTACTTAACGACTGCGCGAGCAACTGTAGCGATTTCACTACGCTGTATGCCTAGATCATTTAGGTCACGAGATGACAGGGAATTTAATTCGTTCACTGTCCTGCGATAATCGCGCCAGTTCTTGTATGATTTACGAATGTTCATCTTTATATTCCTTCAATCTATTGAAGCGTTTCCGCTCCGTTGATGATTTGAATATAGTACACCTGTATCGATTTGTGCAGCGCAATATATGTATATGAGATATGCGCTGTGTGCATAGCTCGTCATATTTTTGTCATATTATGTGGCAGTTCTAGTTTGTACTGATCAAATAATAGCCAATATGTGTATATGAGGACAGTGATCATAAAGACTGACGGTTTTTGACAAAATGTCAGCAGAATTATGCTTCAATATTACTGCGTGCTTTGATTAAATCTTCAGCTTACGCTCGGTTGTTATGTAATTGGTGAAAAACAATCTCGTTATCGTGTTGACATAACCTGAAAGGGCGTCTATCAGGGCCTCTGGAATGCGGGTGTGGCGGAATTGGTAGACGCGCTGGATTTAGGTTCCAGTGCCGCAAGGCGTGGAAGTTCGAGTCTTCTCACCCGTACCATCTTTTCTCAAAGTGTGTTGTTTGCTTTCGCAGATAACGCACTTTGAAAGAGATGAAGCTCCAGGCAGGATTAGGCCTATTGAGCGGTCAAAAAATCTGGTCAGGCAAATATTATTTAATCTCCGATAAATGTGTCGGATTGATAGGAAGTTAGATATGCAAGTAACTGAAACCCTCAATGAAGGTTTGAAGCGCGAACTTAAGGTCACTATCCCGGCTGCGGATATGGAGACTCAGTTGAATGAGCGTTTGGCTGATGCCAAAGATAAAGTGCGTATCAATGGATTTCGTCCGGGTAAAGTTCCAATGTCTCATATGAAGAAGACATACGGAAAGTCTATTATGGCAGAGCTTGTGAATGAGATCATTCAAAGCCGCCCTACAGAAATTCTTTCAGAACGCGGTGAGAAGTCTGCTACACAACCTGAAATTAATATGACTGAAGATCAAGATGAAGCCGAAGAAATTTTGGCAGCTAAAAAAGATCTTGAATTCACTCTTGCATATGAAGTTATTCCAACATTTGAAGTTGCTGATCTAACTAATCTTTCAGTTACGCGCCAAGTTGTCGATATTGAAGAAGCGGAAGTTGAAGAGCAAGTCATGCGTGTTGCGGACAGTGCTCGTAACTACGAGACTAAAAAGGGCGCTGCCAAAATGGGCGACCGCGTTACCATGGATTATCTCGGTAAAGTTGACGGTGAAGCATTTGAAGGTGGTACAGCCGAAGATGCTCAATTGGTTTTGGGTTCAAACCAATTTATCCCGGGCTTTGAAGACCAGCTTGTTGATATTAAAGCTGGCGACGAAAAAGTTGTAACAGTGACTTTTCCTGAAGAATATCAAGCCGAACATCTTGCTGGCAAAGAAGCAAATTTCGAAATTAAAGCAAAAGAAGTTGCCGCTGCTGGTGATATCGAGATTAATGACGAACTTGCTACAAATCTTGGTCTTGAATCTGCAGCCAAGCTTCGTGAAGTTGTTCGTGAGCAAATTGAGGGCCAGTATGGTCAACTAACGCGTCAAAAAGTTAAGCGTCAAATCCTGGATCAATTAGATGAACTTCATCAGTTTGAAACACCTTCAAAACTAGTTGAATCTGAGTTTGATAATATTTGGCGTCAGGTAAACACGGATCTTGAGCAGAACGGTAAAACGTTTGAGGATGAAGATACAACAGAAGACGAGGCTCGTGCTGAATATACAGCGCTTGCAGAACGTCGCGTACGTCTTGGTCTTGTCTTATCGCAAGTTGGTGAAGCCGCTGAGATTGATGTTACAGAAGATGAATTGCAGCGTGCATTGTTTGAACAAGTTCGCCAATTCCCGGGTCAAGAGAAGGAAATCTATGAATATTTCCAAAAGACACCGGGCGCTGCGCAGTCACTTCGTGCTCCGATCTTTGAAGAGAAAACAATTGATCACCTCATGACAGTTATCAAGGTTACTGATGAAACAGTAACTAAGGAACAACTTACTGCTGAAGATGAGGAAGAGGCTGCAAAGCCTGCTAAGAAAAAGGCTCCAGCAAAAAAGAAAGCTGCTCCTAAGAAAAAGGCAGCTGAAAAGTCTGAAGACTAGTTCGCACATATGTTTTGAAGAAGCCGCTAAGAAATTAGCGGCTTTTTTTATGTCTTCTGTTTGGATTATTTGGAAGCTAACGCTAGAAAAGGCGTAAACCTTTGAAACTCACATGACCTTCCTTGCCAATTATAATGTGGTCATGCAGCGTTATTCCAAGTGGTTTTGCTGTTTCCATAATGAGTTTTGTCATCTCAATGTCTGCACGAGATGGAGTAGGGTCGCCCGATGGGTGATTATGTACCAGGATAATGGCTGTGGCAGATAATTCTAGCGCACGTTTAACGACTTCTCTGGGATATACTGGTGTGTGATCAATTGTGCCCGTTTGTTGAACTTCATCGGCAATAAGTGCATTTTTCTTATCCAGGAAAAGGATTCGAAATTGTTCTTTTTCTTCAAAAGCCATCGCAGAATGGCAGTAATCTATGACTGATGACCAAGATGCCAGAATTTGTTTGTTCTGAAGTTCAGATTTAAGCGTACGTTGAGAGATACTCGCGATGAGTTTAAGGTCTTGCGCGACAGCTTCACCAATACCTTTGACTTCTTGAAGGCGATTGACTGGTGCCCCGAAAACTTGCGCTAATGTGCCAAATGTATCAAGGAGCGATTTGGCAATGGGTTTAGTATCACGACGTGGTATGAGCCGAAACAGAATGAGCTCTAATAGTTCATAGTCTTCAAGTGCTTCAGAACCGCTTTTTTTATACCGCTGTCTTAAGCGCTCTCTATGCCCGTGATAATGTTCGGCTTTGCCTTGTTTAGGCGCTTGAATGATTGGTGAACTTTGTTCTGCAAAAAATAAGCGTTCGTCTGCCTCAGGTTCAGACAATCCGTTCGGCGGTACGTCTTTATCGCTGTCACGATTTTTGCTCATGTAAGTCCCGGACAATCAAGGCCTTTGGGCGATAGTGAGAAGATTTCACAGCCATCGGCTGTTACACCGATAGAGTGCTCGTATTGTGCTGTTAAAGAACGATCTCGCGTTACGGCCGTCCAGCCATCGGACAGTACTTTAACATGCGGGCGACCCAAATTGATCATAGGTTCTATCGTAAATATCATACCTTCGCGGAGCTCAGGCCCCTGATCTGGTTGACCATAATGCAGGATATTGGGTACATCGTGAAACATCTGACCCAATCCATGACCACAAAAATCACGAACAACGGAGCATCGTTCTGATTCTGCATATGTTTGTATAGCGTGACCAATTGCACCTGTGCGTGCACCTGGTTTTACGGCTTCAATGCCGAGCATCAGACATTTATGCGTAACTTCCAATAAGCGCTCGGCAGCGCGTTTTATTGCACCCACTGGGTACATACGGCTAGAATCGCCATGCCAGCCATCCACAACAAACGTAACATCGATATTGACAATATCACCTTCTCGCAAAGGCTTTGCATTTGGGATGCCGTGACACACAACATGGTTGATCGATGTGCAACATGATTTTGTATAGCCTCGATAATTTAATGTGGCTGGCATTGCATCGCGCTCGTGGCCAAATTTGAAAACAAAATCATCAATTTCTTGCGTTGTTACGCCAGGTTTTACAATATCAACAAGCGCGTCGAGGCATTCAGCTGTTACAGCACAAGCTTTACGCATACCTGCAAAACCTTCTTCGCCATGCAACCGGATTTGGCCGGTATTTTTGATGGGTGCATCTATTGCGGCTATGTATTTGTTCATGTCTTTAACTTTTATTCTAAATTACAATTGATTTTGCACAGAAGGCTCATCAATCTTTATAAGGCTTTCCGGCCAAATTCCAAGTGGTGATATGTTGCATTGCAATGCGTAAGCTTCAACCCCATATTCCATTGCTTCGGTAAATGCCTCTGCATAAACGGGGTCCAAATCATGACATATTTTCAAACTGTCACAATCGTTTCGCTGAATGAGATAGACCATAATGGCTCTATGGCCAAGTTTAACCATATCGATAAGTTCATAAAGATGTTTTGCTCCACGGGCTGTTTTACTGTCTGGAAACTCAGCTAATCCGGGCTGCCGCATAAAATGAACGTTTTTTACCTCAACATAGGCCGTTTTTCGGTTCGGATCGGTCAGCAAAATGTCAATTCGTGAATTCTGCCCATATTTTTGCTCGCGTTGAAGTGTATCATATTCTTTTAGATCAGAAATCAAGCCAGCTTGAATGGCTTGCTCGACCAATTTATTTGGCCTTCCTGTATTTATTCCAACAATGGTATTATCTGCTTCTATGAGTTCAAAGCTGTATTGGTATTTTCGTGTGCCGCCTGTGCCATGATCACACATCCAAATTGTCGATGCAGGCGTTGTTAAGCCACGCATTGAACCCGTGTTTGGACAGGAGCCAGTAATTAGCTCCCCATTTTCCATTTCAGCATCAAACAAGAAACGTTTGTAACGCCTTATCAGTTTGGCTTTCACCAAGCTTGGTTCAAATTCCATTAGACTTTCGCCATGACATAGGAGCCGGGCGCATCTTCTATGACTTTGAGTTTTTTGTTGCCGATTTTTCGGGCTTCAACTGTATCGGGACACATTTTTTCAATCCATGAATGCCAATAAGGCCACCATGAACCAGGTTCCTCTTTGGCAGCATCTTTCCATTCTTCAAATGTCATGGAACCGCGATCAGCATGCCAGAATTGATATTTGTTTTGTGCCGGAGGATTGATGACACCTGCAATATGACCTGAACCTGCCATAACAAATTCGGTTGGGCCTGAGAAGTAATTACAGCCTAAATAGACCGATTCTGGTGGTGCTATGTGGTCTTCTTTCGCAGCGATATGCATGACTGGTATATTGATGTCTTTGGGATCAATCGTCTTGTCATCTAAAACCATTTTTCCGGTAGATAAGTTGTTTTCTAGATAGCAATTGCGCAGATAGAAAGAATGGTTTGCGGCTGCCATGCGTGTTGAATCTGAATTCCAATGTAGAAGGTCAAACGGCATTGGTTGTTGCCCTTTGAGGTAATTATTCACAACATAAGGCCAAATTAAATCCGCAGCCCGCAGCATATTGAAAGCTGCCGCCATTTTAGACCCTTCCAGATAGCCCGTTGCTTTCATATCTTCTTCTATGGTTTCAATACTTTCTCTCGCCGCAAATATTTTCAGATCACCTGCATGAGTGAAATCGACCTGTGTGGTGAAGAACGTTGCAGATTTTATGCGTTTGTCACCGGTTTTTGCGTGCAGCGCCATTGTTGCTGTGAGCAGAGTTCCTCCAACACAATATCCGATTGCGTTGACTTGCTTTTCACCAGTTGCTTTTTCGATTGTATCAAGAGCAAAATTGACCCCCATCTTTGAATAGTCTGTCCAGTCATATTTGGCGTGACGCTCATCGGGATTTACCCACGAGATCATGAAAACTGTATGACCTTGCTCAACAAGCCACTTAATGAATGACTTCTTCTCATTGAGGTCGAGAATATAGAACTTGTTGATCCAAGGTGGGCAAATTAGGAGAGGGCGCTTTATAACCTGTTCTGTTTTAGCCTGATATTGGATAACCTGGCAGATATCGTTCTGCGCAATGACCTTGCCTGGCGTTATGGCAATATTTTCGCCAAGTACAAACGGAGTAGAATCGACTTGGCGAATTTTTAACTCGCCTTTACCTGCAACAATATCTTGCGCAAACATTTCCATGCCGCGTGCAAGGTTTTCGCCATTTGTGGCAACTGTTTCTTTGTAAACCTCTGGGTTTGTCATTGCGAAATTACTTGGGCTGAGCGCTTCTGTAATTTGGCGAACGTAAAACTCCGCTTTGTGTTTGGTGCTGTCATCCAAGCCTTCAGCTTGCGCTACCAGCTTTTGCGCCCAGTCGCTTGTGAGCCAGTAGGTATTACGAAGAAGCTCAAAGAATGGTTTTTCTTGCCAGTCGGGGTCAGCAAAACGGCGGTCTTTTCTTTCCGATAACGGGTTTTTATCATCGCCTGTTGAAAGTTTTTGAACTGAGTTTGACCATAGATCGAAATAACTTGTGAGGAGTGATGTTTGTACCTCGATTGCTCTTTTGGGATCTTCAAGCCAATATTGACCGACTTTAGATAAGGTTTCAACCATATCTCCATACGGTTCCATAGCGTTTTCAGGTTGTTTTTTCTCGTCCTGTCGTTCTGCCCAGGCCGCCGCTGCTTTTCCCAAATTTTCAAGCGTTCTCGCAAAGTTAACCGCCATTTTCTGCGGATCATCAACAATATACGCATCTAGCGAAGCGTCCGCTTCGGTTTTACTATCTTTTGCGCCTTTTTTCACTTGTGACCCCTATAACGAATTTACTGTGCCAGTTTGCCATATAAATGATATCTTTGTGAAACATTTTTAGAGCATATAACAGCTTTATTGTAATTTTATTCTTACAAAAGGATATACTACCTGGATGAGCTTGAAGGAATGAAATATTGGCGAGTTTGAAAATTGGTTTGAAAACTGCTTTTGCTTTATTTAGCTGCGCATTATTGCAAGCATGTGTCTCTACTTCGCTAGAAGATGCTGCTCCGCGACGTGATGCGGAGAAAAACTCGCCGACCGTACTTGAGAATACATCGAACAATGATGTTGCCGTACATAAAGTCGATGATCCATTAGAGTCGCAAGCATCGGGCACATTACAAACTCAAACATTAGCAACTGAAACATTCCCAAAATATGACAAGCAAGGATATCCTACTTTTGCTGAAACGCCCAAAGGTGAAGTTGATCAGTTAAGCTCTCCTGAAAAAAATGCAATAGAAACCAAGATGACAGAGTTACTGCTCCGTCGTTCGACCAATGAGAATGTAAGAGCCAATTTTGAAGCCAAATTAAGGTATCTGCGGAAATTGGCGAAAACACACGAACAAAATGCCGACACAATCATATCTCAGTAATGGTGATATAAGTGTCTCAGGCTCGTAGATAGTGTCGCTAATTGAGCTGCCTATACTTGCATTTATTTGCGATCCATTGCAGTACATTCATACCATTTTGCAACTTTGAAAGAGAGAGATGATGGAAGAATTCCACAACATCCGCCGATTGCCGCTATATGTGTTTGAACAGGTCAATAGCCTGAAAGCAAGCGCGCGAGCGGCAGGTGCCGATATTGTGG
Organism: Lentilitoribacter sp. EG35; assembly: GCF_040784015.1. NCBI lineage: Bacteria > Pseudomonadati > Pseudomonadota > Alphaproteobacteria > Hyphomicrobiales > Rhizobiaceae > Lentilitoribacter > Lentilitoribacter sp. EG35. The sequence goes on from NZ_JBFNGQ010000001.1 coordinate 736,925, forward strand.
ATTTGGGGATGGGAAATCCGGATTTGCCCACATCACAATCTATCGTCGATAAGTTATGCGAAGCTGCGCAAGACCCGCGCACTCACCGTTATTCCACGTCTCGCGGTATTCCAGGTCTTCGCAGAGCACAAGCAAATTATTATAAGCGCCGTTTCGGTGTTACGCTTGATCCTGAAAAGCAAGTTGTTGCAACTTTGGGATCAAAAGAAGGATTTGCTAATATGGCACAGGCGATCACTGCGCCAGGTGATGTTATACTTTGCCCAAATCCGACTTATCCGATCCATGCTTTTGGTTTTATTATGTCTGGCGGTGTTATCCGTTCAATGGATGTTACGCCCGACGATTCGTTTTTCCCTCCGTTAGAGCGTGCCGTCAAACATTCGATTCCGAAGCCGACCGCTCTTATTTTGAATTACCCTGCCAATCCGACTGCTTGTGTCGCGTCTTTGGATTTTTATAAAGAAGTGATCGCATTTGCAAAAAAACATGACATCATCGTGTTGTCTGATTTGGCATATGCGGAAATTTATTTTGATGGAAATCCGCCACCATCTGTTCTTGAAGTTGATGGTGCCATGGATGTTGCCGTAGAATTTACGTCTATGTCCAAATCCTTTTCCATGCCGGGTTGGCGCATGGGTTTTGCGGTTGGTAATGAGCGCCTCATTGGGGCGTTGAGCCGTGTGAAATCATACTTGGATTATGGTGCGTTTACGCCAATCCAGGTGGCTGCGACAGCTGCATTAAATGGGGATGGCTCGGATATTGCCGAGGTTCGTGATGTCTATAAAACACGCCGTGATGTGATGTTAGATTCCTTCTCCCGCGCTGGGTGGGATGTAACTCCTCCTGAATCAACAATGTTTGCTTGGACAAAAATTCCCGAACCATTTTCCGACTTGGGATCGCTTGAATTTTCTAAGTTGCTTGTCGAAAAAGCTGATGTGGCAGTGTCTCCAGGTATTGGTTTTGGTGAGCATGGCGATGAATATGTTCGCATAGCGCTTGTTGAAAATGAGCATCGTATTCGCCAAGCTGCGCGTAATATCAAACGGTTCTTTGCTGAGAATGGACACGAAACGAGTGATAAAGCAGATAATGTAATTGATCTAACATCTCATAGATAAGTTGTTCAACTAATTCTTACTTTGAAGATTGACCAGTGCAAATTGGCGCTTTAAACCAAGCCCATAATTTGCGCTGGAGACGGTGCAACAATCTTTTCTTTTGGCGGCGAATGGAACCCTTATGTCAAATAGTTTGAAAGTTGGAATTGCTGGTCTTGGTACAGTCGGTGCATCTCTTGGCCAATTATTGGAGACAAAAGCTGCTAGCCTTACGAAAAGCTGTGGCCGTCCGATTACGGTAACCGCTGTTTGCGCACGAAATAAAGATAAGGATAGAGGGTTTAACCTCAGCGGCGTTGAATGGTTTGATGATGCCAAAACATTGGCTGAAGAAGCGGATATCGATGTTCTTGTCGAATTGATTGGTGGTGAAGATGGCGATGCTTATGAAGCCGTTAAAATTGCGCTCTCTCGTGGCTGTCACGTTGCGACAGCAAATAAGGCACTTCTAGCTAAACATGGTATGGAATTTGCAAAAATTGCCGAAGAAAAAGGAACTATTTTAAATTACGAAGCCGCTATTGCTGGTGGTATTCCAATTGTTAAAGCCATGCGCGAAGCTCTGTCAGGTAACAAGATTTCCCGTGTTTATGGTATAATGAATGGTACATGCAACTATATCTTGACGCGCATGCTTGCGGACAATATGTCGTTTGAAGATTGTTTAGCGGATGCCCAAAAACTGGGTTATGCAGAAGCTGATCCAGCCTTTGATATTAATGGCAATGATACCGCTCACAAGCTTGCATTATTGACAAGTATCGCATTTGGTTCAGAATTGGCCGCTGATGAGATCTACCTTGAGGGGATCACTAATATAACGATTGAAGACATTCATGCAGCAGATGAATTAGGTTATCGGATCAAGCTGTTGGGTGTTGCTCAGTTAACTGATTCTGGTATTGAGCAGCGTGTGCATCCAACGATGGTGCCAACTCACAGCCTTGTTGCACAAGTTGATAGTGTGACGAACGCTGTTGCTGTTGAGACTGATCTTCTGGGTGAGTTGGTCATGTCTGGACCGGGCGCTGGAGGCTTTGCAACTGCATCTGCTGTTATTGGTGATCTGGCAGATATTGCTAAAAGCAAGGTTGGCACTCAACATGCACCAGTATTTGGTAACCCGGTAGCAGAGCTTACTCCATATAAACGTGCGAAAATGAGAAGCCATGAAGGTGGCTATTTCATCCGCTTATCTGTCAAAGATGAAACTGGTGTTTTTGCCAATATTGCGACACACATGTCAGATCATTCGATTTCATTAAAGTCAATTGTTCAACGCGCCGATACCAAAGAAGGTGATAGCGGCAATCAAACCGTTATTCTGGTCACTCATGCAACGACAGAGCAGTCGGTTCGCCAAACAATGGAAGCGATTGCAAAAGAAGGATACTTGACCAGTAAACCACAGGTCATTCGTATTGAAAAACCCTAACTTGTTGCGCTGTAATCAGTGAACTTTGAGAGTAAGTTGAAGAAACTTTATCAGCTTGCTTTCAATTGCTTCCCAATGAGGAAGTAAGTGTTGGGAATATCTATATGTGACGCTCAAGTTCCCGATGATGTTAATATCTCTCTGGCATTCGGTAGCGCTGGGTGTTTTGTTATTGGTCGTATCTGCAAGACATTTGATGACGAATGGGCGCTCTTTTACTAATCTCTCTGTGTAGATTAATTCACCTTTGAAATTCGAACTATCACTCATTCTGTAATAAACAAGCTCCCCAGGTCCTTCGAGAGGAGCTGAATCAATAAAATTTCGATAGATGGGGTTAAACCTGCTCGACATATCCATTTGTCCATTTGACTTGGCAACATCAACGAAGATTACATTCGGATCTTCTCCAGCATCGTTAAAATCCTCCGCATTTTCCTTGGTGTACCCAGTAAAGTCCGGCCAGTTAAAATACAGGTTTAATCTACTCGTCACACCATCTCGGCGTTGCTCTGAAAATCGAATACTATTGGCTGTAACGGATAATGTACCTTTGCCTATAGTAATATTATGTTTGGATTGATCCACCGTATGTCCGCCATGAGAAATGGATTTGCTCCAATAATTTCCGCCGATGTAGATAATCAATGTTGCAATGAGTAGCGCACCTATTGCACTCGTAACCCTCCACAAAAAGTTTGGTGTGATGAGTGGTTGTTTTTCAAATTCCGGTTGGTCTTTGGTCATGAGTTATGCTTGATCGTGACATTTAATTAAAAGAATCATAGAAAACATTATGACAATAAATACTGCTTTCAGTAATTTAATTTCGCATTCAATTTTTTAAATAATCAGAATAGAAGGAAACAAAACACCATGGCGATTTATAGTTTGGATGGAATTGAACCCAAATTACCTATCGAAGGCAAGTATTGGATTGCTGATAGCGCTGAAGTGATAGGAAGAATTTCTGTATCGAGGGATGTAGGCATATGGTTCGGCGCCGTATTGCGTGGTGATAACGAATGGATCAACATTGGCGAAGGTTCAAACATTCAGGAAAACTGTACACTTCACACAGATATGGGGTTTCCGCTTATTATTGGGAATGGGTGCACAATTGGGCATAACGCAATTTTGCATGGCTGTGAGCTTGGCGACAATACACTTATAGGTATGGGAGCCACCATTTTGAATGGTGCAAAAATTGGTTCAAATTGTATTGTTGGTGCAGGTGCTTTGGTTACTGAAGGTAAGGTAATTCCTGATAACTCGCTTGTAGTGGGCGCACCGGCTCGTGTGGTTAGAGAAATTGATGAGGTGACGGTTCAATCACTTAAAGATAGCGCACACCATTATGTCGAAAATGCATATAAATTTCGATCAGGATTAACGCGATTGAAGTAAACATTGTTATCAAATTAAAGATAGCCGGTCCACTTAGGGACGTAAGTGGACCGGTAAGACCTTGAGTCTTTTTGGGGACGAGGATTGGGCAGACTCAAGGATTAGTAAACCTGACCTCGGGATTTTAGTGACTGGAGTTACATCACTGAAATATATATTTAGTTGAGGCTGCCGACAGCCCCGCTTCGACCTCCACCTAGAGCCATCCATGCACCGGCATGTTCTGACGATTGCCGCTTAATAAATCGATATCCGGTTTCGTGCCAAAGTTTCACATCATCGCGAAGATTATCGAGTACAAAATCACCGTAATCCGTTCGAACGGTTAGGATTGCATGTCCGGCCCCATCTGGTTGGAGAACAACCGTAATGAGAAGATCTGCTGGTGAAAATCCAGCTTTCATGAGTTTATGCCTTTTTAGCAAGACATAGTCTTCACAATCCCCGACTTGCTGAGGGTACGACCAGCGCTCTTCTACGCCATGGATTTGCATGTCCGTTAGTGGTTGGATATTATTATTGACGGACGCATTAACTGATATGATTTTCGACCATGCTTTTCGAGATAGATGCATGGGACCTTGATCACGCCCGATCACCTTACATTCGCTTGGCCTGACCTTACAAAACTCATAATGCCCGATAGGTGGATTAGTTTGCTCAATCGGACTCAAAAAATCTTGAGTTGCGAATGATTGTCCCGCAAACATAAGTGATAACCCTGTAATACATGCGCCTTTTTTTATGACGCTCTTGAATTGAACCATTTTTAGTTCTCCCCGTTATGGGAAGGACTATTGCAATTCGGTTTTTAAATTTGACCAATTTTGGCATCGCAATTTTATGCTAACTATATGTAATTATTACATAAAGTAGAATAAAATAATCAGAAAATTTGATGTGATTTCAATTCAAATTACAGTAAAATCAGCAATAAGTTTAGTTCAAATTTTACGAAATAACGTTCAACTGCCTGACTTATATGATCTTAAAGGTGCATGCTCAGATGCAAGACGACTGATGAGTCCGTGAATTTCTGAGCACGAGGTTGCGGATTCGTCTTTATGTATTCGGCTTTGAGAACGTATATTCGATGATTTCATCCAATATGTGGGATGAAAAAAATGATAGATAATTACTTATTTTTTTTGCAAACATGAGTATGCGCAGCTAAAAATCATTAATCGTAGTGTTTATGGAAGTACTATTTAGGGTATCCGAAGGTTAGTTTAACCTTTTAGGCGCTCTTCTAGTTCGTTAAGCGGTTGTACATGGGTAAACTCCATTGAAAGCCCATTGTCGAAATGCCTTACAACACGCCCTTGCATTGAACCCAGCCATAGTTTTGTTCCCACTTCAGGACGGATATCAACTACAAATGCGGCGCCAGAGACTGAAAGGTCCAAGATATGGCAGGGGTAGGTCCGTCCATCTTCCAAGCGTATTTCAGCATTGTCGTTGCTTGGTGTCGTACGTTCATGGCGGCGATCTTCTGAAACGCCAAGTTCGTGTTTGTTGGCAAGCCAAGTTAGCTGCGCTGCTAATTTGCTTTGCTTGCGCGGTGTTGCATGAATTGCAACCTCAAATCCGTCTTTCGTTGTGCGAGTGACAGATCCTTCAATACGACCTAACTGCTCGACATAGGCAATGACGCGTTCACCGGAATTTGGGAGATTTGCAGCAGAAAAAGAGGCAACAGCAGGAGACATGCGCTGGATTACACATTTTTGCTCACTATAATCTTGTCTCATCATACGACCTTGCAGATCAACCGTTACACTGTAGAACGAGTCTGAATTATCTTGCGGTGTCTCAGTCGTGTTGTGAGCTGAAAATGGCATTTTGAACAAAACCTTCGATTTTTGTATATCCGAAATCTATAATAGGATGGTTAAAAATCTGTAAGCTTTATGACTGGTGTTTAAGTATTAATTCCGCCATCGATAACATGTAAATGATGTTTCTTCCGGCCTGTTTTTTGTGGCTTTGTTATTGTTTTGCGCATCTTTGCAGGGTTTGCCCGCTGTCCATTATCAAAGGTGACAGGAATTGTATCTCGATCAATTGCTCTAATAGAAGTTAAAGACATGCCGATGATGTGTTTCTTCACAAATGGGTCATTCTGATCAAGGTCAGCCAAAGATCCAACGACCCGATCTGATTGATTACCCGTACCCGTTAAAGGCACGATCAACAATTCAAGTTCTGAGATAGAGCCTGCGCGGGTTAATCCATCCGCGCGTAATAAGTAGGGGGTTGTGTCTTCTATGCATCGGTTGGCGATAGTGCTTGGCTTGCGATCAACACCATTAAGCCAAAGTTTGGCAAATGCTTTTCCGCGAAGTTCTTCGCCAAACATTCCGCATATGTTCCCGCCGGCAAGCCGAATAGCTGCTATAGTGCAAGTTACTTCAAGCATGAAGATAGAACCTATAATATTGCCGATAGCAGAGGGTTCAAATTCAGGACGCAACGGGGCAGGGCGATCAGAACGTAATGCATTCCAATAATGAAACAATTCTCTGTTTGTCGAATGTTGCATGGCGCATTACCCGTTACTCTATACTTAAAACTACGATATCACCGATGGGTGCTATATTAGTTGATGGGTTGGGATTTTGTTTAACTGCCGGATATTAACCTTAATAAATGGTTTCTGTTGTGAGGTGACGCATTCTGTGGCAAGTTAATAATATGTTTCCAACTAGGAAAAACAGCACCCCATTTTGATCATTTCTGATCATAGACCGCGTGACATTTCACGTGGTCTTTTTTTTTATCCAAATAACGTCTATGGACGACTATATTTACATTTAAAATGGATAGCCTTTATGAACAGCAATTCAGACCCTGCTTCCTTTGAAGAACAAAAAGATCCACCTATCTTCAATTTGCCAGGCATTATCTTGTTCTCACTTGTCGTATTGTTAGCAATTCATGTGGTTAGAGAGACGTTTTTAAGCGAGCAACTTGATCTGGAGCTATTGGTCAATACTGCATTCATTCCTCAAAGGTATGTATTATCTATAACAGAGATGGGCGTCCCGTATGTTACCTCAGCATTTACCTACTCATTGTTACACGGCGGATATAGTCACCTCATCGTGAATGGGCTCTGGCTTGCCGCATTTGGTTCGATTGTCGCGCGTAGATGGGGAACTATAAGGTTTTGTGTTTTTTGGGTCTTGTCGGCGATTGCTTCGGCTGCATTTTTTGCGGCGCTGAACTGGGGTGAAGTTACACTGGTCATTGGTGCATCGGGTGTTGTGTCTGCCTTAATGGGAGCTGCAACACGGTTTGCGTTTCCACTCAGTGGGAGATTTATTCGAGATAAAGCTCATTTCTTACCTCGCCAATCATTTTTAGAGATTTTTCAGAACAAGACAGTTCTCATTTACCTCGCAGTTTGGTTTGGGATAAGCTTAATACCAGCATTCGGTGCCAATTTAACTGGCTCTGTAAATTCTGTTGCTTGGGAAGCGCATATTGGCGGGTTCTTGTTTGGGTTTTTATTATTTGATATTTTTGACAACAAGAACTGGTAGCCATTGTACATTTCTTAAATTTCGAGCTAGTCTTAATGTGATTCAGCTAAGCTGTGCTTTGGCTGATAAAGTCCGAAGAGGAACGTGATTTAAAGCTGTTTTGAAATTTGGGAGATAGCCTATGACTGTGAAACACATATTAGACGACAAGGGTTACGACGTATCTTCAATCTCAGGTGATGAAACCATCATTGAGGCTGCCGATTTTTTAGCCGGAAATAAAATAGGTGCTGTAGTTGTCTCATCTTCAGAAAAAGAAATTGCAGGCATATTATCAGAAAGAGACATCGTTCGAGCGGTATCTCAGCATGGAAAAGAGGTTCTCGATCGTCCATTATCGACGATAATGACCAAAAATGTGCGGACTTGTGATTCTGGCTACAGCATAATGAAGGTTATGGAACTAATGACAGAGGGCGGATTTCGCCACCTGCCGATTGTTGATGATGGTAAGCTTTTGGGTATTATCTCAATCAGAGATGTTATCAAGTACCGTATGCAGGAAGTAGAGCGCGAAGCAGAAGACATTAAGTCATATATAGCTGCTGGTTAGAGCTTATTCGATGATACGAAGTGAAGGGCTTGTTGTATTTAGCCCTTCAACTTTGCGGTAAAAACAAGATTTTCTATTTGTGTGACAAGCTGTGCCTTCACCAGCCATTTCTACTTTAATAAGTATCGCATCTTGATCACAGTCTGCACGCATTTCTTGGACCAATTGAATATTTCCAGATGTTTCTCCCTTTTTCCAAAGGGATTTTCGCGAGCGCGAGTAATAGTGCGCTATTCCAGTTTCAATGGTCAACGCTAAGGCTTCCGAATTCATGTGTGCTAGCATGACAACTTCGCCGTCTTGCACATCCGTTACAATTGCGGTCACGAGGCCATCGGCATTAAATTTTGGTGTGAATGGACCACTGCCTTCGAGAACAGATTTATCTGTGGGTGGAGTTTTAAACTCAATTGTCATGATTTACTCTTGACCAATGATAGACAGTAATTTGATTTGTTCTTGTTTGTCTTCTTTATAACGTCCTTTGTATGTGGACGTGACAGTTGTCGAACCTTGCTTACGAATTCCGCGCATGGCCATGCACATATGTTCTGCTTCAATGATTACAGCAACACCTTTTGGCTCTAGTGCTCCGTCGATAGCTTGGGCTATTTGGGCAGTCATGGATTCCTGAGTTTGCAATCGTTTTGCAAAAATATCGACAACACGAGCAATTTTTGAAAGCCCAACAACTTTTCCATCCGGTAAATAAGCAACATGAGCCTTACCGATGATTGGGACCATATGATGCTCACAATGAGAGAAGAACGGGATATCTTTCACAATAACTGCGTCGTCATAGCCAGAGACTTGCTCAAATGTTCGCGAAAGATCTTCGACCGGATCTTGGGCATAACCGCCAAATAGTTCGGAGTAGGCTTTTACTACCCTTTTAGGCGTGTCGATTAAGCCTTCACGTGATGGATCTTCGCCCAGCCAGCGTAGCAATGTTTCCACCGCACGTTCAGCTTCTTCACGTGTTGGTTTATTGTCACCACTATGGTCCAATATACTTTTAACGATCGCGTCCATATTTAACTCCGACATCCTAAGTTCTTACTCGGAAGTACTTCTATATCACCAAACCGAGCTTATTATATTACTAAAATAGTCGGAATACATAACTAGAAAGGTCTTTATGTGTTTTGTAATTTTTGTACAAGCCATTATATAGGAATTATGATGGCCATTTCGAGAGAGTAGTTTAAATTGGTATGATTGATCAGGTTTATAATACTAAAATACTTGAATTTGCGGGAAATATTTCCCGTATTGGTTCTCTGGCAAATGCAAACGCAACGGCTGTGGCACATTCGAAATTGTGCGGCTCTAAGGTGAAAATCTGGCTTAATGTCGAAAACGGAGTCGTGACTGATTTTGCGCACGATGTAAAAGCATGTGCACTTGGGCAGGCAACATCGGCAATTATGGCACAACATATTATCGGTGCTTCGACAGATGAATTGCGAAAAGTTCGCAGTGAAATGCTCGCCATGCTTAAAGATGGCGGATCGTCCCCGACTGGTCGATTTGATGACCTTAAATATCTTGAACCTGTAAAGGATTATCGTGCACGCCATGCTTCAACAATGTTGACATTTGATGCTGTTGTGACCGCGCTTGATGAGATCGAACGTGCAGAGCTGGCAAGTTGATAATTTACTGAATAATAAAATTGACGAAAAAACCGCAATCTAAAAATCAGCAATCCAGAAACTGGCAGGGCAAGTGGCCGAAAACGCCTGGGCGCCTCTTGGGTTTGGGGGTTGTGCGGCTCTATCAGCTTACTTTGTCTGGGTTTATTGGCAATTCGTGTCGACATTTGCCGACATGTTCTGAGTATACGTATGAATCAATTGCACGATATGGTCTTTGGGTTGGCGGATGGTTTGGCTTTTTTCGCGTTATCAGATGCGGGCCATTTGGAACACATGGCCATGATCCGGTGCCTGAACAGCTCTCAGAGAGCTACAGGTGGTATACACCTTGGCGTCGCTAAGTATTCTCGATAGTAGTTTAATGCATTTGATGCGGGAATATTTCTCTTTACGATCACTGATCTCCACGTTAAAAGCAGCCACCTTTAAAGGTAAGTTAAAACAACCACCCGCGTTTGTAGGCGGGACTGGATAAGGAGAGTATATTATGGCTGACGCCATCAATCTTAAATTCCCCGATGGTTCTGAACGTTCGTATGATGCTGGTACAACTGGCCGCGATGTTGCAGAATCAATCTCAAAATCTCTTGCTAAGAAGTCTGTTGCAATCACCATTGATGGTGAATTGCGTGACCTGAGTGATCCGATCACATCTGGTGCAATCGAAATTGTCACACGAACAGATGATCGTGCACTAGAGCTTATTCGTCATGATGCAGCACATGTTATGGCGGAGGCTGTTCAGGAACTTTTCCCTGGAACGCAGGCAACAATTGGTCCGGTGATAGAGAATGGTTTTTTCTATGATTTTGCCAAAGATACGCCGTTTACACCGGAAGATTTGCCAAAAATTGAAAAGAAAATGCGCGAAATCATTCAGCGTAATGACAAATTTACAAAGCAAATCTGGTCTCGTGACGAAGCAAAACGCGTTTTCGCTGAAAAAGGTGAGGCATATAAAGTTGAGCTAGTGGACGCAATTCCCGGCGATGAAGATGTGAAAATTTATCATCAAGGTGATTGGTTTGATCTTTGCCGTGGGCCGCATATGGCATCGACTGGACAAATTGGAACAGCATTCAAACTTATGAAAGTCGCTGGCGCATATTGGCGGGGTGACTCTGAGAATGAGATGCTGACACGTATCTACGGCACTGCCTGGGCTGACCAAAAGCAGCTTGATGCGCATCTTCACATGATTGAAGAAGCTGAAAAGCGCGATCATCGTAAGCTTGGTCGAGAGATGGATTTGTTCCATTTTCAGGAAGAAGGTCCTGGCGTTGTTTTCTGGCACGCCAAGGGCTGGCGGATGTTCCAGACTTTGACAAATTATATGCGCCGTCGTTTGGAAGAGCATGGCTATGATGAAGTCAATGCACCGCAAATTCTGGATAAAGCTTTGTGGGAGACATCAGGGCATTGGGAATGGTATCGCGAAAATATGTATGCAACTGAGACAGTTGACGATCGCGTATTTGCCATCAAGCCAATGAATTGCCCAGGTCACGTGCAGATTTTTAAGCATGGATTGAAATCCTATCGTGAGCTGCCTATCAAAATGGCTGAATTTGGTGCCGTGCACCGCTATGAGCCATCAGGTGCATTGCATGGTTTGATGCGCGTTCGAGGATTTACGCAAGATGATGCGCATGTGTTCTGTACAGAAGAGCAAATGACTGCTGAGTGCTTGCGTATCAATGATTTGATATTGACGACTTACGCTGATTTTGGATTTGATGAAATTACCGTTAAACTTTCTACACGTCCAGAAAAACGGGTTGGCAATGATGCCTCATGGGATCGTGCCGAAGAGATCATGACTAAGGTTCTCAAGACCATTGAAGAGAGTTCCGGTGGCCGGATTAAAACTGGTATTTTGGAGGGTGAGGGCGCTTTCTACGGTCCTAAGTTTGAATATACTTTGCGTGACGCTATTGGCCGTGAATGGCAATGTGGCACGACGCAGGTTGATTTCAATCTTCCAGAGCGTTTTGGAGCTTTCTATATTGATAGTGATTCTGAAAAACGCCAGCCAGTTATGATCCACCGCGCAATTTGCGGCTCGATGGAACGTTTCTTAGGTATTTTAATTGAGAGTTTTGCTGGTCATATGCCGTTATGGTTTGCACCTTTACAGGTCGTTGTTGCGACGATTACGGATGAGGCAGAAGAATATGCCTCTGAGGTAGAGAAAGAACTAAAGGCGGCGGGTCTTCATGTTCAAACAGATTTTCGCAATGAGAAAATCAACTATAAGGTACGCGAGCATTCAGTTTCCAAAGTGCCGGTCATTATAGTCTGTGGTCGCCGCGAAGCTGAGGAAAGAACGGTCAATATTCGTAGATTAGGAAGTCGAGATCAGACATCCATGACTTTGGATGAAGCTCTTGAAAGCCTAAAGCTTGAGGCGACACCTCCGGATTTGAAACGTAAATAATATTAAAAACACTTTGTTTGGCAACTTGTTAATGACTTAGTTGCCAAGCAAAACCTCAATATCAACGTTTTCACCGGCAGTGACGTGAAAATCTAATGGATATTCTTTTCCTCGATGTAGAGCGCTGACTTGGTAGTCGCCTTCAGCAAGTACTAAGTTAGGAAACGCACCAACCATTTCGTTGATTACGTCGCCTGATGAAGAGTATAGCGACCATGCGGTGTCAGCAATACCTTCTCCACCTTGCTTTGATACGAGTTTAAAAGTTACTAATGCTGCCCGATGCTGCATTTGAACTTCTGTCAACTTGCCTTTTTCCACCCGAATATCGGCACGGGTAACGGCGTTGATATCTCCATAATTGGATACAACGTGATAGATACCTTCATTTAGCCTGATAACTGTGTTCGCGCTAACGCCTTCTAAAACCAGCTGACGGTCGCTGTCTTGCGCATCTTGATCTTCTCCGGAATAGATTGCAAATTTTAAAAACTTACCTACAACACGTCCATTGCCACCGGATGTCGCATTTAGTATGAGGCCGCCTGCATCAAGAATATACGTTTGAGCTGAAATGCTACCTGTAGATGGAACAGAGAGCTTTTTGGTAACGCCCGCTCGACCGAAAGCCACGTGCACGAAATATTCACCTGGCGTGAAATCAAGTTTTGTGGAACCGCCTTCTGTTTCTGCAATAAGTCTAAGTTTTCCAGTCTCATCGGGAGTTGGGTCAAAAACGCGCCAAATTAAACCATTTTCGACTGATTCCCCTCCATCAACCAACACTGCTCTAAGGGTTACGGTACGAGCTGACTCGCCTGAATCATTCGAGAAGTCTTTTAATCCAGGTAGCGCGATTTTCGGTGTTAGATCCAATGGTGCTTTAGTTTGTGCAGATGCAGCCCCCGAAAACATCATGATCAACAATGTTAATTTGAGAGCATATTTTAATATTTGGTTGGAAAACATGAAACAACCATGAAATGTAAATGCGTATTTTTCAAGATGGAAAATAAATTTCAAGATATTGATCGTTCAATTTTATCATTCTTATTCGTATGTTTTTTACGGCGGTTCGCCAGCTGTTTTAAAACTCCATATGGACCAGAACCTTTTCGCCAAGCACTGGCCATGAAAAAACCGATTATCCAGCCAGCAAATACTTGCCAGATATTATGTTTCTCCGCTTCTAATCTAGATGTGCCAGTGAATGCTGCCGTAAGTACAAGCGCAGATTTTACCCATACATTTCCTTGTACACAATTGAATATTAGACTTGTTGCTCCAAATGTAGCGGAGGCAGTGTGGCCAGATGGAAAGCCCCCTGTATTGCCGGAAGGCCTTAGATTTATCGGAATTTCGCCAAGTGTGTTTTTAGGAATATGTATAGCTAACTGTAATGCACCTAGCCGGGTCGCGAAATCACCAAAGTTGCCATTAGCAAGTGCGCAAGCACCCGCAAGTACTGGCAACATTATCTGCAGCATATCGCCATATTTTTCTGCCCGTTTCTGTGTGAGCATAATGCTAACGGCAAGAACAACAACAATTATGATGCTTTTCTTATTTTCATTTAATGCGGGGAGCATATGTATTTCCCATATCTTCTTGGGTGTGTTTACATTGCTCTCTTGGTTTGAACAAGTAAAGTGTGACTTTTTCTATTCTTGTTTCGTATAAAGTGTGTTTGTAACAGCTTAACACAAGGTTAAGGTGCAGGGTTAAGGGGAAGTTAACCAATTAGGCTCAATGTGTGCTGATATTAAAGTATTGAGTCGATGTAGGGCGCGAAATGATTTTCGATAACTTTTCTGTCTGGGCTGAGAGTTCAGATACTAGGTCAAGAATATTGGCGGTGAAAGCGCTTTGTGAATCCTATATATGTTCGGACTTCAATGCCGATGAGATGAAAGCAGCTGAAGGGGCAATGATCCTCTTATTGGATGATCCGTCATCGGAAGTTCGTAAAGCTATGGCGTCCAGCCTTTGCGCGCACGAAGATGTTCCAATCATTGTTATTAATGCCTTGGCGCAAGATCAGCTGGATGTTAGCGCCCCAGTATTGGCCTATTCGCCGCTTCTGTCAGATAACAATCTTATAGATTTAGTAGCCGATGGACTGCTGGAACATCGATTTATCGTATCACAGCGCAAGTATATTAGCCCGGCAGTATGTGCAGCATTGATTGAAATCGGTGAAAAAGAAGTTGTATCGGAACTTCTGCAAAATAGCGGATCTCAAATTGCTTGTTTATCGTTGGTGCGGATTGCTGAGAGATTCGGGCAAGCTGGTGAAATTCGGAATGAATTGCTTAATCGTAATGATATTCCTGCTCACATTAGATATGAATTAGTAGAGCAGTTGGGCCAAGTTTTGGCCAAAGATAGTTTGCTCAGTGCCCTCATGGGTGAAAAACGCGCCAGCTATGTGACAAAAGACGCATGCGATCAGGCTGCGTTATCCGTAATCGAACGAACTTCTGATGATGATATGGAAGCCTTGATTGAACATTTGAGGCTTTCCGGGAAAATTACATCGGCACTCTTAATGAATGTTCTATCTGTAGGCAATGTAGATTTCTTTGCTATGGTTATTAGCAAATTATCTGGAAAAGGGGTATCCCGAATACGTGCGATCTTGCGAGACGGACATTTCTCTCTTGTCAAAGCGCTCTATAAATCAGCAGGACTAAGCCCCGAACTTATTCCTATCTTTATTGACGCAACTTTACTTTGGCGTGACGCATCCCACCAAAGTGACATTGTGCTTGCCGATGAAATCGTAGCAAAACTTCTCGATAAATATCAAGATCAGGTGCGTTCGCAATCATCTGTCGCGGAATTGCTTATGATGATGGAAAACACACGTTTCAAGCAATGTCGCCGTGTGGCCAAATCATACGCTATGTCATTGGTCAAACAAGCCGCTTAAATATCTAAATTATCAACGAATTCAGCATTTTCTTGTATGAATTTAAACCGTGCTTCTGGTTTTGTACCCATTAAATCATCTACCGTTTTATTGGTATTTTCAGGTGTGATATCGTCGATTTCAATTTTTAGAAGTGTTCTCTTGCCAGGCAGCATGGTTGTTTCTTTGAGTTGTGCAGGTAGCATCTCACCAAGACCTTTAAATCGTCCGACATCAACTTTTCCTCGGCCTTTAAACTCTGTTTCCATCAACTCAGCCCTGTGCGCATCATCACGTGCATACAGTGTTTTGGTTCCTTGTGAAATTCGATAGAGTGGTGGAACAGCCAGAAATAGATGGCCTTCGCGAATGAGGTTGGGCATTTCTTGGTAGAAAAAAGTGATGAGGAGCGACGCAATATGAGCGCCATCGACATCGGCATCAGTCATAATGATAATACGTTCATAGCGTAGATCATTTTCATGGTACTTTGATCGCGTTCCGCAACCGAGCGCCTGAATGAGATCCGCCAATTGCTGGTTAGATGTGATCTTTTCTCTTACCGCACTTGCCACGTTAAGGATTTTGCCGCGTAGTGGGAGAATTGCTTGGTTTTTTCTATTTCGTGCTTGTTTGGCGGAACCGCCCGCAGAATCACCCTCCACTATGAAGAGTTCAGCCCCTTCGGACGTTTTCTGGCTACAGTCTGCAAGTTTTCCGGGGAGCCTTAGCTTTCGAACAGCTGATTTTCGATTGACTTCCTTTTCCTTGCGACGACGCATGCGTTCTTCTGCACGCTCGACAACCCATTCCAATAGTTTTGCCGCTTCTTGTGGCGAATCTGCGAGGAAATGATCAAACGCATCACGAATACCATTTTCGACGATACGTTGAGCCTCAACAGTTGCAAGTTTGTCCTTTGTCTGACCTACGAATTCTGGTTCACGGATAAAGACTGATAACATGCCTATCGCGGATGTCATCACATCGTCCGTTGTAATTTGTGCGGCTTGTTTGTTTCCCACAAGTTCGCCGTAGCTTTTCAATCCGCGAGTTAAGGCAAGGCGAAATCCAGCTTCGTGTGTACCGCCATCTCGGGTAGGGATGGTGTTACAGTAAGATTCAATTTGACTATCGCCAGCGTGCCACGCAATGGCCCACTCCATCGACCCATGGCCACCTTGCTTACTGCTTTTGCCAGAGAAAATTTCGCGTGTGACGCGATGTGCCTTGCCCAATGAATGATCCAGATAATCACTGAGACCACCAGGGAAATGGAAAGTAGCTTTGGCGGGAATATCTCCACCTTCTTTAAGAATGGAGGGCGCACATGACCATCGAATTTCGACGCCACCGAAGAGATAAGCTTTTGACAGCGCCATTTTATAGAGGCGAGCAGGTTCAAACCTAAGGCTCTCGCCAAAAATTTCCGGATCCGGATGAAATTTTACTTTAGTACCACGGCGATTGTGAACCTCTCCAAGAGTTTCTAAACCTCCTTGCGGAAGACCTTTTGAGAATTTTTGCCGGAAGAGTTCTTTATTTCGCGCAACTTCGACAATGAGGTCATCAGATAGGGCGTTCACAACCGAGATACCAACACCATGCAATCCGCCGGATGTTTCGTAGACACTGCTATTAAACTTGCCGCCAGCATGAAGAATGGTCAGAACAACTTCAAGAGTTGATTTTCCAGGGTGTTTTGGATGGTCCTCAACGGGGATGCCGCGACCATTGTCGCTAACTGATACGTAGCCATTTTCATCCAGTTCAACTTCGATAAAGCTTGCATGCCCTGCAACTGCCTCATCCATAGAGTTATCGATGATTTCAGCAAAAAGATGGTGTAGTGCATTAATGTCAGTGCCGCCAATATACATACCTGGGCGCAAACGCACGGGTTCCAATCCTTCAAGCACCTCAATAGCGTCGGCACCATAATCACCATCTTCGTTGGTTTTTTTTGGTGAGGCAGCTTTTTTGGGCTTCAGGTTCTGTGAAGCAGCAGGCTTAACAGCGGCCTGGATTGCAGGTGCAGGATTAGCTTGTTTAGCCGCGGTTTCGGGCTTTGGTTCAGGTGTAGAGCCCATAGTTGAAAAAAGGTCGTCGGAATTGTCCATATAATTGCCGTAATTCTTCTGTTCGAATCATCTAATTTAACCGATAATGTATCGAAATGAACCTGCTTTGTCTGGAGTGTCATGCAGATGCTGACAAGAATTAAACGCTTTTTATTGCAGTTGGTGCCTATATCCACCCTTGTTCTGCTGTTTGGGATGATTTCTTTAAGCAATGCGCTTGAACTCAAGCCATTCAAAGACAAGTTATTCGCATATCCGGAAATTCTATCATCCAAAGATAACGGAGACTATTTGCTCGTAAAATATGACAAGCAAATTAATATACATAAACGTGATCAAGTCCCTATTCGAAAAGTTAAGCAGAAATATGTTAAGCTAGGTTTGCGCCGTTTTCAAACATATCAGGAATTCCAATATGCTGGACGAAATATAGAGATTGGATTTGTCGCAAAAAAGGGTGCGCCGAAGTTTGCTGTATTATTCATTCATGGTCGTGATGGTGATCGGAAGTTGGGTTTGAAGGATTATACTTTTGGTGGGAATTTTAACAGACTGAAGAATCTCGCGGTCCGAAATAATGGCTTATATCTCACGCAAACAATTAGAGAGTTCTCCAAAAGTGGTATAGCGGATGCCAGAGCCCTTATTCGTTATCTTCATGACGAGAAAAAAGTCCCGAATATCATCATAGTTTGCGCATCAATGGGCGGCCAAATTTGTAACAAGCTTGCACATGATCACAATGATGTCGCTAGGCTTTCCGGGATTGTTTTATTGGGGGCTATTCCGGATCCGAAATTGGCGACATCACACGCGGTAAGTGTTGGACTTCCTATCATATTAGCGCATGGTAATGATGATGTTGTGTATGATTGGAGAGGTGTGCAGGCAGTTTATCAGCGCATAAAGTCGCGAACTTCACGTTATCCGATAAAATTGATCCTGTTCAATACAGGTCGTCACGGCACACCAATTCGAATGATTGACTGGCGGCAGACATTGAATTGGGTTTTTAAAAAATCCTAAAATATCTTACTCCGCTTGAGGCGAGTAGGAGTATTTTAACCAACTTGATGGTTTTTGGGATGAGAAATCCGCCCTTTAAGAGAATTTAAGCTCCAATTCTGTAACTTTCAGCAAGATTTATTGATTGAGAGCCAGGTTATGGATTTTAGTGTTGATGTAAAACATGTTCCCTTATGTGTTGATTTAGATGGCACGTTGGTGGCCACAGATACGCTTTGGGAAGGCTTGGCTACGCTTTTGCTAAAACGTCCGTATCTCCTGTTTCATGTAGCTTTTTGGGTTTTCAAGGGAAAAGCATATCTTAAACAGAAAGTTGCATCTTACACCGATAGCTCTGCACAAGACTGGCCGCTACGCAAAGAAGTGCTAGATTACATCGAAGCCGCCAAGCAGAGTGGTCGAAAGGCCTATCTTGTTACCGGGGCAGCTAAAGCGACGGCATTAGAGCTATCAAATCATCTTGGAATTTTTGATGGAGTTTTTCATAGTAGTGAACAAGAAAACCTCACATCGCATCTCAAGGCTGCTAAACTTGTTACAGAGTTTGGCGAAGCCGGGTTTGACTACATTGGGAATAGTCGAGACGATGTCGTTGTATTTGACATTGCCAGAAAGGGTATTGTCGTATCACCTGATAGTGCCGCCCGTCGCTGGCAAGAACTGAATGATGGTGAAGAAATCAATGTTCCGTTGCCGAGCCCAAACACGATCTTTAAATCAATTCGTGTTCATCAATGGGCGAAGAATATGCTCATCGGTGTTCCGCTTGTACTTGATCACAATTTGTTCGAGATGCAGGCTGTAGTAGCTGCCATCATAGCATTTTTCTCGTTCAGTTTTTTTGCATCATCGGTATATATCGTCAATGATTTATCTGATTTAAAAGCCGATCGAGCGCATGCAAAAAAACGATATCGCCCCCTAGCTAGTGGAGCATTATCGATACCTGTTGCGGCAATGACCTGGTTTGCGCTCGTTGCTGCATCCATCTCATTGGCCAGTCTGCTTCCAGTTCAATTTATACTGATTCTTACGCTTTACGCTGTTGTGACGACGGCATATACTTTTGTTTTAAAACGTAAATTGCTCGTTGATGTGTTCACATTGGCGGGATTGTATACTATTCGAATTATAGCGGGAGCTGTGGCAACATTCAGCGAATTATCCTTCTGGCTTCTTGCGTTTTCAATTTTCTTTTTCTTATCACTCGCATTGGTAAAACGTTATGTCGAGGTCTCAGAGCTGGGCGATGATGATAACTCAAATGTCGTCGGGCGCGGTTATTCGGGTGTTGATGCAAATATGCTTATTCAAGGCGGAATTTCATCTGCTTTTGCCGCAACAATGGTTTTAGCACTTTATATAAATAGTAATGAAGTTATTGGAATGTATTCTAACCCGTGGATGATTTGGCCTTTAGTGCCAATCATCTTATATATGCAATTGCGCATTTGGATATTGGCTGGTCGGGGACAGGTGCATGAAGATCCAGTTGTTTTTATCATGCGAGATTGGCGTAGTCAGCTGACAATGGTGATGGGCGGGGCGTTACTCTTAATCGCTATGGTGTAATCAGTGGAGCCTACTCACGACAACAACTTTACGAGCTGGGGCAATATAAGCCGAGTTCAACGTGATCTTGCATCAGTGGATCAGTTCCCAACATCTCAAAGCTCATTTCTTCCGTTTGGGAATGGCCGATCTTATGGTGACACTTGTCTCAATGACAGCGGTGTTTTGCTTCCTATGCAAAACGATGCGCATATTCATCAATTTGATGCAAAGACTGGTTTGTTATTTGCAGATGCAGGCGTTTTATTGCGTGATGTTTTAAAGTTTACTCGTCCATTCGGATATTTTCTAGAAGTCACGCCGGGAACTTCCTTTGTTACATTGGGTGGAGCAATTGCAAACGATGTGCACGGCAAAAACCATCATGCGCGCGGGACATTTGGACGCTCAGTTTTATCTTTCGATCTTTTGCGAAGTGATCGATCTGCATTGATGCACTGTTCGCCAGAAGAAAACTCCGAAATTTTTGCTGCAACAATTGGTGGTATGGGGCTGACTGGCGTTATTACGAGAGTTTGCCTTAGGCTTATGGAAGTTTCGTCATTTGACGTTAATCAAAAAACACTTCGGTTTAACAACCTGGATGAATATTTCGAAAATGTAGAAGTCATAGACGATGCACACGAATATTCGGTCGCATGGATTGATCAGTTGGCCCGTGGGACATCGTTTGGGCGAGGGGTTCTTATGGCCGGCAACCATGCTTCGGTTGAAGAGGGGCATGCTATGGCCGGAGAGAGACAAGCAGATGAGTCTAAAGATGCGAAACTTTCTGTGCCATTTACCTCTCCTATAAACCTGATTAACCGCTGGAGCCTAGCGGCATTTAATTTTGCATATTATCACAGTTTTTCCAAAGGCCTAAGTGAAAGCATGGAGCCTTGGCAGAGTTACTTTTATCCCCTTGATGCGATTAAGGGTTGGAACCGTTTGTATGGCCCAAAAGGTTTGTATCAACATCAAAGTGTTTATCCAAAGGCTGCTGCAAGAGAAACAACAATCGAATTATTGGAATGTGCAAAGCGCTTTAATCATGGATCGTTTTTAACGGTACTGAAGAGCTTTGGTGCTCAAACAACACCCGCATTATTTTCATTTCCGCGAGAAGGTTTTACTCTAACGCTTGATTTTGCAAATCAGGGGGTGAAAACGCTTCAATTGTTAGATGCTCTTGACGAAATTGTGCTGAAAGCCGGTGGCGCTGTTAATCCATATAAAGATCATCGAATGAGTGCTGAAACATTTGCGCAGTCTTTTCCCAATTGGCGTGAGTTAGAAGCTCACAGAGATCAGAAAATTTGCTCGGACTTCTGGCGCAGAACTGCTTTAACGTTGAAATAGCTGGCTTCTCAGCCACATTGATAAAAGTTTAATAAAAATTAGCCATAGCATTGAACGCCAGATTCATTTTTGCCTGTTATCACAAACGTGGGACAAGAATACGGGACAGAACATGAAGTTTATCTGGTTTATATTATTCACAGTGGTGACCAATGCTGCTGCACAGCTCATGCTCAAGCAGGGCATGACGATGATTGGTCCGCTTAACATTTCTGCTGAAAATGCAATATGGCGTATATTGCAGATTGTTTTTCAGCCGTGGGTATTTGCTGGATTATGTATGTTTGTAATCTCGATGGCCTCGCATTTATTTGTATTGTCAAAAGTTGATCTGTCATTCGCATATCCGTTTCTAAGCCTTGCTTATGTGGCGGTCGCAATCTTCGCATATTTCTTATTCAGCGAAGATATCAACAACTGGCGTATCGCCGGTATCGCCTTCATTTGCTTGGGCACGGTTTTAATCGCGCAATCTGATAAATCAGGAAAATCAGAAGTTGCTTCTGACAGCGCGGAACTTATTCAAGATTACTCTGGAGAGAGATCGTAATTATGAAACATATTATTTTCGGTGGTGATGGGTTTGTCGGCTCTCACCTTGCACCAAAATTACTTGAAGACGGACAAGAAGTTGTTGTTGTCGATGTCAAAAATAGCGACCACACTCACTATTCAAATGTTGAACATATACAACTTGATATTACCGACGAAACGCAGTTTTCAAAACTAAAGATTGATGCGGATGATGTGATTTATAATATGGCGGCAACTATGCTCTCGCCATTGCAAATTCGCTCTAAAAGATACGATTTCTTTTGGCCTGTGAACTTTCACGGTGCCGGCAATATAATGAAATCTATGGATAAGGCTGGAGCGTCCAAGTTTGTTCAATTCACCACGGATATGGTGTATGGACATACAATTGTTAGTCCTCAAACTGAGGATCACCCAATTGCTCCACTTGGTGAATATGGTGCATCCAAATGGGCAACTGAGCAGGAATGTCATAGATGGCGGGATCGCGGCATGGATATCTCAATCTTCCGCCCGCGCTTGATCATCGGCCCTGGTCGCCTTGGTATTTTGGAAAAACTATTCAAGTTGATTGATATAAATTTGCCAGTTCCAATGATTGGTTCTGGCAAAGCGCCTTACCAGTTTATTTCTGTTTATGATTGCGCAGAAGCGGCAAGATTGGCATGGAAAGCCGGTTTTCCGAATGGGGAGTATAATTTAGGTTCACTTAATCCACCATCAGTGAGAGAATTATTGGGTGGGTTGATTCAGCATGCAGGCTCGCATTCAATTCTACTTCCAACGCCGGGTTTTGCGGTGAAGAAAACGCTCGCATTTCTGGATTTAATAAACATGCCGATCATGGATCCTGAGCAATATTTGATTGCTGATGAGATGTGTGTTCGTGAAACAGGCCGAGCGAAAAAAGATATGGGTTTTGTTCCAAAAGACAATGATATGGACATGCTGATTGCTGCTTACAAAGAATACCGTGCTGGGAAGACTGGCGCACAACAAAATAATTTAAATACAGTTCCTGCGGAATAGGATTGGATACAAAATGCTAAACGCACTTAGAAATGAAAATCCTGAAACACATGATATGCCCGTTTTGGATGTTAAGGTGAGAAAGCCGAATTTGCTGAGCGTTGAGGATGCTAAAGAGATGAATTTGGCGGATATGACTGAGCTTTTTAAAGATCATGTTAATCCTGGCCAATTGCATTTTATGAAGCTTCTAGGTTTTCACAAAATTAAAATCGAAAGTGCCGAGGGTATGGTTTATCGTGATCAGAATGGTCGCGAAATTCTTGATTTCTTTGGTGGATTTGGTTCACTCGCTTTTGGTCACAACCATCCTCGAATATTAGATGTCCGTAAAAAATTCCAAGATGAAAAACGCCACGAAATAGCGATGGCATTTTTATCTCAATATAACGCGGCATTGGCGAAAAATCTGGCTGAAATTGCACCAGGCGATTTAAATATGGTTTTCCTAGGGTCATCTGGTTCGGAAGCCATGGAAGCAGCGGTGAAAGTTGCTGAACGTGCCGCTGGACCTGATAAATCGAAGGTCGTTTATGCTGAAAACTCGTTTCATGGTAAAACGAAGGGCGTACTCTCGCTGACTGATTCACCACTTTACAAGGGTGAGTTTAAATTAATTGAGAATACCGTTCGTGTGCCGTTTGCAGATATTGATGCTATTCGAAATGCCTTCGAAAGCGATCCGGAAATTGGTGTGATTGTGCTTGAAACCATTCAAGGTGGCGGCGGTATTATCAAGGCTGAACCAGCTTTCTGGCAAGAATTGCGCGCGTTATGCGATAAACATAATGTGCTTTGGGTTGCCGATGAAGTGCAATGTGGAATGGGTCGTTCAGGTCAATTCTTCGCCTTTGAATATGCTGATGTTGTGCCTGATGTCACAGCATTGGCAAAATCTCTCGGTGGCGGTAAATGCGCTATGGCTGCAATGATTGCAACGACAGAAGTGTACATGAAGGCGTATGGCACACCAAAAACGGCGTTGATCCATGGTCAAGCGACATTTGGCGGTATTGGTGAAGCCTGTGTGACGTCTATTGAAGGCCTCAACATTCTTTATGATGAGCAATTGATTGAGAACTCTGCGCAAACAGGGGCATATCTGTTGCGACGTCTTGAAGAGCTTCGGGAAAAATACCCGAAACTTATTAAAGACGTTCGCGGGCAGGGGCTTATGGTAGGTCTTGAATTCCAAGATTTCAGCCAGACATTACCTGCTGTCTTGCGCCCTGTTGTGGCAATGCTTGACGAGAAGCTAAAAGGTTCGCTGTCAGGATTTATTGGTGCGCTGATGCTCCGGGATTATGATGTTCTGGTTGCCTTTACAGAATATAATCGTAACGTTATCCGCCTTGAACCTCCGTTGATTTGTGAGCAACGCCATGTTGATCAGTTTATCGCAGCATTAGACAATCTACTGGGACGCGGCATTATTCGTATTGTTAAAGATTTCGTTGCGAGCCAAGTTAAATAAGCAAAACAAGCGAGCATCATATCTATCGTGTTTAATGGATTGTTTAATAGCAATATAGTCAGAAGTGTTTTCACGCCTCTCTTGATTTGGTGTGATAAAAAACTTGGTCAATTGAGTGCGTGGCTGGGGGCTCTGTTCCTGGTCGGATTTGTTGCGCTCACAGCAGTTTATTCTGTCACGCAGCCTTCCGTTAATTGGGATATGATCGCCTATCTTGCCTCCGCCGAAATGGTGGAAGGTGATAAAGATATCAAAACTGTCCATAAAGAGGTATATGCCAAGGTAAAAAATAGTGTTTCGCCCGCAGAATACAAGGAATTAGCGGAGGGAGATAGTTATCGACTGCGACAATCTACCGATGCGGAAGCATTTGGGTCTATGTTGGTGATGTATAAAGTCAAATATCTTTATATTGAAGCGATACGAGTGCTTAAGCCATTCCTCGGTGGTGTAAAAGTCATGAACACCATGTCAGTTGTAGCTGGCCTCGTTCTGGGTGTGGTAGTAATAGCATGGCTTTGGTCGGCGGGAGCATTGGTATTGGCTCCATTATTTGTCGGATTATTTGCATTTACAGGCTATGCGGAACTTATGCGCAATGGCGGACCTGACATCGTTCAAGCGGCAATATTCTCTCTGGGAGCATATGTTTATTGGCGCAGCTCATCGTGGCTTTCAATTATTATTGCGACATCGCTGTTTCTCATCAGTTTTGCGATTAGGCCGGAATTATTGATCGTCCTCATAGGATTGGTATTGGCGTTGGTATTGTTCGGAGGGCGGGCAGTTGTGCCAGCCGTAGCGACTATCGGAGCATTATTATTGTATCCAGTATTAACTGGTGCAGCGGGTCATCCTGGTTGGTGGACGCATTTTATGTTCTCACTCAATACGTATTCAGAAACCCTTATCGGCTTTGATCCCGATTTTAATATTATCTACTATTTTACTGCGTTAGTAAGAGGTATTACATACTCACTTATCCAACAGAGTTGGTTGGTGCTTACTTTTCTGGCTGTTCTAATGCGTTATATATTGTGGCGCTCGGATGTTCAGGTGGACAAAACTGCTAATCTACTATTCTGGGGGTGTTTAATTGGTCTTGGTGGAAAATTTGTTGTGTTTCCCATCCCCGACACACGAACATATTTCACGCCACTTTTTGTGCTTTATCTGTCGCTTTCGCCCGCTATAAGCACATACCTGACGGCCACTTTTCAACGAGAGAGAGCTGCGGCTTAATCGCAAAATATAAAAAGCCCCGATGTTTCCAACGGGGCTTTTCGTATTTATAATTTAAAGATTATGCAGAGTAATACATGTCGAACTCAACCGGATGCGGAGTGTGTTCGAGACGTATAACTTCTTCCATTTTCAATTCGATGTATGAATCAATTTGATCATCATCAAATACACCGCCAGCAGTCAAGAATTTGCGATCTTTGTTGAGTGCTTCAAGAGCCTCACGCAATGACGCACATACTGTCGGGATCTTCTTAAGTTCTTTCGGAGGAAGATCGTAAAGGTCTTTATCCATTGGTTTGCCCGGATGGATTTTGTTTTTGATGCCATCTAGGCCAGCCATAAGCATTGCTGCGAATGCAAGGTATGGGTTAGCCATTGGATCTGGGAAACGAACTTCTACACGTTTTGATTTTGGTGATGAACCAAATGGAATGCGACAAGACGCTGAACGGTTACGTGCAGAATATGCAAGTAGAACAGGGGCTTCGTAGCCAGGAACCAGACGCTTGTAGGAGTTTGTTGTTGGGTTTGTAAAGGCGTTAAGTGCTTTAGCGTGCTTAATGATGCCGCCAATATAGTATAGGCAGTTTTCAGAAAGACCTGCATATTCATCACCAGCAAATGTTGGCTTTCCATCTTTCCAGATGGACTGGTGAACGTGCATGCCTGTGCCGTTATCGCCATATACTGGTTTAGGCATAAATGTTGCCGTTTTGCCGTAGGCGTTTGCAACTTGGTGCACAACATATTTGTAGATCTGAACTTTATCAGCATTGATTGTCATTTCATCAAACATGACACCAAGTTCGTGTTGAGCTGCCGCCACTTCGTGGTGGTGCTTCTCAACTTTTACCCCCATTTCCTTCATCACAGTCAACATTTCTGAACGCATGTCTTGCTCAGAATCTACTGGTGGTAATGGAAAATAACCGCCTTTTACGCGCGGACGGTGACCAAGGTTGCCTGTCTCATAGTCAGTGTCATTGTTTGTTGGCAATTCAGTTGAATCGAGTTTGAACCCTGTGTTGTATGGGTCAGCTTTAAACTTAACATCATCAAAGATGAAGAATTCTGGCTCTGGCCCCACATAAACAGTATCACCAACACCGGACGCCTGCATGTAAGCTTCAGCTTTTTTCGCAATTGAGCGTGGGTCACGGTTGTAACCTTCGCCGGTGACTGGATCTAGGATGTCGCATGTAATTGCGATTGTAGATTGTGCGAAGAACGGATCAACGTGGCATGTTGAGCAATCAGGCATCATAACCATGTCTGATTCATTAATGGCTCTCCAGCCTTCAATTGATGAACCATCAAACATGACGCCATCTGCGAACATGTCTTCATCAACAACGCTGACGTCCATCGTTACGTGATGCACCTTACCGCGCGGGTCAGAAAAACGAAGATCAACAAACTTGATGTCTTCTTCTTTGATTTGCTTTAAAATATCTTTAGCAGTCGTCATGTTACAATTCCTTATTCAGTATGACGAAAATTTAGCTGCTGAAAGCAGCCGATGATTTTTTCTATGAGTTGAGATTAAACGGCATCAATACCTGTTTCACCGGTACGGATCCGAATGACTTCTTCCACCTGTGATACAAATATTTTTCCATCGCCAATGCGGCCCGTTTGCGCGGCATTTCTAATGGCTTCAATTGCAGCTTCTACATTGTCTTCACCTAATACAATTTCCACCTTAACCTTAGGTAAAAAGTCAACAACATATTCAGCACCACGGTAAAGCTCTGTATGGCCCTTTTGGCGACCAAAACCTTTAGCTTCTGTGACTGTGATTCCTTGCAAGCCGACTTCTTGAAGGGCTTCCTTCACTTCATCGAGCTTGAATGGCTTAATGATGGCTTCGATTTTCTTCATAAGAGAATCTTCTCCGCTTTTTCTGTTACGGCGTGTGATTTGCACGCTCTGTAATTTATTAAGCACAAGTCATGCCAGTTTTGATTAGTCAAACAAAAATAAGTGATTTTTTGTTCATTTTGTTGCGATATTTTTGATTTTCCTCATAAAAATTCTTACTATTTGCAAAATTGACACCAAAAAAAGTGAGTATGATAAGAATGGATGTGACTTAAGAATGCATGGTCCGCTCAATCATGGGGTTTTCTCTGGTTAAAAAATAAGCAAATGCCTAAAATTTAATCTGTATGAGGGGGTGAAAAATAATCGGTAATGAGGAAATTGCTTAACCTTTCATCATCTCATTGAATCGGCGTTTGATTTCCTCGGTACCTACATCTTCCAAATTGCTAGCTATGTGCCAGATATGACCAAATGGATCTTGTAGTTTTCCTGATCGATCGCCGTGAAACTGATTTTCAATCTGAGTAAGAGTTTTACATCCGTCTGATATCATATTGTTAAAGGTCGTATCGATATCATCAACATAGATGTTTATGGACACTGGTGTTCCGTTATATGATAAAGGTGATTTGATGCCCATCTGCTCAAATTCATCACTTATCATAATACGGCAATTCTGAAAATCCAGTTCGCTATGCATGATTTTTCCATCGGGAGATTCAAGCCTGTAGATCTCTTGTGCGTTGAAATGTTTTTCATAAAAATCAATCGCGCGACTTGCATCCCTGCAGATAAGATAGGGTGTAATAGGTTGATATCCTGTTCTCATGAATGCCTCCTGAGAGTTTTGTCGTTGGAAACCAAAATTTATCTACTTAGCGCGACGTTCAAATAGTTCTTTCAAAAATTGCCCGGTGTAAGAACGTTCAACTTTTGCCACATCTTCTGGTGTGCCTGTAGCTACGATTTCTCCACCGCCATCGCCGCCCTCAGGACCAAGATCTATAACCCAATCGGCACTTTTAATAACTTCGAGATTATGTTCGATCACCGCGAGAGAATTTCCTTGATCCACCAGTTCTTGCAATACGTCCAGCAGTTTTGCGATGTCATGAAAATGTAGGCCGGTGGTTGGCTCATCTAATATATACAGAGTTTTACCTGTTGATCGTTTTGAGAGTTCTTTGGCGAGTTTAACGCGTTGCGCTTCACCACCAGAAAGGGTGGTGGCCTGTTGACCAACTTTGATATAATCAAGTCCGACCCGTTTTAGAGTGACCAACTTGTCGCGAACAGCAGGGAAGGCGTCAAAAAAAACGCAACCTTCCTCGACCGTCATGTCAAGTACATCGGCTATAGATTTACCCTTAAACATGACGTCGAGAGTCTCTTTGTTGTAGCGTTTGCCGTGACATACATCACAAGTCACATACACATCGGGCAGGAAGTGCATTTCAATTTTTATAACACCATCACCTTGGCATGCTTCGCAACGTCCGCCTTTTACGTTGAATGAAAAACGTCCAGGCTGGTAACCACGAGCCTTAGCTTCTGGTAATCCGGCAAACCATTCTCTTATTGGTGTAAAGGCACCTGTATAAGTCGCCGGATTTGACCGTGGTGTCCGACCAATTGGAGATTGATCAATATCAATAACTTTATCGATAAATTCAAAACCCTCAATATGATCGTGAGCAGCCGGATTATCGCGTGCGCCCATGATTCGACGCGCAGCAGCTTTATATAATGTTTCAATAAGGAGTGTAGATTTTCCCCCACCTGATACGCCGGTTACCGCAGTGAATAGGCCAAGTGGGATTTGGGCTGTTACATTCTTTAAATTATTAGCTTTTGCCCCTAACACTTTGATTTGCCTTCCCTTTACGGGTTTTCGTCGTGTTTCACGATTTGGTATTTCAATAGCACCGGTTAGATATTGGCCAGTTAGTGATTTCTTACTTGCCATAACTTGTTTTGGTGTTCCTTTGGCAATGATTTCGCCTCCGTGAATACCTGCGGCTGGGCCAATATCAACGACATAATCTGCTGTTAAAATCGCATCTTCATCATGTTCAACCACAATCACGGTATTGCCGATATCTCTTAGGTGACGCAAGGTATCAAGAAGGCGGGCATTGTCGCGTTGATGAAGGCCAATTGATGGTTCATCCAAAACATATAATACGCCTGTTAGGCCTGAACCAATTTGAGATGCCAGCCGAATTCTCTGACTCTCACCACCAGATAGGGTGCCTGAATTTCGAGATAGTGTCAGGTAATCAAGACCAACGTCATTGAGGAATTTTAAACGCTCGCGGATTTCCTTCAAAATACGTTCCGCTATTTCCATTTGCTTGTCATTTAGTTTTGATGGAAGAGAATCAAACCAATCACCAGCCCCGCGAATAGACATTTGGCTAACTTGGCCAATATGTTTGCCGTCAAGTTTTACTGCCAGTGTTTCAGGTTTTAGGCGGAAGCCTTTGCAAGAAGGGCAGGAAGCTTGAGACATGTAACGCTCAATTTCATCGCGAGCCCAGTTGCTGTCAGTTTCGCGCCAGCGCCGCTCCAGATTGGGGATAATACCTTCGAAATTTTTAGATGTTTTATAAGAACGCAGGCCGTCATCATAGTTGAATTCGATCTTGTCTTTAGTGCCGTTTAGGATCGCCTTTTGCGCCGTCTCTGTTAACTCAAACCAGCAATCGCTCATTTTGAAATTAAAGTGTTTTCCAAGCGCTTCCAGCGTTTGCTTATAGTACGGTGACGAAGACTTAGACCAAGGTGCAATTGCTCCATCGCGTAAAGTTTTTCCTTGATCTGGTACGATTAAATCAGGGCTAATCTTTTTTTGGCTACCCAGTCCATCGCAAGTGGGGCAAGCGCCAAATGGGTTGTTAAACGAAAACAAGCGAGGCTCGATTTCCGGTATTGTAAAGCCAGACACAGGACAGGCAAACTTCTCAGAAAATATTATGCGTTCATGTGTTTCGTTTTTTGATTTGTTTTTTGAACCCGACGCGGTTTCAGAATCAGGCAAAGGTTTGTCGGCAAATTCAGCTATTGCCAGACCTTCTGACAGCTTCAAACAGGTTTCTATACTATCTGCCAAACGCGCCGCGCTATCAGGACGGACCACGACACGATCGACCACGACATCGATGTCATGTTTGAATTTTTTATCAAGGTCGGGTACGTCAGCAATCTCGTAATATTGGCCATCGACCTTAAGGCGTTGATAGCCTTTTTTCATCAACTCAGCCATCTCTTTGCGATATTCGCCTTTTCTGCCGCGAATAAGCGGAGCAAGTATATAAAGACGTGTTCCTTCTTCTAGCTCCAGAACGCGATCTACCATCTGACTTACGGTCTGACTCTCAATCGGGAGGCCTGTCGTAGGCGAGTAGGGAACGCCGACGCGAGCAAACAAGAGGCGCATATAATCATAAATTTCAGTGACAGTGCCGACCGTCGAACGCGGGTTACGGCTTGTTGTCTTCTGCTCAATTGAAATTGCTGGAGAGAGGCCTTCAATTTGATCAACGTCCGGTTTTTGCATCATTTCCAAAAACTGGCGTGCATAGGCAGATAGACTTTCAACATAGCGCCGTTGACCCTCAGCATAGATTGTATCAAATGCGAGTGAGGATTTGCCCGAGCCGGATAGCCCCGTCATTACGATTAGTTTGTTTCGTGGGAGGTCGATGTCAACGCTTTTGAGATTGTGTTCGCGCGCGCCACGTACTGATATTGTCTTTAACTCGCTCATGAATGGTCCATTACATGTCAACTGGAAGATAGATGGTATTACTCTTCTTTACGCTCAAGTCGAGCACTGGTTTTAATTAATCCAAGATTTGATTCTCTTGACACTGCGCATTGTGATATATAGAACAAAAATAGAACAAACCAGCCTTTTTCTGAGTATTTCATATTTATATGTGGATTTAGATAAATAGGATGATTTGTGGTGGGACATGACCGACTAAGCTGGGTTAATGCGTAGCTAAGCGTACTCAGCGTTGGCAATTAGTATATTTTGAAAGGTTTTGACATGGCGGGCAGTGTGAATAAAGTTATTTTGGTTGGCAATCTTGGTGCTGATCCAGATGTAAAGCGCACACAAGATGGTCGTCCGATTGTTAATCTTTCAATCGCGACATCGGAAAGCTGGCGTGATAAAAATACAGGCGAGCGTCGAGATAAGACAGAATGGCACCGTGTTGTAATCTTTTCTGAGGGTCTATGCCGCGTTGCGGAAAACTATTTGAAAAAGGGCTCGAAAGTTTATCTTGAGGGCGCGTTGCAAACACGCAAATGGCAAGATCAAAACGGGCAAGATAAATATTCGACGGAAGTCGTGCTACAGGGTTTTAACTCGACTTTGACAATGCTTGATGGCCGGAACGATAACCAAGGTGGCGGAGGTAACTTTGGTAGCAACCAAGGTGGAGGCAACTTTGGTGGAAGTCAGGGTGGCGGTAACCAAGGTGGTGGAAATATTCCTGGTGGTTCCGGTGATTCTGGCGGCTTTTCTAATGATATGGACGATGATATCCCGTTTTGATCGGGATATTTAGTCAGGCATTTTTGATAACGCAATTGTCAGATGATTTCGTTTGCCTAATGGCCTATTGTTATCTCAAACGATCATCGAGCAAAGTGTGAGTAATATGCGACTTTTGATTTCCGGTTTTATCATTTTATTTTCGAGCTTTTCCGCAACCGCTGGAGAAGTCGATGTATTGGATGTGAAGGCAGAGAAGAATGCTAGCGGCAGCTACCGTTTTTCAGTGACAGTTAAGCATGCAGATGAGGGCTGGGATCATTACGCTGATAAATGGGACGTGGTTGACTCAGATGGAAACATATTGGGCACGCGCGTTCTCGCTCACCCGCATGTTAATGAGCAGCCATTTACGCGGTCATTATCAAATATCGAAATTCCTGAGGACGTGAAATATGTACTCATTCGTGCTCATGATAGTGTTCATAAATATGGCGGCAAAGAGTTCAAGTTAGAGCTTCCGAGATGATTCTGGTTTGATATTATCCGAAGGTCCAAATTGAATTAATACCATCAACGACAAATTGAACTGATAAGGCTGCCAAAACAAGACCCATTAAACGTGTCAGAATCATTCGTCCTGTTGTGCCGAGTAATTTATCCAGCCTGTCTGTTATCACGAGACTTATAAATAGCACGATTAGGGCTGCGATTATAACTCCAATCAAAGCTGATGTCATTGCAACGCCCTTAAATGAGGCTGAAAGCAAGATTACAGCTGATATCGCGCCCGGGCCTGAAATAAGCGGTATTGCAAGTGGGAATACGGCTATATTTGCGATGTGGTCTTTTGTGATGGCTGTTTCGGCGCTCGCTTCCTGCCGCTTTTGCCGCCTTTCGAATAACATCTCAAACGATATCCAAAATAGTAGCAACCCGCCAGCTATTCTGAATGCGCCAAGACTGATCCCTAAAGTCGTAAGAATTTTTGAGCCGAGAATGGCGAATGTAGCTAACAGGGCTAAAGCGATCACACAGGCACGTAAGGCGACCTGAAACCGTTCGGAGCGGCTCATATCAGCAGTTAAACCTAAGAAAATAGCGGCCATGCCCGGCGGGTCAAACATAATGATTAATGTTGTGAATGCGCTGATGATTAAATCTGATGACAATTTAGACCCCCGACACGTGCAAATATCTGTTTTGATATGGCTTTAAATGTATAATTTTTCACTTAAACCATCTTTCAACAGCCTTTATGGGCTTATCCCCTATTAAAGTAAAACAGATATTAGCAAGCGGAGACTGTCTGCGCTATAAAAGGTGATTGATTCCAATAATAGTGATCTGTTTAAATTGACCGACCAAACTACACCAGAAAACAACGACCCAACACCGGGTATCGAGCCAATATCAATCGTAGAAGAGATGCAGCGTTCGTATCTTGATTATGCCATGAGCGTAATTGTTTCACGTGCTCTTCCCGATGTCCGAGATGGATTGAAGCCTGTTCACCGCCGTATTTTATACGCGATGCATGAGGGTAATTATCATTGGAACCGTAAATATGTGAAATCGTCACGTATTGTCGGTGATGTGATGGGTAAATATCACCCTCACGGTGATCAGTCGATCTATGATGCAATGGTTCGTATGGCCCAAGATTGGTCGATGGGAGCGATGCTTGTCGATGGACAGGGCAACTTTGGTTCCATCGATGGTGATCCGCCAGCTGCGATGCGTTATACGGAATCTCGTCTTGCCAAGCTTGCTCACGATTTGCTCGAAGATATTGACAAGGACACCGTCGATTTCCAAGAAACTTACGATAATTCCGGTAGTGAGCCAACTGTTGTCCCCGCTCGTTTTCCTAATCTTCTAGTCAACGGTGCTGGCGGTATTGCTGTTGGTATGGCGACAAATATCCCACCACACAATTTGGTTGAGGTCATAAACGGTTGTATTGCGGTCATGGAAAATCCTGCAATTGAACTGCCGGAACTCATGGAGATTGTGCCGGGTCCTGATTTTCCGACTGGTGGGCATATTCTAGGTCGAGCAGGTATTAAAAGCGCGTTTGAAACAGGGCGCGGTTCTGTTGTTATGCGTGGTAAGACGCATTTTGAAACGATCCGTAATGATCGTAATGCAATCATTGTTACCGAGGTTCCTTATCAGGTAAATAAAGCTGCCATGATTGAGAAAATGGCTGAGCTTGTGCGTGATAAGCGCATTGAAGGTATTTCCGATCTTCGTGATGAATCTGATCGGCAAGGCTATCGGGTTGTTATTGAATTAAAACGTGATGCGGTACCTGAGGTTATTCTTAACCAACTGTTCCGCTACACGCAGCTACAAACGTCTTTTGGCGTTAATATGGTTGCACTAAACGGCGGCAAGCCTGAGCTACTCAATATTATGGACTTGCTGAAAGCTTTTGTGGCTTTCCGTGAGGAAGTTATCAGCCGTCGTACTAAATTCTTGCTCCGTAAAGTTCGCGATCGAGCGCATGTCTTGGTTGGTTTGGCGATTGCTGTTGCGAATATTGACGAAATTATTGCTTTGATCCGCAAGGCTCCAGATCCTGCAACGGCTAGAGCACAGCTTATGGAGCGGCGCTGGCCTGCTAAGGATGTGGAATCTCTTATTCTTCTAATTGATGATCCGCGCCACCGTATTAATGAAGATAAAACATATAATCTTTCTGAAGAGCAAGCTCGCGCTATTCTTGAACTCCGTTTGGCTCGCCTGACAGCACTAGGTCGCGATGAAGTTGCAGATGAATTGAATACCATCGGTGCAGAGATCAAAGATTATCTCGATATCTTAAGCTCTCGTATGCGCATTCAGGGCATTGTGCGTGATGAGATGATTTCCATCCGTGATGAGTTTGGCGTTCCGCGCCGAACTGAAATCATGGAAGGTGGTCCAGATATGGACGATGAAGATTTAATCGCGCGTGAGGATATGGTCGTAACCGTATCACATAGCGGTTACATCAAACGTGTTCCTTTGGCCTCTTATCGGGCGCAGCGTCGTGGTGGTAAAGGTCGTTCAGGAATGTCGACCAAAGACGAGGATTTCGTCACACGTCTGTTTGTCGCCAATACGCATACGCCGATGTTGTTTTTCTCTTCTCGTGGTATTGTTTATAAAGAGAAAGTTTGGCGTTTGCCGATTGGCAGCCCGCAATCTCGTGGCAAAGCACTCATTAATATGCTGCCGCTGGAGCAGGGCGAGCGCATTACGTCTATCATGCCGCTTCCGGAAGATGAGGAAAGCTGGACACAGCTTGATGTTATGTTTGCAACAACCCGGGGCACAGTAAGACGCAACAAGTTGTCTGACTTTGTTCAGGTTAATCGCAATGGCAAGATTGCGATGAAGCTTGATGACGACGATGAGATATTAAATGTAGAAACTTGTAGCGAGCATGATGATGTCTTGCTGACGACAGCTTTGGGTCAATGTATTCGGTTCCCAGTGACTGCTATTCGCGTATTTGCGGGGCGGAATTCTGTTGGTGTTCGTGGTATTAATCTGGCGGAAAAAGACAGCATTATTTCCATGACAATTATTGGTCATGTTGATGCCGAGCCATGGGAGCGAACAGCTTATCTCAAACGTGCAGCTGCCGAACGCCGCCTTGAAGGTGATGATGGTGATGAAGTTGTTCTGGAAGTTGAGGATGAGGATCTTGTTGAGGGTGAATTGTCGCAAGAGCGCTTTGATGAGTTAAAGGCTCGAGAGCAATTCGTGCTAACAGTAAGCGCAAAAGGTTATGGTAAGCGCTCATCCACATATGAGTTCCGAATTTCGGGTCGTGGCGGTAAAGGCATTAAGGCTACAGATACCTCTAAGACTTCGACTATTGGTAAATTGGTCTCCGCATTCCCAGTCGAAGATAAGAATGAGATCATGTTAGTATCCGATGGCGGGCAAGTTATTCGAGTACCAGTCAATGGTATACGCATGGCAAGCCGGGCAACAAAGGGTGTAACGATTTTCTCAACTGCGAAGAAAGAAAATGTGGTTTCTGTTGACTGCATTAGTGAACCTGCAGACAATAGCGAAGATGATGCGCTATCGGAAGGTGAAGCTTCTGTAGATCAAGTCGATGCGCCAATCGTGGATCAATCTGAGCAGGGTGATGCTTAGTAGTAAGTGAACTTTTAGTGAATGATGACCTTGTTTTGGGTGAAAGGTACAAAATGAAAAAAGCATTCTTTGCTGGTTCTTTTGACCCGATGACCAATGGTCATCTTGATGTGATTAAGTCGGCTTTAAACATTACACCTAAGCTTGTTATTGGTGTCGGCATTAGTGCGACGAAGCAGCCACTATTCTCATTCGAACAGCGTTCTGAGATGATATTAGAAGCTGTTGCTCATATATTGCCTGATCGTTCTTCTGATGTTGAAGTTATTTCCTTTTCCGGCCTATTGGTTGATGTGGCCAAGGACGTTGGCGCAAATGTAATTGTTCGTGGCTTGCGTGACGGCACAGATTTTGACTATGAAATGCAGATGGTTGGAATGAACCAGACAATGGCATCCGATATTCAAACTGTGTTTTTGCCGGCCTCGCCAAAGGTTCGTCACATCACAGCCACATTGGTCCGGCAAATAGCAAAGATGGACGGTGATATTTTGCCATTTGTGCCATCTAATGTTGAACAGGCATTGAAAACGCAAATATCAAGAAATCGCTAACCGCAGCGCCGTTCATGCTTGCCATTTTTTCTAACTTATGCGACAGCCAATCGAATTCATTCAAAGGACATCCAATATGCGTCACGCTCTTATTGCATTTTGCACACTTATGATTGCCACATTTTCAATTTCATTGGCTCAAGCTGATGAATTTCTAACTATCGAACTTAAAAGCGGTGACGTTGTTATCAAACTTCGTTCTGATGTTGCTCCCAAGCATGTTGAGCGTATTAAAACATTGGCCACAGATGGTGAGTATAACAATGTTGCGTTTCACCGCGTGATTGACGGTTTTATGGCTCAAACAGGTGATGTGAAATTTGGCGATATGGAAGATGGTTTTGCGCCTAATCGTGCAGGAACTGGGGGATCATCAAAACCGAACCTGCCTGCTGAGTTTTCAGATATTCCTTACGAGCGTGGGGTAGTCGGCATGGCGCGTTCACAAAACCCAAATTCTGCAAATTCTCAATTTTTTATCATGTTTAAAGAGGGGCGTTTCCTCGACGGTCAATACACAGTTATTGGTGAGGTTGTTTCAGGCATGGAATTTGTTGATGGAATTAAGCGCGGCGTTGGACAAAGTGGCGCTGTTGAAAACCCTGATCGCATGATTTCAGTGCGTGTTGGCAAGTAATAATTAAAATTGAAGGAGTAGCCAAATGGCTGAAATTAAAGACCCCGAAAATACACTGATCATGGAAACAACTAAGGGTAAGGTTGTTATCGAATTATTTCCTGATTTGGCTCCCGGCCATGTTGGTCGCATTAAAGAGCTAGCACGTGATAAGTTCTACGATGGCATTGTCTTCCATCGTGTGATCGATGGTTTTATGGCGCAAACTGGTGACCCAACCGGTACTGGAATGGGTGGGTCTGATAAGCCTGATCTCAAAGCTGAATTCTCTAACATGAACCATAGCCGTGGCACGTGCTCAATGGCGCGTTCGCAGAACCCTGATTCAGCTAATTCTCAGTTCTTTATTTGCTTCGATGATGCTGGATTTTTGAATAAACAATATACTGTTTGGGGACAGGTTATTGAAGGTATGGAGAATGTGGATCAAATTAAGCGTGGTGAACCTGTGCAAGACCCTGATTCTATGACAACTGTCCGTGTTGCTGCGGACGTCTAGTCACTTTATAAGGTATATTACGAGCATATGCGCGTAGATTTATTTGATTTTGAACTGCCGGATGAATGTATTGCACTTCGTCCGGCAGTTCCGCGAGAAGCGGCCAAATTTCTCATTGTCAGAAACGATAAAGAGGAATTTGAGGACGCACGAGTAGCCGATTTTGTCAGTTTTTTGGAGCCGGGTGACGCTGTGGTTTTTAATGACACGCGTGTCATTCCTGCCCAGCTTGAGGGCGTCCGTATTCGCGGCGAAAACAAATTAAAGGTTCAATCAACCTTACATATGCGTGTCGCCGGTAATGAGTGGAAAGCATTTATTCGTCCGGCAAAACGCGTTAAGATTGGTGATGCCATCATCTTCAACTCGGGTGACATGCAACTTCATTGTGAGGTTGTTGATAAGGCTGATGGTGGTGAAGTTACTCTGCGTTTTGAACAATCCGGTGCTGACCTTGATGCTGCGATTGCGCAAACAGGCAAGGTTCCACTACCGCCCTATATAGCATCAAAGCGCGGTGAAGATGAGCAAGATAAGCTCGATTATCAGACAATCTATGCCAAAGACGCAGGTGCAGTTGCAGCGCCAACTGCTGGTTTGCATTTTACCCCGGAAATATTCGATGCTTTGAAAGCGAAGGGTATTTCTTGTCACTTTGTGACTTTACACGTGGGCGCGGGTACATTTTTACCGATTAAAGCCGATAATACCGATGACCATAAAATGCATTCAGAAATTGGGTTTGTTACGCAAGACATCGCCGATGCGTTAAATGAGGTTAAGAAAAGTGGTGGCAGGGTTGTCAGTGTTGGAACCACGTCTTTGCGACTGTTAGAAAGTGCAGCGACGCCGGAAGGTGAAATAAAGCCATGGTCGGGGCCGACCGATATTTTTATAACACCTGGATATAAATTCCGAGCCGTTGATATTTTAATGACAAATTTTCATTTGCCAAAGTCTACTCTATTTATGTTGGTTTCGGCGTTTAGTGGGTTTGATCGCATGCGCGATGCTTACAAATATGCAATTGATAATGATTACAGATTTTATTCCTATGGTGATGCGAGTCTGCTTTTTAAAGCAGAGTAGGGGCTTTTATGAGCGAAGAGTTCAAGTTTGATGTTCTAGCAACGGATGGTGACGCACGTCGCGGACAGGTTTCGATGCCACGCGGTACGATCCGGACCCCTGCATTTATGCCTGTGGGAACAGCAGGTACTGTGAAAGCTATGTATCTCAACCAGGTGCGAGATCTTGGTGCAGATATTATTCTTGGTAATACCTATCACTTGATGTTGAGGCCTGGTGCAGAGCGCGTTGCACGACTTGGCGGATTGCATGAATTCGCGCGTTGGAAGCATCCCATTTTAACCGATTCTGGTGGGTTTCAAGTGATGTCGCTTTCAGGTTTGCGCAAATTAACCGAAAAAGGTGTGACATTTCAATCTCATATTGACGGTTCGAAACATGAAATGAGTCCGGAAAGGTCCATTGAAATTCAAGGATTGCTCGGTTCTGATATCCAAATGCAGCTTGATGAATGCATAAGGTTGCCGGCTGAAAAAGATGAAGTTGAACGCGCAATGGAATTATCTTTGCGATGGGCAGAGCGTTGCAAAACAACATTTGGTGATCAACCTGGTAAGGCAATGTTTGGTATTGTTCAAGGCGGAGATTATGAGGACTTACGCATAAAATCTGCTGAAGCGTTGAGCTCAATGGACTTAAAAGGTTATGCTGTGGGGGGGCTTGCTGTTGGCGAACCGCAAGACGTCATGCTGCGGATGCTGGAAACAACGTGTCCGGCTTTGCCGCATGAAAAGCCGCGATACCTCATGGGTGTGGGTACTCCGCAGGACATACTGCGATCAGTCGCACGCGGCATTGATATGTTTGACTGTGTTATGCCTACAAGAGCTGGGCGGCATGGCCAAGCGTTTACGCGCTATGGAAAATTAAATCTAAAAAATGCGAAACATGCCGAAGATAAACGCCCATTAGATGAGCAATCAACCTGTCCTGCGACAAACGATTATTCGCGTGCATATTTGCATCACTTGGTGAAAGCGGGTGAGGCGTTGGGTGGCATGTTGTTGACTTGGCATAATCTAGCCTATTATCAAGAGCTTATGGCAGGTATTCGTCAGGCCATCACAGATGGAAACTTTGAAGAGTTTTCCAGAAAAACTGAGGCTGATTGGGAAACTGGCGAGGCCTGATTTTTCAACTCGCGTTTGCCAAACCTTGTTCCCACTCATACGCTGATCTAATTATTTGCGATAAGTCGTCATGCTGTTCTTGCCAGTCGGTAAGTGTCTTTATACGGTTATTGTTTGCTGTGATGCTAACAATGTCACCAGCTCTTCGGGATGCAGTTTGTACATTGATTTCTTTTCCAGCAACTTCAGAGACCATTTTCAATACATCCAGAACTGAGAAGCCCTTACCATATCCACAATTTGCGATCATGGATTTGCTTCTGCCGCGTAATTGATCAAGAGCGGATAAGTGTGCTTGCACCAAGTCTGACACATGTATGAAATCACGGATACATGTTCCGTCTGGCGTATCATAATCTGTACCATAGACTTGGATATGATCTCGTTTGCCTGTGGCTGTTTCGCACGCGACTTTTATAAGGCTTAATGCGCCTTGCGTTGTTTGGCCAGTTCGGCTTTGTGGATCTGCTCCGCCGACATTGAAATATCTGAGAGCCGCAAAGTTAAATGAATCGTGAGCCGTAGATGTGCTGGTCAATATTCGCTCTGTCATCATTTTTGAATGACCATAAGGAGATTGCGGATGAAGAGGGGTTTCCTCAATCACTGGATCCGTTTTAAGTGGCGTTCCATAAACGGCAGCTGTTGATGAAAACACCATATGTTCAATACCTTGATCAAGTGCGACTTCTATCAGGTTTTGAGAGTTTGTCGTATTATTGCGATAATATTCGAGCGGATTTTTAATTGATTCTGCCACCGAGATTGAACCCGCAAAATGAATAATCGCATCGACATTATGTTCGGACATAATCTTTGCCATTGCATCTTTGTCTGCAATATCGACTTGATAGAAGGGGATGTCTTGAGGGATGGAGCTGCGTATACCATTCGAGAGGCGATCAACAACAACTGGCTCTTCACCCCGATCCAAAAGGGCCCAAACCATATGGCTACCGATATAGCCCGCACCACCTGTCACTAAAACTGTCATAGTTTACTCCAACACCCGAAGTTATTTACAGAAATATTGATAACAAAGAATTCTGAAAACGGGATAAAGAATGAAGTTCTAAGTTTAAGAAATGGATTAATAGTTAGGTAACTTATTTTTCAAAGGTCAAATTCATTGACAGCCATACCTATATGCTATTTGAAATTTAGTACGATTAATTGGGATAAATCACCTGTGACGGATAACCTGATAAGCCACATTTCAGACGAGGGAATGCGCAATAT
Source organism: Lentilitoribacter sp. EG35 (assembly GCF_040784015.1). Lineage (NCBI taxonomy): Bacteria > Pseudomonadati > Pseudomonadota > Alphaproteobacteria > Hyphomicrobiales > Rhizobiaceae > Lentilitoribacter > Lentilitoribacter sp. EG35. The sequence goes on from NZ_JBFNGQ010000001.1 coordinate 777,940, forward strand.
TTGTAAGGATGCTTTGGTTTCTGAAGCGAATGCAATTCTTGATTTCAGCGAGACATGTAAAGATGAATTACTTGATGCGATCAAATTAATTGAGAAGTCAACTGGACCGTTAGTTGTTGTTGGTATTGGTAAATCCGGGCATGTTGCGCGTAAGATTTCATCATCGTTTTCGTCTATCGGGAAATTATCATTATTCCTTCACGCAGCAGAAGCAAGTCATGGGGATTTAGGCCAGATTGGAAAAGATAGCGTTGTGCTTACGCTTTCAAATTCTGGTGAAACATCTGAGTTATTTCAGGTGATGAGCTACTGCCTCGGGAATGATATTCCAATGATTGCGATTACTAGAGATGCTCAAAGCACATTAGGGCGAAGCGCTGCGGTAACGATTGCCTATGGCAAGCTTACGGAGGTCTGCCCGAATGGGTTAGCACCAACGACATCAACAACTTTGACACTCGCCATTGGTGATGCTTTAATGGTTGGTGTTACGCATGCACTTGGTTCTGCACCCGAAGATTTCCACAAGCTGCACCCGGGCGGGAATTTGGGTACAAAGTTCCTCAAAGTTTCAGATTTAATGCACGGTGGTGATGCTTTACCAATTGTTGCTCCAGACACGCCTATGTCGGAAGTGGTAATCAAGATATCAGAAAAGTCTTTCGGAATTGCAGTTGTCGTTGATGGTGATGAAATTAAAGGCGTGATTTCTGATGGAGATTTACGTCGTAATGCCAAAGACTTATGGAGTTTGAAAGCTGTTGAGGTTTGTTCTGCCAATCCTGTGACTATACAAGCAGATCATTATGCTGAAAAAGCGCTGGAACTTATGACAAATCATAAAATTACATGTTGTGTGGTAGCCGATGAGAATCAATCCTTGAAGGGGATATTGCATATTCATGATTGTTTGCGCGCTGGAGTGACATCGTGAAAACAACCATCCTAATTCCGGCTCGATACGCCTCATCGCGCTATCCAGGTAAGCCTTTGGTCGAGCTTAAAGGGTCTGATGGCGTTTCCAAAACACTTATTCGACGTTCATGGGACACGGCTCAGTCCGTTGCTAATGTAGCTGATGTATTTGTCGCGACAGATGATGAGCGAATTCGTGACCATGTATTAGGGTTTGGCGGTAAGGTGATTATGACATCTGAGGCTTGTGCGAATGGAACTGAGCGATGCGCTGATGCTTTGCAATATCTTGAGGTAGAGCCGGATTTAGTGGTTAATCTTCAAGGTGATGCGCCATTAACTCCGCCGTGGTTTGTTGAGGCTTTGATTGAGCATATGTCGACCGACCCGTCAGCAGGAATGGCAACTCCCGTATTGCGGTGCGATGAGCAAACTTTTGAAAATTTTAAGAATGATCGCGCCGAAGGGCGAGTTGGCGGAACAACAGCAGTCTTCTCAAAGACGGGAAAAGCTTTGTATTTCTCAAAAGAAGTTATTCCATTTGTGCCCGAGGGCAAAGCCCAAACACAGGTTCCTGTTTTTCATCATGTGGGCGTTTACGCTTACCGTACCAATGCGCTTAAAAATTACATGAAATGGGGTGAGGGTGTTCTTGAGGCCAATGAGGGTCTTGAGCAGCTTCGGTTCTTAGAAAATGATGCAGATATTTCATGTGTGGAAGTTGATGCAAGAGGTCGTGTTTTTTGGGAATTGAATAATCCAGTTGATGTAGCACGAATTGAAAGTGTTCTTTAAAAGAAATGGAAAATCAAATGAAGCAGTTTGAAATTGGAAATATACGTGTCGGGAATGATTTACCTTTCTCATTGATTGCTGGTCCATGCCAAATTGAAAGCCTAGACCATACCTTGTTCATGGCGGAAAAAATTGCGAAAGCATGTGAGAATGCAAATGTTCAATTCATCTATAAATCAAGCTTTGATAAGGCGAACCGCTCATCTGCATCCAGTAAGCGTGGCGTCGGTATTGATAAAGGTTTAGAAATTTTAGCCAAGGTGAAATCTGAGTTCGAATGTTCAGTTTTGACCGACATTCATGAAGCTGGGCAGTGCGCGAAAGTGGCTGAAGTTGCGGATGTTTTACAAATTCCAGCGTTTCTGTGCCGTCAGACGGATTTGTTGTTAGCTGCAGGAAATACCGGAGCTGCGATTAATGTCAAGAAGGGTCAGTTTTTGGCGCCATGGGACATGACGCATGTCGCTGACAAGCTTGCTTCGACTGGTAATGAACGGATTATGCTATGTGATCGCGGCACAAGCTTTGGTTACAACACATTGGTATCAGATTTTAGGTCATTGCCTATTATGGCCGAGACTGGCTACCCTGTTGTATTTGATGCAACGCATAGTGTTCAAAAACCTGGCGGAAACGGGGCCACGACGGGGGGCGAACGTCGCTTTGTGCCTGTCCTTGCCAGAGCTGCTGTTGCCGTAGGATGTGCAATGCTATTCATGGAAACGCATGAAGATCCTGATAATGCGCCATCGGACGGTCCAAATATGGTTTATGTTGATCAACTGGAAGAGATTTTGATGTCTCTTAAACGCATTGAAACTGCTGCTCAGGGGTAAGTTGACTTTATTTATATTCAAGACAGAATAGTCATGAAGTAATTTCAGGAGAGATCATCATGGCAAAAGTTCTGGGTGTGGGTGGCGTTTTTTTTAAGGCAAACGATCCCGCTGCTTTGTGTAAATGGTACTCAGAGCATTTAAATTTTGAGTTAGACACTGGTTATGATGGTGCAAGTTTTAAACCTAATGATATGCCTTCCGGCTCATTAACCGTTTGGAGTCCATTCAAGCGAGATACACAATACTTTGAGCCGTCAAAAAACGACTTCATGTTTAATTTGATTGTTGATGATTTGAAAGAAGCATTGGTGCAAGTTCAAGCAGGCGGTGCGCAACTCAATGGTGAGCCGGAGCACTTCGACTACGGCTCATTTGGTTGGTTTTCAGATCCCGAAGGAAACAAGGTTGAACTTTGGGAACCAAAAGCAGTTGACGGCTAGTATAGTTAGCAAACCCAGTTCTCTGAACTTAAAATCATTTATAATTAGCGTTTTCTAGCCTGCCATCCAGCTATAGCAAGCTCTTTGAACTAATCGCCATGTTGTTAGTTTACGAGGTATCTATCCTTGAAAATAACTCTGAATGATGAGTTTGGGTAAAGCTTAGAAATAAAATTGATACACCATTGATTTACATTTTTCCGCCTGTTATGAAGGAGAAAAATGATCAAAGGTGTTTAAAATGACAATAGTACCAATTACTTCGCCTGATTTGGAAGGAGCAGAGATTTCGTGGTTCTCTGCACTGTGTTCAGATGATTACCAATATTTAGGCGTGCCAGATGGTGCTTTACGCTCCTCATGGGACCATTGTTCTGCCATTGTTAAAGAGGCGGAGAAGCAAGGGTTTCGTAATATTTTGGCACCATCTTCATATCAAGTTGGTCAAGATACGCTATCCTTCGTTGCAGGATGTGCGCCAATAACCGATAAAATCAATTTTTTGGCGGCTGTTCGTTGTGGTGAAATGCAACCCATAATGTTAGCTCGTACATTGGCGACCTTGGATCACATGTTGGAAGGCCGCTTCACGGTCAATATCATTTCTTCTGATTTTCCGGGCCAGAAAGAGGATAGCAAGTATCGTTATCAAAGGTCACGTGAAGTTGTAGAGATTTTAAAGCAGGCATGGACGCAGGATGAAGTCACTTACAAGGGGGAGATTTATGACTTCTCTGCGGGTTTAACAACGGAGCCTGTGAAGCCATATCAACAAAATGGAGGGCCATTGCTCTATTTTGGTGGTTATTCTCCAGATGCAATTGATCTATGTGCCGAGCATTGCGATGTATATTTGATGTGGCCGGAGACCAAAGAAGAACTCGCAGGGCGCATGAGAGCCGTCAATGATCGAGCACAAACGTTTGGTCGTACGCTTGATTACGGATTGCGGTGTCATGTGATCGTACGTGAAACAGAGGCTGAGGCTAGGGAATACGCGCAAGAAATTATGTCAAAACTTGATGATGATAAAGGTGAGCAAATTCGCGAACGCGCTCTTGATTCATCTTCTCTCGGGGTTGCGCATCAGGCAAAAAATCGTGAGTTGGCCGATATGGAGGGCTTTATCGAGCCACACCTTTGGACGGGAATTGGACGTGCGCGATCTGGCTGCGGCGCAGCACTTGTTGGTTCACCTGATCAAATCTTAAGTGAAATTGAAGCCTATAAGAAGATGGGTATTCGGGCCTTTATCTTCTCTGGCTATCCACATATTGATGAATGTGAGAGCTTTGGCAGATTGGTTATGCCGCATCTTGATACAGTATCTTTACCGCACGCATATAATCGTGTGCCGAATACCACACCAAAAACGCCTTTAGGGGCAGGGGAACGTAAATAATATGTCTGAAAATATAACACGTATTGATCTAACGGAAGATCTTAGTTTTAGCCGCCTTATATACGGTATGTGGCGTCTGGCTGATGATGCTGATACAAGTGCAGACCATGTACGTGCGAAAATGGATGCCTGTTTAGAACAGGGAATTACGACATTTGATCAAGCCGATATCTATGGTGGATTTCAATGCGAAGATGTGATGGGAGGGGCGTTTAAAGCCGATCCTTCGCTTCGTGATAAGGTCGAAATTATTACAAAATGCGGTATTCTGTTTCCGGCTGATAAGGTTCCAGATGTGCGTGTAAAACACTATAATACGAGCCGCGCTCATATTTTGAAAAGCGTTGATAATTCTTTGAAGGCCATGTCGATAGATTATCTTGATATGCTTTTGATCCATCGTCCTGATCCATTTATGGATTTTAATGAGACTGGTGCTGCATTGGATGAGGTCGTCCAATCAGGTAAAGTTCGCGCTGTTGGCGTTTCAAATTTTAAGATTAGTGACTGGTCAGCGCTACAAATGACTATGGATACTAAGCTGATGGCAAATCAGATTGAAATCAGCCTTTTGGAAAGCTCCTCGTTCCGTAATGGTGATCTTGTTGATATTGCGGCAGATAATATGTTGCCAATGGCTTGGTCACCTCTTGCAGGTGGCGGGTTGTTCACGGATAAGCACAAAGCACTTTTTGATAAGCTTAAGGTGATCGGTGCGCAGTATGATGTGGATGCTTCTGCTGTAGCGATAGCTTGGATACTCGCTCACCCATCCAATATTTTACCTGTGCTTGGCACAAATAATTTGGAACGAATTAGAAGTTTGGGTGATGCGTTGAAAGTCGAGATGGATCGGCAAACTTGGTACGAACTGTACGAATCTGCTAATGGACATGAGGTGCCGTAATGGGTGATGGTGGGATGGTTTACCAAATGAGAAATTTTGACCCGTTGGTCGATAATGGTCGCACTTTTCGCCAGGCTCTTGGGCAGTTTGCCACGGGCGTGACAGTGGTTACAACCAATACTGTTGATGGTCCTTTAGGAATGACCGCAAACAGTTTTTCATCCGTATCAATGGAGCCACCGCTTGTTTTATGGTCGCCATCTAAATATTCAAGGCGCTACCCTCATTTTGATCAATCAGACTATTTTGCCATTCATGTTTTAAGTGCAGAACAAAGCGAATTATGCGATGGATTTGCTAAGTCAGCCAATGCATTTGAGGATTTGGATTGGAGCTATGGTGAGGAAAATGTTCCTCTGATAGATAATTGTCTTGCGCGCTTTGAGTGCCAAAAACATGCATGCCATGATGGTGGAGATCACATCATCATGGTTGGTGAGGTCCTGCGCGCGTCTCTGTCCGAAGGTGCACCGCTGTTATTTTTTGGCGGTAATTTTGGTGCTTTTAACGGACCGCAATAGTTAAAGGTCAAGCCAAGAGTTATCGGTTTGATCCGACCAGCGGCCGGTCTACCGACCAGACTAGCGACTTTGTTCGACAATTGCTTTTATGCGTTGCTTGGAAGCCGGGTGCGTTGAAAGCCACTCTGGCCCACTTTCGCATTCATCCTGATGGCAGTGCTGGGACGTTAATCGCTCGAGAATACCGGCTAAAGCTGTTGGGTCTTTACCCATAAACTTCAGAAGGTTAACTGCGTACTCATCAGCTTCTGATTCAAAGCCACGTGATGTATTTAGTTGCAGTAAAACAGCACCTTGTCCAAGTATTTCCTCGGTAAGATCAATACCTCCGCCACTGATCATTCCAATGACAAGATAGATCCCGATTGATCGATAGATTTGCTGTAGCCCATGCTTTAAATCTACATGACCAATTTCATGCGCAAGGACGGCCGTGACTTCCTCAACGCTTTCTGTCAGGTCAATGAACTGATCGGTCGCTACGATAGTCCCGCCGGGAAGAGCGAAGGCATTGGCGCCGAGTTCGCCACCATCACGAAATTGAAGATTATAATCTCCGGACAGATCGGGGTCTAATCTTCGTGCTTGTTCGACTAATTTTTTAAATTCAGCTCGATATAGTTCCTGTCGTTCTGCGGATAACTTACTCGTGCCTGTAATAAGTTGATCAAGGCCAGATAGAGTTGTTGAATCTAACTTCTCAGTTATGAACTCAGGTGTTTGATGAGCTGCTATCTTTGCAGCGATTGGCATGCCAAATTGATAGAGAATGTATCCACTTATGAAAACCGCTAGCACTATGATAATTAATGATCCCGCGCGAAGACTTTCAAACTTATTCGCGAAAAAGCCAACTTTGCTGACATCGCCTTTGAATAGTTGATCTACAAGATCGTTTTCGATCGTTTCGAAGACAATACCATTCTCAAATGTTAGCTTTCGGGGGATAGTGCCAAGCCGGTCTGAAATATTTAAGAGATCATCTCGCGAATAAACCTTGGTTTCTTCGGCTTTTATCTCTAGTGAGCCACCTTCCAGACAATGAAGCTCGGCCTCAACAGTTTCTGACTGTGTTGAGGCAAATAGTCTGCCGTGAATGATGTATGACTGGCTCATTTACTAAAGACCAAAATCTATTCCATCCATATCCATATACTCTGATGATGTTACGCTACCGTCTTGAGCGACAGTATCTACAAAATTGTCGAGTGATCCGCTGGCAAGAACTGTAAAATTCGCCGCCAAATATTTTGCTTTGCGAACATGAGCCCAAGGGGCCATCAATCCAATTGTTAGTAATGTTACGATAAAATTGGATAAGACAATCCAAGTATAAGGCAAGGTCTTCAAAGTAGCTATAAAGCGGTGCTCATTATTCAGGTTTAGGTTGTTAATTCCAGTGTTGAATGATTTGACAGAATAATGGATGTAGGCAGGAAGGAAGATTAAAAACATAGCTATATACGATCCGAAAATCCCGGCTATCAGTAATGGTTCACTTTGTGGGTCCATTGATGAAGGATTAAGACTTTCAATGAGACCAGCTGATAGAGCGGTTACAAAGATACCACCAAAAATAATTGCTAAACTAAGAATTGCCAATGCCAATGCGATGAAAAATGCTTTATAAAGTGGTTTAAGCGGTATGTTCGCACCGAACTTGGTGTTTCCTAAACTATGACCATTATAATAGTAGTTAAGTCTTTTACGTGTTGCGATAGGTATGAGTAATCCCAGAGGAATGATCGTAACAATCGGGAGAAGGATAAGCGAAATAAATGCATCCCAATATCTGCCAGCGAAATTAAATCGCACATTGCGGTAGCTGGTCATGCGAGCATTAAATGTAAGACCTTTATTTACGAGCCATGGAATTAAAAAAAGAAGTGGTAGGCTTAATACAGTGAATATCGGGTTGATGTTTGCGAGCACGTTGTAGATTACAAATAGGACGAAAACGATGATCCTGCCTTTTAGGATCGATTTTGGATTGGCATGGTATTCAAAGTTATGACCGTCAATCCATGTGTTGCCGTAGAAATATCTTTTGCGACGAACTTTTGCCCAGGCTGAGTAGATACCTAGTGTAATGATTGAGAGAAGGACATTAACGATCCATATTCCAAAATATTCTCGTGCATTGCCGGAGAATGTTACGTTCAGTTCATTGAGCCCCGTCGGTTTGCTCTGATTTTCATCAATATTCATCTATGCCCTCGAGAAATTGTTAATTTGCGCACGTCATTATTTTATTTAACTGACGGGCACAACCTCTAGAATCAATTCTTGATTGAACTACTCAAATTTATCCAAATGATTCTGTATGGCGATTTTATCGCGAATCATGTCTATAATTTGGGCTGATTATCATTCCTGATATGGCTATAATCAAATTTGGATACGGTATTTACTTGAAATTAAGGGCGTTTTGGGCCGTTCTTAGATGTCTTGAATGATTTTTACCTGCCGTTAACGCGCATCGGTGACAAGTGTAGTGTTATTTTTTGCGTGTCATCTTGAAGCGCGCTGAGAAAAAGACATATTTAGGGGTAATGGCATTACGCCAACGAGATTGCATAATTATAAGAGAAAGTAGGGCCTAATATGGCAAATCCAGTCGATACAGCAATGGCACTAGTGCCAATGGTCGTTGAGCAAACCAGCCGTGGAGAGCGTTCATACGACATTTTTTCAAGATTGCTGAAAGAGCGTATCATTTTTATTACAGGTCCGGTTGAAGATCACATGGCGACGCTTGTTTGCGCTCAGCTTTTGTTTCTTGAGGCTGATAATCCGAAAAAAGAGATTGCGCTTTATATTAATTCACCGGGCGGTGTTGTGACCTCTGGCATGGCGATTTATGACACGATGCAGTTTATTAAGCCTGCTGTTTCTACGTTGTGCGTGGGGCAAGCTGCTTCAATGGGTTCGCTTTTGTTATGTGCAGGCCACAAAGATATGCGCTTCGCAACACCAAATGCGCGTATTATGGTTCATCAGCCTTCAGGTGGCTTTCAAGGGCAAGCGTCAGATATTGAGCGACATGCGCAAGATATCCTGAAGATGAAACGTCGTTTGAACGAAGTTTATGTTGAGCACACTGGGCAAGATTATAAAACGATCGAGGAAACATTGGATCGCGATCACTTTATGACAGCTGATGAAGCACAGAGTTTTGGTATCGTAGATCGTGTAATCGATAGTCGTATTGCAATTGAAGGTGATAGTTCAGAAGAGTAAGGACAAAATGGCGTGAAGCTTTTTCACGCCAGAAGCCTATTAATATTAATAATAAGCGTTAAGCTTATTTTGATCTAATAACTGTTAGGCTTGTATATTAACTTGGATGTTGTTGCAGTTTTGATAAAAAAGCGCTTGAATATCCGAAGGATAGGTTGGGGTAATTCTAAATAACGGGGCAAAGCTTCATAAATAGAGTGAAATCAATCGTTTAGTAGCCGCAATTGCGGGAAGGAATACAATATGAGCAAAGTTAGTGGAAGTAATGGTGGTGATTCTAAGAACACTCTTTACTGTTCGTTTTGTGGAAAAAGCCAACATGAGGTCCGAAAGCTCATCGCAGGGCCGACTGTATTCATTTGTGATGAGTGCGTAGAGCTTTGCACCGATATCATTCGGGAAGAAAATAAATCCTCAATGGTTAAATCCAATGAAGGTGTTCCCACGCCTCAAGAAATTATGGAAACTCTTGATGAATATGTGATCGGTCAGTCAAAAGCTAAACGAGTTTTATCTGTTGCGGTTCACAATCACTATAAACGTCTTTCTCATGAGACAAAGAATGGTGCAGACATAGAGCTAGCAAAGTCTAATATCCTGCTTGTGGGTCCGACTGGGTGCGGTAAGACGTATCTTGCGCAAACACTTGCTCGGATTATTGATGTCCCGTTTACAATGGCAGACGCAACAACGCTTACAGAAGCAGGTTATGTTGGTGAAGATGTCGAAAATATTATTCTTAAACTTCTTCAATCTGCAGATTATAATGTAGAGCGTGCACAACGCGGTATCGTTTACATCGATGAGGTCGATAAGATTTCGCGTAAGTCTGATAATCCTTCCATTACTCGAGACGTATCGGGTGAGGGCGTGCAGCAAGCGCTTCTAAAGATTATGGAAGGCACAGTTGCATCTGTTCCACCACAAGGTGGTCGTAAGCATCCACAGCAGGAGTTCTTGCAAGTTGATACGGTCAACATACTCTTTATTGTAGGTGGTGCGTTTGCGGGCCTTGATAAAGTGATTTCAGCTCGTGGTGATAAGACGTCAATTGGATTTGGTGCAAAAGTTGAAGCGCCAGATGAGCGCAGCGTTGGTACGGTTCTTCAAGATCTTGAGCCGGAAGATTTGGTGAAATTTGGTCTTATTCCGGAATTCATTGGTCGTTTGCCAGTGATTGCCACGCTTGAAGATCTTGATGAAGATGCTTTGATCCAAATTCTGAGTGAACCAAAAAATGCTCTTGTAAAGCAGTATCAGCGACTATTCGATATGGAAGATGTCGAATTGACTTTCCACGAGGGGGCTTTACGTGAAATTGCGAAGAAGGCAATTATGCGAAAAACCGGTGCACGTGGCCTTCGTTCAATCATGGAGATTATTCTTCTGGATACGATGTATGAATTACCGGCGCTTGAAGGTGTTCGTGAAGTGGTGATTTCTGATGAAGTGGTGATTGGCAACGCCCGTCCACTGTATATTTATTCTGAACGTAATACAGAAGCCGAAAACGCTTCTGCATAGAAAAAGAAGCGTTTTTTGCAGATTTTGAGCCGTCGCAAGGTTTGCGACGGCTTTTTTGTATAATCTGCGTTAAAAGCGGAGAATGATGGTGTATTCGCTCGAATCAATCTATGAATAATCAATAGTTTAATTCTGGTTTTAGGAGCGCTCCATCTTGAAACGATCAATGGGTGTTCTTAGTTATAATTGTTGGCTCCGTTTGAGCCCAGTAAATTACCTATCCGCAGCGCAACATTAGTAAACGCGCGGATATCTGAAAGGAACTTGTATGACTGAAGAGATCAATCCGGAATCCCAAGCATTGGATAATAAGGTCGGTGACGAAAGTTTCCCGTTATTACCGTTGCGAGATATTGTGGTGTTTCCGCATATGATCGTACCGTTATTTGTGGGTCGTGAGAAATCTATAACTGCGCTTGAAGAGGTTATGGGATCTGATAAGAAGATCCTTCTTGCTACTCAAAAAGATGCTGGTGATGATGATCCAGATCCAACGGGCATATTTGAGATTGGCACAATAGCACACGTCCTACAGTTACTTAAGCTTCCCGATGGGACGGTTAAAGTACTTGTTGAAGGTAAGGCACGTGCCGAAATTAGAGAATTTACGAAGACCGAGGGCCATTTTGAGGTTATTGCCGACGAGCTAATAGAACCCGAAGATGATTTGGTTGAAGTTGAAGCGCTTTCGCGCTCAGTTGTGTCTGAATTTGAAAATTATGTGAAGCTTAACAAGAAAATTTCGCCGGAAGTCGTAAGTGCTGCTGGCCAAATTGATGATTTTTCTAAACTTTCTGATACCATCGCGTCGCATCTTGCTATAAAAATTGGTGAGAAACAGGATATGCTCAACACGATTAGTGTGAAAGAGCGTCTTGAAAAATGCTTTGGCTTTATGGAAGGCGAGATATCAGTTCTTCAAGTTGAGAAGCGTATTCGATCGCGTGTTAAACGCCAGATGGAGAAAACTCAGCGCGAGTATTATCTGAATGAGCAGATGAAGGCTATTCAGAAAGAACTTGGTGAAAATGAAGAAGGTGGTGATGAGCTTTCAGAATTGGAGACGCGCATTGCTAAAACCAAATTCTCTAAAGAAGCGCGCGAAAAGGCCGATGCTGAGTTTAAAAAACTCCGTCAGATGAGCCCAATGTCTGCGGAAGCGACAGTTGTTCGAAACTATCTTGATTGGTTGCTTGGTTTGCCGTGGGGAAAATCATCACGTATCAAGGTTGATTTGAATAAAGCTGAAAAGATTCTTGATGAAGATCATTATGGTCTTGAAAAAGTCAAAGAACGCATAATCGAATATCTTGCGGTTCAAACCCGGACGGCAAAAATTAAGGGACCAATCCTTTGTTTAGTTGGTCCTCCAGGTGTTGGTAAAACGTCACTTGCAAAATCGATCGCGAAAGCGACAGGACGCGAGTATGTTCGCATGGCACTTGGTGGGGTTCGCGATGAGTCTGAAATTCGTGGTCATCGCAGAACATACATAGGTTCGATGCCAGGAAAAATCGTCCAATCGATGAAGAAAGCCAAGAAGAATAACCCACTATTTTTGTTGGATGAAATTGATAAGATGGGTAATGACTTCCGTGGTGATCCATCATCAGCATTGCTTGAAGTACTTGACCCTGAACAGAATTCTACATTCATGGATCATTATCTTGAAGTTGAATACGATCTGTCTAAAACGATGTTTGTCACAACGTCGAATACACTCAACATTCCTGGTCCTTTGATGGACCGTATGGAAATTATTCGTATCGCTGGTTACACAGAGGACGAGAAGCTAGAAATTGCACGTCGGCACTTGTTGCCAAAAGCAATCCGCGATCATGCGCTGGCAGAGGATGAATTTTCGGTCTCTGACAAGGCGCTGCTTCAGATTGTTCGAGCATATACAAGAGAGGCAGGTGTTCGTAGTTTAGAGCGTGAGTTGTCTAAACTTGCACGTAAAGCTGTCACAAAGATCTTGAAAACAAAAACTAAGGTCATTGATATAGCTGAGGATAACCTTACTGAATTTCTTGGGGTTCCTGTTTTCCGACATGGCGAGGCGGAAGGTGAAGATCAAGTTGGTGTCGTCACCGGTCTTGCGTGGACAGAAGTTGGGGGTGAATTGCTCACAATTGAGGGTGTCATGATGCCTGGTAAAGGTAAGATGACAGTCACTGGAAATTTGAAGGACGTCATGAAAGAGTCGATCTCTGCCGCTGCTTCCTATGTTAAATCACGTGCTGTAGATTTCGGTGTTGAGCCTCCAATGTTCGATAAGAACGATATTCATATGCACGTCCCAGAGGGCGCAACACCAAAGGATGGCCCTTCTGCTGGTATAGGTATGGCTACAGCTATTGTTTCTATTATGACTGGAATACCCGTTCGCAAAGACATTGCAATGACCGGTGAGGTCACATTGAGGGGCAGAGTGTTGCCTATTGGTGGCTTAAAGGAGAAACTCTTGGCGGCTCTGCGGGGTGGCATCAAAACCGTGTTAATCCCAGAGGAAAATGCAAAAGATTTGGCTGATATTCCTGATAATGTGAAGAACGAAATGGATATTATTCCTGTTTCCATGATGGATGAAGTCATTAAAAATGCACTTCTTCGAGTGCCAGAGGCAATAGAATGGACGCCACCTGCGGAGATCGCTAGTGGTACTGATTCTACTACAGGTGCTGTAGCGCACTGAATTATTTATACATATTAAGTAGAAAGGCCGGATTTCCGGCCTTTTTTTATGGGGAATATAGCAATTTTTGTAAAATACTTGTCTATTAGGTCACTAGAATTCTTGTGTAGGGCCTTGGAATAGATAAACTCTCGGCAGTTATTAACTGAGTCGTCTGATGCGATCGAAAGGGATTGTTATGAATAAAAATGAACTTGTATCAGCTGTTGCTGAAAAAGCTGGTCTAGCAAAAACAGAAGCTGCAGCAGCAGTTGAAGCTGTTTTCGGAACAGTGACTTCTGAGCTTCAAGCAGGTGGCGACGTGCGCCTAATTGGTTTCGGAAACTTCACAGTAGGTCATCGTGCGGCTTCTAAAGGTCGTAACCCATCTACAGGTGCTGAAGTTGATATCCCTGCGAGAAACGTTCCAAAGTTCTCTGCTGGTAAAGCTTTGAAAGAAGCCGTAAACAATAAATAATTTACTATATCTGTAGAACCCTTGAGCGAACCGTTCAGGGGTTTTATTTTATTTGACAATGGAACAAAACTAGAACATAATAAAAACAATTAGTGAATTGGAGTATGTTATGACCTATTTTATGCGTGATTGTGCAGCCCTTTTATCTATTTCTATGTTTATCGGTAGTTGTTGTGTCCTTTTGTCTTCGTTTTAAAAACTGTGAGGCATTCTTATTTTAGCTTCTCTATCGTCTCTCATTGTTCGATAATGGGTTCTGCTGTCTAACGCAGCATTTGTTATCGATACTCAGAAGTGGTGATACTTAATATGAGCTCTCCAAACTTTGTAAATCTTAGAGTTCATTCAGCATATTCTTTGCTTGAGGGCGCGCTTCCTATAAAGACGCTGCTGAAAGCTGCTATAGACGATAATCAGCCAGCGCTTGCTATCACAGATACCAATAACCTGTTTGGAGCGCTTGAATTTTCCATTAAAGCGACTGGAGATGGTATTCAGCCTATTATTGGCTGCCAGCTTAGCATCGATATGGAAGATGCGGAGGAAAAAGAGCCGAAGCAAGGTCGTGAATATCTACGCGAATATCCAACACTTGTTTTTTTGGCTGCAACGGATCAGGGATATTCAAATCTTGTTGAACTTCTTAGCCGGGCTTATCTGCATGGTTCTGATGATGAAGCCACACATATTATGTTTTCATGGTTGGAGGGTCGTACAGATGGTCTGATTGTTTTATCGGGTGGTGCCTTTGGCCCGATCAATCTACCACTGAAAGAAAACAAGCCCAAAGTTGCTGAAGAACGGTTGCGCCGCTTAGAAGCATTGTTTCCCGATCGATTATATATGGAATTGCAGCGTCAGCGCGGCTACGACAGGTCTCTGGAAGCTCGCATTGTAAACCTTGCTTATGATCACCGCCTACCACTCGTTGCCACGAATGAAGCTTTTTTCCCTACTCAAAATGATTTTGATGCCCACGATGCTCTGATGGCAGTCGCGCATAATACTGTTGTTGCCGATGATAATCGGTTTAGGCTCACCGAGGATAATTATCTTAAATCTCGGGATGAGATGGTTCAGTTATTTTCTGATATTCCTGAAGCTATCGCAAATACGGTTGAAATTGCAACTCGATGTTCCGCGATACTTACTGAACGTGATCCGATCCTGCCTCGCTTTACAGGCAATGATGGTGGTGAAGATGCCGCGTTAAAGGCAGAGGCAGACGAGCTTCGTCGGCAGTCAATTGAGGGCCTGAAGATGCGCCTTGAGGATTATGATTTGCCTCCTGGTTATACGCTTGAAGATTATCAGGATCGGTTGAAGGTTGAGTTAGATATTATCGACGGGATGAAATTTCCCGGCTATTTCCTGATCGTTGCTGATTTTATTAAATGGGCAAAAGATAATGATATTCCCGTTGGGCCAGGGCGCGGTTCTGGTGCTGGCTCGCTTGTTGCCTATGCTTTGACGATTACAGACGTTGATCCCTTGCGCTTTTCACTTCTGTTTGAGCGGTTTTTGAACCCTGAGCGCGTGTCTATGCCCGATTTTGATATCGATTTTTGTCAAGATCGACGCGAAGAAGTGATTAAGTATGTTCAGCAGAAATATGGCCGTGAACAAGTTGCCAGTATCATTACCTTTGGTAGCTTACAGGCGAGGGCGGCTTTGCGCGATGTAGGCCGTACCCTACAGATGCCATATGGCCAGGTTGATCGTATTTGCAAATTGGTTCCCAACAATCCAGCTAACCCGACACCTTTGCATAAAGCTATTGAAGAAGAGCCAAAATTTGCAGAAGCCGTTGAAGAAGAGCCTATCGTTGGTCGCCTATTGGATATTGCTCAGAAGCTAGAAGGGCTTTACCGTCACGCATCAACACATGCTGCAGGCGTGGTGATTGGTGATCGACCATTATGGCAATTGGTACCGATGTATCGTGATCCGCGTTCTGCAATGCCGGTAACCCAGTATAACATGAAATGGGTTGAAAAAGCCGGCCTTGTTAAGTTTGATTTTTTGGGTTTGAAAACGCTTACCGTTATCAAGACTGCGGTTGACTTTGTCGCGCAGAACGGAACGCAGATTGATATCAACACAATACCATTTGATGATCAGAAATCTTACGAGATGATGTCTCGCGGTGAGACCGTGGGTGTGTTTCAGGTTGAATCGGCAGGTATGCGTAAAGCGCTTATTGGGATGAAGCCTGACCGTATCGAGGATATTATTGCGCTTGTGGCGCTTTATCGTCCAGGTCCCATGGAAAATATTCCGGTTTATAATGCGCGTAAGCATGGTGAAGAAGAGCTTGCATCCATTCATCCTAAAATTGACTATCTAATCGAAGAAACCCAAGGCGTGATTGTCTATCAGGAACAGGTGATGCAGATCGCACAGGTTCTTTCTGGCTATTCGCTTGGCGAAGCTGATCTTTTGCGCCGTGCTATGGGTAAGAAGATTAAAGAGGAGATGGACAAGCAGCGCGTACGTTTTGTTGAAGGTGCTGTTAAGAATGGTGTGTCGAAACCACAAGCGGATATGATTTTCGACTTGTTGGCTAAATTTGCCAACTACGGTTTTAACAAATCACATGCCGCCGCTTATGGAATTGTTTCATACCAGACAGCCTACCTTAAAGCTCATTATCCAATCGAGTTTTTAGCTGCCTCGATGACACTTGACATGGGTAATACGGAAAAGCTCGTTGATTTCCGGCAAGATGCTATCCGCCTTGGTATCGACGTTGTTGCTCCATCCGTACAGACATCATTCCGGCATTTTCAGACCGGCGATGAATGTATTTACTATTCACTCTCTGCAATCAAAGGCGTTGGAGAAGCCGCCGTCGATCATATTGTTGAGATGCGTGGCGACGAGCCTTTCAAGTCAATTGAAGATTTTTGCAAACGCGTAGATCCGAAAATGGTCAATAAACGGGTGCTTGATAGCCTCATCTGCGCGGGTGCGTTGGATTGTTTTGGTTTTGAGCGGGCGCAACTTATTGCCGGTCTTGAACGGATTATGGGGTTCGGGCAGAAAATTTTTGCCGACAGAGCATCGGGGCAAAGTGATATTTTTGGTTTGGATACAGGCGGAGAGGGCGAAACTATCCAGTTTAACGCTGTTACACCCTGGCTTCCGGCTGAAAAGCTACAAAGAGAATATCAGGTTCTTGGGTTCTATCTTTCCGCCCATCCACTTGATACCTATTCGGAGGTGTTGGATAAAAAACGTGTTCAGAAATGGGCTGACTTCTCTGTTGCGGTGAAAGCGGGTGCGACGGCGGGTCGATTGGCTGGAACTGTATCTGGTTTTCAGCAACGTAAAACACGCACAGGCAACAAAATGGGTATCGTGACATTGTCTGACAGTACAGGGCAGTTTGAAGCTGTTTTGTTTTCCGAAGCTCTTGCTCTTCATCGCGAGCTTCTTGAGGCTGGTAAATCTCTTATATTGACCGTGAATGCAGAAGAACGGCCTGAGGGAATTGGATTGCGTATTCAATCAGTGCAGTCGCTTGAGATGGAATCTGTTCGAACGCAGAAGGAATTGCGGATATTCTTACGTGATAGTGCTGCCTTAAGTGCTGTCACCGCCCATCTTAATACAAAGGGAAGCGGGCAGGTATCCTTTATCGTGATTAAGGATCAGGGTGATCGTGAAATTGAAATTGAACTTCCAGAGAGATATAAAATCTCACCGGAAATTGCAGCTGCCATGAAATCAGCTCCAGGTGTTGTGGATGTCGAGCTGGTTTAAGTTTATTTACCGTCAGATCTTGGTTTGCTCTTAAACGTATAACCCGTTTGCACAATATCAACACCAAACTTTGCTCTCATCTTATCGATAGCACCTTCGGCTTCGGCACGTTTTGCTGCCTGGATATCAACAAGATCAGTAGGGTCTGCTTGTTCTGGATCGCAAAGGTCATTGACGCCAATTCCAAGTAATCTGAATTTGGTGCCGTCTGTCTCTGCTTTTAGCAATTCCAAACCATTTCGAAATATTTTATCCGCCAGCATGGTGGGATCAGATAAACGGCGATTGCGTGTTCTGGATTTGAAATCATTTGTTTTAAGCTTTAAAACCACTGTATGACCAGCGATTTCAGATTTTTTAAGCCTTGCGGCTACCTTCTCACTAAGTGAACGTAAGATAGGTGCTAGTTTATCGAGATCTGAAACATCATTGAAAAATGTTGTTTCAGACGATACGCTTTTTGCTCCAGAGTTGGGGCGAACACTTCTATCATCTATACCCCGTGCTAGATTATAAAGACGCGCCCCCATAATTCCATAGGAACGTAGGAGATCTGCTTTCTCCATGGTTTGGAGTTGTCCGATCATAGTGATATTGTCTTTTGCAAGTGTTTTGGCAAAGGCTTTTCCCACTCCCCAAATCTTGGTCACTGGTAAGTTCGCCAAAAAATCAATCGCCTCTTCTTTTCCAACAACAAAAAAACCGCGGGGTTTATCCTGGTCTGAAGCAACTTTTGCCAGATATTTGCAATAAGACAGGCCAACGGAAACACTTATGCCGACTTCATCTTCTATTTTTCTGGAGAATCTGGCAAGCGTTTCTGCTGGCGGCATACCATGCAAGCGTTCAGTCCCGGATAGATCAAGAAAAGCTTCATCAATCGAAATTGGTTGAACTAGTGGTGTGAGTTCCTGCATTAGATGCCGGACTTGTTTTCCAACCTTGGCATACTTCTTCATATCTGGGGGGATAACAACTGCATCTGGACAGGCATCCAACGCTTTAAACATCGGCATTGCAGAGCGTACGCCGTGAATTCGTGCCACATAGCAAGCTGTGGAGACAACGCCGCGCTTGCCGCCACCTATAATAACAGGTTTATCTGCAAGTTCTGGATTATCCCTTTTTTCAACTGACGCATAAAAAGCGTCACAGTCTATATGTGCTATGCTTAGCTGAGATAGTTCTTTATGCCGAAGAATTCGAGGACTGCCACAAGATCTGCAGCGCTTCCGTTCAGGTGAGGCTTTTGTAAAGCAATCACGGCAGAATCCTGAGAGCAGCATGGAAGCACCTAAAAAGAACAAAGATCGAACACTTTGACTTTAGACGGAACTCAAGGAGGGCTCAAGTAAATAGTTGAAGTAGATTTATGCGGTCCTCATCTTAAATTTTGCTGACTATGAAGTCTTTGATCTCCAGCCAATTTGCAGCTTCAAAAGTGCCTGAAGTTACTGCAGGCGATATCGCTTTGAATTCATCATTAGCCATTATGTGGATTGAGTGTGTTTCAGGTGAATGTTCTTTGCTTGATTTATGATTATAAACCATGTCATCGATAAAAAACGAGGCATGTTCATTGTAAGAAGTTAGCTGTTTGATGAGTGGTCCTTTTGCGCCTTCGGCAGCAAAAAGCGGAAAGGGCATGTCAAATGAATCTAATAATTCACGCCTTTGCACGTAATATTCAGGTGGCATTGCCGTCAGAAACACAATATTTGCAGTTGTAGATAGCTCATGAAGCGTATTTGCTGCTGTGGGAACCGCTGTTTGCCATGTTAACTGATTTGCATAAAGCTCATTAATCATATGGCTAACGGTTCGATCGTCGACTGCGCCCCCCGTATCTTTTGCAATTATATTTCCATGCAGAGCAAAGCTATTGCTGACTAGATCTAGGTTTAGAGAATTAAGGAAGTTTCTAAACGGCGTTAAAAACTCAATCACAACCTCATCCACATCACATATGATGGTTGGTTGATTATTTAGTTCACGTCTAAGATCCGCAATATTTAGCATCTACCAACCATTGTTAACTTGTCCGCCAAGTGATTGGAATGCTCGGGCTACATCTTCTGGTCTTTCATTCTGGGCTGAGCAATAGTTCAATAGCGTTGGCTCATGGTTCATAATAAAACCGAGAACGCCGGCAAGAAAGCCTTGTTCCTGTGCTGCTTCCCTTATTTGGGAAGGATCTAAACCTGATAGATCAACAAATCGGTTAAATAGCTCGGGATCGGTTGCGATCCAGCTTAGCACATCGATTGCGATACTCTCTGCTTTTTCCAATTACGAATTCCTTAATGCTTTGGCGAGAATTTTGAGTATAAATTACCATTTCTTCAACTAAATCGCGCTAGGATGCAATGGAATTGGGAACGAGTTTGATTGTTTTGGGCAAATAAATGACGAAAAAAGTTATGATTGTTGAAGATAATGAGCTGAATATGAAGCTCTTTACTGACCTCATCGAAGCGTCTGGATACGAAACAATTCAGATTATGAATGGACTGGAAGCGGTGGAACTTGCCAGAGCTCACAAGCCTGATCTTATCCTAATGGATATTCAATTGCCGGAAGTCTCTGGTCTTGAGGTCACGAAGTGGCTCAAGGATGATGATGAATTACATAGTATTCCTGTTATCGCTGTCACGGCTTTTGCCATGAAAGGCGATGAAGAGCGCATTCGTCAGGGTGGTTGTGAAGCATATATATCGAAACCAATTTCAGTGCCTGGATTTTTGCAGACCATTAAAAGTTTTCTAGATAATAAAGCTGCCGAGTAAATAGTATGACCGCACGTGTTTTAGTTGTTGATGATATTCCGGCGAATGTGAAATTGCTAGAGACACATCTGTTGGCCGAATATTTTGATGTATTGACCGCTGAAAATGGCCTTTCTGCATTGGAAATTTGCGACAAAACGCAAGTCGACTTGATATTGCTCGATATAATGATGCCCGGCATTGATGGTTTTGAAGTGTGTCGCAGGTTGAAGGCAAATCCAAAGACCACACATATCCCAGTGGTGATGGTCACCGCGCTCGATCAACCGGAAGATCGTGTTGAGGGTTTAAAATGCGGCGCAGATGACTTTTTGACTAAGCCAGTTAATAATATGCAGCTAATGGCGCGTGTGAAAAGTTTACTGCGTTTGAAAATGCTTACGGATGAGCTTCGCGTTCGCGCCGGAAATAATTTGGTGATAGATGATGTTGATGAAAAACCTTTGAATAAAAGCGGGATTGACGAGAAAGGCATGACGTTACTTGTCGATGGTCGCGTCAATTCTCAGGACCGAATAACACGTGCTATATCTGGTATCGCAGATGTTGATATTATTTCGGATGCTGAAACAGCGCTTTTTCATGCTGGTGAAAATCCATATGAGCTTATTATAATCAATGACAACTTGCCCGGTGTTGATCCCTTGCGAATATGTTCGCAATTGCGGTCACGGGAAATTACGAGATTTGTACCTATTCTTGTCATCTTGCAGACTGGCGACGAACCAAAAGTAGTTCGTGCTCTTGATATCGGGGTAAATGATTACATTCTACAACCGCTAGACCCAAATGAGTTATATGCCCGTTCACTAACGCAGATTAAGAGATCTCGATTTAGCGAGAAACTGCGTGAGAGCCTGAATAAATCTGTCGAACTTGCTGTAGTTGATCCGTTGACCGGTTTAAATAATAGACATTTTCTCGATGCTTATATGGGTAAGTTAATAGCCAGAGCTAAACGGCGAAACACACCTATTTCGATGCTTATTACCGATATTGATAAGTTTAAGAATGTGAATGATACTCATGGTCATGATGCCGGTGATGAAATTTTGCGAGAGTTCGCTCGCAGGCTCCGTGCCTCTGTGCGTGGTGCTGACCTTGCATGCCGCTTTGGTGGTGAGGAATTCGTGGTCCTTATGCCAGATACGACCGCGGAGATGGCTGCACAGATTGCTGAGCGTCTTCGTGCAGCAATTGAAACATCGGCATTCAATTTGCCGGGTGATACAGGGCAGCTAGAACTCACTACGTCGGTAGGTGTTACGAACTACGATCCAGAGCAGGATTCAAGTGAAACGCTTATTAAGCGTGCGGATGATGCGCTCTATAAAGCAAAATCTGATGGGCGAAACAGAGTTGTTTTACAAACTGTCGCCTAACTGAAAAATCATATTTTGATACCATTTTGTAGCAATATACGTTTTCTGTTTATTGTATTGAATAGTAACTCATTGAATTTATGTAGAAAATTTACGTTCAGGCGAAAAACTTGATTAAAGTACAATTTTAGGCAATGATTGTACTAATTGTATTGACGAGTAAAACCATTTTGTAACTTTAGATACCCCATGATGTTCAGGTCCGCCGCATCTCCTGGGTCGTGGGGTGGTCGGTCAATATACAGCTTCTCGTGGCCTCCTCGTACCACTTCTGTTGTGTTGGCCGACCCACAAATAAACCCGCTTGTCTTGCAACAAGCGGGTTCTTCAATTCAAAACTGCAAAAAAATTAGATTACTTAATCTTAGCTTCTTTAAATTCAACGTGTTTACGCACGACTGGATCGTATTTAGTTTTAACCATTTTTTCAGTCATTGTACGGCTGTTCTTCTTGGCTACATAGTAGAAACCAGTGTCAGCAGTTGACTGCAATTTAATTTTAATTGTTGTTGCCTTGGCCATTGGGGCTACCTTCTTTAAAAAAAATGATGCCGTGGGGATTCTTCCATCCACGGCAAACTTGACGCGAAATTACAAATCGCTGGCTAAAAGTCAAGTCTATTATACAATCTTATGCTCAAAAATGGCAAGATTACCAAGGATTGCCAAAACTGCCCAAATTCAAAACGTCATTTATTGGATATATGCAGCGTTTTCGTAGTGTGGGGGAGTGTGCGGTCTTCATTGAGTGAATGTCTGAGGTGGTTTAATATTCGTGCTGTTATGTCCGGAAAATCCAGATTCTGTGGAGATTGTACATCGACCCATTGCAATTCTGTTAATTCATTACTGTCTTTTAATGTCGACAGATCCATTTCAACTTCATCGCAGAAACAGGTAAAAAACCGTGTGTCGTAACGACGATTCTGGCCAAGCGGGGTAATGGCGCGAGCAATATATCTTAAATGTGACAGGTCAAATAATTCGCCGTTTTTTGATAGATGGAGTGATGTTTCCTCATGAAGTTCTCTGGCCGCAGCGATCGCTAAGGAATGAGCTGTCGCGTGTGAAAATCGGCTATGGGTGCGTTCCATAAGCTTGGACACAACTGCTTCATTCAGTCGTGTGTCAGATTTAACCCGCCAATCGCTGCTATCTTTTCTTCCACCGGGAAAAACAAAGACGTTTGGCATAAAGGCGTGTTTAGATGAACGTTTACCCATCAAAACCGCAGGACGTTCTTTGTCTCGGTCTAAAAGCAAAAGAGTGGCTGCGTCTTTAGGTTTCAATGGGATATCACTTTTATACTTGAGTTAAACTACTTAGGGTCATCATAATCTGGTTTTTCACCAAACCCATGCATACGTAGTGCCCATTGCAAGCCAACAACAGCACCCTTTACGGGCTGTAATAGCAGAAGGGATGAAATAGCCGTGATTGGAATCCAAATGAGGAGGTGTTGCCATACTGCGAGCTGATAGCTCATTTCCGCAAACATAAAGCCAGCAACGACGATATGACCAATAATCATAACAACAAGATAGGCAGGCAAATCATCTGCACGATGATGGTGCAAATCTTCACCACAATTACTGCATTGATTTGTGACTTTTACATATTTATCAAAAAGACGGCCTGTACCACATTTTGGACAACTACTTTTAAAACCACGCTTCATTGCGAGTGAAAGAGGGCGCTCGAACTGCACCACTTCATTTTGATATACTTCAGTTTCAGACATCAGAAATTACCTTCTGCGTTTTGCTTTGCGTGGTGGACGGGTTCCAGCTTTTCGACCTTTCTTCGTTTTATGAAAAGATCGCGCTCCCATTGGCATTTTCTCGCCCTTGCTCAGCATGTCAAATCTTAAAGCTCCGGCAAGTGGAACAGCTTCTACGAGCTTTACATCCACTTGATCACCTAAACGGAAACCGAGGCCACTTCTATCACCAACCAAGGCTTGATGCGCTTCATGGTAGATGAAGTAATCAGTTCCTAATTTGGATATGGGTATAAAACCATCTGCGCCGTATTCTGGCAACGAGACAAATAGTCCTGCTTTGGTCACACCTGCGATTCGGCCAGTAAATTCATCTTCTATCCTGTCGGCAAGATAATGTGCAATGAGGCGATCTTGAGTATCGCGCTCGGCACTGGATGCCCGTCGTTCAAAATCAGAAATATCTCCCGCAATCGTATCAAGTATTGCCTCTTCATCAGGTGTTATTCCGCCTTGACCAAGGTGATGGGATCCAACAAGCGCGCGGTGAACAATAAGGTCAGCGTAACGGCGAATTGGGGATGTAAAATGTGCGTACTTTCGCAAATTTAGACCAAAATGCCCTTGATTATCAGGATTGTACACAGCCTGACTTTGCGAGCGAAGGACCATTTCATTGACCATTACTTCCGTAGCTTTACCTTTTGCTGCGGCAAGAATACCGTTGAAATGATTGGCTCTAAGATTTCCACCCTTAGCAAGTGGGATATCTAATGTTTGCAGAAATTCACGCAAAGTTTCTTGTTTGGAAAGTGATGGCGGTTCATGAACGCGGTAAATAAGATGCTGACGTTTAGTTTCAAGCGCTTCTGCGGCCGCCACATTGGCTTGTATCATACATTCTTCAATGAGCTTATGCGCCTCAAGACGATCAGGCACATAAATACGATCCACCATGCCTTTATCGTTTAAGATTATACGGCGCTCCGGTAGATCAAGTTCAAGCGGCTGGCGGCGGGTACGCCCAATTTTTAGTATTTCATAAGCTGCCCAGAGCGGTTTAAGTACGCTCTCAAGGATTGCACCTGCTTGCTCATCAGGTTTGCCGTCGATAGCACTTTGTGCCTGATCATAGGATAGGCTTGCGATGCTTTTCATCATGATGCGATGAAACGAATGGCTGATCTTTCGACCTTCTTTACTGAAAGAAATTTTGGCTGCGAGTGCAGGGCGGTCTACACCTTCTTTAAGAGAGCAAAGATCGTTACTTATACGCTCAGGCAGCATGGGTATTACGCGATCTGGGAAATAGACAGAATTTCCTCTGATGCGCGCCTCGCGATCCATAGGGCTATCGGGGCGAACATAGTAAGATACATCTGCAATAGCGACATAAAGAATAACATCGCCTTTATTGGCTGGATTGGTATCCATCTCAGCATAAACAGCATCATCATGATCTTTTGCGGTTGCTGGATCAATTGTGATGAGAGGTACATCCCGCCAATCTTCTCGTTTGTCCATGTTTGCAGCCTCTGCGGAGTCAGCTGCATCCAGAACTGCTTGAGGAAAAATGTGCGGAATTCCGCGCTCATGCACCGCAATCATGGTAATGGCTTGTTCTGAACCCATGGAGCCAATCACTGCGGTAATTTTTGCGCGCGGTAGGCCTAAGCTAGAGGTGTGTAAGCTTTCTACCTCCACAAGGTCGCCATTTTTTGCGTCACTCGTCATATCAGGTGAGATGACATATTCTTTTCCGCGTTTATCAATGGGTAAAACTCGCCCACCTGCTTGTCCGGCATTTTCCACCTCCGTACGAAAAATGCCCATTGTGCTGGCAGCTTTCTTAGAAAGTACCTTCATCACTTTGGCGACATAGGCAGGGCCTTCGCGATGTGAATTTGGGCTAACTCGCGCGAGGACGCGATCACCTAAACCGGCAACAGGGTTATTACCGCGCGACTTTGCTCCGCCACTTCTTGCGCGTGATAACGATTGGTGAATAAGAACTGCAGGGGCGGCGCCATCGGGATCACGCCAGGCAGAGGGGCGTCCAATAAGATCACCGCTGTCATCGCGCTTGGTAATGTCAAGTGTTGTCACAGATGGCATGCTATCGGGACGAGAAAGTTTCTTCCGGTTTTTGCTAAGATAACCTTCCTCTGTTAACTCATGCAAAATATCCTTGAGTACGGCTCTATGGTCACCTTTAACGCCAAATGCTCTCGCAATATCACGTTTTGAAGCACGTTCTGGATGTTCGGCAATAAAACGCATTATCGCAGATTTATCCAGTTTAGCGCGACTATCTTTAACCGGTTTTCCTGAGGTTGACTTTGTTGGCTGTTTTGCCAAACTCTACTCCTCAGCCGTCTTTTTAGCTGTCGCCTTTTTTGCAGGAGCTTTTTTCGCTGTGGCTTTTTTAGCAGGAGTTTTCTTTTTAGCTGCGGGTTTCTTCTTCGCCGGGGCCTTTTTCTTTTTGCCTTTGGTTGCAGCTTTTGCGTTCACAAGTTCAACTGCTTGTTCGAGTGATACATCTTGCGGGTCAGTGCCATTTGGAAGTGTGGCATTGATTTTCTCCCACTTCACATAAGGTCCATATCGACCGTCCATAACAGCTAGTTTCCCGCCGTCTGGATGATCACCCAGCTCCTTAAGGGCAGTTGCCGCTTTTCGACCGCGACCAGGCCCTGCTGCCACTTTTTCTGCAATGACAGTAACTGCTCGGTTCAAGCCGATTGAAAACACATCTTCGATTGATTCAACATTGGCATAGGTGCCGTCATGAAGAACAAACGGACCGTAACGACCCAGACCAGATGAAATCATTTTACCAGTTTCCGGGTGCGCACCAATATCTCTTGGTAAAGAGATAAGGGCCATCGCACGTTCATAATCAATGCTCTCTGGGGCCCAGCCCTTCGGCAAACTCGTGCGTTTTGCTTCTTTGCCTTCACCGCGTTGTACATATGGGCCGAAACGTCCAGAACGAAGCGTCACCATTTCATCGGTGTTTGGATCTTTACCTAATTCTGTTGGTTCGTTTGAAGTTCCCGCTTGGGCTTCCCCATTTTCTCCTTTGGTAAGCTGTCGTGTGAACTTACATTCGGGATAGTTTGAACAGCCAACAAATGCACCATAGCGACCAAGTTTGAGCGAAAGAGCACCATCGCCGCATGTTGGGCAATTACGAGGATTTTGACCATCTCCTCGATCAGGAAAAGCAAGTTCTGCCAGTTCTTCATTCAGCGCGTCAAGGACGTTGGTTACGCGCAATTCCTTTGTACCGTCGATATTTTCCTGAAATTTCGTCCAAAAATCGCGCAGTACATCTTTCCATTTAAGTTCGCCAGCTGAAATTCTATCCAGTTGATCTTCAAGATCCGCAGTGAAGCTGAACTCTACATAACGCTCGAAGAAATTACCTAAAAATGCCGTAACAAGACGGCCCTTTGGTTCCGGTATTAACTTCCGTTGTTCGGATTTTACATAGTCACGGTTTGAAAGTGTAGCCAAAGTGGAAGCATATGTTGAAGGACGGCCAATGCCGAGCTCTTCCATTTTCTTAATCAGCGAAGCTTCAGAATAGCGAGGTGGCGGCTCAGTAAAGTGTTGAGTTGAATTGATTTTTTCACGTACAGCGTCTTCGCTCTGATTAATGAGCGGAAGACGTTTGTCATCACTTTTATCACTTGTGGATGTGTCCTGATCATCCTTCTGGTCAATATATGCAGCCATGAACCCATCAAAACGAACGACCGATCCGTTAGCGCGTAATGTTGCGTTCTTTCCTGAGCCAGAAGCTGCGATATCAACCGTTGTCCGCTCAATCTCAGCCGACGCCATTTGGCTGGCAATTGCACGTTTCCAGATAAGGTCATATAGTTTGACTTGGTCATCATCAAGGAACTTACGAACAGATTCAGGTGTACGGTCAAAGCTAGTAGGGCGAACAGCTTCGTGAGCCTCTTGCGCATTCTTTGCTTTTGTTTCGTAGTGCCGTGCTTTGGAAGGGCAATAGCGATCGCCGAACTGATTTGTAATGGCTGCACGTGCTTCATCAATTGCTTCAGGTGCCATTTGCACACCATCGGTACGCATATAAGTGATCAAACCGGCCGTTTCTCCACCTATATCGATACCTTCATACAGCTTTTGCGCGACTTGCATGGTGCGAGATGCATTAAATCCCAACTTGGAAGATGCTGCTTGTTGCAAAGTGGAGGTTGTAAATGGCGGAGATGGATTTCGCTTGGTTGGTTTTGCTTCAACTTTATCAACATTAAATGATGCACTTTCGAGCATCGTCTTAATCGATTCGGCCGATTCGCCATTTGCAATCGATAGTTTTTGCAGTTTGTCACCATCAAAAACTGTCAAACGAGCATTGAATAAATCACCTCTTGGCGTCTTCAAATCAGCAGTAATCTGCCAATATTCATCCTTGATAAATCTTTCGATTTCCGTTTCTCTGTCACAAATAAGGCGAAGCGCAACAGATTGTACACGACCAGCAGATCGTGCGCCCGGCAATTTGCGCCACAGAACAGGAGATAGATTAAAGCCAACGAGATAATCTAAAGCACGACGAGCAAGATAAGCATCCACAAGCGGGGTATCTATATCGCGTGGATTTGCCATCGCTTCGAGAACTGAATTTTTTGTTATAGCATTGAAAACAACGCGTTTTACATCTTTTCCCTTTAGTGCTTTTTTCTTTTCTAGAATATCCAATACGTGCCATGAAATTGCTTCACCTTCGCGATCCGGATCGGTTGCGAGATACAATGTATCGGAATCTTTGAGCGCGTTTGATATGTCTTTTAGGCGCTTATTGGAGGCAGTATCTGTCTCCCAAAGCATTGCAAAATCCTCATCAGGATCGACTGATCCATCTTTGGCTGGAAGGTCTCTAACGTGGCCAAATGAAGCAAGGACTGTATAATCAGATCCTAGATATTTGTTTATGGTTTTTGCTTTGGCGGGCGACTCGACAACAACGACGTTCATTCTATCTCACACATATATAAGTAAAAATTCATTTCTGGTGGCAGCATTAGCAAATGGACACTGAATGAGTTTAGGTCAAGCTTTTTCAGCAAAATATTTCCAAACACAACGCAATACAACTAAAAAGAGTTTAAAAGTGTATTGCAATTTAGAATAAGCATAATAGGATAATATTCCGAACGATTTGATAATTGTATTCATATTTAAGGGGCGGGACATTGCCAAAAACTAATAAGAACGACGGTAAAGATGCTGCAAATCAGTTGGAGAATTTAGCGTATATACATTCCATGTTGGGTGAACTTCGTAAAGTTGCCGATGCGGAGGGGGCTGATATGCTCTGTTACCTTATTGAAATGGCCTACATTGAAGCTGGTGATATTAAATCGAAATTACGACCTCTAAAGTCAGGTGTCGAAAATAAAAGAAACAAGCCCTCCGGGATGTCTTTGTAATCGACCAGCCAGATCCAATTCTAGCAATACCATATAGACAACTTGCGCTGCGCATCCTGTGTGTCGAATTATGTCGTCAATTTCCACTGGTGTTGCGCCCATTGCATCAATAATCAGACTGCGGGCATCTTCATCTGGTGGTGCGAAATTGGCATTGTCATCCCCTGTTTCTTCTATGATATTGGAAGTGTGGGCCTGAATGTTATTAAGTGGCGCTAATGCCTGAATAATGTCGTTAGATTCAGTGGTTAATATCGCACCATCTTTTAGAAGTGTATTTGTGCCACCAGAACGAGGATCAAAAGGAGAGCCGGGAACCGCGAAAACCAGTCGACCAAAGTCTCCAGCATTTCGTGCTGTAATCAACGAGCCGGACCTCATAGCTGCTTCTACGACCAATAACCCCATAGATACGCCCGCAATAAGCCTGTTGCGGCGTGGGAAATCACGAGCGATCGGTTTCCAACCAAATTTCATTTCTGTGATTGCAAGTCCATCGCCATTGCAAATACGGTG
Source organism: Lentilitoribacter sp. EG35 (assembly GCF_040784015.1). Classification (NCBI taxonomy): domain Bacteria; kingdom Pseudomonadati; phylum Pseudomonadota; class Alphaproteobacteria; order Hyphomicrobiales; family Rhizobiaceae; genus Lentilitoribacter; species Lentilitoribacter sp. EG35. The sequence goes on from NZ_JBFNGQ010000001.1 coordinate 807,312, forward strand.
GTATAGTTCCAGATTTTCAGGTGGGTACGGGCGGTCAATGCCTCCGGCAAGAGCTGCAATTGTTCCCGTTTCAATGCTCGCAATATGCGCGGTGGCATCAATACCTCGCGCAAGGCCGGAAATAATGACATATCCAGCATTTCCCAGTTCCTTTGAAACTTTAGATGCAAATTTATTACCGGATATTGATGCATTACGAGAACCGACAACCCCTACGGATACTCTTTGCGTAAGTTCTATGTTGCCTTTTACCGTTAGAAGCGGTGGTGCTCCGTCTATTTGACGTAAAGCGGAAGGGTATTCAGGCTCACCGATGCCAATAAGTCGGGCACCAAATTTGGATATCATCTCTAATTCAGCTTCAGCTTCCTGAATGGATGCAATTTTTATGCTCTTACGTGATCCGCCGCGCCGTGATAATTCAGGGAGCATTTCAATTGCTTTTTCAGCTGAGCCGCAATTTGTGACCAGATCGCGAAACGTCGCCGGGCCAACATTGTTGCTACGGATTAATCGTAACCAATTCAGACGTTGCTTTTCGGTTAGTCGAATCCCACGTGGGCGTTGACCATCCATTAGCCTTTGCTTCCGATTTTACTTTCAGTTCCTGACAGCAAGCGCCGGATATTAGCGTGATGTTTGGCAATTGCGATTGCTGAAATTAGCGAAAAAAGTAAAGCAAAATTGGGATAACCTAGAAGATATAAGGCAACAGGCATGACAATGGCGGCACAGATTGCAGCCAGTGATGAATATCTAAAAATAAAGGCCACTGATAGCCAAACCACTGCAAAAATTAAAATAGCAATTGGAACCAGACCAAAAAGCACACCAATATATGTGGCAATTCCCTTGCCGCCCTTAAATTTCAACCAGATGGGATACAGGTGGCCGATAAATGCACCAAAGCCTGCAGCCATGGCGGGTTCCGCGCCAAATTGCCCAACAATCGCTACTGGGATAACACCTTTAAGGAAGTCAGCTATCAAGACACTGGCTGCGATTTTTTTATTGCCGGTACGCAAAACATTTGTGGCACCAATATTACCTGAACCAATATTACGAATGTCGCCAAGACCTGCCATTTTGCTGAAGATAAGACCAAAAGGTATTGAGCCACAAAGGTAGCCAAGTAAGAGCGCAATAATTACGGTTGGTAACGCGGTTTGTATATCAGAAATGTCTAACATTTGAGCAATCTATCAGTTTAATGCACGTTGTATAAATTTAAGGTTGTGTAACTTGATTATACATCTGAGTAAACAGTTTTGCCAGATACAATGGTTTCGATCACCTTACCAGTGAAACGTGCGTCTTCAAATGCGCTGTTTTTTGATTTTGATACGATTTCATTTTTTGCATAAACCCACGGATATTCAAGATCGATAATGGCTATGTCGGCTTTTGTGCCGACCTTCAATGTACCAGCATTAAGTCCATGCAATTGAGCTGGTCTGCATGACATTGCGTCAATAAGGCGAGGCAAGGAGACATCTGAAGAGTGGTAAAGCCTTAACGCTGCGGCCAGCATGGTTTCAAGACCTATGGCACCTTCTGCCGCATCAGGAAATGGCAGTCTCTTCGTATCAACGTCCTGTGGATCGTGAGATGAGCAAATGATATCAATTGTACCGTCTGCGAGCGCTTTAACCATCATCAAGCGATCTTCTTCCGATCTCAAAGGAGGGGAGAGTTTGAAGAAGGTTCGATATTCACCAATATCATTTTCATTAAGTGTTAAATTGTTGATGGAGATGCCAGCACTGATATTGGAAGCATTTTGCTTTGCGCGTGCAATTAGAGTAGCTGTTTCAGGTGTTGATAATTTGGCGGCATGGTATTTGGCACCAGTTAAGTGAGCTAGCCGAAGATCGCGCTCAAGAGGTATGATTTCTGCTTCACTTGGAATACCTTTAAAACCTAGCCATGATGCAAGAAGCCCTTCATTCATCATGCCACCATCCGCAAGGTCGGCATCTTGAAGTTCGCAAGAAATCAACGCATCAAAATCTCGTGCATAAGTCATTGCCCGACGTAAGACAGCCGCATTACGCAATGTTTTACGCCCATCCGTCAGACATGCAGCCCCTGCTTCGGTCATTAGGCCGAATTCTGTCATCTCAAGGCCCTTGAGAGATTTGGTTATTGCAGCCGATGGAAGAACATTGATAACTGAAGTGTCGCGGGCAGTACGTTGTATGAATTGCAATAGGGCAACGTCATCAATTACGGGGTCGGTATCAGGCATGGTAATGATGCTTGTAATTCCGCCTTTGGCTGCTGCTTGGCCGGCTGATGCAATTGTCTCGCGGTATTCACTACCAGGCTCACCAATGTATACACGTGCATCTACTAGACCCGGTGAGGCAACTGTTGCCCCTTTGTAATCCGTTATTTGGGCACCTTCTGGTGAGCCTTGATTGTTTGCTTTGGCGCCGCATGCAGAAATTTTGCCATCTTCGATAATTATCGTACCGACTTCATCCAAGCCTTGTGATGGATCGATAATACGAATATTTTTTAGGACGCGAGAGTTCATACTAATTTCTCCCACTTGCTAGCATCAGAGTTTCCATGACCGCCATGCGAACAGCAACACCCATTTCTACCTGCTGTTCAATTACGCTTTGTGGACTGTCAGCAATTTCGGATGCAATTTCCACGCCGCGGTTCATGGGGCCTGGATGCATGACCAATGCATCGTCTTTTGCATAGGCCAGTTTTTCGGCATCCAATCCGAAAAAGCGGAAATATTCGCGTACCGATGGCACGAAAGCGCCTTCCATACGCTCGCGTTGAAGTCGCAGCATCATCACAACATCCGCGTCTTTGAGGCCTTCTTTCATCGATGTAAAGATTTCAGCACCCATATTTTCGATACCCGTTGGTAGAAGTGTTCTAGGAGCGATGACCCGAACCCGTGCACCAAGCGCATTGAGCAGGAGAATATTGGAACGCGCAACGCGTGAATGGAGAACATCACCGCAGATTGCGACGATCAAACGTCCAACTTTACCTTTGTTTCTGCGAATTGTCAGCGCATCGAGAAGCGCTTGGGTAGGATGCTCATGAGCACCATCTCCGGCATTTATTACCGAGCAACCCACTTTTTGAGAGAGAAGCGCGACCGCGCCTGCTGATCCGTGACGTACAACCAGCATATCAGGGTGCATTGCATTAAGCGTCATTGCGGTATCAACAAGCGTTTCGCCCTTTTTAACCGATGAGTTGCTGACTGACATATTCATTACATCCGCACCCAAACGCTTTCCGGCAAGTTCAAAAGATGCCTGCGTTCTAGTAGAAGCTTCAAAAAAAAGATTGATTTGTGTTAGGCCCCGAAGTGTATTGGTTTTCTTTTCGCGTTGTAGTGAAAGTTGAACCGCTTCATCAGCCTTATCTAACAGATAGAAAATATCCGGTTCCGACAAGCCTTTGATTCCAAGGAGGTGACGGTGCGGAAAGACCATAATTTGCTCTCTTCTGTGTGATTTTCGACTTTCTATAAGAAGCTTTCGGTGAAAGGGCAACATAGATGGGGTGACATTTGGTGCCTGTCCCCATACAAATTGGGAGATTTTGTTTTTGATTCAGGAAAGTATCGCTCATGTCATCGGCCAGAATTGATCCTCTGACTTTGAATATAAACAGTTTTCAAGCTGACCCTTTGCTGCGCGATGTTTCCAACACAATGCCGCGAGCCATGCAAGCGCATTTTACACTTCTTGGCCAATATGCTGGTTCGCATGAAGCTGAAGAACTTGCTCGCCTCGCAAATCATAACAAACCGCAACTTAGAACCAGTGATACGTTTGGCGATAGGTTAAATCTTGTTGAGTATCATCCTGCATGGCACGCATTGCAGCGAAAAGCAGTGGGATTTGGCCTTCACGCATCGGTATGGGATGATTCTAGCCGTAAAAACCAAGGTTTTGGGCATCAGATGCGCACAATGGGGCTTTATCTGTCTTCTGGCCTTGAGGCTGGGCATCTCACGCCTTCGACGTCTACGCACGCTTCTCTTGCAATTATTTTGGCAAATCCTGCCTTAAAGCGTGACTGGTCAGACAAACTCTTATCGCGGATGTATGACAGTTCGGAGAAAACACCACTCAATAAAACAGGCTTGCTTATTGGTTTGGCTCTTGCTGAACATAAAAGTGGGGGAAGTATAGAGGTCATCGAGACAACGGCTAATCGCGTCGGCGAAGGCTTATACTCGCTTAATGGTGAGAAATGGCATGTATCAGCGCCAATGAGCGACGCATTTTTAGTTCTGGCGCAGACCCAAGGCGGTATCGGGTGCTTTCTGGTGCCACGATTATTGCAAGATGGATCACAAAATTCCATCGAGGTTTTGCGATTGCGCCAGCAAGTAGGTTATCATTCTAATCCGCAAGCAGAATTGAAGCTTAATAGCTCTTATGGATTCTTACTTGGTGAAGAGGGCGCTGGTATGAATACCATACTAGATGCGATTACGCTGATACGCCATGATATCTCGGTTATCTCTGCAGGGTTAATGCGGTCAAGTCTCGCAAAAACAGTCAATTATTGGCGAAAGCCAAATGACGGCGAGTTTGATGCGATATCTGCTCGTGTGTTGGCTGATATGTCGTTGGATGTTGCCGGTGCTACCGCCCTTACCATGCGGGTCGCAAGTTCCTACGATAAAGCAGGCTCATCTCCTACTGATGCAGCCTACGCCAGATTGATGACATCAGCTGCGAAATACTGGGTTTGTAAAACCGCACCTATTCTTATATCCGAAACTATGGAGAGTGTTGGGGCTGCGGCTTTTTCTTCACAGTCCAGTCTGGTGCGCAATCATCATGATTCAATTACTAATCTGATTTATGAGACAGGTAGCGATCTCATGGCACGCGATGTATTGCGTGTCTTGTTACATGGGAGGGATTTATTTGAATCTGTCGTTCAGGATGTGACTACGGATTTGGGTGCTCATGGTGAACGAACGAGAGATGTTTTGCATGCCTGTATGAGCGTATGTGAAAATGATCCAGGACTGGCGCGCTTGCTGACCGAACAGCTTGCTCTTGCTGGAGCTGCCACTGAACTGAAGCGGATTGGGGCAGGGGCGATAGCCGACGCATTTATAGAAACACGTTTAGGTGGATCATGGCGCTCGAGTTACGGTATGTTGGATGCTCGCTATGATGCAGTCCGCATAATCGAGTTGCTTTATCCAAATTCGAATTAGTTACGAATTTCAGTAAACTAATAGTATGTTTGTGACATGTAATGTGTATAGTTGTGGATGTAATACATTAAATATTTCATCTATCTATTTAATACTAAACCGGTAATTGTATTGGATGGCTTGAAAGAGCACGGATGAAATTCTGTTAACCTTAATAAATAGTTTACGTTGTGTTTTGGCCACGTATACGCAAGAGTGCTGCTAAGAACTAAGTCTATTGGCTCATCGTTTATATAAAGGCAGTGCGTTGAAGTATTTATTGATTTTTTGGGGCGTGCCAGTCGGCGCTGTAGCTGCTTGGTATTATCTTTCCATCAATGACATTAATTTTGGACTATTGATGTTTTCGCGCGTCTTTAACGATGCTGTATTTGATATTTATGGAAATATCTTAGGTATGGATGCGCAGGCTGTTCGTGATCTTTTAATCAGAACATTTGTAATAGATACTTTGTTTATAGCCGCGATCATCTATTTCAAACCATTCCGCCGTATAAAAGAATGGTGGGAATCGCGACGTAGGAAATCAGAAGCAAATCACCTTGTGGAAGCAACGTTTGATGATCATCACGTTGGGAGCGCCAATCATGCCGGACTGTCACCACTTAAAGAAAATAATCTATCTAGCGCACCTTGAAGAATAAATGCTGCGGCGGCTGAGTCTATTCGCTCGCTTCGCTTTTTGCGCGATACATCCATTTCCAGAAGAGAACGTTCTGCTGCTACGGTGGATAAGCGTTCATCCCAGAAGACAAATGGGATTTCTGTCAGCTTTCCCATATTGCCAACAAATGCTCGTGTCGACTGAACGCGGCCACCTTGTTCACCACTCATGTGAGCGGGAAGACCAATAATTGCGACACCCACATTTTCAGATTTATATATTTCGAGAAGCTCTTGAGCGTCCAATCCAAATTTTCGACGTTTAAGAACGGGGCGAGGGTTGGCAAAGCTTAATCCAATGTCAGAGATAGCAATCCCAATTGTCTTAGTTCCAAGATCAAGACCCGCAATGGTTTGTCCTTTCTCAAGAAGAGATAGAGTTTTTTCAATTTCTATGACTGCCATTTGTGTCTTTCGCTATCATTAGCCTTGCGAATCTTTATAAGTCCTTTCAAGTTAAAGCGACACATTAAATGATGGGCAAGGACCTATAATATGAAAATTACATGGCTTGGGCATTCGGCATTTAAGTTTGAGATCGATAATAGTGTGATCCTTGTCGATCCATTTATTAAGGGAAACCCAAAAGCTAACATCAATTTTGATGAGGTTACTGCAGGTACAACACATATTGCGCTGACACATGGTCATAGTGATCATTTGGGCGATACGGTGGAAATTGCTAAAACGACAGGCGCTACCGTTATTGCAAATGCTGATCTTTGCTCGTGGTTAAAAGCTCGAAATCAGTTGAGTTTGTTGGAGGATGGAAATACCGGCGGCACAATCGGCTTTGATGACTTTTCTGTCACTTTTGTCGATGCCAAACATTCATCTGCATTTATCACTGATGATGGTATTGCGCATAGTTTGGGCCATTCCAACGGTCTTATGTTTCACTTTCGGGATGCACCATCTGTTCTGCATATGGGTGATACTGATATTTTCTCGGATATGGCGCTTATTCAAGAATTGCATGAACCTGATATCGGCATTGTACCAATTGGTGATCGTTATACTATGGGAAGTGCAGTTGCGGCGCTGTCCTGCCAGAAATATTTCAAATTTGATAAAATAATTCCGTGCCATTTTGGCTCATTTCCTGTCCTGGAGCCATCGGCGGACCAATTCCGTGTTGCAATGGGTGAAGATGGTGCAAAGGTGCAGGCGCTGGGTGTTGGCGAATCTTTGAATGTATGAAAACAAACTTGCTCTCATGCGTCAGCAAGGTTATAGCGAAGCAAATAGATAGATAGCGGAGAAATTATATGTCTGTAGATCAGGCGACCGTAAAACGCGTTGCAAACCTTTCGCGAATAGAAGTGAGCGAAAATAATCTGGAAAAAATGCAGGGCGAACTGAATGCCATCCTAGGTTTTGTCGAGCAATTGTCTGAAGTTGATGTTGAAGGTGTGGAGCCTATGACATCAGTTACACCGATGGCTATGAAGAAGCGCGTAGATGCAGTAACAGATGGTTCGAAAGCTTCTGATGTTGTTGCGAATGCACCTGAGAGCGATGGTAACTTTTTCGTTGTTCCAAAAGTGATTGAGTAATCATTTGGAATGTTGAATTTCGCAGAAGTTTAGACGTAATTTTTGAAAAGATACAAATATATGAGTGACCTAATCCAGCTCACAATTGCTGAAGCAAGAGAAAAACTTAAAGCAGGTGAAATCAAGTCTGTAGAATTAACAGATGCGTATCTCGCCGCGATAGCCAGTGCAAATGATAGCCTCAATGCTTATATTAAAGTAACAGAGGAAAAAGCGCGCGCGATGGCTGCTGCTTCTGACGAGAAGCTTGCTAAAGGCGAGGGTGGAATTCTTGAGGGTATTCCATTGGGCATCAAAGATCTGTTCGCAACAGAAGGCGTTCATACTCAGGCTTGTAGCCATATTTTGGATAAGTTTGAGCCGCGTTATGAATCAACTGTTACCCAAAACCTTTGGGATGATGGTGCCGTTATGCTTGGTAAGTTGAATATGGATGAGTTTGCAATGGGCTCATCTAATGAAACAAGTTATTATGGTCCGGTTACCAATCCGTGGCGTGTAGAAGGATCAAACCAGTCTCTGGTCCCTGGCGGTTCGTCTGGTGGTTCAGCTTCGGCCGTTGCTGCCCATCTTTGTGCAGGTGCAACGGCTACCGATACAGGTGGCTCGATTCGTCAACCTGCTGCATTTACGGGTACAGTCGGCATAAAACCTACATATGGTCGTTGTTCTCGCTGGGGTACGGTGGCTTTTGCATCTTCTCTTGATCAAGCCGGCCCGATTGCTCGTGATGTGCGCGATGCTGCTATTATGCTGACATCTATGGCCTCATCTGATGCTAAAGATACAACAAGTGTTGATATGCCTGTTCCTGATTACGAAGCAGTGCTCGGTGGTTCGGTTAAGGGTATGAGAATTGGTATACCAAAGGAATATCGCATGGATGGCATGCCTGAGGAAATCGAAACTCTTTGGCAGCAGGGAATTGCATGGCTTAAAGATGCTGGTGCTGAGATCGTTGATATTTCGCTTCCACATACAAAATATGCACTTCCGGCCTATTACATCGTAGCTCCTGCTGAAGCGTCGTCAAACCTGGCTCGTTATGACGGTGTTCGGTATGGTCTTCGTGTAGAAGGCGAAGACATTGCTGACATGTATATGAAAACTCGTGCCGCTGGGTTTGGCCCGGAAGTTCAACGTCGTATTATGATTGGTACTTATGTGCTTTCTGCCGGTTATTACGATGCGTATTACATTAAGGCTCAGAAGGTTCGCACGTTGATCAAACGTGATTTTGAGAATGTGTTTAATGATGGCATTGACACAATTCTAACACCTTCTACACCGTCGGCGGCATTTGCCATTGGTGATGAGGAAATGGCTTCAGATCCGGTGAAAATGTATTTAAATGACATATTTACTGTGACTGTGAATATGGCTGGTTTGCCGGGCATTTCTGTTCCCGCCGGACTTGATGCAAAAGGTCTTCCGTTAGGGTTGCAGCTAATTGGTAAGCCTTTTGATGAAGAAGGGCTGTTTAAAACTGCCCATGTGATAGAGCAGGCGGCAGGTCGCTTCACGCCCAATAAATGGTGGTAATGCTATTTGATTATACGAGCAGCAAGATCAATTGAGATTAAAACACTTGCTGCTCTTGGTGAGCTTGCATGGGAACAGGCCCTGGAAAATTCTGGTGAGAATACCCAAAATTATATAAAGGGTGCGCAAGCTACATATTTCCATTTTTGTTCGGAAAACTGGCCTATTATCAGTGTTATTGAAGTTGATGGTGAAGTGCTGGGCTGGGGTGCGGTTGACCCTAACAAAAATAACATAACCGATATTTGGGTGTTGCCAGATTTTCAACGCCAAGGATTGGGTAGCTTGCTTCTAACAGAACTCGAAAAACAGATATCAGAACGTGGGTTCGAGACAATTGAACTTGAAACCCACGCGAAAAACACAAATGCAATTTCTTTTTTTAAGAAGCATGGATTTGTAGTGAGCAGTCTCAAATCTTCATATGTTGCTAAATTAGACAAGACTGTGGACACAATTGAGATGCGAAAGACATTTGAATAACTCTCAAAATGATTCAAATTTTTTGATTAAGTGTCATATTTATTTCCTTAATAGAAATTTTAACCGATCATCAGCTATTGCAGGTAAGGTTTCTAAAATTTCTGCAACAACGACGTTGTTTTTGACAAATGGATCCTCATTGATAAGTCTGGTGAGAGCATCGCGGGATATATTGTGAGCAAGAATGCTGCCTCCCTCCTCAGGAAGAATTCGACCTGCTAGAATGAATACACCTTCATCAAACCCGCGTTGCAACCAATCGCCATGAGCTTTCATAAAGTCTTTTACATTTTCTTTGTTCGTTGAAAATTTGAGTAGTATTATAAACATCTCCGATTTGCTCCATTCTGAATTGTAATTTTTCCCGGATTATTGAGTTTATATTTGAAAGATTCTCGTCCTTCAAACTAAGCTCTGTTGTTGTTTTAAACTAACGTGTAAAATTCATGGGTTTTATTAATAACTCAAAGCGGCATCCATGCTTTGATTGCTTGCAGTCTTGTATAGTTTGTTTTACGAAGAGATTTAATATTCGAAGCTAATTTAAGGCCTTAAAATGACAGCTCCTGCTATTGTTGATGTACGCACTCCAGACCCAAAACGCTTTATTGCCGGTGCAACAGGTGATTGGGAAATTATCATTGGTCTTGAGGTTCATGCTCAAGTAACAAGCCAGTCAAAATTGTTTTCGGGATCTTCTACTGAATTTGGCCGGGCACCAAATGACAATGTTTCATTGGTGGATGCTGCCATGCCAGGTATGTTGCCGGTGATCAACGAAGAATGTGTGCGTCAGGCTGTGAAAACGGGTCTAGGATTAAAGGCTCAAATCAACAATCGTTCGCTTTTTGACCGCAAGAACTATTTCTACCCTGATTTGCCGCAAGGCTATCAAATATCTCAGTTTAAAGATCCTATAGTTGGTGAGGGCACGATCGTTATTTCTGTTGGTCCTGACAATAAAGGTCAGTTTGAAGATACCGAAATTGGTATTGAGCGTCTTCATCTTGAACAAGATGCTGGTAAGTCAATTCACGATCAACATCCAACCCGCTCATATGTTGATCTTAATCGCTCTGGCGTTGCTTTGATGGAGATCGTTTCCAAACCCGATATGCGTTCTGCTGATGAGGCGAAAGCATATGTCACCAAGCTGCGCACAATTTTGCGGTACCTTGGCACATGCGACGGTAATATGGATGAAGGTTCCATGCGTGCGGATGTGAATGTTTCTGTTCGTAAACCAGGTGGTGAATTTGGCACGCGTTGCGAAATTAAGAACATCAACTCAATTCGCTTTATGGGGCAGGCAATAGAGTACGAAGCTCGCCGCCAGATTTCCATCATTGAAGATGGTGGTGAAATTGATCAGGAAACACGTTTGTTTGATCCAAATAAGGGTGAAACACGTTCTATGCGTTCGAAAGAAGATGCACATGATTACCGTTATTTTCCTGACCCTGATCTGCTGCCGCTTGAGTTTACTCAGGAGTATGTTGATAAAATCGCTGCTGAACTTCCAGAACTCCCTGATGCTAAAAAAGATCGTTTGGTTTCAGAATTGGGCTTATCAGTTTACGATGCATCTATCTTGGTAACAGAACAATCGATTGCTAAATTCTTTGAAACTGTCGCTAGCGGGCGCGATGGTAAATTAGCTGCAAACTGGATTATCAATGATTTGCTCGGCGCGTTAAATAAGGTTGGTAAAGGCATCGAAGATTCTCCTATCTCAGCTGATCAACTTGGTACGATTATTTCTATGATTGAAGATGAGACAATTTCTGGAAAAATCGCTAAAGAGTTGTTTGAAATCGTGTTTGAAGAAGGTGGTGACCCAGCCAAGATTGTTGAAGAACGTGGTATGAAACAGGTAACGGATACCGGAGCGATTGAGGCTGCCGTTGATGAAATTATTGCTGCGAACCCAGATCAGGTTGAGAAGGTGAAAGAAAAGCCTCAATTAGCTGGCTGGTTTGTTGGTCAGGTTATGAAAGCAACTGGTGGTAAGGCAAACCCGCAGGCTGTGCAAAAACTCGTTCGTGAAAAGCTGGGCGTTGAATAATGTTTTTTGTCCGTACCGCCAGTATACGCGATGCTGAAAAAGTTCAGCAGTTATTAGTTGAGACGTGGCATGCGACCTATGATGCAATTCATGGCGCCGATTTTGTGGATGAGATTTGTCAAACTTGGCATAGTGTTGAGAATATAAAAACTAACATTGATGCACGAGATGGCGAGTACGTTGTTGCTGATAGTGGGGATGAAATTGGCGGTATGGCCTTTGTGAAGTCGCCAAACAAGGACGGCAATGCATATCTAAGCCAGATTTATGTACGACCTGACTTGCAACGTCAGGGTATTGGTCGTGATTTGATGAACGAAGTGGAAAACTGCTTCCCGGAAGCAAAAAATCTTCGTTTAGGTGTTGATTCCAAAAACCTAAATGCTGCAAATTTTTATGAGCATATAGGTTATAAAAATACAGGGATTAGCTTTGAAGATACGATCTCGGACCGAGCAATTGAAGCATTGGTGTTTGAAAAACCGTTACCTTAATCATGTTCTTCTGGACATCCTAGTCATCAGGCGGCATAAGACCATAAACCTTAGATGCAGAGAATCGACGATATGAAAGCATTTTTCCTAGGACTATTCACTTGGTGGAACGGCGCAACAGTTGCAACACGTTTCCATACATGGCGCAAAGGTGCGCGTGTTGGCGAAGACGAGTTTGGTAATGTTTACTATCAGGGTGGTAAAGATTCCGAAGGTCGCACGCGACGTTGGGTTATCTATAAAGGCTATGCTGAGGCATCGGCAATTCCTCCCGGCTGGCATGGTTGGATACATCACAGAACGGATGTATCACCAGCTGATGAGGACTATATTCCATTTGAATGGCAACAGCCGCATCAATCGAATTTAACCGGTTCTGCCAATGCATATCGTCCAAAGGGTTCCATGACAACAAAAGGTGTTCGCCCAGTTGTTACCGGTGATTATGATGCTTGGACACCTGGTCGTTAACATTTTGATCATTTGAACCTCTTATTTCAGTTTCATGATGTGGCCGCAATTAACTGGTTCAACGATGCGGAGCTAAATTTGTGCGGAATCGATTGATGAAACAGTTCTTAAATTTACAATTTGTATCTGCTTGTTTTGCAGTTTTTGTCGTAATATTTGGCGTCGCAGGTATCGCTAATGCAGAGCGAATTTCCAATCCTGTGGCAGTTTTTTCCGGTATTGATAAGATCACGGGTCGTATTACGACATTCGATGTTTATGTAGATGAGACAGTGCAGTTTGGTGCGTTGCAGGTGACACCACGTGTTTGTTATTCACGAGATGAAACAGAAGCACCAAAAACAACCACCTTTGTCGAAGTTGATGAAATTACATTGGATCGCAAGATAAGACGTATCTTTTCTGGTTGGATGTTTGCTGACTCCCCAGGTTTAAATGCTGTTGATCATGCTGTTTATGATGTCTGGCTTGAGGGTTGTAAGTTGGAATCAGATGTTCCTGCGCCGAAAAGCTAATAGAAGCCTACTTCATATATCTGGTTTTCTTAAGTAATAGCGCCAACTGTTTTTATTATAATATAGACAAATACCCTTTCGCATGTTCAAGTTAGTCAGTTGAACTTAATTTGACTATTTTGTAAATGCGGGAGAATACATGTCTATATTTGGAAAAACTCTAAGCGCCGCCGCTGTTGGTGCCGTCATGCTCGGATCGATGGTAACAGGGTCTGTTGCTCAAGAACTGAAGTTTTTTACGATTGGTACCGGTGGTACATCTTACACATACTATCCAGTTGGTGGCGTTATCGCCAATGCAATATCTAAGCCGCCAGGCTCGCGTGAGTGTGGTGAAGGTGGTAGCTGTGGTGTTGATGGTTTGATTGCTTCTGCAGTTTCTTCTCGCGGTTCTGTAGACAATGTGAACGCCATTATTTCTGGCCTCCGTAATTCTGGATTTGCGCAATCAGATGTGGCTTTCTGGGCCTATACAGGTACCGGAACTATGGAAGGTAAAGACCCTGCAACTGATTTGCGGACAATTGCTGCGCTTTTTGAAGAACATATCCACTTGGTGGTGTTGAAAGATAGCGGTATTAACTCGGTCGCTGACCTTAAAGGCAAGCGAGTGTCACTAGATGAGCCGGGTTCAGGTACATATGTTGATGCTAACCTGATCTTGGAATCAAATGGATTGTCTGCCTCTGATTTAACCGCCGAAGCTCTAAAAGGTGGTGCAGCTGCTGAGGCTCTACGTAACGGTAAAATTGATGCATTTTTTGTTGTCGCTGGCTATCCGGCTGGTGCGCTAGTTGAATTGGCATCCGCTGCCGAGATTAAGCTCGTTCCTATTGACGGAGCAGGCGCAGACGCATTGACCGAAAAATATGGCTTCTTCGCTTCTTCTGATATTCCAGAAGGCACTTATGAAGGTGTGGCTGGAACAACAACAGTTGCTGTTGGTGCACAGTGGTTCACATCTGCAAAAGAAGATGAAGAGCTTGTTTATAAAATTACGAAAGCTCTTTGGAACAAAGAGTCTCGTAAACTTCTTGATGTTGGTCATGCTAAAGGTAAAACAATTACCGCCGAGACTGCACTTAATGGTATAGGTGTCCCTCTTCATTCTGGCTCAGAACGTTTCTATAAAGAAATGGGCATAATGAAGTAATACGGAAAGTTTTACCCCGGGTAACATATGTGTTGTCCGGGGTAATTGTATCTATATGGGTAATTCGTAGTGGGGGATCTCTGTGTCATCAGAAAATAGTAGCGAGCTGACAGCAGAGAAACTTGCTGAAATTGAACGAAAATTTGACCCTGAAACTGCATTTCGCCCAATAGGGAAATTACTCACTCCATTAATCGCGACGATTCTTGTTGCGATGGCGATTTATCATTTATACGCTTCTGGTCCGGGCCTCATTCGTGAGTTATTACATAGAGCTATTCATTTATCCTTTGTTCTCGGTCTCGTTTTTCTACTCTTTCCAATTCGAAAAAATGTTGAAAATCAACTCGCTCCTCCGGCTTGGTTTCGCTTTGATGGCATAGCAGTACCTGATATCGTATTTGCGCTGATGGCTGTGGCTGCGGCGCTCTATTTACCGCTCTTACCGTCCGAGATCGTGGCTCAGAGAGTTGGTAATCCGTCCCAATTAGATGTCATGATGGGAACTATACTACTGTTATTAACACTTGAGGCAGCGCGGCGTTCTGTTGGGCCAACGCTTCCTATTATTGCATTGATATTTGTTGCATTCGCTCTTTTTGGGCCTTATGCACCAGGTGCTTTAAAGCATGGTGGAACGAGCTGGCTTGGCCTCATAAACCACCTTTATATGACCAATCAAGGTATCTATGGAATTGCCATTGGGGTCATGGCACAATATGTTTTCTTGTTCATTTTATTTGGCGTGCTGGCAACACGTATTGGCTTGGGGCAGTTGTTTATTGACCTTGCGATGGTCATCGCTGGCCGCTATTCAGGCGGACCAGCAAAGGTAGCGATTTTCTCATCAGCATTTATGGGAACAATCTCAGGCTCCTCCATCGCAAATACTGTGACAACAGGGGCATTAACGATTCCGGCTATGAAAAAGGTTGGATATCCCGGTCATTTCGCTGGGGCTGTGGAGGCAACTGCTTCCACAGGCGGGCAAATTACACCGCCAATACTGGGCGCCGCCGCGTTCATCATGGTTGAATATCTTGAAATACCCCTACGGGATGTGCTTGCAGCAGCGTTGTTTCCAGCGCTTCTGCATTATTTTGGTATTTTCATTATGGTGCACCTTGAGGCTAAAAAGCTTGGACTTAGGGGGCTTCGAGCAGAAGAACTTCCCAAAGTTGCGATTGTACTAAGACAACATTGGCTTTCTATCATACCGCTCGCGATTTTGGTTTATATGATCTTATCTGGTTATACACCTGACTTTGCCGCTGTCTTTGGAATTGCTGCATGTGTGGTTGTGGGTGTATTAAACCCAGTTAATAGCCTAACCTTGAGTGATTTGTGGAATGCGCTAGCAAGTGGCGCAAAGAATACCCTAGCAGTTGGTGCCGCTGCCGCAACTGTTGGCATCGTCGTTGGCGTTGTCACATTGACGGGCGTTGGTTTTAGGCTCGGATTTGTAGTCGTGCAGACAGCCAATGATATTGGAACAATAATTGGCTCAGTATGGCCTCTAAGCTACTTTACAGTAACTCAATGGGCGTTGTTTGTTTCTCTTGTTTTGATTGCGATTTCTTGCATTATCATGGGAGCAGGGATCCCAACAACCGCTACTTATATCATTTTGGTAGCCGTTGCAGCTCCAGCATTGGCACAGCTCCAAGTACAAAACTTGGTATCTCACTTCTTCGTATTCTATTATGGGGTTTTGGCTGATATAACACCGCCTGTTGCACTTGCCGCCTATGCCGCGGCAGGTATTGCCGGCTCAAATCCGTTCAAAACGGGCAACACAGCTTTCAGGCTAGGAATAGCCAAAGCTCTAGTACCGTTCGTATTTGTCTATTCTCCAGCGCTGCTGTTGGTCGCAGATGGTTTTACATGGGGTGAATTTATCGTCACGCTAGTAGGTGCTATGTTAGGGATATCATGCCTTGGGGTGGCTTTTGCGGGATTTTTGTTTGCACCGTTACGTATGGGATCAAGGTGGTATATCGCAATCGTTTCCTTTCTATTCATCGCTCCAGGCCTACAAACGATGGGAATTGGATTGCTGTTATTCTCACCTATTTTATGGGTGCAGTGGAAGCAGCGGGACTTGCCTAGAATAATAAATAGATAAATAATTTAGATGAAGAACCAAATTTTTATTGGGCAATAGAAAAAATACATTGAGTTTTTTGACAACATAACTTATTCATTCGTATATCGAAAACGGGAGACACTGGTATTTTATCAGGGCCGAAGGAGCAACTGCCTCGGAAACTCTCAGGCGAAATGGACCGTTTCGATATAGACTCTGGAGAGTGGCTTAACTGCCCGCCGAAGGGATAACGATCTCAGGCACCAAGACAGAGGAGGCATCTTAGCAAGGCGTAAGCCTTGATCTTTAAGGTGCTGATAATTTCAGCCAAATAGATAAATGAGGTGGCTGATATGTTAAAAACACCCTTGTATGATTTTCATGTAGCGCATGGTGCTAAAATGGTACCGTTTGCTGGTTATAATATGCCTGTTCAATATCCATTGGGTGTTATGGGTGAGCATACTCACACTCGGGAAAAGGCTGGTCTATTTGATGTCAGCCACATGGGGCAGGTTTTGTTGCGAGCCAAGTCTGGTGACAACAAAGATGCAGCATTAGCGCTCGAAACACTTGTTCCAATGGATATTTTGGGGCTTGGCGAAGAACGTCAGCGTTATGCGCTTTTCACAGCAGATGATGGCGGCATTCTTGATGATTTGATGGTCACAAATAGAGGCGATCATCTTTACCTCGTAATCAATGCGGCGCGAAAAGATCATGATATAGGACATTTGCAGTCTCATATTAGTGATCATTGCGAGATCGAAGTCATCGAAGACCGCGCACTTATTGCGCTACAGGGCCCGCTTGCCGAAACAGCATTAATTCGCATCTTTCCTCAAGTGGCGACCATGCGTTTTATGGACAACCGTAGTTTTATGACGAGCTTTGGTGAAGTTTGGATATCCAGATCAGGCTATACAGGCGAAGATGGATACGAAATTTCTATATCATCTGATCGCGCAGAAGAGTTTGCGGACAAGCTGACTGGAATGGATGAAGTTGAACCAATAGGTCTTGGCGCGCGTGATAGTTTGAGGCTTGAGGGTGGCTTGTGCCTTTATGGAAACGATATTGATGAGAGCACTTCACCAACTGAAGCGACCTTAAATTGGTCTATTCAGAAGGTTAGACGAGACGGTGGCGAAAGAGCAGGTGGCTTTTTGGGTGAAGCGGTAATTTTGCCACAGCTCGTAAATGGTACATCAAGAAAGCGAGTTGGAATTCTTCCAGAAGGGCGTGCGCCTATGCGTGGTGGCACATTACTATTTGCATCTGAAACAGGTGAAGAGCCGATTGGAAAAATTACATCTGGTGGTTTTGGACCAACTTTGGGTCAGCCTGTTTCTATGGGATATCTTCACTCGAGATATGCAATCATAGGTACGAAAATTTTTGCAGACGTCAGGGGTAAGCGTTTGCCTGCAAGTGTTGCCAGCCTGCCTTTTGTAAAAGCAAATTTTAAACGATAATTGAGGGATATTATTATGAAATATACTGAAGAACATGAATGGTTGAAGCCGGAAGGTGATGAGTTCATTGTTGGAATTACACAACATGCAGCAGATGCGCTTGGCGAATTAGTATTTGTTGAACTTCCAGATGTCGGCAATGAATATTCGAAAGGTGACGATGTCGTTGTGATTGAAAGCGTCAAAGCTGCGTCTGATATTCTTGCGCCACTTGATGGTGAAATCACTGCGGTTAACCAAACCGTTGCGGATAATCCGACTTTGGTGAATGAAGACCCGACGGCTGCGGCATGGTTCTTTAAAATGAAGTTAAAAGACCCATCTGAATATGATGGTTTGATGGATGAAGCTGCTTACAAAGCACATATTGGCGAATAAGCGAGACGAATAATGAGCTATAATTTGACGGACTACGACCCATTTGATTTTGCCAATCGGCGACATATTGGACCTTCACCGCAAGAAACAGAGGAAATGCTCCATGTCGTCGGGGTTAAATCCCTTGATGATTTAATTGATCAGACAGTTCCGAAGACTATCCGTCAAAAAACACCGCTTGAAAACCAGCCATTGTCGCAAAATGAGTTGCTCGATCATATGCGTAAGGTCAGCCGCATGAACAAGGTTGTGCCATCTCTTATCGGGCAGGGGTATTACGATACATTCACACCGCCGCCCATCCAGCGCAATATTTTTGAAAATCCAGCTTGGTATACAGCCTATACGCCTTACCAGCCGGAAATTTCACAAGGACGCCTTGAGGCGCTTTTGAATTTTCAAACAATGATTATTGATTTAACTGGGCTTGAAGTTGCCAATGCGTCTTTGCTTGATGAAGCAACTGCTTGTGCAGAAGCCATGGTTATGGCGCAACGTGTGGCAAAATCGAAATCAAAAATGTTCTTTATTGATGAGAATTGCCACCCACAAAACATCTCGGTGATGCGAACGCGTGCAGAGCCGCTAGATATTGAATTGGTAATCGGTGCACCCGATGCGCTAAATCCTGATGAAGTATACGGTGCTATCTTCCAGTATCCGGGTACCTATGGTCATGTAAGAGATTTTACCGATCAAATTTCTGCACTTCATGAAGCAAAGGCAATTGGGATTGTGACAGCAGATCCTTTGTCTTTGACATTACTTAAAGAGCCCGGCGCAATGGGCGCGGATATCGCGGTTGGTTCTACACAAAGATTTGGAATTCCTCTCGGCTTTGGTGGTCCGCATGCTGCGTATATGGCGACCAAAGATGCATTTAAACGTTCTATGCCAGGCCGTATTGTCGGTGTTTCAATCGATTCTCATGGCAACAAAGCTTATCGTTTGGCGTTGCAAACCCGCGAACAACACATCCGGCGCGAGAAGGCGACATCTAATGTTTGTACTGCTCAGGCATTGTTGGCCGTTATGGCATCAATGTACGGTGTGTTTTATGGTCCGGATGGACTAAAAGCTATTGCACAACGTATCCATCTTAAAGCCGCCAAGCTTGCCGCCGGTATTGAAAAACTCGGCTTTAAAATTGAACCGGAAACTTATTTTGACACAATTACGGTTGATGTTGGTAACCTTCAGAGTGTTGTCATCAAGTCCGCTGTGAATGAGGGTGTCAATCTTCGCGCTGTTGGTGATACCAAAATTGGCATGAGCGTTGATGAAATGACCAACGACAAAATTATTCACGCTGTTTGGACTGCGTTTGGTTTGAATGAGAAAGATTTTGTTGGTGATGCAGATTACTGTCTTCCAGATGGCATGGCTCGCCAAAGTGAATATATGACGCATTCTATATTCCACATGAACCGATCGGAAGCGGAAATGACGCGTTATATGCGTCGTTTGGCAGACCGCGATTTAGCGCTTGATCGTGCGATGATACCGCTCGGTTCGTGTACAATGAAGCTTAATGCTGCAGCGGAGATGATACCGGTCAGTTGGTCAGGTTTTGCAAATATTCATCCGTTTGCTCCGACAGATCAAACGCATGGTTATCAATTGATGATCAAGGATCTTTCTGACAAACTTTGTGAAATAACAGGTTATGATGCGATCTCTATGCAACCAAATTCCGGCGCGCAGGGCGAGTTTGCGGGGTTGTTATCTATTTCTTCCTATCATAATGCGAATGGCGAAGGACATCGAAATATTTGTCTTATTCCAACCTCAGCGCATGGTACAAACCCTGCATCTGCTCAAATGGTAGGTTATAAGGTTGTTGTCGTCGCAAGTTCTGAAAATGGCGATATCGATGTAGAGGATTTCCGCAAGAAAGCGGAACAACATGCTGATAACTTAGCTGCATGTATGATTACTTATCCATCGACCCATGGTGTGTTTGAGGAAACAGTTCGCGAGATTTGTGAAATCACGCATAAGTTTGGCGGTCAAGTCTATCTTGATGGCGCAAATTTGAACGCTATGGTTGGCGTGGCTCAACCAGGCGACATTGGTTCTGATGTATCGCACCTTAATTTGCATAAAACATTTTGCATTCCACATGGCGGCGGTGGGCCGGGAATGGGACCAATTGGTGTAAAAAAACACCTTATCCCTCATTTGCCTGGTCATAATGAACTTGGGACAGAAGGTGCGGTATCTGCGGCTCCTTACGGGTCGGCCAGTTTGCTTCCTATTTCTTGGGCTTATTGTCTGATGATGGGTGGTGAGGGGCTTACACGTGCCACACAATTTGCGATATTGAATGCAAATTATATTGCGAAACGTCTGGGCGATGCGTATCCGGTTTTGTACCGAGGGCCAAATGGCCGCGTAGCACACGAGTGCATTATTGATACAAGGCCTCTGGCAGAGTTCGGTGTGAGCGTTGATGATGTTGCAAAACGACTCATCGACAGTGGTTTTCATGCGCCGACCATGTCATTTCCTGTTGCTGGTACTTTGATGATCGAGCCAACGGAATCTGAGCCTAAGGCTGAGTTGGATAGGTTCTGTGATGCAATGCTTGCTATCCGTCAGGAAGCGCAGGATGTAGCGGACGGTAAGTACCCGGCAGACAATAATCCACTAAGTAATGCGCCACACACGATGCGTGATTTGGTGGGCGAATGGGATCGTCCATATTCAAGAGAGCAGGGGTGTTTCCCTCCGGGATCATTCTCAGTTGATAAATATTGGTCGCCGGTAAATCGCGTCGATAATGCCTATGGCGATCGCAATTTGATTTGCTCCTGCCCTCCAATGGAAGATTATTTGGATGCTGCAGAATGATTGGTGTGATTTTTGAGGTTCTGCCGCATGAGCGACATAAGCAGGAATATCTCGATATTGCTGCTTCATTGCGCCCTGAGCTTGAAAAGATCAAAGGCTTCATCTCAATTGAGCGCTTTCAGAGCTTGAGTGACCCTAACAAAATACTGTCTTTGTCGTTTTATGAAAATGAAGCAGCATTGGATGAGTGGCGAAATCTACACTCTCACCGCAGTGCCCAAAGCAAAGGGCGAGGCGAACTATTTGACGATTATCGAATTCGCATTATCAGCGTAGTGCGTGATTATGGCATGTTTGAACGTGAAGAAGCCCCGAAAGATAGTCGGGACCTGCATGATAATTAAGCGTATCACCTAACTGCCGCGATAAGCATTAGAAATATTATTGGATGCGGTTCCTAGCCACTTTAGTTTAGCTGGTAGCTATGAGTGGTCCCGTTGCCCTTTTTGCGTGTTAGAATTAGCGTCTTTCCATTAAGAGCAATTTGCTGGCATTCATCTGGAAGTGATAAAAGTCCAATACGGGCACTTCGGCACCAGTATTTTCCATTCCAATCCCATCTTCCTTTAATGTTTATACCTTTGAATTTGCCTCTAATTTGGCCATTTGGTTGTGCAATCATCCAGGTGTTGAGTTTTGCATCTGTGATTTTCTTGCCGGCAACTTTCTGGATGAACTCCGCTTTGCTTTCGACAACATCCCTGGCCTGAACGTTTCCTGACGATGTATTCAGAATTGCGAAGACAAAAATCAAAAATCCAACTTTATGCATTATTATTTTATGTTTCATGTATAATGTTACGTCACGGTCGACATTTTGGATCACTAAAGTTCTCCCAATGGCCATACACAATTGGGATGGCGAAATATTCAGCGTAGTCAGTCGTTAAGGAGTTGACTAATTCAAACTCCTACAGACTTGTTGTTCTGGAATTCTATTTTTTCTTTGGTTTCTTATGCCAAAGTGCGCAATGGACCCTAAGACCGGAACCACGAACGTAGCTATCACGGCTGACCATTTTGAAGCCTTTGCGTTTATATTTTATTTCAAATTGCTTCATGGCCGTGTGCCAAGCTGCCGCCCAATAGATTGGTTTCTTCTTGTCTTGGAATCGGTAATCTACTTTTACTAATAAGTTTTTACGAAAATCACCTCGGTTGTTCTTTCCGTTTTTGCATTGAATTTTGGTTGGGACAATTCCATAACGATCTCTTGATTTTCCCAGACGAATGGCCTCATAACCGGTTACCCATCCCGTTGTGCCTGTTTTGGCCGCTGCTATGGCATTTACTTGGATTATTGGTGATATTAAAATCGCAAATCCAATTAAAGTTGTTAGTAGTTTTGATGCAGGCATAATTATAGAATCCCAAATAATTTGATTGAGTGTCAATCAAACAACCCACAATTTAAATGCAAGTGTAATTTCTAGTATTTGAACATGTTTTGATGTTTTATGCGATTCGAGTCCCTAACTTTCGTCACATATCTCAATGTAATTTTTCGAACATTTGGTCTTGAAGTTCGTTAAACAAGTCCATACTTACCATCTAATGATTTAAGCGAATGAAGTTACGTCAGAAAATGCGTATTTTTAGTCGATTATTTTGATAAAGCCCTTGAGGTTTTCTAAAACGATCTATAAGTAGTGTCTGATGACTTACGCGGCGCGTTCGGCACTTATGCTGACCGTGCCGTAAAGATATGGGTGAATAATGGCTTCAAAATCTAATCCATTCACGTTCCTGCAAGAGGTTCGTTCCGAAACGGCCAAGGTCGTTTGGCCGACGCGTCGAGAGACTGTGATCTCGACCATTATGGTTCTTGTGATGGTGTTTCTTGCTGCAATATTCTTTTTTGCAGCAGATCAAATTTTGAGCGTTGTTATTTCGTTCATTCTTAATTTCGGTTCTTAAACGAGGCTCGTAGAAAATATGGCTGTACGCTGGTACATCGTTCATGCTTACTCAAATTTTGAGAAGAAGGTCGCTGAATCGATTCAGGAACAAGCGCGTCAAAAAGGTTTAGATCACCATTTTGAACAGATCTTGGTCCCTGTTGAAAAAACTGTTGAGGTTCGCAGAGGTCGTAAGGTCGATGCCGAGCGCAAGTTTTTCCCTGGTTATGTGATGGTTCAGGCTAATTTGACTGATGCGGTTCATAACCTAATCAAGAATACGCCTAAAGTGACCGGATTTTTGGGTGGTGATGGTAAGCCGTTACCTATTCCCGATAGGGAAGCAGAAGAAATTCTGACGCAAATTCAAGAGGGTGTGGAGCGTCCGAAGCCTTCAGTAATGTTCGATATCGGTGAGCAAGTTCAGGTTTCTGATGGTCCTTTCGCTTCATTTAACGGGGTCGTTCAAGAAGTTGATGAAGAGCGTGCGAGGCTTAAGGTTGAAGTTTCGATCTTTGGGCGTGCAACGCCTGTCGAACTTGAATATGCACAAGTAGAAAAAGTTTAAGCGCCGTTACGGTGCTTTTTCGCGTGGGAGGCGTCTTGATCTAGCCGATCTTTGATACTGTACCACGCAACCGCAGCCGCTGATCAAATGGTCAGCAAATTATCCTTCGGGATTTTACTCATGCATTATGTATGGGGAATAAATAAAAGGCAGAGCTATTATGGCTAAAAAAATTGCTGGAGTGTTGAAGTTGCAGGTTCCTGCTGGTTCGGCAAATCCGTCACCTCCAATTGGTCCTGCGCTGGGTCAACGAGGCATTAATATTATGGAATTCTGTAAGGCATTTAATGCTGCAACAGGTGAAATGGAAAAAGGTGCGCCAATTCCTTGCGCAATTACCTATTACCAAGATAAGTCTTTCACTTTCAAAATGAAGCAGCCTCCTATGAGCTACTTGATCAAGAAAGCTGCAAACTTGAAATCTGGGTCAAAAGAGCCTGGTAAATCTATCATTACTAGTCTTACAAAAGATCAAGTGCGTGATATTGCCGAAGCTAAGATGAAAGATCTTAATGCTGCTGACATCGAAGGTGCGATGTTGATGGTTGAAGGTTCAGCCCGCTCAATGGGTATTGAGGTCAAAGGATAATATCATGGCAAAATTAGGTAAAAGAACAAAAAAGAATATCGAAGGCCTTAATAATGAAGAGCTTCATGCGTTGGAAGCTGCCATTTCTAAGGTCAAAGAGCGTGCTAATGCAAAGTTTGATGAAACAATTGAAGTTGCAATGAATTTGGGTGTTGATCCACGCCATGCCGACCAAATGGTTCGCGGTGTTGTGAACCTGCCATCAGGTACAGGCCGCTCTGTTCGCGTAGCAGTATTTGCTCGTGACGCGAAGGCTGATGAAGCTAAAGCAGCTGGTGCTGATGTCGTTGGTGCTGAAGAACTTGTTGCAGAAGTGCAAAAAGGTAATATCGATTTTGATCGTTGTATTGCTACGCCAGACATGATGCCACTTGTTGGTCGTTTGGGTAAGGTACTAGGTCCGCGTGGCATGATGCCAAACCCTAAAGTTGGTACGGTGACGATGGATGTTAAGGCAGCTGTTGATGCTTCTAAAGGCGGAGCTGTTGAGTTTCGCGTTGAAAAAGCTGGCATCGTGCATGCAGGCGTTGGTAAAGCTTCATTTGATGAGAGTGCAATTCTTGCAAATGTAAAAGCATTTATCGATGCAGTTATTAAAGCTAAGCCATCTGGCTCAAAGGGTGTTTACTTGAAGCGGATTTCTATCTCTTCAACAATGGGGCCTGGCTTTAAGATCGATACAGCTGGCGTTGCTGGTGAGTAATAAATTGATTGTCAGTCATAATAGATTGATATAGAAGAATTTTTGGCCGTTTATTAAGTGGCCAAAATTATCTCAGGAAACTGAGATACCCTGTCCGAGATTGTAGGCGATCTTCTTTGGAGATCTTAATATCCGCCCGCATGAGATAGGTCGAGCAAATTAAAACAAGTTGTTTTGTTTGGTTCGAACCTTGCGAATGCCTTCACCTTTCACAAGCATTGCTTGTTACGGGTAAGGGGACAGGATCCTCAACGTCGTTTGTGGGATCAGTTTGGTCTCATAGAAGGCAAATGCAAACCGACATGTTTGATTTTTCAAATGTGTTAACTGGAGAAACGTAAGTGGAAAAAGCTGAGAAAAGCGAATTCGTTACAGAATTGAACGGCGTGTTTAAAGAAGCCGGTTCAGTTGTTGTAGCCCACTATGCCGGTCTTACAGTGGCGCAAATGAGTGAACTTCGCTCAAAAATGCGTGTTGCTGGCGGTACCGTCAAAGTCGCGAAAAACAGCCTTGCCAAAATTGCTCTTCAGGGTACGGAGTCAGAGGGTATGTCACAATACCTTACTGGTATGACAGTCTTAGCTTATAGCGAAGATCCTGTTGTTGCTCCGAAGGTTGCTGTTGAGTTTTCTAAGGCTAACGACAAACTTGTTATCCTTGGTGGCGCAATGGGAGCCACAGTACTAGACGAAAATGGTGTCAAGTCGCTTGCGACAATGCCATCTCTTGATGAACTACGTGCGAAACTTGTTGGTATGATTTCTACGCCAGCTACGCGTATCGCTACAATCGTCAATAAACCTGGCACGCAAGTTGCTCAGGTTCTTAGTGCTTACTCTACGAAGGATGATGCGGCTGCATAGGCAGTTATCGTGATCGTTTAAAATTATTAAAACCGGTTCGAACCGAATTAAAGGATGAATAAAATGGCTGATCTTGCCAAACTAGTTGAAGAACTATCTAAACTAACAGTTTTGGAAGCTGCTGAGCTTTCTAAAATGCTTGAAGAAGAGTGGGGCGTTTCTGCTGCTGCTCCTGTAGCTGTTGCTGCTGTTGCTGCTGGCGATGCTGGTGGTTCTGCTGAAGAGCAAACAGAATTTGACGTTGTTCTTACAGAAGCTGGCTCAAACAAAATTGCTGTTATTAAAGAAGTGCGTGGACTTACAGGTCTTGGCCTTAAAGAAGCTAAAGAGCTTGTTGAAAGTGCACCTAAAGCAGTTAAAGAACAGATTTCTAAAGGTGAAGCTGAAGAAATCAAGAAGAAACTTGAAGAAGCTGGCGCTAAAGCTGAGCTTAAGTAAGTTAAGTATTTTGAGTGGAGGCGACGCAAATCGCCTTCGCTTATTCTGCGAGTGAAACTATTACCCAAGTAGCATTTTTTGCTGCTTGGGTAATGGGTTCTCTAAGGTAGGCCGGGACAGCTTAGTTTAAGCATCCAGATTGGTCACCAGCGTGTGGAATTCTCATAGTGCGGCATCGCTTGGCCAGCGATTATCCGCCACATGCAGGCTAGACAAACATGCAAAAAGGAGCGGCGATGGCTGAGAAGCTTTCCTTCAATGGTCGCAGACGCGTTCGTAAATTTTTTGGTAAAATTCCAGAAGTAATTGATATGCCGAACCTCATCGAGGTTCAGATGTCATCTTATGATCAATTCTTAATGGTTGAAGAACCTGAGGGTGGTCGTGGCGATGAGGGTCTACAGTCCGTATTTAAGTCTGTTTTCCCGATTTCAGACTTTTCCGGTGCTGCCACAATGGAATTCGTATCCTACGAATTTGAGCCACCTAAATTTGATACAGAAGAGTGCCGTCAGCGCGATTTGACATATTCAGCGCCGCTGAAAGTCACATTACGTCTGATCGTTTTTGATATTGATGAGGATACAGGTGCCAAGTCTGTTAAAGATATCAAAGAGCAAAACGTTTATATGGGCGACATGCCTTTGATGACGCCAAACGGTACATTTATCGTTAATGGTACTGAGCGTGTTATTGTTTCTCAAATGCACCGTTCACCTGGTGTGTTCTTTGATCATGATAAAGGCAAAAGCCATTCATCTGGTAAGTTGCTTTTCGCTGCTCGTGTTATTCCTTACCGTGGTTCATGGTTGGATATCGAGTTTGATGCGAAAGATATCGTTCACGCTCGTATTGATCGTCGTCGTAAAATTCCAGTGACATCATTGTTGATGGCTCTTGGTCTCGATCCTGAAGAGATCTTGGAATTCTTCTATACAAAATCTACTTTTGAGTTTGATGGCGAAAACTGGCGTATTCCGTTCAATGCGGATACGTTAAAGGGCACTAAGGCCTCTGCTGACATGATTGATGCAGATAGTGGTGAAGTTGTTGTTGAACTTGGTAAGAAAATAACACCGCGTTTGATCAAGCAACTCGCTGAAAAGAACGTTAAAGCTATTCGAGCAACTGAAGAAGACCTCTTTGGCAATTATGTAGCTGAAGATATTGTCAATATGGAAACGGGTGAGATTTATCTTGAGGCCGGTGATGAGCTTGATGATAAAACGCTTCCAATGTTGGTAGAAGCTGGTTTTAAAGAACTTCCGATTCTGGATATTGATCACATCAATATTGGTTCTTACATCCGCAACACATTATCAGTCGATAAAAATTCAAGCCGTCAAGATGCGTTGTTTGATATTTATCGTGTGATGCGTCCAGGTGAGCCGCCGACCATGGATTCTGCTGAAGCAATGTTTAAATCATTGTTCTTCGATTCAGAACGCTACGATCTTTCTGCCGTTGGTCGCGTGAAAATGAACATGCGTCTTGATCTTGATGCGGAAGACACGGTTCGTGTTCTTCGTAAAGAAGACATCATGGCGGTTGTTAAAACGCTTGTAGAATTGCGTGATGGCAAAGGCGAAATTGACGATATTGACAACTTGGGTAACCGTCGTGTTCGTTCAGTTGGCGAGCTTATGGAGAACCAATATCGCATTGGTCTTCTTCGCATGGAACGTGCTATTAAAGAGCGTATGTCATCTATTGAGATCGACACAGTTATGCCGCAGGATTTGATTAATGCAAAACCTGCTGCTGCCGCTGTTCGTGAATTCTTCGGTTCATCGCAATTGTCACAGTTTATGGACCAAGTGAATCCATTGTCAGAGATTACGCATAAGCGTCGTCTTTCTGCATTGGGGCCAGGTGGTCTAACACGTGAGCGTGCTGGCTTTGAAGTACGTGACGTTCATCCAACTCACTATGGTCGTATCTGCCCAATTGAGACCCCTGAAGGTCCAAATATTGGTTTGATCAATTCATTGGCGACATTTGCTCGTGTGAATAAATATGGTTTCATTGAGAGCCCATATCGTAAAGTTGTTGATGGTCGTGTGACTGAAGATGTTGTCTATCTGTCAGCTATGGAAGAAGCAAAATATCGCGTTGGACAGGCTAATGCTGAAGTTTCAGCTGACGGCGTTATCGTCAATGATTTCGTTATCTGTCGTCATTCTGGCGATGTGATGATGGTTCCGCGTGAAAATGTTGACCTCATGGATGTTTCGCCGAAGCAGCTGGTATCAGTTGCTGCGGCATTGATCCCGTTCCTTGAGAACGATGATGCGAACCGTGCATTGATGGGTTCAAACATGCAGCGTCAGGCTGTTCCGCTATTGCGCGCTGAAGCGCCATTTGTTGGTACGGGTATGGAACCAATTGTGGCCTCAGACTCCGGTGCTGCGATTGGTGCAAAACGTGGCGGTGTAGTTGATCAGGTTGATGCAACACGTATCGTTATTCGTGCTACGGAAGATCTTGATGTAACCAAATCTGGTGTTGATATTTACCGTTTGCAGAAATATCAGCGCTCCAACCAAAACACTTGTATCAATCAACGTCCGCTAGTGACTGTTGGAGATGTGGTCAATAAAGGCGATATTCTTGCCGATGGTCCATCAACTGATCTTGGTGACTTGGCTCTTGGTCGTAATGCGCTTGTCGCGTTTATGCCTTGGAACGGTTATAACTTTGAGGATTCAATCCTTCTATCAGAACGTATTGTTCGTGATGATGTCTTTACCTCTATTCACATTGATGAATATGAAGTGATGGCGCGTGATACGAAACTCGGTCCTGAGGAAATCACGCGTGATATTCCTAACGTTTCTGAAGAGGCTCTTAAGAACCTCGACGAGGCAGGTATTGTTTATATCGGTGCTGAAGTTAAACCTGGCGATATTCTTGTTGGTAAGATTACACCTAAAGGCGAAAGCCCTATGACACCTGAAGAGAAGCTTTTGCGAGCGATCTTTGGTGAGAAGGCTTCTGATGTACGTGATACATCAATGCGTATGCCTCCTGGTGGTGTTGGTACTATCGTGGAAGTTCGAGTTTTCAATCGCCATGGCGTTGAAAAAGATGAGCGTGCAATGGCTATTGAGCGCGAAGAAATCGAACGTCTAGCTAAAGACCGTGATGATGAGCAGGCCATTTTGGACCGTAATATCTATGCACGTTTGTCTGATATGCTTAAGGGCACGCCAGCAATTGCAGGCCCTAAAGGCTTCAAAAAGGGTACTGAGATTACGGATGAGCTTTTAGCTGATTATCCGCGTTCACAATGGTTCCTCTTTGCGGTTGAAGACGAGAAGAAACAAGAAAAGGTCGAAGCTCTTCGTACACAGTATGATGAGTCAAAATCTCGCCTTGAAGCTCTCTTCATGGATAAGGTCGAAAAAGTTCAACGTGGCGATGAAATGCTTCCGGGCGTGATGAAAATGGTTAAAGTTTTCGTTGCTGTGAAGCGTAAAATTCAGCCAGGTGATAAAATGGCTGGTCGTCATGGTAACAAGGGTGTGGTTTCACGCATCTTGCCAAACGAAGATATGCCATTCCTGGAAGATGGTGAACATGTGGACGTGGTGCTAAACCCATTGGGTGTGCCGTCACGTATGAATGTTGGTCAGATTCTTGAAACACACCTTGGTTGGGCTTGTGCTGGTATGGGTAAGAAAATCGGCGATATGCTGGATGCTTACCGTGCGGAAGGCAATATCGAGCCACTGCGTGTAACACTTGATAGTGTTATGGGCGAGGGACCTAAGGGTGACTCAATGGACAATTATGACGATGAGTCAGTTGTTCGTTTGGCTGAGCAAACACGCCGCGGCGTTTCAATTGCAACACCAGTTTTTGATGGTGCTGTTGAAAAAGACGTCAACGAAATGCTTGTTAAGGCTGGATTGCACGAAAGTGGTCAATCACAGCTCTATGATGGGCGTACTGGTGAAATGTTCGATCGTCCTGTGACCGTTGGTTACATTTATATGCTTAAATTGAACCACTTGGTGGACGACAAGATCCACGCACGTTCAATTGGGCCGTACTCACTTGTCACCCAGCAGCCACTTGGCGGTAAAGCCCAGTTTGGTGGTCAGCGCTTTGGTGAGATGGAAGTGTGGGCACTTGAAGCATATGGTGCAGCGTACACATTGCAGGAAATGCTCACGGTTAAATCCGATGACGTTGCCGGTCGTACGAAGGTTTATGAAGCCATTGTTCGAGGTGATGATACTTTCGAAGCTGGTATCCCAGAGAGTTTCAATGTTCTGGTTAAAGAGATGCGTTCTCTAGGCCTGAATGTCGAACTTGAAGATACTCGTGTCGAAGAGATCGAAGACGGTGCGGACGAGCCAGCAGAGCCTGCTGAATAGTCTGAGAAGTTTAGGTGTGGCAGAGGATTAAGCTCTGCCGCACTATTCATCATTGTTCACTTTGCGAGTTTTTAAGTGGGCGAGGGCCGTTATCGGTCGTTAGGATTTCAGTGGTATTACGAGCCGGAGCGTAAAGCGGCCTAATACGACAAAACGGGGCGAAGCCTCACGAAGGAGACATACATGAACCAAGAGGTCATGAATCTTTTCAATCCAACCGCGCCAGCGCAAACCTTTGATTCAATCCGGATTTCTATTGCTAGTCCGGAAAAAATTCTATCATGGTCGTTTGGCGAGATTAAAAAGCCTGAAACAATCAACTATCGTACGTTCAAGCCTGAGCGCGATGGTCTATTCTGCGCTCGTATCTTTGGTCCAATCAAAGATTACGAATGCCTGTGCGGTAAATATAAACGCATGAAGTATAAAGGCGTTATCTGCGAGAAGTGTGGCGTTGAAGTTACGCTTGCACGTGTTCGCCGTGAACGCATGGGTCACATTGAGCTGGCTGCTCCTGTGGCACATATCTGGTTCTTGAAATCGCTTCCTAGTCGTATCGCTACTTTGCTTGATATGACTTTGAAGGATATCGAGCGCGTTCTGTATTTCGAAAACTATATCGTAACAGAACCTGGTCTTACATCCCTTGGAGAACAACAGCTTCTTTCTGAAGAAGAATATATGCTTGCAAGTGATGAGTTCGGTGAAGATACATTTACTGCGATGATTGGTGCGGAAGCTATTTTTGAATTGCTTGCGTCTATGGATCTTGTTGAAATTGCAGGCCAGCTTCGTGCGGATCTAGCAGAAACAACATCTGAGCTTAAAACCAAGAAATTCATGAAGCGTCTCAAAGTCGTTGAAAACTTCATTGAATCTGGTAACCGTCCGGAGTGGATGATCCTGAAAATCGTTCCAGTGATTCCGCCGGATCTTCGTCCATTGGTTCCGCTAGATGGTGGTCGTTTTGCGACATCCGATTTGAACGATCTTTATCGTCGTGTGATCAACCGTAACAACCGCTTGAAGCGTCTTATGGAGCTTCGTGCTCCTGGAATCATCATCCGAAACGAGAAGCGCATGCTTCAAGAATCTGTTGATGCTCTGTTTGATAATGGTCGTCGTGGTCGTGTGATTACTGGTGCTAATAAACGCCCGCTGAAATCACTATCAGATATGCTTAAAGGTAAGCAGGGTCGTTTCCGTCAGAACTTGCTCGGTAAACGGGTTGATTATTCTGGTCGTTCGGTGATTGTGTCTGGTCCTGAGCTGAAACTACACCAGTGTGGTTTGCCTAAGAAAATGGCTTTGGAACTTTTCAAACCATTTATCTATGCTCGTCTTGACGCTAAAGGCTTTTCTTCAACAGTGAAGCAAGCCAAAAAATTGGTTGAGAAGGAAAAACCAGAAGTTTGGGATATCCTCGATGAGGTTATTCGTGAGCATCCGGTTCTACTAAACCGCGCGCCTACATTGCACAGATTGGGCATTCAAGCATTTGAACCTACCTTGGTTGAAGGTAAAGCTATCCAGCTTCATCCGCTTGTATGTACAGCCTTTAATGCCGACTTTGATGGTGACCAAATGGCGGTACACGTACCGCTATCACTGGAAGCACAGCTTGAAGCTCGTGTCTTGATGATGTCAACAAACAACATCTTGCACCCGGCCAATGGTCAACCGATCATCGTGCCTTCGCAAGATATGGTTCTCGGTATCTATTATCTATCAATCATGAACTCGAACGAGCCTGGCGAAGACATGGCCTTCTCTGATATGGGTGAATTGCACCACGCGCTGGATAATGGTGTTGTGACACTTCATGCAAAAATCAAAGGTCGTTTTAAATCAGTTGATGAAGAAGGTAATCCAACTTCTGAAATTGTTGAAACAACACCTGGCCGTATGATCATTGGTGAATTGCTTCCGAAGAATGCCAAAGTCGTATTTGATGTTTGCAATCAGATTATGACTAAGAAGAACATTTCGAAAATGATCGATGATGTTTATCGTCATTGTGGTCAGAAAGAAGCGGTTATCTTCTGTGACCGTATCATGCAACTTGGCTTTAAACATGCTTGTATGGCTGGTATTTCCTTCGGTAAGGATGACATGATCATCCCTGATTCTAAGAAAACTATTGTTTCCGATACTGAGACAATGGTTCAGGATTATGAGCAGCAGTATAATGACGGTCTGATCACCAAAGGTGAGAAATACAACAAGGTCATTGATGCTTGGGGTAAAGCCAACGAAAAAGTAACCGATGAGATGATGGATCTTCTTAAAGCGGTTGTTTTCGATGAAGATGGTCGTCAAAAGCAGATCAACTCGATTTACATGATGAGCCACTCTGGTGCTCGTGGTTCTGTGAACCAGATGCGTCAGCTTGGTGGTATGCGTGGCCTTATGGCTAAACCTTCTGGTGAGATTATCGAAACTCCGATCATCTCAAACTTTAAAGAAGGCTTGACTGTGAATGAGTACTTTAACTCCACTCACGGTGCGCGTAAGGGTCTTGCCGATACTGCGCTTAAAACGGCTAACTCCGGTTACCTGACACGTCGTTTGGTTGATGTTGCTCAGGATTGCATCATCACTCAGCCTGATTGTGGCACTGATAAGGGTCTTACAATGACACCTATCGTTGACGCGGGTCAGGTTGTTGCGCCGATTGGTCAACGCGTCTTGGGTCGCACGATCCTTGTGGATGTTATCAACCCGGCCGATGGTAGTGTTCTGATCCCTGCAGGTCGTATGGTTGACGAGGCGGATGTTATCAAAATTGAAGCGGCTGGTATTCAGTCGATTGAAATTCGTTCTCCGCTTACATGTGTATTGCAAAACGGTATTTGCGGCACATGTTATGGTCGTGACCTTGCACGTGGTACAAAAGCAAATATGGGTGAAGCTGTTGGTGTTATCGCAGCGCAATCCATTGGTGAGCCGGGTACTCAGCTTACTATGCGTACGTTCCACTTGGGCGGTACTGCGACAGTGGTGGATTCATCTTATATGGAAGCCTCGTATGAGGGGACTATCCGGATGAAGAACCGTAATATGGTTCGTCACAAAGACGGTCACTTGGTGGCTATGGGTCGTAATATGTCTGTCCAGATCATCGATGAAACTGGTGCAGAGCGCGCGTCACAACGTGTTAGTTATGGTTCTAAAATCTTTGTTGATGATGGTGATGCGGTTAATCGCGGTCAGCGCCTTGCTGAATGGGATCCGTACACACGCCCAATCATGACTGAGGTCACAGGTACGATTGACTTTGAAGATGTGGTTGATGGTGTTTCCGTTCTGGAAAGTGCTGATGAAGCAACGGGTATCACAAAGCGTCAGGTTATCGATTGGCGTTCTACGCCGCGCGGTGCTGATCTTAAGCCTGCAATTGTCATCAAAGACAAAGACGGCAATGTTGCAAAACTGGATCGTGGTGGCGAAGCTCGGTTCCTGCTTTCAGTGGATGCGATCTTGTCTGTGGAACCTGGTCAGAAAATCACTGCCGGTGAAGTGATTGCACGTTTCCCGATGGAAAGTGCAAAAACGAAAGATATTACTGGTGGTCTTCCGCGTGTTGCTGAACTCTTCGAAGCACGTCGTCCGAAAGATCATGCGATTATTGCTGAAATTGACGGTACAATTCGTTTTGGCCGCGATTACAAAAACAAGCGTCGCATTATCATCGAGCCAGCGGAAGAGGGTGTTGAACAGGCCGAATATCTCATTCCAAAAGGTAAACCGTTCCATCTGCAGGATGGTGACTTTATCGAAATGGGTGAATATATCCTCGACGGTAATCCAGCACCACATGACATCTTGGCTATTAAAGGCGTTGAGGCTTTGGCTTCTTACCTCGTTAATGAGATTCAGGAAGTTTATCGTCTGCAGGGCGTGTTGATCAATGATAAGCACATTGAGGTGATTGTTCGCCAGATGCTGCAAAAAGTTGAGATCACAGAAAGTGGTGATTCAACATATATCCCTGGTGATAATGTTGATAAGCTTGAGCTGCAAACGGTCAACAAGCGCTTGGAAGAAGATGGTCGTAAGCCTGCATCTGGTAACCCTGTTCTATTGGGTATTACCAAAGCTTCGCTTCAAACGCCTTCCTTCATCTCAGCGGCATCGTTCCAAGAGACAACGAAAGTTCTTACAGAAGGCGCAATTGCCGGTAAGACCGATACACTACAAGGTCTTAAAGAGAACGTTATCGTGGGTCGCTTGATCCCAGCAGGTACGGGTGGCCAAATGAGCCAAATCCGCCGTGTCGCATCTCAACGTGATGAGCTTATTATCGAAGATAAGAAAGCAAATACTCAAGTTGAAGAAGCAGCTCCAATGCTGGAAGAACTAAGCGGCGATGCTACACCAGAGGAAACTCCGGCTGAGTAAGATTAGCTTGGATATTTGGAACCCCGTCAGCAATGGCGGGGTTTTTATTTGATAATAGATTTTTTGAATGAAGTTCAGTATCTATTTATAAGAGTACACACAGAACAGTTTCTATGCTAGCGTTGTGTTATCGAATACTGTAGGACAGAATAACTATTAAGAGTTGTTAGAGTCGTCTACCATGAGATGTTTTCGTTTAATTATTCTTGCCACCGCCTTGGTGTTAATGAACTTAAAGTCCGTTGTAAGTTTTGGTCTGGACAGTAATTGGAACACGCTAGAGTATGTTAATGAGCGTTTTTCCAATTTGACGTCGAGAATGTATGATTCCGCGCATGGAACGCAGATTTATTACACTTCAAGTAATGGACGGGTTTATTTAGTTTATCCTGGAAATTCTATTGTACTAAAAGGTCACTGGAAAGCACGTATGGGAGGTGTACCTACTAATAGGTTCGTGGAATTATGTTTTAAATACGGCTCAAATACCTACAATCCATCTACTAAGAGACGCGGTGGTAATTGGGCCTGCAGGTCGGCTGCTGGACCTTTACGAAGAAATAAGGAAATGTATAGAGGCGATGTATTGAATCTTCAGAAGATGAATAAATTGCCGGCTGTATTGCCACGTGGAAGGAAACTTTCTATTTCAAATGTAATGAAACGATTTAAAATTCGAGGAAAACGCGGTCGAAATTTGGCAAGATAGTCGTCCATCTTTCCCTGTATACCAAAATCCTGTTGGGAACTTTTAAAAATGTTATACATTGATTTTATTGATGGTCCTCAAAACTGCACAATAATCGGAATAAGCATATTCTCGCGATAGACCATAAACCTAGCAATGCCCTCTGCTTCATGTACAAGGCGATCACATACTTGCCTGCTTGCCGCGAATTCATCATTAACGGCCACGATCACATCTCCTTGCATTAGGCCAGCCATTTCCGCCGGTGAACCTTCGTCGAGTTTGTGAATGAAGATGCCTTTGACTTTTTCTGGAATGTTATCACTTTCAGATATTGGTCTGACATTTATGCCAATTGAGTTGAGGCCAGAGACTGGTGTTATGTTTAGCGCTCGTGCATGGACTATTATTGTCTCAGGTGGTTTACCTTCTCGCAAATAGGTAAACTCAAGTGGTGTTTCTGCTTCGCTGACACCAATCCAAGCACGTAAGCTGTCTGCTGTGGTGACATGTCTGTTGTTGAATTTGGTGATAACATCACCCGCTTGGAGACCTGCAATATCTGCTGGCGAACCTTCTTCAATACGAACTATTGTTGCACCATCCCAATTATCTATTCCAACGCGTTTTGAATCCTCTTCTGAAACGTGATTAATGACGATGCCAACTGCACCACGTCGAACTTCGCCGAACTTTTCAAGCTGTTTGGCGACAGAAAGCGCCATTCTTGACGGGACAGAAAAGCCAATGCCAATGCTGCCGCCTGATTGCGAAATGATTGACGTGTTAATACCGATAAGCTCGCCTTTACTGTTTAAAAGTGCGCCGCCAGAATTTCCTGAATTAATGGCTGCATCTGTTTGAATGAAGTCATTCAGGCTCGCGCCACCGGAATTGCGCGACAAGCCGCTGATTATGCCAAAGGTCAGCGTTTGTTCCAAACCGAGCGGATATCCAAGTGCAAAAACGACATCACCAACGCGACTAAGATCGGAATCGGCAATTTGAATTTGGTTCGGTAATGGGTCTGTCTTTAGTAGAGCAATATCTGATGGGGCATCTGTTCCAACCAATTCTGCATCCAACCACCTGTGATCAGCCAATTGGATACGAAAACGGTTACTTCCTGCCACGACATGTGAATTTGTGATGATTAAACCTTTTTGCCCATTGATAATTACGCCGGAACCAACTGACTTTGGGATAAAACTTCCATTTGCAGAAGATGAACCTGAATGTATGAGTGTAACGGATTTGAATGCCGGATTTAAAACATTTGAAAAACTTAGCACCCCGCGTTTCTCATCATAGGGTAGGGAACCTGGTAACCCTTGCGCTAATGCAAAAGAATAAGACAATGTCAGGAGTATCACTGAGAGGGCGATTGCTATTATCGTTATTAAATATGTCATCAGTTTTTTCATGTCATAAATCCTGGTTTTTCCGTTGTCGGGCTACTACTCCGTCATATTGTGTCAAATATATTTTCGTTGTCGTCTCTACGGTAATGAACATCGGCTAAGATTGCACATCAACTCGAAACGCAATTTTGTGAATGAGCTGTGAGTTCGCCATAGAGATAAAAAACCAAAAAAAAGTGCGATAAGTGTTGACGAACATAGTCGTTAGCAGTAATTACCGATCATCAAAGCAAAAGTGAGTCCACTTTGTTCGGCGCGACGCGCGCTGGAAGAGGTCTCAAACTAGGCTTAAATCGCATTGTTAAAGTCATTGCTGCACACATGATGCTTCTGCATCCTCTGTATTATATTGGGGCCTTCCGTTATTAAAATGGATATAGGCCTCATATTGCGCATGGTGATAACGATTTTGAAAAAGCGCCTGATAACTTGAAGGTGCGAAACGAAATTTGAAGGATAGGTTAATATGCCTACAGTAAACCAGCTAATTCGTAAGCCTCGCAAGGCACCGATTAAGCGTTCAAAAGTTCCGGCAATGGAGCAAAACCCACAAAAACGTGGTGTTTGTACTCGTGTTTATACAACAACTCCTAAGAAGCCTAACTCAGCGCTTCGTAAAGTTGCCAAGATCCGTTTGACCAATGGTTTTGAGGTTATCGGCTATATTCCTGGTGAAGGCCATAATCTTCAAGAGCACTCTGTTGTGATGATCCGCGGCGGCCGTGTGAAAGATTTGCCGGGTGTTCGTTATCACGTCATCCGTGGTGTTCTTGATACGCAAGGTGTTAAGGATCGTAAACAGCGTCGCTCTAAATATGGTGCGAAGCGTCCTAAGTAAGATTTTAATTAAGCGGGCTTGAGCGAGTAATCGTCTCGAGCCTATCAAATATTGGCCTGTTGTTTAGGTCCTAAGAATTGAAAGACTAGATATATGTCACGTCGTCACAGTGCAGAAAAGCGCGTTATCAACCCTGATCCAAAGTTCGGTGATTTGGTTGTGTCAAAATTTATGAATGCAATTATGATGCACGGTAAAAAATCCGTCGCTGAAACCATTGTTTATGGTGCCTTCGATCAGGTTGAAGAAAAAGCTAAATCTGAGCCAGTTGCTATGTTCCATCAGGCGCTTGAAAATGTCGCTCCACACGTTGAGGTCCGCTCTCGTCGCGTTGGTGGTGCAACATATCAGGTTCCTGTAGATGTGCGCCCAGAACGTCGTCAGGCTCTTGCTATTCGCTGGTTGATCGCTGCTGCTCGTAAGCGCAACGAAACAACAATGGTTGAGCGCCTTTCAGGTGAGCTTCTAGATGCTGCAAACAACCGTGGTTCTGCTGTTAAGAAACGCGAAGACACTCACAAAATGGCTGAAGCTAACCGTGCTTTTGCTCATTATCGCTGGTAATTTAATACACGTTTTAAAAAGAGGCCCCTCCCATGGCTCGTGGATACCCAATTAAAGATTATCGTAACTTTGGCATCATGGCTCACATTGATGCTGGTAAGACTACAACAACCGAACGTATCCTGTATTACACAGGTAAGTCGCATAAAATCGGCGAAGTTCATGATGGCGCAGCCACAATGGACTGGATGGAGCAAGAGCAAGAGCGTGGTATTACTATTACGTCTGCTGCGACAACGACTTTCTGGGATAATGAGCGTACTGGTAAGAAATGCCGTTTCAATATCATTGATACTCCTGGCCACGTTGACTTCACGATTGAAGTTGAACGTTCATTGCGTGTTCTTGATGGTGCTATCGCGCTTCTAGATGCCAATGCTGGTGTTGAGCCTCAAACTGAAACTGTTTGGCGTCAGGCTGATAAGTATAACGTTCCTCGTATGATCTTCTGTAACAAAATGGATAAGATTGGCGCGGATTTCTATCGCTCATACGATATGGTTAAGTCACGTTTGGGTGCTGTGCCTGTTGCTGTTCAACTTCCAATCGGTGCTGAAGATCAATTTGCAGGTGTTGTCGATCTCATCGAAATGAATGCCATTGTGTGGCGTGATGAGTCACTCGGCGCTGCTTGGGATGTTGTGGAAATTCCCGACGACCTTAAGGAAAAAGCTGTTGAATGGCGTGAGACAATGATCGAGCAGATCGTTGAAATCGATGATGAGGCAATGGATGCTTATCTTGAAGGTAATATGCCTGATAACGATAAGATCCGTGAGCTTATCCGTCGTGGTACGATCGATGTATCTTTCTTCCCAATGTTCTGTGGTACGGCATTTAAAAACAAAGGTGTTCAGCCTTTGCTTGATGCAGTGGTTGATTTCCTTCCTTCTCCAATTGATATTCCAGCTATTGCCGGTATTGATGTTAAAACAGAGGAAGAAACAACACGCCCTGCTTCTGATGAAGAACCACTTTCAATGCTCGCATTTAAAGTTATGAACGATCCGTTTGTTGGTTCATTGACGTTTGCTCGTATCTATTCTGGTTCAATCAATAAAGGTTCGTCTGTTCTTAACACCGTTAAAGATAAGCGCGAACGTGTTGGCCGTATGTTGGAAATGCACTCAAACTCTCGTGAAGATATCGATGTAGCCTATGCTGGTGACATTGTGGCTCTTGCTGGTTTGAAAGAAACAACAACTGGTGACACTCTTTGTGATCCGCTTAAGCCTGTTATTCTTGAGCGCATGGAATTCCCTGATCCGGTTATTCAGATTGCGATTGAGCCTAAGACTAAGGGTGACCAAGAAAAAATGGGTATCGCACTTAATCGTTTGGCGGCTGAAGACCCATCATTCCGCGTTAAATCTGACGAAGAATCCGGCCAAACTATTATTGCTGGTATGGGTGAGCTTCACCTTGATATTCTTGTTGATCGTATGCGTCGTGAATTTAATGTTGAAGCGACTGTTGGTGCGCCTCAGGTTGCTTATCGTGAAACAATCACGAAAACGTATGAAGCTGACTACACACACAAGAAACAATCTGGTGGTACTGGTCAATTTGCGCGCGTTAAAATCATCTTTGAACCAAATGAACAAGCTGAAGAGTTTGAGTTTGTTTCAAAAATTGTTGGTGGTAACGTTCCAAAAGAATACATTCCTGGTGTTGAAAAAGGTATCCAGAGCGTTCTGACTTCTGGTCCGCTTGCAGGATTCCCGATGCTTGGTGTTAAAGCGACGTTGATGGATGGTGCATACCATGATGTTGACTCCTCTGTTCTTGCGTTTGAGATTGCATCTCGTGCGTGTTTCAGAGAAGCTGCTCCTCGTGCTGGTGCTCAATTACTTGAGCCAATCATGAAGGTCGAAGTTGTAACACCTGAAGATTATGTTGGTGATGTAATTGGTGATTTGAATTCACGTCGTGGTCAAATCCAAGGTCAGGAAACACGCGGTGTTGCCGTAGTTATCAATGCTCACGTTCCTTTGGCGAACATGTTCAAATATGTTGATAACCTACGTTCTATGTCTCAGGGCCGTGCGCAATATTCAATGGTCTTTGATCACTATGCGGCTGTGCCAAGTAATGTATCACAAGAGATTCAAGCGAAATACGCTTCTTAATTCATCTGAATTGAAGCAAAATGAAGTTTGTTCCGCAAATTCAGAGAATTTTGGAACGTCTAGAAAAAAAACGGAGAGCCGCATATGGCAAAGGAAAAGTTTGAGCGCAATAAGCCTCACGTAAACATTGGCACGATTGGTCACGTTGATCATGGTAAAACGAGTTTGACAGCTGCTATCACGAAATTTTTTGGTGATTTTAAAGCTTACG